>NZ_APNF01000001.1:0-580686 GCF_040361235.1 Salinisphaera sp. S4-8 | reverse complement strand
AGGCTGAACCGAAGCAGGCTGAACCGAAGCAGGCTGAACCGAAGCAGGCTGAACCGAAGCAGGCCGAGCCGAAGCAGGCCGAGCCGAAGCAGGCCAAGCCGTCCGTACAGCCGCCGCCTTCGCAACCCGCTGTACAGAAGTCGGCGCCGAGCAGGCAGCGTACGCCAGGCAAAGACGCGCCCGCCCAGGCCAGCAAGCCAGCGCCACAACGGCGTGCCGCGGTGGCCGCCCCGGTCGAAACCGAATTGCACGCGCCGCGCCTGGATGCCGAACCACGGCTCGGCGATGCGACGCTGGACCTGCGGTTTTATCCGATCTGGCGCGATGCCAAGCGCGAAGTGCTGGCCGGCGCCTGTGCGGCGCTTGCCTGGCGCACCCCGGAAACACGGCTCGTCGATGCGGATACGCTCACCCGTCTGGCCGAACAGAAGGGCGCGCTACGCGCATTCACGCAATGGATCGCGCGGCGCTTTTCGTTGCTGCACAGCAACTGGCGCACCCTGGAAATCAATACCGTACCCATCGTGCTGCCGATTCCGAGTGCGATGCTCGCTTTTGCCGATGCCGAGGCGGTATGGCGCGATGCACTACGTCGTACCGACCGGGACCCCAACGACCTCATTCTGCGCCTGTTGAGTACGCGTATGCGCCGTGGTGTACATAGCTCGCTGCCGGTGCGTCGCGCCCTGACCCTGGCCGGCCACGACAAGCCGGTGCCGGCCGACTGCGATATCGCCTGTGTCGATGCCGCCGATGTCGGACCGGACAGCGAACAATGGTTTGCCTGTGTCGAGCAGTTGCAATGCCCGGTACTGCTCGGCCCGATCGACGATCCCGAGCCGTACACGCGCCTGATCAACCATAATCGTGTGCTCTGGTTCAGCGACGACGAACAGGCGTTGTATTCGCCACGGGCATTCGCGCGGTTGCTGACCCGCTGCAGCACGCAACCGATCTAGCCGACCTCCTGAAGCCAACGGCTTCAGCCTGCGGCGCCCGGCTCAGTCGTTGCTGCTCGCCGCGCTTGCCCGATTGGCCAGTTTGGCGAACTCATGCGGGGCCAGACGTTCGGGGCGCAGCATCGGGTCGATATCGCAGGCTTCGATTGCCTGGGCATCGAGAAAACGGCCCACGGCGTTGCGCAGTGTCTTGCGGCGCTGGCTGAAGGCCGCGGTTACCAGTTCATCGAACAGCCGGTCGTCGTGAATCTCGAAATCCGGCATGCGTGGGGTGATTCGTACCACCGACGACATCACCTTGGGCGGCGGGTTGAATGCCCCGGGGCCGACATCGTACAGGGCCTCGGCGCGCGCGCGGGCGGCCATCGATACCGTGAGCCGGCCATAGTCGCGGCTGCCGGGGGCGGCGGTCATCCGATCGACGACTTCCTTTTGCAACATGAAATGCATATCCACGATCGGCGCGGCACTAGCCAGCAGCGCGAACAGCAGCGGCGAGGAGATGTTGTAGGGCAGGTTGCCCACCAGGCGCAGCGGCGCGCCGCGACGTTCGGCCAGGGCCGCGTAGTCGATGCGCAGCGCGTCGCCGGCGATTACGTCCAGGCGCGAATCGCGTGCGGCCCGGGCTTCGAGATCGGCAATCAGGTCGCGATCGATCTCGATCACGCTCAACCGTTGTACGTGCTCGAGCAAGGGCGTGGTCAGCGCACCCTGACCGGGGCCGATTTCGACCAGTGCATCCTCGGCCGCGGGGGCGAGCAGGCGCACGATCCGATCAATCACGCCGCGTTCGTGCAGAAAATGTTGTCCGAATCGTTTCCGGGCCATGGTCTTGTTCCAAACGCGGGCGCGCGGTTGCAGGAGTGAGTCAGCCCACCCGCAGGTGAGCCTTGAAAAACGCCGGATCGGGTCAGGCTGGGCGGTGTTCGATACCGATCATACGCAGCGCCGTATCGATGGCGGCCTGGGCGCTGCCGCAATCCACTTCGTCGCTGCCGGCCAGCTCGAGCGCGGTGCCGTGGTCCACCGAGGTACGCACGATCGGCAGGCCCAGGCTGATATTGACCGTACGCCCGAAGCCCAGATGCTTGATTACCGGCAGGCCCTGGTCGTGATACATCGCCACGACCGCGTCGGCATCGGCCAGGCGGTGCGGGGTGAACAGCGTATCGGCCGGCAGCGGACCCACCAGATCGAGCCCGCGTGCGCGTTCGGCCGTGATGACCGGCGTGATTACGTCGATCTCTTCGCGACCGAGATAGCCGTCTTCGCCGGCATGCGGATTCAAACCGGCGACCAGCAATCGCGGTCGTTCAATGCCAAAGCGCTCGCGCAGCGCGCGCTCGGTCACGCGCAGCGTATGCGTCAGCGATTCGGCGGTAATCGCCGCCGGTACCGCGGCCAGCGGAATATGCACCGTCGCGAGGGCGACCCGCAGCGCGCCGTCGTCAGTGGCCAGCATCATCACGGGCTCATCGCTCGCACAGCGCGCGGCAAGATAACCGGTATGCCCGGAAAACACGATCCCGGCATCGTTGATCACGGCCTTGTGCACGGGCCCGGTGACCAGCGCGCCACATCGCGCGCTTCGGCACAGATCGGTGGCGTGGTCCAGGGTATCGAGCACGTAACGCGCATTGGCGCGATCGAGTACGCCGGCACGCGGTGCGTTCGCACAGCGAATCGGATCGATGGCCAGCGTGCCGGCAGCAAGCGGGCGCGCAGGTTTGTCGTAGTCGATGGGTTCGAGCGTCAGCGGCAGGCCTAGCGCCGCCGCGCGCGCGGTCAGCAGGTCGGGGTCGGCGACCGCGACCAGTTGTGCCGATTGGGGCCGCTGGGCGAGACGAACCGCCAGATCCGGGCCGATCCCGGCGGGTTCGCCCGGCGTAAAGGCCAGGCGGGCGGTTGCACTCAAGAGTGGCTAGCCACCGCCGGTGGCCTGGTAGCCGGGCATGCGTACATCGACATAGGCCTCGTCACGCAGCTTGCGCAGCCACAGCTCGCCTTCCTCGACCGATTTCTGTTCACCCAGCGTACGGCGTACGCGTTCGCGCGCGGCTTCGCGGGTCTGGTCGCGCTCGCGCCGGTCGGTGACCTTGAGAATCTCGTAGCCTTCGTTGGTCTGGAACACCGGGCTGACCTCGCCGGGCGCCAGTGCTTCGAGCTGGCGTCGGGTGACGGGGTCGAGACGTTGCTTGCGCGGTTGCACCCAGCCGAGATCGCCGCCCTGGTTAGCGGTAGCGCTGTCGTCGGAATATTCGCGCGCGAGTGCAGCGAAATCGTCGCCGGCTTCCAGGCGTTCGCGAATCTGGCGGGCCAGTTCGCGGGTGCGCTCGTCATCGCGGATTTCGTTGGGCTTGAGCAGGATATGGCGGGTCTGGAGCTCCTCGACCATCACCTTGGGTTGATCGGCCAGCGCGCCGTTGCCGCGGATGTCTTCGAGCTGGACCAGATGAAAGCCCTGGTCGTCGCGAAACACCTCGCTGGTTTCGCCGGGGGCGAGCGTCGGCACCACATCGCGCAGGGAACGGGTCAGATAATCGCCTTCCATCCAGCCCATGTCGCCGCCTTCGGCCGCGTTCTCGCCTTCGGAATAGTCCGCGGCCACCTCGGCGAAATCCACATCGCCGTCGACGATCTGCTGGCGTAGCGCTTCGAGCTTATCGCGGGTGGCTTCGATGGTCGCGGTATCCGCGCCCGGTACCACCGGCAACAGGATCTGGCGAACGCGATATTCGCGATCCTGGGCATTGCGCAGCGACTGGTTCTCGAGATAGCGATCGACATCCTCGTCGCTGACCGACACCTTCGACATCACTTCCTGACGGCGCAGTTTGCTGACCAGCAGCTCCTCGCGAATCTGGGTGCGCAACTGGTCCATGGTCATGCTGCTGTCGGCGGCGACCGCGCGCATGAACTGCTGCATGTCCATATTATTCTGTTGGGCGATACGGGCAATGCCGCCATCGATTTCCTGCTGGCTGACCTCGATCCCGCGCTCTTCGGCGCGCTGGATCTGCAGGCGCTGCATGATCAGCTGATCGAGCACCTGGGAGCGCAGTATGTTCGGTGGCATCTGATCGGCGCGCTGGCCGGCACGGGCACGAATACGCGCGACCGCCTGGTCAAGCTCGCTTTCCAGGATTACCCCGTTGCCGACCACGGCCACGATCTTGTCCAGCGTCTGGGCGCTGGGTTGGGCGGGCGCGGCATCGGCGCGGTCCGACGAGCGGCTCATCAACGAATAGTCGTCGGGAAAACCCAGGCTCTGGGCCGCTGCCGGCAGGCAGACGAACGCCAGGGGCGTGATCGCGAGCGCGAGGCCCGTTGCGAGGAGGTATCTCATGGGAAGCGGATGGTATCAAAAGAGCTGTTCGAACTGCGGCCACGGTCCTGATCGTCGTAGACATCGTCATCGACGAAAGATTGCACCGTATCGCCGAACTGGCCGAGGCCGTTGAGCACGAACTGAAACATGATGGCGGTATCGCGACGGCCGTCGTTGTCTGCGACATAGCGCCGCCAGGCCACGCGGCCCGCCCAGCAGCAGGACGGACGATATTCGAAGCCGGCCAGGGTTTCCACGTTCTCGTTTTCTTCGAGCGAGTAGTTCCAGCGCCCGAGCACATCGAGATTTTCGGTCACCGGCGCGCGCAGCCCGACCGCGGTCTGCTCCAGGCTTTCGTAGGCGCCGGGCACGAGCGTGGTGCGGGTGGTGTCGTCGTCGATACGCGTGACTTCGCGCAGCGGGCGGTAGTCGTGATAGCGCCGATAACCCAGATCCAGCTGGTAGCCGGCATCGCTGCGATAGCTGGCCGTGGCCACAGCGCGGTTCACGCGGCTGTCGTCCGGGTCGTACTGGATGGTGGTGCGCGCACTGATGTGTTCGGTCGGGCGCAGTTCGAGGCCGGCGACATAATCGGAGCCGCGATCGCCGTAGCCGACTTCGCCAGCGCCGGGCATGTTCACCCGCAGATCGCGAAAACCGGTCACACGGCCGAAATCCACCTTGGCGACGGTGCGTCCGCTCTCGGGTTCGATCACGCGCGAGGACACGCCCAGCGTGAGCTGGTTGGCATCGCCGATACGATCCGAACCGACGAAACGGTTGTCGGCGAACAGGCGGTCGAAGTGCAGGTCGGCCACGCCGGAGTCGAAGATGGGAATATTCGACTGGTCTTCATAGCCGGTATACAGATACTGCGCGCGTGGCTCCAGGGTCTGTATCCAGCCGTCGTTGAAACTGCGCGCAAAGCGCAGTCCGCTGTCCAGCTTGAACTGGGGGATGTCACGGGTGATCACGTCGTCGTCGCCGGTATCGGCCCGGGTGAAGTTGTCAGTCTCGTCGAAGCCGCGCAGGTCGTAGCGGGTCAGCCGATAGGAGGCTTCGCTGTTGGCATACCAGCCGCCTCGATCCACGCCCCAGAGCAGGCGCGGACGCGCATCGGCGCGAAAGGCGTCGATATCGTCGTCGCGACGGAAATTGCTGAATTCGGCATCCAGGCCGGCCCGGAACGGCGCGGTTGGCGTAAGCATTTCCAGGCGGGCCTGGGGCATGCGTTTATACGGGTCGTTGCTGAAGGCACGGTCGAGATTGTCGTTGTCGTAATCGTCGAGCGTCTGAAAATCCTGGGCGAGCAGGGTAAAGCGGATGCCGGTATCCACCGCGGTCAGGCGTACTGCCTGTTCCAGCTGCGAGGTCGAGCTGCCGGCCAGGCCGTTGCTCAGATCATCGAAATAATCGTCGTCGCTGACCCGCGTGTAGTTGGCCTCGATACCCACATGCGGGCTGAGCTGGCCGATATGTTCGAAATGGAACAGGGCACGGTCATCGTCGTATTCGTTGTCGCTGGGCAGATATTCGCCATCGAATTCGCCGCGGTGGTGTTGCTGCAGGTACCGGAACTGGCCGCCCAGCTGCAGGCCGCGCTTGGCGAGGATGCGCGGCACGAGGGTGGCATCGTAGTTGGGCGCGAGGTTGAAGTAATAAGGCACCGCCAGTTCGAAGCCGGAATCACTGGTACTGCCGAAGGTCGGCGGCAATACGCCGGTATGGCGCTTGTCGTCGATGGGGAAATTCAGATAAGGCGAATAGAACACCGGCACGCCGTAGAAGCGCATGACGGTATCGAAGGCCTCGCCGCGACCGGTGGTGCGATCCAGCTCGATACGGTCGGCCGAGAGCAGCCAGGCCTTGGTTTCGCCGTCGCAGGTGCTGTAGTTGGCGTCGGTGAGTTCGAAGCGGCCCGCGCCGAGCGCGTTGACAGTGGCCGCCTCACCGCGCCCGCCGTTGGTGAGTACCGAATAGCGGGCCTGATTGAATTCACCGGTTTCGTCGTTGATGAGCACATCGCCGTTGTCGGCGGTCAAGAACAGCCCCGGGCGATAATATTGCAGCCCGTTGCGTGCCTGGGCGCGCCCGCTTTTGCGGTCGTAACGCACGAACGGGGCTTCCAGCGCCTGACCGTTGCGTTCCAGGCGCACATTGCCGGTCGCCTCGGCGACCTCGTTCTCCAGGCTGGCCTGATCGGCGACCAGGGTGGACTCCGCGCTCGGCTCGGGCAGGGCGATCGGCGGCGTGTCGACAGCACACCCCATCTCCGCGGCAATGCTAGGCTTGGCCGCCAGCGTGCCCGCACATACCAGCGATACGCTCATGACCAGCGGCGTGAGTGCAGGCAGGCGCAGGGCAAAACGGCCACGCATCAACGCGGCGTGGCCCGTACGGCACGCGGTATCGAAACGATCAGCACCCAAACGACCAGTACCGAAACGACAATAGTGAACAGCGATACGAATCACGGCGGGATATCTCACCCTTGGACACGACGACGCGCCGGCCGTTGGCCAGGCAGCGGCGCCGCAGAAAGCGGTTGTGTTCGCAAGCGAACCCCCAAGTTCGCCCGATTATGCGCACCCGGTGGAATACCCGCAATAAAACGACGCCACGCGCGGCCTATCGCGAGTACGGCATGAGTGTGGCCAGCGATCCGCGGCGTGCCGCCCTTGAAGCCTGGGTAGCCGGACAACTGGGCGCCGATCCGAGCTGGGCGGTGGCTTCGGCGGATGCAAGCTTTCGGCGTTATTTTCGTGCGCAAGTCGAACAGTCGGGCAAGACGACGAGCTATATCGCCATGGATGCGCCGCCCGAGCGCGAAGACAATCCCGCGTTTGTGCGTATTGCCGAACTCATGGCCGCGGCCGGGTTGAACGTGCCGCGCGTGCTCGCGGCCGACTACGAGCGCGGTTTTCTGCTGCTCACCGATCTGGGCACGAAGACCTTTCTCGATGTGCTCGATGCCGACAATGCCGACGCACTGTTCGGCGCGGCCACCGGCGCACTCATCGACTGGCAACAGGCGAGCGCGCCGGGCGTGCTGGCCGACTACGATCGCGCCACGCTCGCTGTCGAACTGGAACTGTTTCGTGACTGGTATCTGGCCCGACATCTGCGCTATACGCCCACCGCCGGCGAGCATGCCGATATCGACCGGGCCTTTGCTTTTCTGCTCGATGAAATCTGTGCCCAGCCCAGGGTTTACGTGCATCGCGACTATATGCCGCGCAACCTCATGATCAGCCATCCGCTGCCCGGCGTGCTCGATTTTCAGGATGCCCGTTACGGGCCGGTGACCTACGATCTGGCCAGTCTGTTTCGCGATGCCTTCATCAGCTGGCCGGCCGGGCGCATCGACGGTTGGGTACGCCATTACTGGGACGCCGCGCGCGAGCGCGATATTCCGGTCGGCGACGATTTCGATGCCTTCAAGCGCGATCTCGCGCTCATGGGTGCGCAGCGTCATCTGAAGGTGCTGGGGATCTTTGCGCGTATTGCCCATCGGGATGGCAAGCCGCGCTATCTGGCCGATACGCCGCGCTTCGTGCGCTATCTCGAGCCGGTGGTGGCGGCCTACGAGCCGCTGGCCCCGCTGGCACCCCTGCTGGCGAAAACCGCCCCATGAGCGCGCCCATGAAAGCCATGATTCTGGCCGCCGGGCGCGGCGAGCGCCTGCGCCCGCTCACCGACGAAATGCCCAAGCCGTTGATCGAGGTCGGCGCCACTTCGCTGATCGGCCATCATCTCGAGGGCCTGGCCGAGGGCGGCTTCGAGGACGTCGTGATCAACGTCGCCTATCGCGGCGAACAGATCGTCGATGCACTCGGCGACGGCAGCGCCTGGGGGCTGCGCCTGCACTACAGCCGCGAAACGCCCGGCGAGCTGGATACCGGTGGCGGCGTACGTCGTGCCCTGCCGCTGCTGGGCGAAGCCCCGTTTGCCCTGATCAGCGCCGACGTATTCACCGACTACGACTATGCCCGGCTGCACGAACGCCGCCATGCCGACGTGCACTGCGTGCTGGTCGATAATCCGCAACATCATGCCCAGGGCGACTTCGGCCTGGTCGAAGGCCGGTTGGTGGATGATGAGCCACGCCTGACCTATGCCGGGATCGGCGTTTTCGACCCGGCGCGTTTTGCCGCGATGGATACGAAACGCTTTGCCCTGTCCGCGGTCATACGCAAGGCACTGGCGCAAGGCGCGGCCAGTGGCGAACATCATCAAGGCGCCTGGATCGATGTCGGGCGGCCCAGCGCGCTCGATGCGGCCCGCCGTGCGGCCGTGGGTGGCCGAGGCCGAAACCGCTGTTAGAATCCCCGGCTTGTCGCGCCCGCCAGGCAGAGTCGATGGGGCAGGTGCATCGTCAAGACAATGGAGAAGCCGCATGCCGGCGAGTAGGTCGAATTTGCTGATCCGGGTACTGTTTTGCGGGCTCGTGATCCTCGCAGCCAGCGGCTGCGCATCGCATACGATGATCGCGCCCAGCGCGCCCGATGAAAGCGCGCTCGCGCCGGCCGAGCAGGCACTGGCCAAGGCGCGCGCCGCCGATGCCGACGAGTTCGCCCCGCGGACGGTGGATGCCGCCCGCCGGCGCATCGCGGTTGCCCGCGATATTCTGTTCGGCGCCGCCCGCGCCGATCGCGCACTCACCGATAAGGAGCGCGCCCGGGTCGAGGCGCTGGTCGAGGCCGCCGAGCTCGATGCCCGGGCCGCGCTGGCCCAGACCCAGGCCACGGCGGTACAAACCAAACTCGCCCAACTGCAGGCCGAACTCGATGGCCAGGCCGGTTCGGCCACGGAGACCGCGCCATGAAAAATACCTGGTTGATTGCGCTCGGCCTGGTCCCGGTACTGGCTGGCTGTTCGGTGTTCGAATCCAACGTGGTTCCGCCCAGCCCGGCGTTGACCGGGGTCAATGCCCAGAACGCGGCCTGGCAGAGCCAGATCCAGCGCGTCCAGGACGGCGACGCGCGTTTTGCGCCGCTTGAAGACGCGCGCGCCGCACTCGCCGAAGCTGAGGCTCAGCCGCAGGTCGCGGATTATGCGGCCGACGAACTCGCGGGCGCACACACGGCCTTCGAGCAGGCCGAACAGGGCTGGCAGGCGCTGGCCGGCAAGCGACGCCCGGCCAGCGATGCGCTCGGTGAGGTGGCCGAACAGGCGCACCGGGCCCAGCGTTTGGCCGAGATTGCCCGCTATACCGCCATTCGCGAGATCAATCTGGAAACGCTGATCGCCGTCAACGACAGGCTCAAGGCGCGCGCCGCCGAGCAGCCTACGCCTGCAACGGCTAGCGCTTCAGCCAGTGGTGCGCGCGATGTGCGGCCTGTTGCCAAGGCCGATCAGGCACTGGTTGGCCAGCAGGTGGTACCGGATCGTTTCGGCGGCGTGTCGTTCGAAACCGGCACCGCGCGCATGAAAACCGAATCCCAGGCCGTGGTGCGTCAGCTCGCCGAATTGCTTAAGGCACATCCGACCGTAGGCGTGGCGATTTTTGGTCATACCGACAGCGTCGGCCCGTCGCCGGAATCCATCGACCGCTTCGTGGCCGCCAATCCGGGCCTGGAAAAACAGGCGCCTACCCGCGAAGACAAGGTGCGCGCGTTCAACCTCGCGCTCTCGGCGGCGCGGGCCCGGGCGGTGGCACAGCAACTGGTGGAAAACGGTATCCCGGCACGCCGGATCGGCGCGCGCGGCTTTGGCGATACGCGCCCGGTGGCCTCCAACGATACCGCCGAAGGCCGGCGGGCCAATCGCCGTATCGAGGCGGTAATCGTGCCCGGGCCTGACAGCCCGCAAGCCCAGCGCGCCCGCGCCGGCTCTTAATTCAATCCGGCACTCAAACAGCTGACCTGGTCAGCTGTGTTCAATGGCGTCGCCGCCGGTGAGTAGGGCGGGCACGGGCTGCGTGCCCCCGCGTGCATAGCCTAGTGCAGGCTGCGGATCACGCCCACGGCGATACCTTCCACCGCCAGCGATTCGCGCTCGGTATCGACCACGATATCGTCGTAGTCGGGGTTTTCGGCCTGAAGCCGCGCGCGCCGACCGTCACGGGCAAAACGCTTGACCGTGACCTCGTCGTCCACCCGAAACACCGCGACCTGACCGGTCTGTACTTCACTGGCACGGGCAACGGCCAGCAGGTCGCCATCGAAAATGCCGATGCCGGTCATGCTGTCGCCGCTGACCCGCAGCAGATAGTCGGGCGTGCGCGAAAACAGTGTGGCATCGACCTGGCAATGGCGTTCCACGTGTTCGACGGCCAGTAGCGGCGCGCCCGCGGCCACGCGCCCGATCACCGCAAGATTGAGCGCATGGCTTGGTGCGATCGTATCGGGTTCGGGCGTGTCCTCGGCCGCGGTTAGTCGAATGCCGCGGCTCAGGCGTGCATTGAGTTCGATAAAGCCCTTGCGCTCGAGCGTGCGCAAGTGCGCCTGCGCCGCGTTGGCCGAAGCAAAACCCAGGGCTTCGGCGATTTCGGCGCGGGTGGGCGGCGTATGCCGTTCTTCGATCGTATCCCGGATGAAGGCATACACCCGGCGCTGCTTCTCGGTAAGCTCGTTCATCGTGTAAGGATATCCAGTTGTAGCGCGCCCACGCAACGAATTCGTTGGGGTGGCCCCATTTGACGCGCTGCAACACGAGCGTTATCGTATATACATGCTGCAACGCAGCAAACGAAAAGAACCTATTTGTGAGAGGGCCAACCATGAAGATTCAGGAAATCGTTTCGGATGTGCGTAATCGCGTCGGTACCGTCGGGCGCAACTACCAGGATGCCTTCAAGGCCTATTTCGATGCCCAGCGCAAGGCTGTGGGTGTCGTGACCAAGAATGGCCAGACCCTGGCGAACACGGAAATCGGCGCGGCCAAGAATATCTTTGCCGCTGCCCGTTCGAGCTTCGACAAGGCGCGCACCGATGGCGTTCGCAAGGTGGCCAACAACCCGCAGGCCTATGTGCCCAACGGCCGCGACCAGATCGTGTCGGCCTACAAGGACACCATCGACCTGCTGGTACAGACCACCAACGAACTCACCAGCGTTGTGACCAGCGGTTACAAGACGGTGATTGCCAAGCTCTCCGGCGAAACGCCGAAGAAGGCCGCGACCACGCGCAAGCGTGCGGCCTCCAGCGCTGGCAAGACGACCAAGCGCGCTACGAGCAGCAGCCGTGCCAAGACCAGCGCGAGCAAGACGACGGCCGCCAAGCGCAAGACCGCGTCCACGCGCAAGAGCACGGCCAGCGCCTCGACCGCGAAGTCGAGCACTGCGACCACGCGCAAGCGCAGCACCGCCAAGAAGGCGAGCGCGCCGGCGCCGTCGAACAGCGCCGAGGCCACGCCCGGCAGCAGTGACAGCAGCGCCTCGTAAGCCCACGTTGGCTTACGAGCGCTAGCAAGGCGCAAAGAAAAAGCCCGGCTTCGGCCGGGCTTTTTTGTGTCTGCCATCGGACGGCGTCGCCCGGAGCCGGGCGCTCAATCGAACAAGGGCTTGCGTGATGACCCGGGAAACTGAGTTGGCTGGGCTCAAGAAGAATATCGTCCGCAAATGAACGCGAAGAAACGCAAATGAGGCCAACAAGCGGATAGGCCGAAGGGCGTGTCATGAGCGCTTCAACCCTTATGCGCAGTTTGTACGTTCACAAGAAGGTTCTTGATTACATATAAAGTTCAGCAGGCAGCGTGAAGACTCGCGCCCGGGCCTTGGAGTGCGCTGTCTTTCGCCTTATTCGCGTGCCTTCGCGTTCATTGGCGGACAACCTGCTTTCTTGAGCAGAGAAGGCTTACGCGGCGGGCACGTCCTTGTGGTGCTCGATGATCGCGTAGGCGCAGTGATTGTGGATTGATGAGGAGTCGGCTGATTCAGCGACGCCAGAGCAGGGTTCCCGCGGCCTGGCCGCGGGATGCGATCGCTGATGTCAGCCGGACTTCGAATCGAACGAAGGCTCAGCTGGCGGGCCGATCCTTATCGTGTTCGATCATGGCGTAGGCCGAATGGTTGTGAATCGATGAGGAGTCGGCTGATTCAGCGACGCCAGAGCAGGGTTCCCGCGGCTTGCCCGCGGGATGCGATCGCTGATGTCAGCCGGACTTCGAATCGAACGAAGGCTCAGCTGGCGGGCTGATCCTTATCGTGTTCGATCATGGCGTAGGCCGAATGGTTGTGGATCGATTCGAAGTTCTCCGACTCCACCACATAATAGCGAAAACGCGGATCGTCATTCAGGCACTGGGCGATATCGCGGACCACGTCCTCGACGAATTTCGGGTTTTCGTAGGCGCGCTCGGTGACCGCCTTTTCATCAACGCGCTTGAGAATGCCGTACAGCTCGGAAGAGGCCTGGGCCTCGGCGATATCGACGAGTTCTTCCAGCCAGAAGAAGTCGGTTGCGCGCACGCGAATGGTAATCAGAGACCGCTGGTTGTGGGCGCCGTAGTCGGAGATGTCCTTGGAGCAGGGGCATAGCGTGGTGACCGGCACCTTCACCTCGACATACAACTCGGTGCGATCACCGCGCTGGTCGCCGATGAAGGCGACGTTGTAGTCCATGACGCCTTTTTCCCGTGTCACCGGCGCGTACTTGTCGATGAAGTAGGGAAAGCGCATCTCGATATGACCGTTATCGGCCTCGAGACGCTCGGTCATTTCGCCGAGCATGGCACGAAACGATTCCACCGTGATCTGATGCTCGTGTGCATTGAGAATCTGCACGAAGCGCGACATGTGGGTGCCCTTGAAGTGATGGGGCAGGTTCACGTACATGCCGAAGGTGGCCACCGTGCTTTGATGGCCGCCGACCCGTTGCTCGATCGACACGGGATGGCGGATATCGCAGATGCCCACCTTGTTGATCGCCAGATGGCGCGGGTCGGCGCGCCCCTGAACGTCTTCGATCCCGGCGCTGGTGCGCTCGCGCGAAGTCGAGGCAGTGCTGTTGCTGGCGCCCTGCGCCTTGGCCACGGTACTCATCGTGTTGCGATTCCAGTCAGGCGAATCGGCCGCCCTGCCGATCCAAAGCGCGCCATCTTAGCGCGCGGGCGATCAGCCGACAAAGCGACCGGTATCGATGATGGGGCCGATTCGCCCGGGTGCAAGCTTCGGACGCTCTGCCCAGCCTGCCGCGAGAGATTGCGCAGAGCTTCCCTAGCCCGGCGGCCAGGAAAATTCGCGCCCGCCGAGAATATGCACGTGCAGATGAAATACGCTCTGGCCGACGGCCTCGCCGTTGTTGACCACCAGCCGGAAGGCCTCGCCGTAGCCTTCGTCGCGCGCGACCTGACGGGCAGTCAGCAACAGATGGCCGAGTAGCGCCTGATCGTCGTCTTGCGCATTGACGAGCATGTCGATCGGCTTTTTCGGGATGACCAGGATATGCATCGGCGCCTGGGCGTTGATGTCCCGAAAGGCCAGGCACTGGTCGTCCTCGTAGACGATATCCGCGTCGATCTCGCGATTGATGATCTTGGAGAAGATGGTGTCGCTCATGCGTTGATCCTTTTTCGGTGAGCGGTCTTGTGTGCACGCATTGTGTCAGAAGCGCTCACGCAATTCGCAATAGTGGCGCGAAGCCCCCGCATGGGTTTACCGTCAGCGATGCGAACAGCGTCGGGGCCGGCGCTACCGAGGAAGATATCCAGACCAGGACAAAGCAATAATGAACTATCTCGTGACTGGCGCGACCGGTTTCATCGGTCGTTTTCTTGTCGAAAAACTGCTCGCCCGGCGCAACGCGACGGTATATGTGCTGATGCGTAGAGCCAGTGCCGATCGCTACGAAGGGCTGTGCGAGCGCCTGGGGGTGAGTGAGGATCGCCTGATCCCGGTCTGGGGCGATATCACCCGGCGCGGGATCATCGACCGCGAGGCGCTCGAGCATTTGTCGGGCCACATCGATCATGTCTTTCATCTGGCCGCGGTCTACGACATGAACATGACCGATGAGCAGGCCGACAAGGTCAACAACGAGGGCACGGCCAATATCGTGGCACTCGCCGGGGCACTGGCCAACGAGTCGGGCAGCAAGCCCTGTTTTCATCATGTGTCGTCGGTGGCGGTGGCCGGCGCCGATTACGAGGGCGTATTCACCGACCAGATGTTCGACGAGGGCCAGCAGGTTCGCCATCCCTATTATCGAACCAAATTTCAGTCCGAGGCGATCGTACGCGAGCATTGCAAGGTGCCGTGGCGCGTCTATCGGCCGGGGATGGTGGTGGGCCATTCCGAAACCGGCGAAATGGACAAGATCGACGGTCCGTATTATTTCTTCAAGCCGATCAAGCGCATCCGCGACAACGTGCCGAAATGGCTGCCGCTACTCGGCATCGAGGGCGGACAGATGCCGGTTGCCCCGGTCGACTATGTGGTCGATGCGATGGTGCATATCGCCCACAAGAAGAACCTCGACGGTCAGGCCTTCTTTCTGATCCAGGACGAGCCGCCGACCGCCGGCGAGATGCTGCGTATCTTCATGCGCGCCGCGCATGGCCCGGATATCGTGCGCCGGCTGCCCACCCATGAATGGCCGGCCAATATCGAGCAGCAGCTCAAGCGTCTGGCCGGCAATATTCCGAAAGCGGAATGGCTGGAAAAGCGTATTTCCAAACGTATCGGCGTGCCGCTGTCGATTCTCGGCTATGTAAACAATCGCGCCATATTCGAGGACGTCAACACCCAGGCCGCGCTCAAGGGCAGCGGCATTCATTGCCCGCGCCTGGAAGACTATGCCGAGACGCTATGGCAGTACTGGGAAATGCATATGGACTGCGATGTCCATGTGCCGGAAAAACTGCTGCGGCGTATGCAGGGCAAGGTGGTGGTCATTACCGGCGCCTCCAGTGGCATCGGTTTCATGACATCGAAAAAGCTGGCCCGGGCCGGGGCCACGATCTGCATGATCGCGCGTACCCCCGACAAGCTCGAAGAAACGCGGGCCATCGTCGACAAGATGGGCACAGGCAAGGCGTTTGCCTATCCCTGTGATCTGAGCGACATGGAAGCGATTGACGAATGCACCAAGAAGATCCTCTTCGATCATCACCATGTCGATATTCTGGTCAATAATGCCGGGCATTCGATCCGCCGCGGCGTGTTCGAGTCGCTCAATCGTTTTCACGATTACGAGCGCACCATGCAGCTCAATTACTTCGGCGCGATCCGGATGATATTCAACTTCCTGCCGGCGATGGCCAAACGCCGCACCGGACATATCATCAATATCTCGAGTATCGGCTGTCTGACCAACGTGCCGCGGTTCTCGGCCTATGTGGCCTCCAAATCCGCGCTGGATGCGTTTTCACGCTGCTTGTCACCGGAGGTGGCGTCGCGCAATATCGATCTGACCACCATCTACATGCCGCTGGTGCGCACGCCCATGATCGCGCCCACCAAGCTCTACGATTACGTGCCCACGCTCACCCCCGAGCAGGCGGGCGACATGATCGTGTCCGCGATTCTGGAAAAACCCAAGCGGATTGCCTCGCCGCTGGGCACCACCGCACAGATCAGCTATGCGCTCTGGCCCAAGGTCAACGACTTCGTGCTGCACAAGGCATTCCACATGTTCCCGTCGTCGAAGGCAGCCCGTGGCGGGCGCTCGGCCGAGGCCGAAAAGCCCAATATCCCGGGGCGCGTGCTGGCCGCTTTGTTGCCGGGCCCGTACTGGTAGACGCCGGCCAGGCCCGGGCATGAAAAAAGCCGCCCTCGGGCGGCTTTTTTCGTGAACCCGTGTTGGTACGCGGGGTCAGTCGTCGTCGCCGTTGTGGCGCAGGTCACGACGTTCGGACACGGCCTTGGCCAGCTCGGCGAGCAGGGTGTCGGTGTCGTCCCAGTGCAGGCAGGCATCGGTGATCGAAACGCCGTATTCGGGCTCGACCCCGGGTACGAGCTTCTGGTTGCCTTCCTTGAGATGGGATTCGATCATCACGCCGAAGATGGCACGGCTGCCGGCCGCGATCTGGCCGGCCACGTCGTCGCCGACTTCCAGCTGTTTCTTGTGTTGCTTGCGGCTGTTGGCATGCGAAAAATCGATCATCAGCCGGCCGGACAGCTGGGCCTGTTCGAGCAGGGCCACCGCGCCGGCGACCGAATCGGCATCGTAGTTGGGCCCGTTCGCGCCGCCACGCAGGATGATATGCGTATCGCGATTGCCTTCGGTGGCAAAGATCGCGGACTGGCCTTCCTTGGTCAGCGACAGGAAGTGATGCGGATGATGGGCGGCACCCACTGCGTCCACCGCAATTTTGATGGAACCGCCGGTGCCGTTCTTGAAACCGACCGGGCAGGACAGCCCCGAGGCCAGCTCTCGATGGCCCTGGCTTTCGGTAGTGCGGGCGCCGATCGCGCCCCAGGCCACCAGATCGGCCAGATACTGCGGCGAAATCAGATCAAGAAACTCGACGCCGGCAGGAATGCCCTGATCGGCGAGCTTGAGCAGCAGTTCGCGTGCCAGGCGGATGCCCTTGTTGATCTTGAACGAATCATCCATGTCCGGGTCGTTGATCAGACCCTTCCAGCCCACCGTCGTACGCGGCTTTTCGAAATATACGCGCATGATGATGAGCAGATCGTCGGCATAGCGATCGCGCGCATCCGCGAGTTTCTTGGCATATTCGAGTGCGGCATCCACGTCGTGGATCGAACAGGGGCCGACCACGACCAGCAGGCGATCGTCCTCGCCATGCAGAATCTTCTGAATGGCCGTGCGGGTATTGAATACCGTCTCGGAAGCGGCTTCGCTGACCGGCAGCTCCTCGAGCAGCGCCTGCGATGAAATCAATTCCTGAATGCCCTTGATACGGAGATTGTCGGTTTCGTGCATGGTGATTCGGGCGAAAGCGGCCGGCGACGACCGTATAAAAAATGAGCGGCGAGTCTAGCAGACGTACCGTGATTTCAGGCATGTCGCGCGTATACCGATAGTGACCCGGTGTTCGCGCCGGTCAATCGCGGCGTCCGTATGCCCTGGCATCGCGTAACGGGCACAACGGCGTCGCCTGTTATAGCGCACGCCCTGCAGGCGTTTGAAAGGAAAGTAATCGATGACTATCACGCGTATCGGCCTGGCCGTTTTGGTAATCGCGCTCATTGCCGCCTGGTTCGTGCTCAATCCCGGGCAATATCTGGGCGGTGCCTGTAGCGATCAGGTATTCAGCCTGGCCTGTTTCGAAAGCCAGCGCGCCGCGCTCGGTGAATTGGCAGCGGCGCACGGGCTGCTGTTCGCGGCCGGTTTCTTTCTGGTCTATGTGGCCGTCACCGCGATTTCGTTGCCGGGTGCGGCGGTCATGACCCTGATCGGCGGCGCGCTGTTCGGTCTGGCCGAAGGCACGCTGCTGGTGTCGTTCGCCTCGGCGATCGGCGCCACGCTGGCGTTTTTGATTGCCCGTTTCGTACTGCGCGAAAGCGTGCAGAAACGCTTCGGGTCACGCCTGAAAGCGCTCAATCGCGGCGTCGAGCGCGACGGTGCCTTCTATCTGTTCGCCTTGCGGCTGGTGCCGGTATTTCCGTTTTTCGTGATCAACCTGGCCATGGGGCTCACCCCCGTTCGCACGCGCACTTTCTACTGGGTCAGCCAGCTCGGCATGCTGCCCGGCACGCTCGTCTACGTGAATGCGGGCACCCAGCTCGGGCAGGTCGAGTCCTTGTCGGGCGTGCTCTCGCCCGGGTTGATCGCTTCGTTCGTATTGCTGGGGCTGTTTCCGCTGATCGCGCGCAAGACGCTGGATTTCCTTGCCGCCCGCAAGGCGCTGGCCGGCTACGACAAGCCCCGGCATTTCGATCGGAACCTGATCGTGATCGGCGCCGGCTCGGCGGGGCTGGTGGCCTCGCTCATCGCGGCCACGGTCAAGGCCCGGGTTACGCTCATCGAAAAGAACGAAATGGGCGGCGACTGCCTGAATACCGGCTGCGTGCCGTCGAAAGCGCTTATTCGCACGGCCAGGCTCATGCACGAAATTCGGCATAGCCAGCGCTATGGGATTCGCTCGGCGAGCGTGAATTTTCATTTTCAGGATGTCATGGCGCGGGTGAAGTCCGTCGTGGCAACCATCGCACCGCACGATTCGGTCGAGCGCTACGAATCGCTGGGCGTGGACTGTATTCAGGCCGGCGCGCGTCTGGTCGACCCGTGGACCGTCGAAACCGACGACGGCAACCGCCTGACCGCACGCCATATCGTGCTCGCCACCGGCGCGGTACCGTTCGTGCCGGTCATCGACGGACTGGCCGATATCGACTATCTCACCTCGGATAATCTCTGGGATCTCGACGAACTGCCCGAACGGTTGGCGGTGATGGGCGCGGGGCCCATTGGCTGTGAAATGGCCCAGGCCTTCGCACGGCTCGGCAGCCAGGTCACGCTCATCGAGCAGGGCGCGCGCATCCTCTCGGTCGAGGATGACGACATCAGCGCACAGATGCGTGACTTACTCATCGAAGAAGGCGTGACCGTGCGAACCGGAGTTCAGGTGACGGCGGCCGCCCGCACCAATCGCGAGACCGTACTGACCTGCAAGATGGGCGAACGCAAGATCGAGATCGGCTGCGATCGGGTACTGGTGGCGGTCGGCCGACGCGCGCGGACCCAGGGCATGGGGTTCGAAGAGCTGGGTCTGGTCAAGGACGGGCGTATCGCGGTGGATGAATATCTGCAGACCGCGCTGCCCAGCATCTATGCCTGTGGCGACGCCATCGGTGGTTATCAGCTCACCCATGCGGCCTCCCATGAAGCCTGGCATGCCACGGTCAACGCGTTGTTCGGCACGTTCAAGCGCTTTGCGGTGGATTACTCGAAGCTGCCCTGGTGTACGTTCACCGATCCGCAGGTCGCCCACGTCGGCCATAACGAAAACAGTGCCCGGGCGGCGTCCATCGAATACGAAGTCACCCGCTACGATCTGGCCGAACTCGATCGCGCGATTGCCGAATCGGCGCGCAACGGCGTGGTCAAGGTGCTCACCGTACCCGGCAAGGACACCATCCTGGGCGCGACCATCGTCGGCGAGGCGGCCGGCGAACTGATCATCGAATTCGTGACCGCGATGAAACACGGCATCGGCCTGAACAAGATGCTGGCGACCATTCACCCCTACCCGACGCTGGCCGAGGCCAATCGTTTTGCTGCCAGTGAATGGAAAAAAGCCCATGCGCCGGCGTGGGCCTTTCCCTGGCTGGCGCGGTTTCATACCTGGCGGCGTTGACAAAATTGGCCGCAGGGCCAATCGGTGTTTGCCCCTGAGAGCGTTGTAGCGCAGACGTAGCCGATCGCCCTTCAGGGCAAGATCGCGCCCGCAGCTCAGACCGAGACATCGGTCATACTGGGTCGATGTTTATCGCCTTGCTCACACTCGCCGCGCTGGCCACCGCCGCGCTATCGGGTATGGCCGGCATGGGCGGCGGGGCGATTCTGATCGCCGTGCTGTTCGCGCTGGGGATGCCGCCCGCACTGGCGCTGCCTCTGCATGCCGGCGTACAGCTGGCTTCGAATGCCTCGCGCAGCGTCGTTTATGGCCGTTATGTGCGCTGGCCCGCGCTGGGGCTGTTCATGCTCACCGCGCTGCCGGGTCCGTTTATCGTCGCGCCATGGGTCGTCGATGCCAATCCGGACTGGATTCGCCTGATCATGGCCGTATTCGTGGCGCTGGCGGTGTGGCCGAGCTGGGCGGCGCGCTTGAAGATTCATGGCCGTACAGGCCTGCTCGTTGCCGGCGCGATCGCGGGTATTGTCGGGCCCGTGGTCGGGGCCACGGGTATTCTCGTCGCGCCATTCTTTCTGCGTGACGACTGGCGCAAGGAACAGGTCATCGCGACCATGGCCGTCGCCCAGGCCTGTGGCCATCTACTCAAGATCGGCGCGTTTTCGCTCAACGGGTTCAATGTGTTCGCCCGTCTGGAACTGCTGGTGCCGATGGCGGTGGCCGCGCTGCTCGGCACGCTGCTGGGCCGATGGCTCAACGGCCGGTTCTCGGAAGCCGGCTTTCGCGGGCTCATTCGCGTGATCATGCTGGTGCTCGCGCTCAAGCTGGGCTGGGACGGCCTGGCCGGGCTGTTTGCCGGTTAGACTGACCCCGCGGTCGTTATGGCCGCGGCTGATACGACGACAAGGGAGGTACGCATGAGCCTGATGGATGCGCAGGATATCGAAGCCGTCATTCGCCGCAATGTGGGCGCGCCGGGCCAGCCCGCGTTTCGGGTGCTGGCGGTTGAGCCAGCCCATGTGGATGTCTGCCTGCCATTCGATACGGGCATGACCCGCCTGGGCGATACGATTTCCGGACCCGTGCTCATGACCGCGGCGGATGCCGCCATGTATGCCGCCATCATCGCCCACGTGCCGGACGGCGAATATGCCGTGACCAGCCATTTTCATATCGACTTTCTGCGTCGGCCGAAAGCCGCCGACGTTCTGGCCCGGGCTCATTTGCTGCGCGTGGGCCGGCGCTCGGTGACCTGTCGGGTCGAATTGTTCTCGCAGGACTTCGACACGCTCGTCGCCCATGTCAGCGGCGGCTATGCACGCATGGGTACGGCCACTAGCGGAACCGGTTGACGACCGGCTACCAGCGATCGATCGCGGCGCGGGCAGCGCCGTTGGCCGGGCGTGCGATCAGCCCGCTCTGGGTCAGGGCGATATCGTAGGCCGCGCCGTCGGCCATGGGCAGATAGGTCGCACTGCCATAGCGTGCGTCGACCAGTCGGGCCCAGTCCGGCATACGCCGGGCCAGCGCAAACGCGTTGACGCCCGGCTCGGTATCATCGAGTGCGATCACGCTGCGCGGCCGGTTTTGCTCGTCGTCGATATCGCGATAGCGCCCGCTCAGACGTTCCAGCCGGAATAGCGCGTCAAAGCCCAGCAGATTGGCCCAGGCGCGCCATTTGAGCACCCGTGCATCGAGCTGGAATTCGTCGCCGGCAAGTTCGAACACGCGCGGCGTGGCGTTTCCGCGGGTTAGCGTCGCCTGGAAACGTTGATCGGCCACCGCTTGTAAATGTAGCTGGGCGACCGGTTGCTCATAGCTCAGACGCTGGTAGGTATGCAGATTGAGCAACAACGCGCCCATGAGCGCCGCGATCGCCAGGCACAGGCCGCCGCCCATGCCCGAGCGCGATGCTGCGCCCACGCGTCGTTGGCGAAGCCGCGCGCTGCAACGCCCAAGCTGGATCACGCCCAGCGCGGCGAGCAGGGCCAGCAGGCAATAGACAACGGTTATCGTGGGCGCTTGCGGCATGGCCGAGTCCGGGGCGGGCGTAGGCGGTGATTTCGCTTTATCGGACGTTGCGCGAATGCAAACCGCTCGGCAAATGAACGTGACCTGCGTCGGCGGTGTTCAACCCGGCATCTTTTCCGCAAATCAACGCAAAGGCCGCAAATCAGGCGAAAATACAAATAGTACAAGGGGCGCCAGATCAGTGCTGAGAGCCCTTTGCCGGAGCGCTCGCACAATCCAAAAACCGACGCGCATTGGCGTGTATTCGCGTTCATTCGCGCACAGGACCTGTCTTAAGAAACGACACAAAAAAAGCCGGCCTGACGACAGGCCGGCTTTCGTATGCGCCGTGCGGTGCTTACTAGCGCGACTTGACCACGCGATAGAGCCACAGCAGCAGAATCGCACCCAGAATGGCGATCACGAAACTGCCCAGGTTGAAACCCGATACCGTGCCCATGCCGAGCGCGGTCGAGATGAAGCCGCCGAGTACGGCACCGAGAATGCCGATGACAATGGTCACGATGATGCCGCCCGGGTCCTTGCCCGTATGGAACCTCTGATCTATTCATCCACGGTCGCGTTTGAGTCCCAAAAGGCCGCGATACAAGGCGCATGGGGCCGCGTCATAGCCACTCTATGACCCAGCCATGCAACGCCGTAGCGCGGCCTTTTGGGCCAAACCGCTTAGCGGCCGGGCTTTTGCGCGCGCCTGAGCGGCGTTGCCGCTCGCTTATTTGCATTCAGCAAACGGCGCTCGCGGCGCCTTGTCAGACGCGCGCAAAAGACTCCGGCGCGACCGTAGATGAATAGATCAGAGGTTCCTGGGCAGTTTAGCGACGGCGCCGGCGATCAGGCCGAAGATGATCCAGGCGATAATGCCCATGGTTTGATCCTTTGCATTGGAGAACAGCACGCCACTGTGCGCGTGACCCGTTGCCCGCACAAGCGGGGAATTCTACGTCTTGCGTCGGTAGCGATCCTTTGCGCGCCGGCCCTTGGCGGCCAGTAGCGGACGCAGCGCGCGTGGCAAGGCCGGCACCAGATAGCCGGCGGTCGCCATCACGCGGCTCATCGCCGGGCGACTGCGTTCGACGCGCCCGTCGCAGGCACAGGCCACGATCAGCTCGGCGATCTGTTCGGGCGTACTCATTGCCTGCGAGAAGGTGATGTCGGACACCGAGTCGATATCGGACAGAATGAAATCGGTCGCGATCGGCCCCGGCGATACCACGCTCACGCTGACGCCGGTATCGTCCAGTTCCTCGGCCAGGGCATAGGTGAAAGCGCGCAGGCCGAACTTGGTGGCCGAATAGCTGGCACTGCCGGCCAGCGGCATATGCCCGGCAATCGAGGCCACATTGACGATGGCGCCGCCGTCGCCGGCCTGAAGCGCATCCAGGGCCAGACGCGAGAGCATCAATGGCGCGCGCAGATTGGTATCCACCATTTCGCCGATTTCGTCGGCGCTGCGCGTGGCCACCGGCCCGCGGTGATGACAGCCGGCATTGTTGACCAGTACATCGAGCCGGCCGTGAACGGCCAGCGTTTCTTGTATGAGCTGCTCGCAGCCGGCGGCGGAGGATACGTCCGCCACGAGGGGCGTGGCGCCGATATCGCGGGCAACGCGTTCGAGCTTTTCGGCGCCGCGGGCGGCCACGATGACCTGCGCGCCGGCCTCGGCAAACGCGCGCGCCGCAGCTTCGCCCACCCCGGCCGAGGCGCCGGTAACCAGCACCACGGAGCCCGCTAACTGCTTGACTGTCATGGGCTTACTCCACCGGTTGCAACGGACGTTTGTGGGCCGGGCGTTCGAACCACTGGTCGAGCTTGTGCGCGGTACGCCGACGCACGTCGTCATTGATGTATTGCGACAGGGCCACCACCGCCAGGGTCAGCGCCGACAGATCGTCGGTCAGCCCGAAGCCGAACAGCCAGTCCGGAATGGCATCCATCGGCAGGATGAAATAACCCAGCGCGCCGTAGGCGGTCACCCGTGCCCAGCGCGGGGTTTCCGGGCGCTGGGCGGCATAATGCAGCCAGAGCGCTTTTTCCAGCAGTTCGTAGCCGGCACGCTTGGCCACCCGCGACACTTTGGTCCAGAAGCGCGTATTGGAATACTGGCCGGCATAATCGCGCACCTCGGCCGCATTCTGCGGGGCCTCGCTTGGTCGATGAACGGTTGGTAGGGGCATGGGTCACTCCCGGCGTACGGCGCCTTGGATGAGAACGATAGTGTCGAGCGTAGCGCATGCACGGCGACAGGCGTATCCGTATCGTTCGCCGGTCGCGTTTCGATCGCGTCGTCGTTGCGACGGCCTAACCCGCGACGACAGGCCCTAGATGGCCGGCAGGAAGCTATGTGCCTGGGCCTTGCGCCAGGCGTTTTCGTAGCGACCATCGCCGAGCCGGGTAAGCAGTTCGCCGGTTTCCAGAAATCGGTAGACCTGATCGGCGGTATGGATTTCCGAATCCATGGTGCGCCGGCACAGATGTTCCGGGCGCAGCTGGCCCGGATGATCGAGCCCGACGGTGGCCACTACTTCCTGCATGGCCGCGACCGTGCGGCGATGGAAGTTGTAGACGCGCTCGCCCTTGTCCGGCACCACCACGGCGCGCTGGCGCCATTTGTTCTGGGTCGCCACGCCGGTCGGGCAGCGGTCGGTATGACAGGATTCGGACTGCACACAGCCCACCGCGAACATGAAGCCGCGGGCGGAGTTGCACCAGTCCGCGCCCAGGGCCATGTTCGCGGCCATCTTGAAGCCCGAGGTGATCTTGCCCGAGGCGCCGATACGAATACGATCGCGCAGACCGGCGCCCACCAGCGTGTTGTGCACCCAGATCAGGCCCTCGCGCAGCGGTGTGCCGACGTGATCGGCCAGTTCCAGCGGCGCCGCACCCGTGCCGCCTTCGGCGCCGTCGACGACAATGAAATCGGGCGTGATGCCGGTCTTGAGCATGGCCTTGGCCAACGACATGAACTGCCAGCCGTGGCCCACGCAGAGTTTGAAACCCACCGGTTTGCCGTTCGCGCCCTCGCGCAGATCGGCAATGAACTCCATCAGCTCGATGGGCGTGGAAAACGCCGAGTGCGCCGGTGGCGAGACACAGGTCTGGCCGACTTCGATACCGCGTGCTTCCGCGATTTCCGGGGTGACCTTGGAGCCCGGCAGTACGCCGCCGTGGCCGGGCTTGGCGCCCTGGCTGAGCTTGATCTCGATCATCTTGACCTGGTCGTCGTTGGCGACCTGTACATATTGATCGCGATCGAAACCGCCATCGGCACGCCGACAGCCGAAATAGCCGCTGCCGATTTCCCAGATCAGATCGCCACCGAATTCCTTGTGGTGGCGGCTGACCGAACCTTCGCCGGTATCGTGGGCGAAGCCGCCCTTGGCCGCGCCGAAGTTGAGTGCGCGAATGGCATTGGCCGACAGTGAGCCGAAGCTCATCGCCGAGATATTGAGCGTGGAGGCTTCATACGGCTGGGTGCACTGCGGCCCGCCCACACGCACGCGCGGCGGGGTTTCGCTCGGGGTTTTGGCCGCGATCGAATGCACCAGCCATTCATGGCCTTCGGCATAGACATTGTGCTCGGTGCCGAACGGGTCGGCATCGTTGACGTTCTTGGCGCGCTGGTACACCTGCGAACGATGCTCGCGTGAAAACGGCGCGGCTTCGGTATCCGATTCCAGCAGATACTGGCGGATTTCCGGGCGGATCGCTTCGATCATCCAGCGAAAATGCGCCAGCAGCGGGTAATTGCGCAAAAGCGCGTGTTCGCGCTGGAAGAAATCGTGCAGGCCCATGCCCAGAAACGCGACGCTGATCAGAAAGAACAGGCCGAAATAACGCGGCATGCCGAGGGTCAGGTAACCGAAGCCCACGGTGGCCGCGATACAGGCGATTAAGGCGATATAGCGCATGGGGTCAATCTAGGTGGTGATTCATTTCTGGCAGACCGGGCAGAAAAACGTGCTGCGTTGACCGATTACTTCGCGACGAATCGGCCCGCATCCGCGCGGGCAGGGCTGGCCGGACTTGCCATACGCGGCCAGGTGTAGCTGGAAATAGCCGGTATCGCCGTCGACACCGATATAGTCGCGCAATGTCGTACCGCCGGCCACGATTGCGTCGGCAAGCACCTGTCGAATCGCGCTGGCCAGCGCATGGTAACGCGTGCGCCCGATACGGCCGGCCGGCCGGCGCGGATGAATACGCGCGGCGTGCAGGGCTTCGCAGGCATAGATGTTGCCCACGCCGACCACCGTGGCGCTATCCATGATGAATGTCTTGACCGGCGCGCGCCGTCCGCGCGAGCGCGTATACAGCCAGTCGCCGTCGAAGGCCTCGCCCAGCGGTTCCGGGCCGAGATGCGCCAGCAACGCGAATCGCTCGGGCGGGCCGTCGAGCCAGAACAGCGAGCCGAAGCGCCGGGCATCGTTGAAGCGCACGGTCCAGTCGTTATCGAGCACGATATCGACATGGTCGTGGGTAGCCACCGGGGTGTCGGCGGGCACGATACGCAGACGCCCGGACATGCCCAGATGCAGGCAGATGTGGCCGGTCTCGGCCTCGAACAGCAGATACTTCGCCCGTCGATGCACGGTGCGAATGGTCTGGCCGGGCAGGACTTCGGCCAACGCTTCGGATACCGGCCAGCGCAGCTGCGGCTGGCGCACGATGACCGTGCGCACGCGCTGACCGCGCACATGCGGCTCGATCCCCGCACGCGTGGTTTCGACTTCGGGCAATTCGGGCATCGCGCCATTCTGCCACGGTCTTCGAGCCAGACCGCATTTGGCCAACATCGCCGGCCGAGGGGCGCGGTCTAGTCTGGCATCGATGTAGTGCCTGCGGCGCCGTCGTCTGCCGGGGTCAGCGGAATCGCCGAGGGTTGCAGGCTGCGTGCGCGCCCCGCGCCGAGTGTGTCCGGGTGCTGCATATCCAGCAGCGGCGCGGCCAGATGCGCAGCAAAGTGGTAGTCGATACCGCGCCCGGCATCGCGCAGGATGAGTTCCGGCTCGCGTTCGATCACATCCAGATGGCGAATACGGTCGTCGCCGTAGCGCAGGGTCACACGAGCAATGCGCGCGCGTGAGGCATCGACGGGCTCGAGCGATAGTGCTCTGCTGTGGCGCCAGGCATCGATGGTGGCCTGGGCATAATCGGCCCCGCGATCGGCCTTGGCCGGCGCCACCTGCCAGCCGCCGGTATCGCTCCGGGTCAGCGTCAGCCGAGGCAATATGAGTTCGCTCAGATCGGCATCGTCGGTCAGCAGCGTGGGCGATACCCAGTTGCGCCAGTTCGCGGGTAGCCGCGCCAGGCGCTCGGCCTCGACCAGCAGCAGCGCATGCGGCGTGGCGACATAACGGCTGGCCGGCGTCGGTCCTTCATTGCCCACGGCAATCGGGGCTTCGCCGTTGAAGCGCACCACCAGCGCCGGCTCATCGAGCCCGGTGGTCTTGTCGTCGATCGCGCCGCGCTCGTAGCGCTGCGTGGGCGTTGCATCGGCCAGGGCCAGCATGGCTTCGAGCGGCGCGGTATCGGCCGGGGCGGCGATAGGTTTACGCATTTGCCAGTTGTGGCCGGCACCGCTGCGATCGAGTTGCACGATGGCATCGGGCAGATGCACTTCGATGGCGGTGATCGTATCGGCGGGCAGGGCACTGACCGTTTCGGGCGGCGCGGGTGTCGGTTTGCGCAGCAGCCACAGGGTGAGCCCGAGTACCGCGATGCCCAGAATGAGCGCGCTATTGAAAATCAGTCGCTTGCGATTCATCGCGATGTTAGCGCCGTCGCCGGCGCTGCCAGCGCCAGAGGCCGAAGCCCAGTAACACGAAGGGCAGAATCAGCACATACACCCACCAGAAGCCGCGAATCTGTGCCGGGCTGAGTTGCAGGCGCGTATCCGGGGCCTTGGCGACATCGACCGCGATCTGGGCGTCGCGAAAACCCAGCCACTGAAACAGGGCGAGCGCGAGCGGGCGGTTGCCGAGCCGGTCGAGATGGCCATTGGTCATGAAGTCGCTGTCGGCGACCACGGCCACGCGCTGGGCGAACTGGCCGGCATCGGTGTTCACGGCACGGGTCAGCGCGATGCCGATATCCAGCGGGCCGCGGGTATCGCCCTGATCGGGCTCGAAGGTCAGGCTTTGCTGGCCATCCAGCGGACCGGTTTCCAGCCAGCTGCGCGTACTCGAACGCAAAAAGGTCTGCGCCTGCCAGTCGTTGTCGGGCGCGTCATCCGCGCGCGCCAGTGCGCCTGCGTAGGGGAATAGACCGATCTGGGTGAGGTTGTCGGTGATCGGCGTATTCGGATAGTTGGCAACCAGCGCGATCGCGGGATGGCCTGTGCCCAGTTCGCGAAAATCCGGGTAGATCAGGGTGCCGGGCAGCCAGCGCAGGCCCAGATCGCGCGCCAGCGGTTCCAGGCCGTAGCGCGGGCCGGGATCGTCGGCCCAGAGCAGGGCGCCGCCGCGGGCGACGTAGTCGCGCAGCATGCGCACTTCGCCGGGCAGCAGCGCGCGCTGGGGGCTTGCGATGACCACGATCGCGGCGTTGTCGGGAATGGCCGCGGCCTCGGCAATATTCAGGCTGCGCGTGGTCAGGCCCTGGGCATCGAGGGCGGCGGCGAGTTCGCTATAGCCGCCATTGGACGTGTCCGACGGCGAGCGCTCGCCGTGACCGGATAGAAAGACGACCCATTGATTCTTGGCTACCGAGAGCTTCTGCAGGGCGTTGGTCACGCTCTTTTCGCTGAAATCGGTCACCGTCTGGCTGCGCCCCTGATAGCGTATCTGGAGCGCACCCTGATCGCCGATGCCCAGTGCGCGCACCTGCCGCGGATCGCGTGCGGGGTCGACGAATTCCAGCGTCACGCGCGAACTGGCGCGCGTATAACGCGCCAGGCGTTCGCGTACGTCGGCACGGCGCGGGCCGGGATAGATATAGGCCACAAACGAAATCGGCCCGGCGTCGAGCGCGTCGAGCACCTGCTGGCTGGCGCTCGACAGCGAATTGCGATTGCCGGCCGTCCAGTCGGCACTCACAGAAAAGCGCTGGCTGAGCGCGCCGGCCAGAAGTGCGGCGATTACGATCAGCACGCAGGTCAGGGCATGGCTGGCACGCATCAGTGACGATCCATATCGAGGCGCACCACGGTCAGGGCGAGAAAACACAGGGTGAAGATCACGAAATACAGCACATCGGCGCTCGAAAACACGCCGCGCAGCAGCGCATCGTGGTGGCCGATCAGCGACAGCGCATGGGCGATATCGCCCACCGCCAGCGTGGTGCCGAGCACGACCGGCTGCCAGTCGAAGGTGGACACCGCATAGCACAGCCACAACAGCATGAGCAGGCCCAGCGTGGCGACCGCGGCCAGCGTCGGCTCGCGGGTGAGCGAGGATACGAACAGCCCGAGCGCGGCGAACGACGCCATGACCAGCCACAGGCCGACCAGCCCGGCACACAGCAGACCGAAATCCAGCGGCGTGAACAGCGCCAGCGACAACGGCATGGCCGCGATGAGCACGAACATCAGGCTCAGATACCCCATCAGCGCCGCGAACTTGCCGCCCACGATCGCCCACAGTTGCGCGGGCGCGGCCAGCATGAGATCGAGATTGCCGCTTTTACGTTCCTCGGCAAAAGCGCGCATGGTCAGCAGTGGTACCACCAGCAGCAGCACCACGGTGGCAAACCGGAACACACCGCCGCCGACGATCGCGGAAATACCGTCGTATTCGCCCACCGTCTGCGGGTTGAGGCTGATATCGGTCAACGACAGGGCGAACAGAATACCCAGCAGCAGCTGGGTGACGGCGAGCAGCGTCCAGGCCAGCGGCGAGACGAACAGGCGCTTGAGTTCGTGGGCGGCGATCGCGCGTAGGGCATTCATGCGGCATGCTCCGGCGTGTCCCGGGTGAGCTCGCGAAAACGGCTTTCCAGATCGGGCGCGTGGCTGCGCATTTCCAGCAACTGCCAGCCGTGATGAACGGCCGTTTCGGCCAGCGCGCCGCGGATATCGCGTCCGGCCTCGGCGACGATACGCCAACGCCCGTCGCCGATCATCGCGACCGACTGTACGCCGGGCAGGGCAGACAGTGTGTCGGTATCCGGGCCCGAGCGCAGCGTGATGTCGATCACCGCCGGCGCATGGGCCTGTATGCCCGGGCGTTCGTCGAGCACGATCCGGCCGTGATGCAGAATCACCACCCGCGCGGCCACCGCCTCGAT
Source organism: Salinisphaera sp. S4-8 (assembly GCF_040361235.1). Lineage (NCBI taxonomy): Bacteria > Pseudomonadati > Pseudomonadota > Gammaproteobacteria > Salinisphaerales > Salinisphaeraceae > Salinisphaera > Salinisphaera sp. S4-8. Next base: position 550,941 of record NZ_APNF01000001.1, on the reverse strand, counting down.
TTCCGAAAGAATATGGCTGGACACGATCACGCTGTGGCGGGCCGCCAGGCGCGCCACCAGTTCGCGGATACCGCGCAGCTGGTTGGGGTCGAGCCCGGCGGTGGGTTCGTCGAAGATCAGCACATCCGGGCGATGCACGATCGCCTGGGCGATACCCACGCGCTGCTGATAGCCCTTGGACAGATTGCCGATCAGGCGCTTGCCGACATCTTCGAGCCCGCAATCGCTTTTCGCCTGTTCGATTGCGGCACGGCGATCGGCACGCGCGATCGCGTGCAATCGCGCACAAAAGCCCAGATATTCATCAACGGTGAGTTCGCCGTAGACCGGCGGATGTTCGGGCAGATAACCCAGATGACGTTTGGCCTGGAGCGGTTCGCGCGCCATGTCGAAGCCGGCGATCTCGACCTGCCCCGCGCCCGGGGCGAGGGTGCCGGCCAGCATGCGCAAGGTGGTCGATTTGCCAGCGCCGTTGGGCCCGAGCAGGCCCAGCACTTCGCCGCGCGCAAGCGACAGATCCACGCCGTCGACGGCCCGCCGGCCCGCATAATCGCGAACCAGGCCTTGCGCTCGGAGCTTCAAATCGCTTTCCATGATCGTTCCCGGTACCACGTCCTCCGGTACTGCCGCCCACTGGGCAGCACCACGAGGCCGAATCATCCGCTGACAGGATCATGACCGTAAACCACGACGATCGTTCGACAAAGCCGCAATCGACCCCGCCCGCCGCCGGTGAACTGGGCGTGGATACCGGCGGCACCTTCACCGACGTGATCGCCCGCGAGCACGGCCGGCTGGCGGTCTACAAGATCGCCTCTACGCCCGACGCCCCGGAAGCGGCGGTTATCGACGGCGTGCGCCATTTTGCCGGCGACGCCGCCGCGGACTGGCGTATCGTGCATGGCTCGACGGTCGCCACCAACGCCGTGCTGGAAAACAAGCTCGCGCGCACCGCCTATATCGCCAATACCGGCTTTGCCGATGTGCTCACCATCGGTCGTCAGGCGCGGCGCGAGTTGTATGCGCTGGAGCCTGCGCCCAATCCGGTCCCGGTCGAGCCCGGCCTGTGTTTCGAAATCGATGCGCGCCGCGACGCGAAAGGCCAATCGCTGGTCGCCCTCGACGAGGACATGTGCGACGCGCTGGTCGACAAGCTGCGCGAGGCCGGTGTGGAGGCGGTGGCCATCAACCTGTTGTTTGCGTTTCTCAACGGCGACGACGAAGCCGCTATCGAAACCGCCTTGCGCGCCGCATTGCCCGATCTGGCCATTGCCCGCGGCAGTCGTGTGCTGCCCGAATACGGCGAATACGAGCGCGGTATCGCCACCTGGCTCAACGCCGCGCTTGGCCCGACCGTGGGCGGCTATCTGCGCCGGCTCGAAAAGGCGCTCGAACGGGTAGCGATCATGCACGGCGCGGCCGGCACGGTCGGTGTCGACCAGGCTGCGGACAACGCCGTGAATCTGTTGTTGTCCGGACCGGCCGGCGGACTGCTGGGCGCACGCTTCGTGGCCCGCGCAGCCGGTCTCGAGCGCGTGCTTACTCTTGATATGGGCGGTACCAGCAGCGATGTGGCGCTGGTCGCCGACGAACTGGCACTGACCAGCAAGACCCGGATCGCCGGTTACCCGGTGGCCGTGCCCATGGTCGACATGCATACCATCGGCGCGGGCGGCGGTTCGATCGCCTGGCTGGATGCCGGCGGGTTGCTACAGGTCGGCCCGGCCTCGGCCGGTGCCGAGCCCGGCCCTGCCTGTTACGGCAAGGGCGGCGAACAGCCCACCGTGACCGATGCCCATGTCGTGCTCGGCCGCCTGCCGGCCTCGACCCAGCTGGGCGGGCATATGGGCCTGGATGTGGATGCCGCCCGGCGGGCGGTTTCGCGTATCGCCGAACCGCTCGATCTGAGCGTGGAAGCGGCCGCTGCCGGCATTCTGCGTATTGCCGATGAAGCCATGACCGGTGCCCTGCGGGTGATTTCGGTTGCCCGCGGTGAATCCGTGGCCGACGACAGCCTGCTGTGTTTCGGCGGGGCGGGGCCGTTGCATGCCTGTGCGCTGGCTGACGGCATGGGCATGAAACGGGTGCTCATTCCGGTATTCGCAGGCGTGCTCTCGGCGCTGGGCATGCTGGTGGCACGACGTTCGCGCGAGCGCTCGCTGAGTATTCTGCAGCCGCTGGCGCATATCGATGGCAACGAAATCGACAGCTGGCTGGCGCCACTGCGCGAAGCCACCCGCGATGAGCTGGTCGCCGAAGGCGTGGCCGAAGCCGATATCGAGGAACGCCTGAGCGCGGATTTGCGCTATGCCGGCCAGAGTGCCTCGCTCAATCTCGCCTGGCGTGCGCCGGACGAACTGATGCGGGCTTTTCATGAAGCGCACGAAGCGCGCTACGGCCATCGCTTCGATTTGAGTGTGGAACTGGTCAATCTGCGCCTGCACCGTGCCGGGCCGGTGCCGGATGTCGAGCTGCCGGATATCGAAGCTGGCGAAGGCGCGCCCGAGACCGCGCAAACCGTGGCAGTACATGAATGCGGCGACGCGGTGCCGCTCTACGAGCGCGAGTCGCTACGCGCAGGCCAGCATTTCGAGGGCCCGGCGATCGTGCGCGAGCAGGTCACCACGACATGGATCGCGCCAGGCTGGTCTGCCGAGGTCGATACCAAGGGCAATCTGTTGCTGCGCCGGGACTAGGGCGTATCTCGCGACGACCGGCCCCAAAAGGCAGGACGCACAAAAAAACCGGCGCACGGCCGGTTCTTTCGCGATCGGCACCGGCGCGTCACGCCGGTACAGCGAAGATCACTTGATCTTGGCTTCCTTGAAGGTCACGTGCTTGCGCGCCTTGGGATCGTACTTCTTCATCTCGAGCTTGTCGGGCGTGTTCCGCTTGTTCTTGTACGTGGTGTAGAAGAACCCGGTATCCGCCGTCGAGACCATGCGTACTTTTTCGCGCATTATGCTTTCTCCTGCTTGCGGATCTTGGCAAGCACTGTATCGATGCCCTGGCGGTCGATAATACGCATGCCCTTGGCAGACACGCGCAGGCGCACGTAGCGCTTTTCCGATTCCACCCAGAAACGATGCCAGTGCAGGTTGGGCACAAAGCGACGTTTCGTCTTGTTGTGGGCGTGCGAGACGTTGTAACCGGTGACCGGCTTTTTGCCGGTGACCTGACAGATCTGGGACATGACTAACTCCTGGGTCGCGCGCTCATGCGTCAGCGAGCCGCGCATTTAACCATCAATAACCGCGCGACACAACCGTTGTGCGCCAGAATTTGCAGGCCGCCGGTACGAAACGCGGCGGCCCGCAAGCCGGGCTGCTGTCTTAGAAGTTCACGCGTGCGCCGACACGGATCTCGTTGTCGAAGCCGATATCGCGACGCGACGTCTCGATGTCGCTGGCACGGAAATCGGCCGTGAGTGCGAGCGCGTCGTTGACGTAGCCCAGCGCACGCACGCCATAGCGCACACCGTCGGCATCGCCCAGGCCCGAGCCCAGATCGCCGTAATCGACCCAGCCGACATGCGGGTTGATTTCGATACGCGGATCGACCATCCAGCGCAGACCGACATCGGCGCCATAGCCGTTGGCGTCGGCATCGTCATTGCTGCCCGGCAGGTCGTCGAGGTTCAGGCGCTCGAAGGAGACCTGGCCGTAATAGCCCACGCCCGTGCCATCGCCGCGGCCGAAGTCGTAGAAATCGTTGGCGCCGACACCGATGCTGGTGCGATTGGCGTCGAACGCACTGCTGTCCACATCGACCCAGTCATAGCGGCCATTGACGTAAACATTGGGCGTGATCGCGACCGAGCCTTCGATGCCATAGCCGTCGTAATCGTGACCGGTGCCATGGGCGTCGCCATCGACGATCCAGTCGCCCTGAACATAGCTGTAATCGGGCGCGCCGGGCGTATCGTTGGGCGCGGCAATGCCGACCATCGGTACCAGGGATACACTCAGGGCGAGCAGGGTCTTGTTCATCGGATCTTCTCCTGTTGAGCGCAGAACTTATTGAAAGATAAGCAAGTTCGCGGCTGGCGCAAGCTAGTGGCTGGGTCGCGGTGTGTCAAAGCGTATTTGTGCTGAGAGACCGCCCCCGGTAATAAAACACCCCGCCGAAGCGGGGTGCCGGGACCGCGGCCGCGCACCCGCGCGACCGCCGGATTCTTTACGCCGTCGGCGCTAGAAGCTGTAGCGCGCGCCCACCTTGACTTCATTGCCGAAGTCCAGGCCGGCGCTGCCGATGTCGTAATCGGTCTTGGCATATTCGGCCGACAGGGCGAGATTGTCGGTCAGGTAGCCGAGCGTGCGCAGGCTGTAGCGCATGCCGTCGCCCTTGCCCAGATCCACGCCGTCGCCGGAATTGCGGCCGTAGTCGACATAACCGATGTTCGGGTTGATCTCGACGGCCGGGTCGACCATCCAGCGCAGGCCGGCATCGATGCCGTAGCCGGTGGCGCTCGTATCGGCGCTGCCGACCACATCGTCGAACTGCAGCCGCTCGTAGGACACCTGGCCGTAATAGCCGATGCCGGTGCCTTCGGCGCCGCCGTAGTCGTAGAAGTCGTTGAGGCCCACACCGAGGCTGCCGCGATCGACATCGGTACGCGAGTCGTCCACATCCAGGCGGTCATAACGGCCTTTTACATAGACGTGCGGCACGATGGCCGCCGAGCCTTCGAGGCCGAAACCGTCATAGTCGGCATCCGCGCCGTCGACCTTGCCGTTGGGGATATAGTCGCCCTGGACATAGGTATAGCTCGGGCCCTCGGCGCTGGTCGGGGCGGCGATGGCGGCAAACGGTACGCAGGCGGCGCCGATCAGGATCACGGCCTGTCTATTGATGTGCTTCATGATGTACTCCAAAACGGTGGGGCCGGTGCAGACCGGCCGGGACAGCAATCTGTCCGCGCACATCATCTTAATTTTAAATTAACGAAACATTAACGCGTCTTAACGGCGCTGCGAAGCCTTTGTGGGCAAGGGCTAGAGCAACCCGCGTTCGGCAAACGAGACGGTTTGGCGCGCGGCGATGACCAGATGATCGAGCACGCGTACGTCGACCAGCGCGAGTGCGTCGGCCAGTCGATGGGTGATATCGCGATCGGCCGCGCTGGGCTCGGCCACGCCCGAGGGATGGTTGTGGGCGAGGATCACCGCGGCCGCGTTGTGGCGCAGCGCGGCCTTGACCACTTCGCGCGGATAGACCGCCGCGCCATCGATGGTGCCGCGAAAGAGTTCCTCGAAGGCGATGACATGATTGCGCGTGTTCAAGAACACACAGGCGAAGACCTCGTGCGGCACATGGGCCAGTTTGAGGGTGAGATAGCGCCGGGTGGCTTCCGGTGCGCTGAGTACGTCCACCTCGGCCAGGGTTTCCGTGGCATGACGGCGTGCCATTTCCATGACCGCCTGCAACTGGGCGAATTTGGCCACGCCGAGGCCGTTGGTGGCACAAAAGGTCGCCTGGTCGGCCGCGAGCAGCGCGCCGAGGCTGCCGTATTCGGCCAGCAACTGGCGGGCGAGATCCACCGCGCTCGCCCCGCGTACGCCCACCCGTAGAAAAATCGCCAGCAGTTCGGCATCCGACAGCGCACCCGCGCCGCGTTCCAGCAGTTTTTCTCTCGGCCGCTCCGCGGCCGGCCAGTCGGCAATCCCCATTGCAGATCCTCCGTATCGTTGTTTTGCGATCCTCGTGGTTCGTTATCGGCCGGTACAGCGAGTCAATCCTGTAATTGCAAAGCGAGCGCCGTCCAGTCAGGCAGGTACAATGTCGATCATGTCTATACTTGCTCATCGCAGAATCCTGCTCGGCGTGACCGGCAGTATCGCGGCCTACAAGGCGGCCGTGCTCGTACGCCGGCTGGTCGAAGCCGGGGCCGAGGTCCAGGTGGTGATGACCGAGTCGGCCAAACGTTTCATCACGCCGATGACACTGGCCGCGCTATCCGGTCACGCGGTGCGCGACAGCCTCTGGGACGAGGCGGCCGAGCTGAACATGGGGCATATCGAACTGGCCCGCTGGGCCGATCTGATCGTGATTGCGCCGGCCTCGGCGGATACGCTGGCCCGTCTGTGTGCTGGCCGGGCCGACGATCTGCTGTCCACGCTGTGTCTGGCAAGCCATGCCGAGGTGATGGTCGCCCCGGCGATGAATCACGTCATGTGGGCGCATCCGGCCACCTGTGCCAATGTCGAAACGCTGGGCGCACGGGGCGTGCGGTTCATCGGCCCGGCCGAGGGCGCACTGGCCGAGCGTGAAAGCGGGGCGGGGCGCATGGTCGAGCCCGAAGCGATTTGCGATGCGGTCGTCGATTATTTCGAAACGGCGACCGGCGAGGGCGTGCTCGCGACCCGGCACGTGGTGATCACCGCCGGGCCCACGCGCGAAGCGCTCGATCCGGTGCGTTTCATTACCAATCATTCTTCCGGGCGTATGGGCTATGCCCTGGCCGCGGCCTGTGCCGATGCCGGCGCCCGGGTGACACTGGTGTCCGGGCCGACCGCGCTGGCCGTGCCGGCCGGCGTGGAGCGGGTGGACGTACAGTCGGCCGCGGACATGCACGCCGCAGTCATGGCCGTGATCGATACGGCCGATATCTTCATCGGCGCGGCCGCGGTTGCCGATTACCGGCCGGCGACCACCGCGGCCGACAAGATCAAGAAGTCGGACGGCGATACCAGCCTGGCGCTGACCCGGACCCGCGATATCATCGCCGACGTGGCCGCCGCCCACCCCTATCTGTTCACGCTGGGTTTTGCGGCCGAAACCACCGACATGCAGGCCAGTGCGCGTTCCAAGCGCGAACGCAAGAAGCTGTCGATGGTGGCCGGCAACGTCGTCGGCCCGGAACATGCGTTCGGCCGCGACGACAACGCGCTGTACGTGGTCTGGGACGGCGGCGAACGTGAACTTGCCCAGGCCAGCAAGCAAGAACTGGCCGAACAGCTGGTCGATCTCATCGCCGAGCGCATGGCCGCCGAAGTCGGCCTGTTACCCGATTCATCCGAAGGAAACGTTTGATGTCCCGTTTGCAGGTCAAGGTGCTCGATGCCCGTCTGGGCCGCGATTTCGAATTGCCGCAGCGGGCCACGGCCGGCTCGGCCGGTATCGATCTGCGTGCCATGCTCGAGGCCCCGCTCACGCTCGCCCCAGGCGCATGCGAACTGCTGCCCACGGGATTGGCGATTCATATTGCCGATCCGAACCTGGCGGGCCTGATTCTGCCGCGTTCGGGGCTGGGGCATAAGCACGGCATCGTGCTGGGCAATCTGGTCGGGCTGATCGACTCCGACTATCAGGGCCCGTTGATGGTGTCCTGCTGGAACCGTGGCACGGCCGAATTCACTATCGATGTCGGCGAGCGTATTGCCCAGTTCGTGCTCGTGCCGGTGGTCGCCCCTGAGCTTGAAGTGGTTGAAGCCTTCGACGACAGCGCCCGCGGTGTGGGCGGCTTCGGGTCGACCGGCAGCCGCTGAGCAGCACGCCATGACACCATTCGAACAACACAAACGTATGTCACTCGATCCCGAACAGGCCGCGCGCGTGGCCCGCGTGCTCGGCGAAGCCTTGCCCTATATTCGGCGCTTTGCCGGCAAGACGGTAGTGATCAAGTATGGCGGTAACGCCATGACCGATCCCGAGCTCAAGTCTGGTTTCGCCCGCGATATCGCGCTCATGAAGCTGGTGGGTTTCAACCCGGTGGTTGTGCACGGCGGCGGCCCGCAGATCGGCAAGCTGCTCGAGCGCGTCGGTAAGCAGACCGAGTTCATCAAGGGCATGCGGGTCACCGACGAAGAAACCATGGACGTGGTCGAAATGGTGCTCGGCGGGCTTGTCAACAAGGAGATCGTGAATCTCATCAACCAGCACGGCGGCCGTGCCGTGGGCCTGACCGGCAAGGACGGCGGACTGATTCATGCCCGCAAGCTGGCGCTGGTGGGTGACGATACCGACCTGGGCTTCGTCGGCGAGGTGTCGCATATCGACCCACGGATCGTGAAACGCCTGGAGGCGGACGATTTCATCCCCGTAATCGCCCCGATCGGGGTGGGCGCGGACGGACGCAGCTACAATATCAATGCCGACCTGGTGGCCGGCAAGATCGCCTCCGTGCTCGAAGCCGAAAAGCTCATGCTGCTCACCAATACGCCCGGCGTGCTCGACGGTGAGGGGCATCTGTTGACCGGCCTGGCACCCGGCCAGGTGCGGGAACTGATCGACAGCGGGGTGATTCACGGCGGCATGCTGCCCAAGATCCAGTGCGCGCTGGACGCGGTGGCTTCGGGGGTGACATCGGCCCATATCGTGGATGGCCGGGTGGAAAACGCGGTACTCCTCGAGCTGTTCACCGATGCCGGCGTGGGCACCCAGATCACGCGCCAGCCCGCCGAACCCCCGGCAGTCAACGATCCCGAACCGGCCTGAGTTCAGGCCGGCTCGGGCGCGCCCGCTTTATGCGCTAGATCGATACCTAGAAAGTCGCCCAGTCGGCATCTTCTTCGGGCATGGGCCGGGCCGGCGCCTGCCGTGGCATCTTGGTGGCGATCCTGGCCGGGTCGGCCGGGCGGGCTTGTACCGCGGTGGCTGCAGGCGCGAAGTTTTCGTCGGGTAGTTCGAAGAAGGCGATCTGCTTTTCGAGCGCGCCGGCCTGTTCTTCCAGGGACAGACTCGCCGCTGCCGACTCCTCGACGAGTGAAGCATTCTTCTGGGTCGTGGTATCCATTTGCGATACTGCGATATTGACCTGGTCGATGCCGTGGGCCTGCTCGTTGCCCGCTGCGGCAATTTCGGAAATCAGGTCGCCGACCTGGGCGATCGAACCGACGATCTCCTTGAGCAGGGTTCCTGACAGCTCGACCTGATTCGAACCGTCGGCAACCTTCGCTGCACTGTCCTCGACCAGTGTCTTGATATCCTTGGCCGCGGCTGCGCTGCGGCTAGCCAGATTTCGCACTTCCGAGGCAACCACCGCGAACCCGCGACCCTGTTCGCCGGCGCGCGCGGCCTCGACCGAAGCGTTGAGCGCCAACAGGTTGGTCTGGAAGGCGATATCGTCGATCAGGCCGACGATTTCGCTGATGCGCTTGCTCGATGCGCTGATTTCGCCCATCGCATGCACCGCGCGGGTGACGACCTCGTCGCCTTCGCCGGCACGTGTGCGTACGGCATGGGCGAGCTGGTCGGCCTGAGTGGCGTTGTCGGCGTTCTGTTTGACCGTCGCGGTCATCTGTTCCATCGACGCCGCGGTTTCTTCGAGGCTTGCCGCCTGCTGCTGTGTGCGTGTGCTGAGCTCGTCGTTGCCCGAGGCGATTTCGCGTGCACCGGCGTGCACGTTCTGGCTGAGTTCGCGTAGCGAGATCACCAGGGCGGTCAGCTGTGCGCGTTGCTCGGCCATCGCTGCGAGTAGCCGGCCGACTTCATCGCTGCCGCGGACCGTGATCTCGCGGCGCAGGTTGCCGCGGGCCACGTTCTCGACCACATCGACGGCGTAATCCAGCGGCTTCGTAATGCTGCGCGTGATGATCCAGGCAAACACAATGGCCAAAACGATTGCTGTGCCGGCGAACGCCAGCAGCGCGATCATCGAACTGCGCTGCTGAGCCTCGAGCGCGGGAATGCTCTGGGCCATGCGCGTATCGGCCAGTTGATCGATCGCTTCGGCCATCGACTCGAGATCGTAGATCGACTGTTTGTATTCTGAGAATGCAGAATTTGCCGCAGCGGTCGAACTCAACTCGCCGTCTCGGATCCGGGCATAGGTCCGATCGAAGCCGTCGCGATAGCCGGCAAGTGCACTCGCTGCATCGCGGTAGAGTGCACGCTGCTTGTCGTTTACGGCCATTTGCTCGCCGTGCTGGAGCACGCCGACGAGTGCCTTGTGGTTATCGTCCCATGCCTGCTTGTAGTCGGCACGCTTGGCGGCATTGCCGATATTGATGAAGGTGTCTTTTTCGTAGCGCCGCGCTTGCAGCCCAAGGCGCTGAACTTCTGCCGAATTGAGCGCGATTTGCGTATCCACGCTGATGGCGCGCGTTGCGGTGGCGGCCACGTGGTTGAGGCCGTAGGTCGCCACCGCTGTATCGACGATCAGAAGAAGCGTCAATATGCCGAAGGCGAGCCCCAGACGGCGGCCGATGCCGAGTCGATTGAGCATGAGGAAGACCGGTCGATTAAAGTTGTCTTCTTATCGACGCGGATGTGCATTGCTTGAGAACAGCGCCGCGACGTAAGGCGGCCATGCACCGGCAATGCGGCTACGGCGCGGCGCGTCGGCGCTTGGGTTGGTATCGAAGGTCGCGAACGCCTCGGTGAGTGTGCATCCGTCGAAGCGCCGGGCGTGGGCGAGATCTTCAGCGTGCAACGCCAGGCCGCGCAACCATGCCACGGTCGGTGCGATATCCGCGTTCTCGGCTTGTTCGGGCACCTCCGGGATATTGTCGTCGCCGTGCGAGGACGGGGCGCCGGCGGTGTCCCGCCCGGTCAGGTCCACCGATGTGTTTTTGTTACAGCTGCCAAGCAATGCGACGCATAAGACAAGCCAGGCCGCGATATGCCATCCGTCGGCATCGTGATCGCCAATCCCATGCTACGAGTGCCGGGCGCTGCATCGCCACGTCGGCATGCCTACGGCAGAGCGCGGGTCGGCACGGGCACGCTATGGCGATCGGGTTTCAGCCATATGTCGTGCTTGAACGGCCGGTCAGCGCCTATCGCTTAGATCGCGCAGGTAGGTATCATCGGGCGTGATGACATAAAAGCAGCGCTTGTCCTTGAACGCGACGAACGGCCCCGGCACGGCCTGCGGAGCCACATTCGTGTCGTTTTCGGATTCGGATACCCCGCCGCAGCCGTGTGATGAGACCGGGCCAACCTTGCGCCATTCGCCGTCGATCTGCGCATAGGCCGAACCATAGCGATGACCGGAGGACGAGCGGGTGAAAACCCACCAGAAAGTCATGTCCGGATGCTGTGCGCGCACCAGCGTACAACGCCCCGGTGAGTGCAGACACTCGGGCCATGCCTCGGCGGCTGTCGTGATGAATTCAGCCGGTACGACCGTATCGCCGGGAACAATATTGAACGTCGCGGCAATCGCGTCGGGGTCGGTCGTATCGACCGTCGGTTCGACATCTGTTGTCGACGGATTGTCGAGTACGGCCGCGATCCGTTGGGCGACGCGTGGATGGCTGTCGGCAAAATCGCTGTAACGCAAGCGCTTCAATTCCGCGACGCCATAGGCGCCGAGCTTTTTGCGTAGATAGTTGTAGTCGAAGTGCTCCGGTGCGACGCGAGACTCGGTCAGCCGTTGGGCCTGGCTATGCGCGCTCAGGGCGCGCAGATCGGCCAGCGGCGTGTTGACCAGAATCAGCGTGCCGGCGACGACCAGGCCCATGACGACGTTGATCCGCTGCAGTCTTGCGCTGGCCTTGGCGCGTGACCAAAGGATCACCAGCGCATAGCTGAGTGCATAGGCGGCGATCAGGGCCAGCAGCACGACGGCCCAGAGTCGGTCGACGCTCAAGCCGTGCTGGCCGATACGCAGGCCCAGTGCCCAGCTCGCCAGAACGACGTTGAGCGGCAGGAGTATGACGGCCCCCCCAAACCAGCGCGCGTAGCGGGCGTGGGTACCCCGTTTCCTGTGGTGCTTCGAGAAATGCCGTGGCGAACAATGCCAGCAGTACCACGCTGAGCATCATCATCAGCGAGGCCGCACGCCCGGTCGCCCATATCTGTTCGACGCCGACCCAAGGTAACGCCAGGGCAAAGAGCAGGATGGCGAGCGCTACGGGTACCAGCAGCACCCGTAGCAGGGCGCGGGTGATGGCGCTCAACGTCGCGATCAGTCGCGGCTGGTTGCGTATGACGACCAGCGCTATGCCGGCGATCAGGCCGTTGCACAGATAGCCGAACAGTTCGTTGTTCAAAAGCTGCGAGAACAGCGTAATGCCGATGGCATCGAAAAGCATCGCCCAGAGTGTTAGCAGCCCCCAGGCAATGCCGAGAAACACGCTCACGAGCACGATGCAGAATAGCTGCTCGTGCGTGTAGATCAGCAGCAGCGGATAGTGAAAGACGGGTTTGTGCTGTGCGGTCCAGGCACGCAGATAGCTGGCGAGCACGAACACCGCGGCGCCCATGCTCAGTGCGAAACTCAAGAGGAAGGCATCGGTCGGGTAGCTGTGATTTTCGAACGGCTCGCACAGCCAGCCCAGATGCCAACCGAGGCCGAACAGCAGCGGCGCCAGCAGGACGGCCGCGATCAGATTGTGTATGTCGTACAGACGTTCGCAGCCCAGATAAAACAGCAGCGGCAGCAGGCCGACGACGACATAGGCGCCGTACAGCCAACGCGGCGCATCGAAAGCGTCGCTCGCCTGCGCCAGCCCATACAGTGCAAGCGCCTGCGCTACGGCAAGGGCGATCAGCGCATAGCGCGTAAGCCGGTCGAGGCCCGGCGTGTAGTCGCTGTTCGCGTCGGCGCTGCGCGTGCTCACGCTACGCCGTATTCGTCGCGATAGCGCTTGATTGCGGCGAGTGTGCCGGCGTCCAGGCCCGTGTGTTCGGCATACCCGATCACATCATCGAGATTGGCCACGGCGACGGTGGGAATGCCTTCGTCTTCAGCCAGCGCCTGCAATGGCGAACGCGCATCCGTACCGCGTTCCTGGCGATCGAGGGCGATGAGTACGCCGGCGACTTCGCTGCCTGCGTTGCGGATCATGGCAATGGCTTCGCGTACCGCTGTACCGGCGGTGATCACATCGTCGACGATTACCACGCGCTGGCCCAACGGCGCGCCCACCAGCGTGCCGCCTTCGCCGTGATCCTTGGCTTCCTTGCGATTGTAGGTGAATGGGACGTCGCGGCCGTGATCGGCCAGTGCACAGGCGACAGTGGCCACCAGCGGGATACCTTTATAAGCGGGGCCAAACAGGCTGTCGTAGTCGATGCCGGCCTGCGTGAGCGCCGCGGCATAGCCGGCGGCCAGGCGTTTCATGCCGGCGCCGGAGGCGATCGCGCCCATATTGAAGAAGTAGGGGCTCACGCGGCCCGACTTGAGCTGGAACTCGCCGAACTTGAGCGCGTCGTAGGTAGCGGCAAGGGCCAGAAAATTCTGGCTATGGTCGGTGGGCGGCGCAGACATGGGCAGTTCCCGGCGTGGTTGGATCGTACGGGCTTGGCAAGCACGTATGATAAGGCCTGCGCGGCGCAGCGGCGAGCCGTCACCGAAACGGTCCGCGGCGCGCAAGCGCTTGTCAATCAAGCCAAACAGGTCAAACAAGGGAACGTCGATGCGGGTCATGTCCTTCAACGCCAACGGTATTCGTGCCGCGCAGCGCAAGGGGTTTTTCGAGTGGATGGCCACCCAGGACCCGGACGTGGTCTGTATCCAGGAACTCAAGGCCCAGCAGCATCAGCTCGAGGGGGTGGCCGCGTTCTGGCCGGAGGGCTATCACTGCTTCTATGAAGAGGCGACCAATCGCAAGGGCTATTCGGGCGTGGCGATCTATTCCAAGCGCGAACCCGACGAGATCATCCGCGGTATGGGCCACGATGAATTCGACGCCGAGGGCCGCTATATCGAGGCGCGTTTTAAAATGCCCGACGGCGATCTGAGCATTGCCAGTCTGTATGCGCCCTCCGGCTCGTCGGGCGATCATCGCCAGGACTCCAAGGAACGCTATCTGGTGCATTTCCCGGAGCTGCTGGCCGCGCGCGCGGCAGCGCCCGGCGATTATCTGGTCTGTGGCGACTGGAACATCGCGCACAAGGAAATCGATCTCAAGAACTGGAAGAACAACAAGAAGAATTCGGGCTTTCTGCCCCACGAGCGCGAATGGATGGATCGGCTGTTCGGCGAAATGGGCCTGGTCGATGTATTTCGCGAGATCAACCCCAACGAGGATCAGTTCACCTGGTGGTCCAATCGCGGGCGGGCCTGGGATAACAACGTGGGGTGGCGCATCGACTATCACGTGGCCACCCCCAATCTCGCCGCCCGGGCCACGGCCGAATCGGTGTATCGCGCCGAACGCCTCTCTGATCATGCCCCGCTGACGATTGATTACGATGTCGACTTCTGAAGGTCTCGACACCGCAGGCAAGGGCCGGCGTGACTGGCGCGCGGCACTCGAAGTCTATGCCCAGCCGCGCGTCATCGGCATGGCCTTTCTCGGCTTCGCCTCGGGACTGCCGTTTCTGCTGGTGTTTTCCACGCTCTCGGCCTGGCTGGCGCAGGAGGGCGTGTCCAAGACCACGATCGGGTTCTTCTCGTGGATCGGGATGATGTACTCGATCAAGTTCTTCTGGGCGCCGGTGGTCGATCGCCTGCCGCTGCCCGTACTTGGCCGTCTGCTGGGTCGGCGCCGGGCCTGGATGCTATTGGCTCAATGTGGGCTCATGGCCGGTCTGATCGCGATGGCGACGACCGACCCCACCCAGAATCTCGCTGCGCTTGCCTGGTTCGGTTTGCTGGTGGCGTTTTCCTCGGCCACCCAGGATGTGGCGATCGACGCCTGGCGTATCGAGGCGGTAGACGAAAGTATTCAGGGCGCGATGGCGGCCACCTATCAGGCCGGCTATCGCATCGCGTTGCTCACCGCTGGCGCGGGCGCGTTCTATATCGCCTCGGGCACATCCTGGCCGTTCACGTATTTCGTCATGGCCGGGCTCGTCGGCGTGGGCATGGTGACCGTGTTGCTGGTCGCCGAACCGGAAGCCTCGGCGCGGGCGTCGCTGCTGCCGGAAGAGCCCTGGGTGAAGGCGCATCTGCAACGGTGTGGTTTTCTGCCCGAGCCGGTGCGTGGCGCCTATGGCTGGGTGCTGGGCGCGGTGGTGTGTCCGCTGGTGGATTTCTTCGCCCGCTACGGCATGCCGGCGATCATCATTCTGTTGTTCGTGAGCCTGTTCCGGGTGACCGATATCACGCTCGGCGTGATGGCCAACCCGTTCTATCTGGACATGCATTATTCGCTCAACGAAATCGCGAGCGTGACCAAGCTGTTCGGCATTGCCATGACCCTCGGCGGCGCGGCGCTGGGCGGCGTGCTGATCGTGCGCTACGGCATTCTCAAGCCGCTGCTGGCCAGTGCCATTCTCGCGGCCGCGACCAATCTCGCTTTTGCCTGGCTGGCTTCGCAGGCGCCGGATGCGCAGAGTCTGCTGCTGTTCAATACCGGGCTGATGGATATGGCCACCCGCGGCGACAGTGCTGCGTTTTTGTGGACGCCGTTTCTGAATACGCCCTGGCAGCCGGGTAATCCGGGGCTGCTGTCGCTGGCGCTGACCGTATCTGCGGATAATCTGTCGGGTGGTATGGCCGGCTCCGCGTTCATCGCCTATTTATCCAGCCTGACGAATACTCAATACACGGCAACCCAGTACGCCCTGTTTTCATCGCTAATGACGTTGCCCGGCAAATATATCGGCGGTTATTCGGGCTGGGTGGTCGACAACTTCGGCTATCTACCGTTTTTCAGCTACACCGCGCTGGCGGGCGTGCCCGCGATTTTGCTGGCGGTATGGCTGTTTTATATTCACCGGCATGAACAACCGGCTCATAAACCGCAGGAATCGGCGTCATGAAGCATTCGAATCACTGGCTCAAAGCCCTGGCCGTGTTGCCGGCCAGCCTCGTACCGCTGGCTGTATTCGCGGCCACGCCGGCCGATCAGAGCCGGGTCGATGCCATGGCCTTGTACAACCGCGGCGCCGCAGTGGTGCAGACCACGCGCGATATCCCGCTCAAGTCCGGTGCCCAGACCATTGGGTGGCCGATCTCCGGGCGCCTGCGCGCGGATACGCTCTGGCTCGAAGGCGAGGGCGTGCGCCTGACCGGGCTAAGTACGAATATGCCCGATGACAGCGGCCAGGGGCTGCTGGCCGCGCGTATCGGCCAGCCAGTTACGCTGCTGCCGGCCAATGACGAAGGCGATGCCAGCGCGCGCGAGGCTACGCTGGTGGCGGCCAATGGTGACACGCTGCTGGTACGCGTCGATGATCATATCGAACGCCTGGGTCCGAATTCGCCCTGGCGTATCACCTGGCCGGCCGGCGACGACAGCGCCGCCGGGCTTAGCCTGGATATCGACGCCGACAAGGCCGGCAAGCAGGCACTGACCGCGACCTATCAGATCGACGGACCGAGCTGGCAGGCCAGTTATACCGGGCGTTTCGATGCCCAGGCCGGCCAGCTGGAACTGGCCAGCATGGCGGTCATCGACAATAGCGCCGGCGCGCGATTGGCCGCCGACAAGGCATGGCTGGTCGCCGGCGATGTGGCGCGTAGCACGGGCAATGCGCCCGCACCGATGATGATGGCCCGCGCCGAAGCCAAGGTCAGCGATGCTGGTGCGCCCCAGGCCAGCGGCGACACCTATCGCTACGCGCTCGACAACGGCATTGAGGTCGCGGCCGGGGGCATTCGCGCGGTATCGATCATGGCGCCGAAAACCTTCGAGGCCACACGCAGCTATCGCTTCGAGAACAGTTTCTATTCGATCAGCCGCGACAGCCAGCGCAGCCATGCCCAGATTCGTCTGGCCTTCGACAATAATGCCGATGTGCCGCTGCCGGCCGGCGTGGTACGGGTCTACGACAGCAGCGGCGCGGCCAATCTGATGGGCGAAGACCGTATTGGCGACACGCCCAAACAGGCGCCGGTCACGCTCACGCTCGGTACGGCTTTCGACCTGACCAGCGAGCGTCGCCTGGTCGAGGATCGCAAGACCGGCGAGAACGCGCGTCGACGCACGATCGAGATCACCTTGCACAACGCCAGCGCCGATAGCGCGAGCGTCGAGGTCATCGAACACCTGCCCGAGGGCGCGCGTATCGAATCGGCGCAACCGACGGTCGCCGATGACGCCCCGGCGAATACCGCCCAGTGGCAGGTCGATGTGCCAGCCAATGGTGAACAGACCGTGCGCTATACGGTGAGCTGGGAGAACTAGCCGATGGCGACCCGTGATCTGGCCCTCATCGGCGTACGGCTGATTGCGTTCTATCTGGTCGTACGCGGCCTTTTGGTCGCGGCCCAGAGTGTGCCCTACCTCTGGGCGAGTCAGCCGGTCGATGACCCGTCATTGGTACAGCTGAGCGTGCTGCTGCAACTGATCGTGCCGGTCGTGCTGGCGGCGTTGATGTGGCTTGGCGCGCCGTGGCTTGCGAACCGTATGACGCGCGGCGGTGCCGGGCCTATCGAAACGGGCGGTTTGAGCGCCGAGGCGGTCGCGGCGACGGCCTTTGGCGTGGCCGGCGTGGTCGTGCTGATTCACGGTCTGCCGCAATTGATATGGAGCGCGGTCCAGGCGCTGGTCGTAAGTCGGCAAACCGGTACCGCGTTTACGGCGCACGATCCGTGGTGGCAGGTGGCGGCGCTGGCCCTGCGTTGCGTGCTGGCGATAGCCGTCGTGTGTGGCGCGCGTTCGCTGGGTCGGTGGGTGCTTCGGCTACGCACGCTGGGCCTGCATTCGGGCGCGTCGTGAGCCGCTGCACGCCAATCGTTTTTATGCATGCGGGAGGGGGTGGCCGATGAAAAGCCTTTTTCTGTCGTCCTCGTTTGCCCAGGTCGCAGATGAGTTCGCACGGTTCGTCGGCGATGACTGCGCGGGTAAGCGCGTAACCTTCATCGCCACGGCCAGCGTGGTCGAAAGTGTGAATTTCTACGTCGAGCAGGGCCGGCAGGCGTTACAGCGTCTGGGCCTCGAAGTCGACGCGCTGGATATTTCCACGGCCACGCGCGAACAGACACGCCGCACGCTGCAAGACAACGACTATATCTATGTCAGCGGCGGCAATACGTTCTATCTGCTCCAGGAGCTGCGAAGAACAGGTGCCGACCAGGCGCTGGTTCGGCAAGTCGAGTCGGGCACGCCCTACCTGGGTGAATCGGCGGGGGCGATGGTCATCGCACCGCATATCGAATACGCGCGGTTTATGGACGATCCCGCGGCGGCCCCCGATCTGGATGCCTTGAGCGGGCTCGGGCTGATCGACTTCTTTCCGGTTCCGCATTACGGCAACGCCCCGTTTGCCGCGGCCGCCGAACAGATCATGGCCACGTATGGTGCAACGCTCGCGCTTCGGCCCTTGAGCAATACGCAGGCGGTGATTGTCGACGGCGAGCGCGTTGCGGTTGTGGGCGCCTGAGCCGATCGGCGCGCGGCTAATGGTCGCGCTTGACGATCTCGGTGGCGATTGCGCGTAGCGGGTCGGCATCGTCGCCGAATGGCGCCAGCGCCGCGAGCGCGTCCTGGTACAGGCGGTTTGCATAATCGCGCGCTGCGTCCAGGCCGAGCAGGGCCGGATAGGTGGCCTTGGCATGGGCGATATCCGCACCCTGGGTCTTGCCCAGCGTCTGCGTATCGGATTCGATATCGAGCACGTCGTCGCGTACTTGAAACGCCAGCCCGATATGCTCGGCAAAGCGATCCAGCGCGGCGCGGCGATCGGCGCCCAGCGACGGCTGGCTATCGGCGGCCAGACGCACGCAGGCACGCAGCAGTGCGCCCGTCTTGTGCCGATGCAGGCGTTCGAGCGTGGCCTGGTCGATCGTCTTGCCTTCGCTGGCCATATCCAGCACCTGCCCGCCCACCATCCCGCGCGAGCCGCAGGCCAGCGCCAGCGTATGCGTACGCGCGGCAGCGATCTCGGGTCGGTCGGCCACGCTCACATCCGTCGTCAGCACTTCGAAGGCCAGACTTTGCAGGGCATCGCCGGCCAGAATGGCGGTCGCCTCGTCGTAGGCGATATGCACGGTGGGCTGGCCGCGGCGCAGGGCATCGTCGTCCATGGCCGGCAGGTCGTCGTGAATGAGCGAATAGGCATGGATGAGTTCGACCGCAGCAGCCGGCGCATCCAGGCGTTCGGCGGCGATGCCGAGGGTTTGGCCGGTGGCATGGACCAGCCGCGGGCGAATACGTTTGCCGCCGCCGAGCACGGCATAGCGCATCGCCGCGTGGAGCCGTGTCGGTTCGGTATCGGCACCGGGCAGCGCGCGTTCGAGTGCAGCTTCGATACGGGCAGAACAGGCGTTGGATGCGTCGGTGGCCATGGGCGGGCAAGCCGTTGTTGAGCGGCGCTTTGATAGACGATGGCGCGCTAGCTAGCCACTAAAGCGCGAAGCGGTCAAATAGCCGGATCGCGCGAAGGGCGATCGCCGCTTGAAGATTCGATGACGAGCGCGCCGCCCGGCGAACTCCGGGTGGCGGCGCGTGGTCCATCGCTATCGAACGAGCGAGCGGGCGGGCACCCGAGGAGACGAACATGCGTCGGCGTCGAAATACGTTGCGAAACACCTTGAGCTGCGTGCTGGCAACGCTTGTCGTGGTGGTTTGTCTGGGCGTGTGGAACGCGGCGGCCCGCGAGCCGGCCCCGGCGCTGA
The DNA here is from genome assembly GCF_040361235.1 of Salinisphaera sp. S4-8. Lineage (NCBI taxonomy): Bacteria > Pseudomonadati > Pseudomonadota > Gammaproteobacteria > Salinisphaerales > Salinisphaeraceae > Salinisphaera > Salinisphaera sp. S4-8. The sequence continues at coordinate 531,545 of NZ_APNF01000001.1, read as the reverse complement.
TCGAGCGTTTCGACAGCCTGCTGCTCACGACGATGAAACAGGGCGACGCGCTCGATTTCGATCAGCGCTATCACCGTATCGCCCAACGTATCGATACGGATTTCGATATCGCCCAGATTGCCCACCGGCGCCTGGGCGGGCAATGGGCGCAGATGAGCGCGCAGGCGCGTCACGCCTATGTGGCCCGGCTTCGACATACGCTGATTGCGCGCTATGCACACGACTACGACCACTATGCCGGTCAGCATTTCATGATATCCGGGCTGCGAACGCTCGCCGGCGACACCCGCGAGGTCGAAGCCGCGCTGGTAGAACCTGACGGGCGGCGGCGGGTGACGCACTATATTCTGGCCAGCGACCACGGCCGCTGGCGTGTGGTCGGCCTGTCGCAGCCGAGCGGCTATGCCCAGGCCGCGATCACGAACGAGGACACGCCGCAGGCGCTTTTCGGCTGGCTCGGCCGGCCGGGTACGCCGGCTACCCACAAGTCGCCGCCGGTCTGACGGCGGCAATTAATCGGCGAGTACGCGCTCGACGGTCGCCCAGTGATCGGCCCGAATACGCGGCCATTCGAGTTTCAGCCAGGGCGTGTAGCGCTCGGGATGCTCGGCCAATTCGTGATCCAGGGTGTCGGGCGTAACCGCCTGGCTGGCCGCGATCTCGTTGGCATTGGTGGTCACCGGCGTATCCGATTTTGCGATATAGACCGAGCACAACTCGTGTTCGGCGCCGATGCTGCCGAAATGGGCGTGGTATTCGAAGCGATATAAAAATGTGAGTTCGGCGCTTACGCCCAGTTCTTCGTGCAAACGCCGGCTGGCGGCATCGTCGACGGTTTCGCCGCGACGCGGATGGCTGCAGCAGCTGTTGGCCCAGTAGCCGCCCCACAGCTGTTTACCGGGCGCGCGCTGCTGTAGCCAGACCCGGCCCATATCGTCGAACAAAAAGATGGAAAAGGCGCGATGCAGTACGCCATCGCCTTCGTGGGCAGCCGCCTTGGGTTTGTAGCCGAGTACGTTGTCGTCGCTGTCGACGAGGATGAGCGGCTCGTCGTCGAACGACACGATCGGGGCGGTGGAGTCAGGGTTGGACATGAAGGCTCAACGAATTTCGGTAATGAATGTGTTGTAGCCCGCGCTGCGCATGGCGGATGCAATCGCCTGGCAACGCTCGGGCTCGCTGATCGCGATCATCGCGCCGCCGCCACCGCCGCCGGTGAGCTTGGCGCCCAGCGCGCCGTTGTCGCGCGCGATTTGCACCAGTTCCTCGATTTCGCGTGACGATACCTGCAGGGCATTGAGCAGGCCGTGGTCGATATTCATCAGTTCGCCCAGTTCGGCGAGATCGCCTTTGCGCATGGCCTCGGCGCCAGCCAGGGCCAGCGCATCGATCTGCGAAAAGATGGATTCGTAGCGCTCGGGGTTTTTCTGCCAGGCCGCGCGTACGCTGCCCACCGTCTGCATGGTGAGCGTGGCCACGCCCGACAGCCCGATGACCACCGGGATCGGCCGTGGCGTGGTCAGGTCCTGGATATCGGCACGGCTGTTGGCGTCGTCGCGCCGAAACAGGATCGGTTGGCCAAAGGTGGCCAGGGTATTGTCGATGCCGGATGGCGTGCCGTGGGCGATCTTTTCGCAGTCGAAGGCCAGGCTCGAAATCTCGCGTTCGCTGATCGAAATATCGAAACAGCGTGCCATCGCCCGGATGACCGCTACCGCGAGTGCGGCCGAGGCGCCCAGGCCATTGGCGCGCGGGATATGCGGAAACACATCGATACGCATGCCGCGATCGGCCACACCCAGCCGCTCGGCGATGAGCGTGATCGAGGCATGCAGCGAGCTGATCGCGCGTTCCGGTTCGGCCAGGCGCATTTCCACGCCCCAGCGCGGGATCACCAGATCGATATGATCGGCCTGGGCAGTGACTTCGGCGCGTACGTGCAGCGGAATGGGCGCGGCGATCGCATGCCGGCCATAGACCACCGAATGCTCGCCGAGCAGGATGATCTTGCCGTAGCCGATATCGCCGGCGGTATCGGCATGTTCGATGACCGGCTGGCGTTGTGTTGCGCCGGTCGCGGCGTCGCTTGCGGTGTCTTCGAGTTCGGCGATGATCTCGCGTGCCTTCCAGACCTTGATATCGCCGGCGGCGATCAACCGGTCGACCACGTCGTCGAAGATCGCGGCATCCGCGCCTGCGGCCATGGCCACGCTACGGGCATGCAGCGTCATGTGGCCGCGCTGAATGCCGTGCGTGGATAGCGCCTTGATCGCGGCGAAGTTCTGCGCGAGGCCCACCGCGCCCATCACCTGGGCCAGCTCCGCGGCCGATTCGATGCCCAGCACGCGATGGGCGATACGCACCGCCTGGTTGGATTCGACCTGGCCGCCGACCGTGCCCACCTTGAGCGGAATTTCGAGTTCGCCGACCAGATCGCCTGCGGCATTGGCGTACCAGCGGGTCAGCGAGCTGTAGCGTCCGGTACGCGCCGCATGGGCATGGGCAGCAGCCTCGATCGCGCGCCAGTCGTTGCCGGTGGCAATCGCCACGGCATCGATGCCGTTCATGATGCCCTTGTTGTGGGTCGTGGCCCGGTAGGGGTCGATTTCGGCGAATTCGTTGGCGAGGATGATGCCGTCGCGCACCTCTTCGCCCGAGTAATCGCCGGCGGCCAGCCGATCGGTCGGAATCACCGCCTTGGCCCGCACCAGCGCGCGATCGGTGAGGTTCGACAGAATCCGCAGAAACACCTGCCCGCCGGAGATCTTTTCCACCAGCGGGGCCGCGCCCTCGCACATGGTGTTGACCAGATTCGCGCCCATGGCATCGCGGGTGTCGACCAGCAGATGCACCACCAGCATGTCGCCGTGCGCGGCGGTCGTGCCGTGGGTATGGACCTCGATCTCGCGCGCGCCGCCGCCACGGGCGACCATGTTCGGATGCAGGCTGTTGGCCAGCTCCAGAATCTCCTGGGCGTTCTGCAACAGCGCCTGACGGGCATGGGCGACATGGGGCACGCCCACGACCTGAATCTGGCCGATCAGCAGCGGGCGCTCGGCCTGGCTTTGAAAACCGCCCGCACCGCGTACGATCTTGGCGGCCGAGCTGACCGCGGCGATGATCGACGGCTCTTCCACAACCATGGGCACGAGATAGTCGCGGCCGTTGATCTGGAAATTCAGGCCCAGGCCCATGGGCAGGCCGAATACGCTGATGACGTTTTCGATGAGCCGGTCGGCCTGGCTGGCGTCCATCATGTGGCTGCCGTCGACGAGCATCTCGTATTCGCGTTCGTCGATCACCTCGCGCTCGAGTAGAACACGCAGCCGATTGGCAACGGAAAACTTGTAGAACGACGGTATGCGGGAATGGCTCATCGCAGTCGAAGGCGTATGTGGCAGGGGCAAAATCGCGGGCGCGCGGGCTGGCGCACAGCAAACAGGGGCGCAGTTTATCGCAGACGCGCCTCAGCCCGCCGATTGTCGGGCGTGGCAGGCCACGCCGGGGGCCGCAAAACCCAGATTCACGATATGCGCGCCGGCCTGTTCGAGTGCGCCGCGCAGGCGTGTTTCGTTGGCACCGCGCCGGGTGAACACCAGCCCGACATCGCCGCCACCCGCACCGGAGGTCTTGAATATGCCGCCATGCCTTGCCGCCAGTTCCGCCAGCTGAAAATGCTGCGGTGTGACGATGCCGGCGCCCGCGGCGCTGTCGAGCCGACATAGCGCAGCAAAATAATCGCCGGCCAGGGCAAGAAACGCAGCCGTATCGTCCAGGCTATGGGTGACGGCCTCGGCCAGTGCGCGCAAATCCGCCATGTATTGGGCATGGGCGTGCGGCGCGCGCTCGCCGTAGTCGGCTACGCGTTGCACCAGATCCGGTGTGCTCGCGCCGGTGCCGGTGACCACCACGAATGCGGCGAGATCGGTCGGCCAGGGCAGCGGTATCGGTGTCTGATCGCGGGTATAGCTGATCAGACCGCCATAGACCGCCGCAGCGACATCGCCGCCGCTGCCGCGCCCGTTCTGGGCATCGCGATGGGCCGTGATTGCGCGCTCACACAGCGCGGCCTTGTCCAGCGATTCGCCGCTGGCCCGCGACAACGCCGCAGTGAGTGCCGCGGCCACGGCCGCGCTCGAGCCCAGACCGAGTTTGTGACCGTCCTGGGCGAAATCGGTGCTGTCGATCGTGACATGCCGTGGGGCAAGGCGTGCCCCGATTGCCACGGCACTGTGCGCGCGTACGGCCTCGAAGACGGCAAGCCGTTGGCGCGTGGCGCTATCCAGCTCGGCGCGCGTGGGCAGGTCGGCGCCCAGATCGAGCGCTTCGATGCCGAGATTCGCCGCGGTCAGGCGCCAACGACCATCCGGCGCGGGCGCGATGGTGACCTGTACCCGCCGGTCGACCGCGCTCAAAAGCGCCGGCGCGCCGTCGAGTACGGCATATTCACCGATGAGAAACAGTTTGCCGGGGGCGCTGGCTTCGATATGCACGATCAGTCGAGCAGGTGGGCGCCCGGGCCGAGGCCGCTGATACGCGTATCCAGCACGCCCGGCACCTGGGCCAGAACCGCGGCCACCCGAGCCGTGTGTTCGGGTGCGCACAGGGCCTTGACCTGGGGCCCGGCATCGATCGTGAAATACACCGGTGTGCCGGCGTCGCGCAGTTCGCGTATCGCATGCATGGCGGCCACGGTGGCGGCGTTCCAGTAGATCAGCCCGGGCCGGGTCGACAGCATCAGCCCGTGCAGTTTGAGGCAGCTCATTTCGGCGAGCGCGCCCACGGTTTCGAAATCGCGGGCGGCGATCGCGGCGCGCATTGCGGCCAGATCGTCTGGGGCGTGTTTGACCCAGGCATCGTAATAATCCGAGCGCGTATCGATTGCGCTCATGCCGGTGGTGGAGTTCACAGCTTTGCTGTTGCGATCGGTGATCGCGACCACCACCTCGAGCGGCCATTCGTTGGCGGCGAGCAGGGCTTCGGCGTACGCGTCTTCGCCGTCGTCGGCTTCGCCGCGATGCATTTCCACGATGCCGCCGAATATCGAGCGCGCGGCCGATCCCGAGCCCTGGCGGGCCAGAATCGAGAGTGCGCGCGGACTCATATCGAGCCCGGCCGCACGGCTGCCGGCCAGGGCCAGCGCGGCATAGCCCGAGGCCGACGAGGCCAGACCCGCGCCGGTGGGGAAGTTGTTCCAGGATTCCACCCGAGCCCGGTAATCAATGCCGGCGCGCGCGCGGATGAGATCGAGAAAACGCGTGAACGGGGCGGCGTCGACCTTGCGCCCGCCGATATCCACGCTGTCGCGTTCGGCGCCGGCATGAAAGCCCACGCGGGTATCGGTATAGAGCCCGTCGAGGGTAATCGAGATCGAGCCCACCGCCGGCAGATTGAGCGCGGCATCGCGTTTGCCCCAGTACTTGATCAGGGCGATGTTGCTGTGCGCGCGGGCAGTGACAGGCGAAATCGGTGCAGCAGCCATCGGGCGAGTTCCAGGCCGGTCGAAACCAGGTGAGAGGATACGCGAAAGCGCACACAGGGCGCAGGCCGGGCAGGGCCGTACAGGGTGCAGCATTTGCTAGCATAGCGGCATTCAAACTGGCCTGCCGATAATCGGCACAGCCGCGAAGACAAGAGATCGCGATGCCTGGAATCAGTGGACTGGCGCTTTATCTGCCGCCCTATCGTGTACAGCTGGCCGACTGGTGCGAATGGAATGACCAGCCCTGGGACAAGATTCGTAACGTGGTCGGGCGCAGTTTTCGTATGCGCGGCCCGGAACAGAGCGTGTATACACTCGCCGCGAATGCCGCCTGGCGCTTGATTCAAGCCTACGATATCGACCCGCGCGAGATCGGCTATCTGGCGCTGGGCACCGAATCCTCCAGCGATAATTCGGCCGGCTCGGTGATCGTCAAGGGCATGCTCGATGACGCGCTCGCCGCCCACGAGATGCCGGCGATGTCGCGCGAATGCGAAGTGCCGGAATACAAGCATGCCTGTCTGGGCGGCGTGTATGCGATGAAGGGCGCGCTGCGCTATCTGGCCACCGATGGGGCCACGCGCAAGGCGATCGTGATCTGTTCGGATATTGCTGAATACGAGCGCGGCAGCAGCGGCGAGCCGACCCAGGGCGCGGGCGCGGTGGCGATGCTGCTCGAGGCCGAGCCGCAACTGTTGCATGTGGATCTGGCCGGCGCGGGCAGCGCCTCGGATTATCGAATGGTGGATTTTCGCAAGCCGTTCGCGCGTTTTCGTGGTCAGCCCAGTCGTATCGATGGCCAGATGCAGGATCTGCCGGTGTTCAACGGCCGCTATTCGACCAGCTGTTATATCGATGCCACGCGTCATGCGATGAATGCCTTGCTGGCGCGCCAGCACGCACGTTGGCCCGATTACTTTCACGATGTGGACGCCGTGTTCATGCACCGGCCGTACCACAAGATGCCGGCCTCCGGCTGGGCCATGGCGTATCTGTTCGCCCTGGCCGAGGGCGATGACGCCGCGCGCGCCGAGCTGCGCGACTACTGCGCACAGGCCGATATGGACTACGACGCCGTGCTCGCCGAGATCGGCGGGGCGGCGCCGGATATGCGCGAGCGCGTGCATGCGGGCCTGAGCGGTGACGATGCCTTCCCGCTGGCCTCGCTACTGCTGCGTTATCTGCGCAGTACCGACCTCTGGAAGACGCTGGTCACCGGCAAGCTGTCGCTGGGCAGCGAAATGATGCGCGATCTGGGCAATCTCTATACCGCGGCCCTGCCGGCGTGGCTGGCGGCCGGTTTCGTGCAGGCGCTGCGCGAAAATACCGATCTCGACGGCCAACGCTGGCTGGCGCTGGGCTATGGCAGTGGTGATGCCGCCGAGGCCCTGCCCATGCGCGTGGCCGACGGCTGGCGCAACGCCGCCGAGCGAATCAATTTCATGGCCGCGCTCGGTGATCCGCTCGATCTCGACCAGGATCAGTACGTGGCCCTGCACGACGGGCGCGTGGCCGCGCTCGATCCGGTGCCCGCGCATGACGAGTTCGTGGTCGATGCGATCGGCGCGCGCGACGAGCCGGACTTTCGCGACGTGGGCATCGAGTACTACCGCTATGTCGCCAACGGCCATACGCGCAACCGCAGGCGCTGATTACGCCTGCGGTGCAACATGACGCCCGTGCCGGCGCCTAGGGGCAGGGGTTGGGATTGTCGGCGTGAATCGCCTCGATCGACTGGATGAGCTCGTCCGATAGCTCGATATCGGCGCTGGCGATATTGGTTTCCAGCTGTTCCATGGTGGTCGCGCCGATGATGTTCGAGGTCAGAAAGCTGCGGCTGTTCACATAGGCCAGCGCCATCTGGGCCGGGTCCACGCCGTGCTTGCGTGCCAGCGCCACGTAATCGGCGGTCGCCTGTTGGCCACGGGCGTTGGTATAGCGCGAGAAACGCTCCCAGCGGGTCAGGCGTGCGCCTTCGGGCATGGCGCCGTCGAGATACTTGCCGGTCAGCATGCCGAACGCCAGCGGCGAATAGGCCAGCAGACGCACATCCTCGCGTTCCGCGCATTCGGCCAGGCCGATCTCGAAGGTGCGGTTGAGCAGCGAATAGGGGTTCTGAATGGACACCACGCGTGGCAGGTTTTCGTTTTCGGCCGCGCGTAGATAGCGCATCAGCCCCCAGGGCGTTTCGTTGGACAGCCCCACACAGCGGATCTTGCCTTCCTCGACCAGGCGGCCCAGTTCGCCCAGCGTTTCCTCGATGGGTACGGCGTCGTCGTCTTCATTGTGGACATAGCCGCGCTTGCCGAAGGTGTTGGTCGCGCGATCCGGCCAGTGCACCTGATACAGATCGAGATAATCCGTATGCAGCCGATCGAGGCTGGCTTCCAGCGCGCTGCGGATCTGTTTCGGCATCAGGCGGGTTTCGAAGCCATCCCGCAAGTAGTCCATCTTGGAGCGGCCGGTGACCTTGCTGGCCAGCACCACGTCGTCGCGCCGGCCGGAGGCGGCCAGCCAGGAGCCGATGTATTCCTCGGTGCGGCCCTGGGTATCCGCCTTGGGCGGCACGGGATACATCTCGGCGGCATCGATGAAGTTCACGCCCTGATCGAGGGCATAGTCGATCTGGCGGTGGGCTTCGTCCTCGGTGTTCTGTTCGCCGAAGGTCATGGTGCCGAGCGCGATACGGCTGACGTCGATATCGCTGCGGCCGAGTTTGCGGTATTGCATGAAAGTCTTCTTTACTGGCGTGTGATGTGTTCTGGCGTGCTCAACGGGTGAGCGCGGCTTCGCGCTGTTCGAGCAGGCGTCGGATGATCGGCCCGATGATGATTTCGATGGCCATGCGCATTTTCGTGCCGGGTACCACCACCGTATTCGGGCGCGACATGAACGACCCATGGATCATGGTCAGCAGATAGGGAAAATCAACCGCCCAGTGGGCCGGATCGCGAAACCGGATCACCACCATGGATTCGTCATCGTTGGGGACGTCGCGGGCCACGAACGGGTTGGAGGTATCCACCAGCGGCACGCGCTGGAAATTGACATCGGTGCGGGTGAACTGAGGGGTGATATAGCGCACGTAATCGGGCATGCGTCGCAGGATCACCTTGGCGACATCTTCCGGCGCATAGCCGCGCACATCGATATCGCGCCGGATCTTCTGGATCCATTCGAGGTTGATGGTGGGTACCACGCCGACCATCAGATCCACATGCTGGGCCACATCCACCTGATCGGTGACCACGCCGCCGTGCAGTCCTTCGTAGAGCAACAGTTCGGTATCGGACGCGATCGGTTCCCAGTCGGTGAATGTGCCCGGTTCGCGGTCGAACTCGGCGGCTTCGATTTCGTCGTGCAGATAACGGCGGGTTTCGCCGGTGCCGCGATCGCCGTATTCGGCAAACAGCCTTTCCAGACGATCGAGGCGGTTGGCGCCCGGGCCGAAATGGCTGAAGTTCTCGCCCCGAATGGTGGCCCGTCGTACCGCCTTGGCCATTTCGCGCCGGCTGTAGGCATGAAACGCATCGCCATCGATATAGGCCGCGCGCACATGCAGGCGATGGAAGATGTGCTCGAATGCAATACGCGCGGTCGACGTGCCGGCACCGGAGGACCCCGTCACCGCGACGATCGGATGGATCACGGACATGTTGCGATAACTCCCAGTACTGCGGCCCGTACCATAGCCAATCCAGCCGCTGCGAGCGATGCGTCGCGACGACCGCGACGCCGTGCGCGGCCCGCCGCAGCCGCTACCGGCCGCGATAGAGAATGGCATTAAAAAACGAGCGTACCCCCAGACGACAGGTTTGCCGTCGGATCGACAAACGCGGTTTGTCGATTACTCACCATACCACTGCCATGCGCCGGATCGCAGTGTACTGCCGTCTTGCGGCAGGCCTTTTGCATGCACTCGTTATCAGGCCGCAAAGACTGTGCCGCCGTGGCGTAGCCGTTCGCATCGATCGTGCTCGTGTTGCGCTGCAGCTTGACAGGAACCGGTCTATACCATTTAGTGAAACCACTCATTCAGAATCCACGAAGGGGGATTTTATGCGGCTCAAAGCCATCGGTTTAGCCATTGCATTCGGGCTCGTCACGGTTGCGGGCGTGGCAAATGCCGAAACCTGGCGCTTCGGTCTCGAAGAGATTGAAGGCAGCGTCCAGTACGAATATGCCAAGGAATTCAAGGAGCGCATCGAGGAAAAGAGCGGTGGCGATATCACCGTGCAGTTGCTGCCCTACGGCAAGTGGGGTTCGAGCTATTCCGCGCTGTATGACGCCATCCAGAACGGCGCCATTCAGATCGGCTTCGGTTCGGGCTTTCTGGGCGGTACCGTGCCGGAGAGTCAGCTCATGAGTCTGAACTTCGTCATGCCCGACGATCAGCTGGAAACCGCCGAAGTGCTCAACTCCGATGCATTTCTGAAAAGCGATGCCTGGCAGAAGTCGTTTAAGGATCGTGGCCTGGTGCCGCTGGCCGAGCTGCCCGAGGGTTATCAGGTATGGACCGCGAACCGCGAAATCCGTACCCCGGATGACATGAAGAACCTGCATATCCGCGTGATGGACAACAGCCTGTTGCGTGCGACCTATCGCGCCTACGGTGCTGCGCCGATCACCATTGCCTACGGCGAACTCTACAGCGCGCTGCAGCAGGGCCAGGCGGATGCCAACATCCAGCCGGTGTTCGCGCATGAAGAAATGGGCTTCTACGAAGTTCAGGACTACATGATCTTCGCCAACCAGTCGCAGTTCGTGGCCAACATGATCGGCAACCTGGACTGGTGGGACAGCCTGTCCGCCGACCAGAAGAAGATGGTCGAACAGACCACCCAGGACCTGGTCAAGGTCGGCTACGACATCCAGAACAAGTTCAATGACGAGCGTCTGGATACCATCAAGGAAAAAAGCGATATCAAGATTATCGAACTCAGCGACGACGAGCGCGCCAAGTTCGAGGAAAAAGCCAAGCCGGTACGTGACACCTACGTAAAAGACGTGGGCGAACGCGGTCAGGCTTCGCTTGATGCGCTGCTCAAGGCCATCGACGAGCACAAGAGCGACAGCGACAGCCAGTAAGGCTTCGTTGCGCCTGCCCGGTCGACCTGATCGGGCGTCATAATGAAAACCCGGGCAGTCCGCTGCCCGGGTTTTTTCATGTCCGGGGCAGGGCGAGCGGTTCCTGAACGCGGCGCCGTTTCCTTGACGACCGCGTTGTAGCGACGGCCGTCCGTTGTACGCGCGCGAGCCCGGGGGAACTCACCGTTTGTAGCGCCTATGCAGCGCCTCCGAGCGGGGATCGCTGGCGGCAGGTGATGCCTCCACAAAACCCAGGCGCCTATACAGCGCGATCGCTGCTTCGTTTTCACGGAATACGTTCAACGAGATCGTTTCAGGCTGCCTGCCCAGGGCCCAGCGCAGTAGCCAGTATGCGAGTTCTAGGCCGTAGCCATGGCCTCGATGCGCCGGTTTGACGATCAGGCGCGCGAAATGAAGACGGCTTTCCGGTTTGGGTACAAGCTGTCCGAAGCCAATCAATTCCTGCGTATCGGCCAGACAGAAAGGGTAGGCATGGGCCCATTCAATTTGTTCGGCCAGCTTCGTCTTGTCGATCGGATACGACACCCGCGGGCCCGCCCAATGCCGACACTGCAGCGCCGAGCCGATCCAGGGGATGACCTCGTCGAGATCGGCTTGCCCTGCCGAACGAAGTGTGGCCACGCTAAAGTTTTTCTTGCACCAAAAATGCGCCCCTTTACGGGGCGCGATTATTAACCCGGCACCCAAACAGCTGGCTCTGTCAGCCGTTTTCAACGCGATTGAAAATCAAGGCCGGCACGTGTCCGTCCTTGATTTTCAATAGCTTCGCGGCCGTCGGCCGCGGCGAGTACGCTGTGGCGCACTCGCGTTATTAACCCGATAATTCATCTATGTGTGCCGGGTTAATAACGTGCGCATCGTTGCGTGTAGGCGGCGTTTGCCCGTGCCGCTATTGCCCGCCGATCGAGGGCAGGAACAGCGAGATTTCCGGGAACAGGATCAGAATGAAGGTCGCCAGCATGAGGATGGCGATGAACGGCGGTGTGCCGCGGATCACGTCCATATAGGGCCGACGGAATACCGCGATCGCGGTAAAGATATCGCAGCCGAAGGGCGGCGTGGCCGAGCCGATGGCGGCCTGCAGGGTGACGATTACACCCACATGCACCGGATCGAGCCCGGCAGATTGCACCAGCGGCTTGAAGATCGGCACCAGGATCAGAATCACCACGATCGGATCGACAAACATGCAGCCGACGAAGAACGCGGCCGCGATCAGCAGCAGGGCAAGAATCTTGTTGTCGCCGATGGCATCGATAGCCGGCCCGAGCAGCTGTTCAGGCACGCCGGCGGTACCCAACGTCTGCGAAAACGCCGCGCCCACCGCCACCAGGATGAACACCACGGCAGTGATCATGCCCGTCGACAGTGCCAGCGAGCCGAGATCGCGAATGGAAACCTGGCGATAGATGATGACTTCGAGCACCAGCGCATAGGCCACGGCGATGGCCGAGGCTTCCACGGCGCTGAAATAGCCACCATAGATACCGCCGACCACCAGCACCGGAAAGCCCAGCGGCAGGATGGTCTTGCGCAGCGCGGTAAAGCGCTCGCCCCAGCTGGCCTTGGGCTCGGCGGGGATGTCCTGAATGATGGCGCCGATATAGCAGTAGACGGAGAACATCCCCAGGATCAGCAGCCCCGGCAGGATGCCGGCGAGGAACAGATCGCCGATCGAGGTCTTCATGACCACGCCGTAGACGATGAAACCGATCGACGGCGGAATCAGCAGGGCGATATCGGAGGCGTTGATGATCAGCGCCAGGGCGAACTTGTCCGGATAGCCCTTGGCCAGCAGGCGCGGGCGCATGGGCCCGCCCATGGCCACGACCGTGGCCTGGGTGGAGCCGGACACGGCCCCGAATAACGCACAGGAGGCGGCGGTGGTAATTGGCAAGCCGCCGCGCATATGGCGGGTAAAGGCATCCACCAGATCGAGCAGCCGATTGGCGGTATGGCCCTTGGTGAGAATATCGGCAGCAAAGATGAACATCGGTACCGCGGCGAGCACCCAACTGCCCACGCCGTTGATCATCCAGCTCACGGCCTGGTCAGGGCCGAAGAACGTCATGCCCGTGAACATCATGTAAAGCGTGCCCGCGGCCAACGGCACCATCATGGGAAACCCGAGCATCAACAGCACGAGCATCAGCAAACCCAACCACATCAACATGCGCTATCCCTCGTCATCATCGTTCCCAGTCCAAGCGCTCGGCACTCAAATACCGTGCGGCTCATCGCTGGTATGGGTCTGGCCGCTGTCGTCGATCGGCACGGCGGAATATTCTTCTTTTTCGTTGAACGAGCGGTAGATATCGTCGCTGACCAGATTGCGAATGATGGTCAGCAGATACTGCACGCCAGCCAGCGTGAAGCCGATGGGCAGGGCTAGGTTCACCGTCCATAGCGGCACGCCCAGCGATGAGCTCGCACGGCCGCGTTCGTAAAGCGTCATGTCGTACTGGGCGGATTTGTAGGCGAAGTAGAACATTAGCGCGCCGGTGCCCAGGCAGATGATGATCAGCAAGGTCTTGCGCAGCCCGCCGCTGAGCTGATCGTAAATGGCCGACATGCTGATATGGCGTGCACAGCGTGCGGCATAGCCGACCCCGACGAAGGTCATGACCACGATGAGCATTTCGGTGACTTCGTAGGTGCCGGGAATACCCCGGTCGAACAGCAGGTTGCCGACGACATGCGCGCTCATCAGCGCAGCCATGATCAGTACGCTGCCCGCTACCACCACGCGCTCGATCCAGCCGAATGTCTGGTCGATCGCATTGAGTATCGATAGAACGATATTGCGATGCCCGGCCTCAGCGGTTGGGTTTTCGCTCATGTGTGCTGCCTCGTCTTCATTTTCCCATCGTCGGCCTGACCTGCCCGGCCGATTGCCCCCAAATCACAGGGCACAGCGGTTGCGAACCGGGGCCTTGTGCCTGCGCGGCTTGCCGCGCCATTGATTGACGGTACAGGCATCCCGCGCACTGCGCTACTCGCCATTCGGCCAACGTCGGTATGCCCGCGGCGCTCGCGCAACTGGTTTTAAAGCTAGCAAAAGCGATGCCAGACGCGGGGCGCGTGAGCCCGAAAACGGACGGCACGCGTGCTGCTCGACGCGGGGAAAGTGGTCAGGGCAGGCGGCGGTACGCCATATCGAATACGGCATGTCCCTTGCGCAGGGCGCGCGCTTCGAAGCGCGTTCCCGTTCGCGGGGGATCGCTTACGAAGCCGTCGCGATCGCCGACGTTCTCGAACGATTCGTGGGCATCGAGCACGTCGCGCATGTGTTCGGCGTAGTTCGCCCAATCCGTGGCCAGGCGCCACAGGCCGCCCGGTTTGAGCACCCGCGCGATCTCGCTGGCGAAGCCGGGCTGTACGATCCGGCGTTTGTGGTGGCGCTTCTTCGGCCAGGGGTCGGGAAAGTAGAGCAGCACCTGATCGAGGCTGGCATCGGCAAACCCGGCCGCCAACACCTCCACTGCGTCGAGATTGAATACGCGTACGTTGGTCGCGCCAGCGGCGTCGAGCGCGCCGAGCAGCCGCCCCACACCGGTGAGATAGACCTCGATACCGATGAAGTCTTCGTCCGGGTGACGTGCGGCCAGATCGGACAGTACCTCGCCGGCGCCGAAGCCGATTTCCAGCGTACGCGGTGCGTCGCGGCCGAATTCCCGTGCCCAGTCGACCGGTGCATCGGGCATGGTCAGCCCATAACGCGGCCAGAGCACGCCGAGGTTTTTCTGTTGGCCGCTGGTCAGACGGCCTTCGCGGCGTACGAAGCTGCGGATACGGCGTTCGTGCGTCGTGTTCACGTCATGTCATCCTGGCAAATGCGGCGCGCCGCGCCCGATCGAACCAAGCTGCGAATGACGACACGCCCTAGAACGGCAGGTCGGTCATCGGCGAAGAGGCCGAGGCATAGCGTCGGCGCGGCATGCGCCCGGCCAGAAAGGCCATACGCCCGGCAATGACCGCATGGCGCATGGACTGGGCCATGAGTACCGGTTTGTTGGCATGGGCGATGGCCGAATTCATGAGTACGCCGTCGCAACCCATCTCCATGGCAATCGATGCGTCCGAGGCCGTACCCACGCCCGCATCCACGAGCACGGGCACGTTCGCGTTTTCGACGATCTCGATCACGTTGTAGCGGTTCTGGATACCCAGCCCCGAACCGATCGGCCCGGCCAGCGGCATGATCGCGACACAGCCGATGTCTTCCAGGCGGCGCGCGGCGATCGGATCGTCGCTGGTATAGACCATGACCTCGAAGCCGTCGTCGACCAACTGTTTTGCGGCGACCAGGGTTTCGCTCATGTCCGGATAGAGGGTTTTCTTGTCGCCGAGCACCTCGAGCTTGACCAGGTTATGGCCGTCGAGCAGTTCACGGGCCATGCGACAGGTGCGCACCGCGTCCTGGGCGGTGTAGCAGCCGGCGGTATTCGGCAGCAGGGTGTATTTTTCCGGCGGGATGATATCCAGCAGATTGCGTCGCTTGGCCGCCTCGGGATCGTTGAGCGCGGGCGTGCGCCGGATCGCGAGGGTGACGATTTCGGCCCCCGAGGCGCGGATGGCGGCATCGGCCTGGTCGAGATCGGCATACTTGCCGGTGCCCACCAGCAGGCGCGATTCGAACTTGCGTCCGGCAATGGTGAGTTGGTCGGACTCGGCGACCGCCTGACCGCCGCCGATGGCATGCACGATTTCCAGCGTATCGCCGGGCGCGATCATCGTCTGTTGGTAGCGTTCGCGAGGCACGATCTGGCCGTTGTGTTCGACCGCGATGCGTTGCTCGCCATAGCCCAGATCGCTGACCAGCTGCGCGAGCGTGGCGTGCTCGGCGCATTGCGTGGGGGCACCATTGACTTCGATCTGCATGATGTTGTCTGACGTCGTTCGAGAGTGGCGAACAGGCGATCTCGCCTGTCCAGACGCGCTAGAATAACGCGCCTCGCGGTTGCACGCGACTTGCGCGGCACGCAGCCAAGGCGCCATCGTCCGCGAGGAACGCCACGGCGTATGCGTGGTCCATCCGCCGGGTCGGCGATGCATTGCGCGCCGCTTCGATAATTACAGTATGGCCTTGCCCGCATGAAACGTTTTGTCCGGATTCTGCTTGCCGTGTTGGGCGTGCTCGTCGTGTTGGTCGTGGTCGCGATGATCACCTTGCCGCTGATCTTCGACCCCAACGATTACAAGCCGCAGATCAACGCCGCGATCGAACGCCAGATTGGCCGCGAAGTGAATATCAGCGGCGATATCGGCCTGTCGGTCTTCCCCTGGTTGGGCCTGGAGCTCGGCCGGGTCGAGGTCGCCAACGCCCAGGGCTTCGGCGACAAGCCCATGGCCGAAATGAACTCCGCCGAGATCAGCGTCAAGCTGCTGCCACTGCTCGCCCGCGATATCGAAGTGGGTACGGTCAGTCTCAATGGCCTGCGCCTGCGTCTGGCCCGCAATGCGGATGGGCGCAGCAACTGGGCCGATATCAGCGAGCATCTGAGTCAGACCCAGGCCGAAGCCGAACAGGCCGAGCAGACCGAAAGCCCCGACGAGGTCGATCGCAGCACGCGTACGCCGGGCGGTTTTACCCTGGAATCGCTACAGATCGGCGCGATCGATATCTCGGACGCTGCGGTGTCCTGGCGCGATGCCACCACGGGTGCGGACTATCGTCTGAGCGGCGTGCGGCTGGCCACCGGCCGGCTCGTCGACGGTCAGCCGGTTCGTCTCGAGTTCTCCGGCGATCTGGCCGCACCCGCGCAGGATCTGAAAGCCGACTTCAATCTGGTTTCGCGGGTCGAGCCCAATATCGCCGACCAGTTCTACCGCTTTTCCGATCTGAGCCTGAGTGTGCTGGCCACTGGCGAGGCCGTGCCCAACGGCAAGCAGCAGGGCTCGCTGTCCGGCAGCGGCGAATACGATGCCGCGGAAGGCCGACTCAAGCTCTCCGGGGTGACATTCCAGGGCGCGGGTCTGAACGTCACCGCCAGTGTCGACGGCGTAGGTCTGAACGACAAGCCATCCTATGCCGGACGGGTCACGGTTAAACGCTTCGACCCGCGCGCGGTCATGAACGAGCTGGCCATCGACGCGCCGGCCACGCAGAAATCCGGCGCGTTGTCGTCGGCTGGTTTCGATGCCCAGTTCGATGTCAACGGTCAGCGCGCCGAGTTCAAGCAGATCCTGGCAACCCTCGACGACAGCTCGCTCAAGGGCACGGCTGCGGTCGAGAATTTCGAGCGGCCGGCGTTCACGTTCGATCTCGATCTGGACAAGCTCAATATCGACGATTATCTGCCGCCGGGCAGCGCCGAGCAGGCGAAAAGCGAACAGCCAGCCGAAACCGGCGGCGGCGAAAAACAGAAAGCCGCCGAGATCGATCTGTCCGCGCTCAAGGATCTACGCCTGAACGGCCAGCTCTCCGCGGGTTCGTTGACAGCCGCGAATATCGAGGTCACCCAGGCCGAACTCACAGTCGCAGCGCGCGACGGCGTGCTGACGATCGAGCCACTCACCGCCGATCTCTACGATGGCAACGTGCGCGTGAATGCCCGGGTGGATGCCTCGAAGGATACGCCGCGCTATGCCCTCAAGGGCAATCTCAACGGCTTGCAGTTCCAGCCGCTGCTCGAAGACGTGGCCGATACCGACCGCGTCTCGGCATTGGCCAATATGAGCGTGGATGTCACCAGTGCCGGCAAGCAGGTGGCCTCGATGAAGCGCGCCCTCAATGGCCGTTTCAGTTTCGATCTGCGCGACGGTGCCTTCAATGGTTTCAATCTTGCCCAGGTGATCGCTGGCGCACGTGCCCGGCTGGCCGGGGATAAGAGCGCGGACGTCGACAATGGCGTCGGCAGCGAAGAAAAAACGCCATTCAACCGTTTCGCGGCGTCGTTCAACGTCAGCGACGGCGTGCTCGCCGGCAAGGATCTCAATCTGGCCACCGCGGCACTGGAGGCCGACGGTTCGGGCAGCTATGACCTGGCCGACAACGCGCTCGACTACACCGTCGCGGTCAAGGTGCCCGACAATGCCTCCGGCAAGCTCGGCGAACTGGCGGGCTTGAGCGTGCCGATCAAGCTCACCGGCAACCTGATGTCGCCGAACTACAGCCTGGATGTGAAAAGCGCGCTGCGCGGCGCGGCCGAACAGCGCCTGCGCGAGGAAAAGGACGAGCTCAAGGACAAGGTGCGCGAAAAGCTCGAAGAGCGCGGCAAGAAAGTCGACGAGGACACCCGCGCGCGTATCGAAAAAGGCCTGAACAGCCTGTTTGGCGGTAACAAGAAAGCCGCCAAGTCCGATAGCGAGGCCGAAGCCGGTACGCAATCGGATGCCGATGCGCCGCAAGGCAGCGACGATTCCGAGCGGTAAGGCCGGGGCACGCAGGTGCCAGGCGCTGGCCGCGCTCGCGCTATGTATAAGCGCGAGCGCGCCGGCGGTGACCATCGAACGCATGCAGGTCGAACGCGCCGATACGCGCTATACGATTACCGCCGACATGCAGCTTGCAATCGCCCAGCGCCAGGCCTTTCGTGCGGCCAGCGATTACGAACGCCTGCCCGAATTCAATCCGAGCATCATCGAAAGCAAGCGCCTGCCCGGCGACCGGCTGCGTTCGACCATTCGTCTGTGCGTGGCCCTGATCTGCAAGCAGGTCGAACAGGTCATGCGCTATCGGCAAACGCCGCCGGACGCGATCTCGATGCAGGTCGTGCCCGGCGCGGGTGATCTCAAGTCCGGTCACGCAGACTGGCGTTTCAGCAGCGAAGACAGCGGCGCGACCCGGCTGGTCTTCGAAGCCGAGATCGAACCCGATTTCTGGGTGCCGCCACTGATCGGCCCCTATCTGATCGCCCGGGAACTGCGCCGCCAGGCGCGCGTGACCGGCCAATCCATCGAACGGCTTGCCAGCGACTATGACAACGACCGCCCAGACCGCGACTGAGCGCGCGCCGGCCACAATCGCCGATGCGCTGCTCGCCTGGTTCGACGTGCATGGCCGCCACGATCTGCCGTGGCAGCATCCGCGCAGCGCCTATCGCGTGTGGGTGGCCGAGATCATGCTCCAGCAGACGCAGGTGGCCACGGTCATCGATTATTTCAACGCCTTCATGGCGCGCTTTCCCGATGTGTACACGCTCGCCGCGGCGCCCAGCGACGACGTCATGGCGCACTGGGCGGGGCTGGGCTATTACGCGCGTGCCCGTAATCTGCACGCCGCCGCACAGGCCGTGGTGGCCGAACATGGCGGCGAATTCCCGCAGGATGTCGAATCGCTGATGCGCCTGCCCGGCATCGGGCGGTCCACCGCCGGGGCGATCGTGGCCCAGGCGTTTGGCGTCTGGGCGCCCATACTCGATGGCAACGCCAAGCGGGTGATCGCGCGGCTGGCCGCGCTGGAAGCCACGCCCGGCACGGCCGCCTATGAAAAACCGCTCTGGCAACTGGCCGAACGCTATACGCCGCGTACGCGTGTGACCGACTATACGCAGGCGATCATGGATCTGGGCGCCACCCTGTGCACCCGATCCCGGCCGGCCTGCCAGCGCTGCCCGCTGGCCGATCGCTGCCAAGCCTATGCCAGCGCCAGACAGGCGCATATCCCGGCGCCGCGCAAACGCGCCAAACGCCCGCTACGCGAAACCCGTGTGCTGGTGATAACCGATGCCGACAATCGGGTACTGCTGGAAAAACGCCCGCCAAGCGGTATCTGGGGCGGGCTCTGGAGCCTGCCGGAGGTAGCGCTCGACGCCGATATCGCCGAGCAGTGTCAGGCGCAATTCGGGCTGGCGGTCGAGCACATCACAGAACTTGCGCCCATCGAGCATGCGTTTACCCATTTTCAGCTGCGCATTCATGCCACGCGGGTGCATAGCCGGCATGCGACACGTATCATGGATTCTTCGCGGCAATGGTTTGCCGACAGTGCGCGCCCCGGCGTGCCTGCGCCCATTGCCAAGCTTTTGGACAGCCCGCAACACACGCTAGCGCTATGAGCCATACCGTACACTGCGTCAAACTCGATAAAGAGGCCGAAGGCCTGCCGCGGCCGCCGCTACCCGGCGAGCTCGGCAAACGCATTCACGAGAATGTCTCGATGCAGGCCTGGCAGCAATGGATGACCGAACAGACGCGTCTGATCAATGAATACGGCCTGCACCTGGCCGATCCGAAAGCGCGCGAGTTCCTGATGGAACAAACCGAAGAATATTTCTTTGGCAGCGGCCAGACCGCCGAAACGCACTACGTGCCGCCCGAACAATAGGCCGAAAGGGCGCGACCGAGGTTGACGTTAGGCCTCGGGATCGGTTTAATACGCGCTCTCCAAGATCGGATTCCACGATCTGGCCGGATAGCTCAGTTGGTAGAGCATGCGACTGAAAATCGCAGTGTCGGTGGTTCGATTCCACCTCCGGCCACCAACACAAAGACCCATACGGTCCAGCCCGTCCCACACGCCTTGTGTTGACGGGCTTTTTTTTGCTTCGCTCTGTTCCATGCAATCCACTGATCCCGTCAGATACCGTCGCATTGACGGTAGCGGCTGGCGGTATCAGGCAGACGAGGGGAGCGGATACCGTCATGGCAGGCAAGCACAAGCTGACAGATCGCCAGATCAAAACCGCCAAGCCGGGCGCGAGGCTCCCGGACGGGCGCGGGCTTTACGTTAAGGTCAACGCGAACGGCGCGAAGTATTTCCGCTTCGACTACCGCTTCGGCGGCAAGCGCAAGACGATGGCGCTGGGCGTCTACCCGGATACCACGCTTGCGAACGCGAGAGAGGCGCACCAAGCGGCCCGCACGACGCTGACCGAGGGCATCGACCCGATGGAAGCGCGCAAGGCACACAAGCGTACAGAGCGCGGCGCAGACACGTTCGAGGCGATAGCCCGCGAGTGGTACGCCGAGCAAGTGCCGAACTGGTCGGTGGCCCACGCTGACAAGCAAATCCGCCGCTTTGAGATTCACGTCTTCCCGTTCATCGGCGACATGCGGATGGATGACATCACGCCACCCGTCATGCTGGATTGCCTCAGGCGCATCGTGGATACCGGCAGGCGTGATACCGCCAAGCGTGTGAAAGGCATTTGCAGCGAGGTATTCTGCCACGCGCTAGCGTCAGGCCGCGCACAGCGCGACCCGACCCCCGACCTAAAGGGCGCACTGCCGCAGCCGGTGTCGAAAAATCACGCCAGCCTCCAAGACCCGGCCGATATCGGCGGTCTATTGCGGGCGATAGACGGTTATTACGGCAACCTCAAGACGCGATGCGTGCTCAAGCTATTGCCGATGTTGTTTCTTCGTAGCAAAGAGCTACGCGGAGCCGAATGGCGCGAGATCGACCTAGAGGCCGCAGAGTGGCGGCTACCGCTCGACAGGATGAAAGGTGGGCGAGCGCATATCGTGCCGTTGCCAGAGCAGGCGATTGCCGTGTTCCGCGAGATCGAGCCGCTAACTGGGCGAGGCCGTCTCGTGTTTCCAAATGAGCGGAGCGCAGATCGGCCCATGACCGACAACGCGCCATTAGCGGCGCTGCGACGCATGGGCTTCGGGCGAGAAGAAATGAGCGTACACGGCTTTCGCACTATCGCGAGCACGTTGCTCAATGAGCAGGGTTGGCACCCGGACGCTATTGAGCGCCAGCTAGCGCACGTCGAGGGCAACGCGGTACGGGCCGCGTACAACAAGGCCCAGCATCTACCGGAGCGCCGCCAGATGATGCAGGCATGGGCGGACTATCTGGATCGGCTCCGCGAGGGGAAGGCCGATAAGGTCGTGCCGTTACACGCCGCCGCCCGTTAGCGAATGACTAACGCGCGCTAATCCTTTGTTAACCGGCATTTGCGCGGTATAGCGTCCCTGTCTCATTCGCACGAGACGAGACACACGCAATGCAGACCACAGCCTTTCCCGGTATCGCGGGCCTGATCCATTCGCCAGAGCACGCGCAAGCGCAGCCGGCGAGCGAGCGCCAAGCTATCGTAGGCCGCGCCGACGACGTACAGCGCATCGCATCCGCTGGCATGGCCGCGCTCGGTAGCCTGCTGGCCGATGCGTCGATCACAGACGCCCGACCACAGAGCGAACAGGTACACACGGGCGACCTGCTGGCGATGCTCGCCGAACTCGAAGCCAGTGCCGCGCGGCTGGCCGAGGCGTGCCGCGTGTCACGTGACACAGGTTAGACGAGTGTGACAGCGCGCTAGCCTCCACCGATTAGATCGCACGCTCTTTTTAGACAGCGATTAGACGCGACGCGACCCCGCCCCCGGTTTGATTGAGCGTGGAGCCATACGGGGTGGATCGTTGCGTGCTATTCCGCGTTCACCCCGCCCGCCTGATTGCCTGTCTCCTTTCCCCAGAGACATAGCGAAACGAAACAAAATACTGATCCCCGCAGTCAGCCCGCTCGTCTAACTATGACTTTAGACGAGAATCGATTAGTTTTTAGCTAACAGTTTTTGCGCGCGCCTACTAACAAACTATGCGAGTATTTGAGGGTTATTAACCCCCGCAGGGTTGTTGATAATCAGTAAGTTAAAAGTAAAAATCGCCTCGTGGGAATTGTGTGGGAATGGCTTAAAAATCCGTGTTTGACACTCTTTTATTCGCTGATAAGTTGAATAACGCGGCCCAAGAAGCCGCAGGCGTTCTTTCAACAATCGAGGAGGAATCGAGAGTATGCGACTCATTCGCCGCGCCGAAGTCCGCGAGCTTGCAGGTTTCGGCAGCAATTCGAGCCTGTATCGAGCAATGGAAAGCGAGCAGCACCCATTCCCGAAACCCGTCAGCATTGGCAAGCGCGCCGTGGCATGGGTAGAGAGCGAGGTAAAACGATGGATTGACGAGAGGATCGAGTATTTCCGCGCAGCTTGAAGGCATCGCCAGCGCCAAGACTGGCCCCGGCATCGACCGGGAGACGCGCGCCGCAGCACAGCGGCATTCGCACACGGCACCACGCCGCCAATGCGAGGACGCAATCATGGATTCGTCACATGACAGTGCCGAACTCGACGGCACCCCCACCCCTTTAATCGAGAATGACGCCCCGGCGGAGGACCGCTCCGCCCGGAATCGTGAACACGGCATCCAGCCGCAGGACTGTACGAGGTTTGCGGGCTGCAACGCCCCGGTATGTCCACTCGACCCATTATGGCGACAGCGAACGCATATCGACGGCGAACGGGTTTGTCCGTGGCTTACGGAAGCATCGAAATGCGGCGGCAGAGCGCCTGTGACCCCCGGCCTGTCGACGAAACAGGCCGAAGCCGTCCAGAGGGTCTACCCCGAGGTCGCTAGCGCTCAGGCCCATATCCGCAGAGCTTTGCGCCGGAGCGCGCGACGGCCGTCACGGCTTAAGAACGCGGCCTAGCTGACCGCAGCGAAATCAATTATGCATCTCGGGCTGGGCCTTCGAAGAGGCCCAGCCTAACCAAAAAGGAGGAAAACGGTGTCAGGCAACAACACTCTGCAAGAGCCGCAAGCGATCGAGGATACGAGCCAAGCCCCGGAAGATTGGGACAGTTATATCCGCGGTTTAGACGACGACGGGCAGGAGTTCGGGGCCGAAGACTTGGACAAGCCGATTACGTTCGACGATCGAGGCCAGTCTCCGCGCACTCTACGTTCTGACACGTGGCAGGCGGAGCCGCGCGCGCCGCTGCATAACCGGCACGGCGATCCGATAGAGTTTCCCTCCCGCTCAGCAGCGGAGAGCGGGCCGGGAATTGCAGACGAGCCGGGCGATGATCCACTGGACGATGACGATGCCGACTTAGAGCCGGAAGTCTACTGCGCCCGCTTTGATGGCTACCACACGATGCTGACGCCCGGTCGTTCAAGCCCCGCGTTGGAGCTGCGCTCATCGAGACGTTATCCGACGCGGAAGGTCGAAGGCGGTAAGGTCATCTGCACCTTCGTAATCATAGAGGGGGATGACGCTAGAACTCGCGTCAATCGTTACTGGAATGCGCAGTTCGAGCGAGGCACGTCGCGCGGGATAGAGGGCGACTTTCTCATACCTAAAAAAAGCCGCGACATGCGGCGCGAGATCGATCAGGTATGTCGTGCAGAAGAAGGAAAATTACGCCCGGATCGCCTAATTCCAGCATTGAGGCGGCAGCCGAGGATTTGGATTCTCGTCGGCGGGCCGTGTGCGAGTGACGGATCGGATTACTCGCGCGTTCAGAAGGTAATAGGCGGGCCGGACATGACCCGCGACGAGGCCGAGCGCATCGCCGAGTTGTGATAGACGCCCAGCCAGCACGGCAGAGGCGCGCCTCGCGCGCGGGGGAGATAACCACCTTCCCCATAGAGGTCGCGTTCGGTTCGGCTCTGCCGTGCTCGGCTACGCTCGGCTTCGTTGAGTTGTGCTAGCAGATGCGTCCGAAACTATTGGGATGCAAAGGCTTTGAGCTAGTTGAATACCAGGATGCTAGCGCGGAGTCAGGTGCGTCGATGCCCGCTCACGTTGGCCATTCAGTGTGCCTGAGATGCTAATTTGCCGGTGATGCGGAAAACTAGCTCTTAAGCCATTGCCTGTAACCTTCCACGTGGGAAAATTTCCGGGCGCGCTCTTCGGCCGTTCGTTCATAGTGTCGCCAGTAATCCAAAAATTCATCTTCACTGCGAAATGGCCCGTTGCCTGCCTGAAAGTCTTCCAAGCACCCGTATATGCTTCCAATATTAGTAGTATTGCCCGAGCCTGCTTTGTCTCCAGCGATGCGCCACTTTTCTTGGAAGAACCACTCTACATCTTGGTATGGTCGCGGTATTTCATCTATTTCGTCTAATTTATAGACTTTATGGGTTGCTGATTTTTTTAAAGCTGATCGGGTGTAAACGTAACCAAGCACCCAGTGCTCGCTGTAATGGTTGAATGGAAAAACAATGTTCTTTGTATTGTTTCGTATAAAACTTGTGTATCCGCCTAGCGTATAGCTGAATCTGTCAGTTGGCGCGATAACATAAGTGGTTTTGACGTCGATAGCGATCTTTGCCCTGTCACAAGCGTTTCGTTGCAGGGTGAAGTCTGGGTAGTGATTTTGTTTGTCTGGCTCAATAACTTCGTACCCATATTTATCTGCGAAGTGTTTGACGAGAGGTCTTGAGAACAGCTCAAAAATAGTGCTTAGTACCTTCGTATCGCTCCCTAATGGGTATACATTTTTACCTGAGGAGATGACGCCGCATAAATCCTGATCTTTATCATAACGCTCCATTAGCTCGTCAAATTTATCCTTCGTTGACATTATCTTCCTTCGCTTGGTTATGGCGCAAGATGCGAATTAGCTCTTCTGGACAGTCGTGCAGCGCCAGACAAACATTGATAAATTCTTCGACATCTAGCCGCCGCTCGCCGCTTTCATATTTAGAGACAAACGATTGAGGTTTTCCTAGCTTGCGAGCTAGTTCTTGCTGAGTAATACCGCGGCTGAGGCGTCGCTGCTTCAACAAAACCTTGAGCACTTATTTTTCCCGCTAGTCTTGCTGCGCAAAGTTTGAAGGTGTTGCTAGAATATCCCAAAACAGGATTGAAGCTTTCGGGCGAAGCGTTTAGACTACCGCCAATTCCGTATGGCCTTGCGCACGGATATAGAAGAGAAGGCTTGCTTATGACTAACCCAGTAATAGTTCCCCCCATTAAGTCGCAAGGCATTAAGACTAAGTTGGTGCCGTGGATACGAAGCTTGGTCCCGGATGACTTCTCGGGGCGCTGGATAGAGCCTTTCATGGGCACAGGCGTAGTCGGACTGAACGTCGCGCCCAGAAACGTACTTCTATGCGACACGAATCCCCACTTGGTCGCCTTCTACAAGTCGATCCAGTCAGGAGCCATTACGCCAGCTATAGTTCGTGATTATCTTGAGCGCGAGGGTGAACAACTTCGAAGCTCTGGCGACTCCCACTACTACTTTATTCGAAAAAGATTTAACGAAAAAAAGGATCCGCTGGATTTTCTATTCCTAAACCGGGCTGGCTTTAACGGAATGATACGCTTTAATAGAAAGGGTGAATTTAATATCCCTTTCTGTAAAAAGCCAAAAAGATTCGCGCGCGCTTACGTTACGAAGATAGTCAACCAAGTGGCTGCGGCACAAGAAATTATTACGCGCAACAGCTTCGAGTTTAAATGCCAAGAGTTTTCGAATACTGTGGCTGAAGCGAGTGACGATGACATTATTTATTGCGATCCGCCTTACATTGATCGACACGTTGATTACTTCAACGCTTGGGATTCGGACAACGAAGAAGCCTTATTTAAAAGTCTAGACCAGTCGAGTGCTTCATTTATTTTGTCCACGTGGCATCATAATAAGTTCAGGTCAAATAAATATATTGATACCCACTGGGGCGTATTCAAGATTTTGACTCAAGAGCATTTTTATCACGTCGGTGGGCGCGAAAATAACCGTAATTCGATGGTCGAAGCGTTGGTAACTTCATTAGATGTGGGGGATGTGGTGTATGCATCAGAAGAGCCTGCGGAGCAGCTTCGGCTCCTTGAGGCTCGTGGCGACTACCAAACCGCCTAATCGAGACGTTAGCAGCAGCTGCTTTTAATGGTTTGATAGGTAAGTGGCGGCGTCCTTAACAAGGTGCGATCGTTGTTTTCGCAGCGTTTCGCGCGGGCGCACGTGGCGACCGCTCCTCTCATCGGTACTGAGAGACTCTTCCGAAGAACAATCTATTGGGGCGCAACGCACGGATAATCCGGAGCGGTTTGCTTGCCACTTGGCGGAAATGTATTGACGGTACCTTGAGGCGGTACTAATTATTTCTGCATTATAAAAGTCAAGCATAGACATATAGTTAGTGCCCAATTTGGTAGCACCTCCGGCCACCATTTTTCCCCTGCCCGTTGCTTGAATGTTCGGCGTTCTGATGCGTTGAATACGCCATGCGTGTTTCGCGCGTAGCCGTGCCGCCGCGATGCAATCGCTTGTAAAGCGCGTCCACCTGGTTTGCGCACTTGCCTTGGCGAGTGCCGGGCGCCGCGGTCGCGAATGACAGCGCAAGTTTCGAGACGTTTTGCAGCCGCGTTCGCGCTAGATTGGTTCGGCGTATCCAACAGCGAGGCGGAACGGGTATGAGCGAGCAGCCACACGCACACCGCTGGGCCGCCGTGCTGGCCAATGATGCCCGCGCGGACGGCGATTTCTTCTATGCGGTCAAGACCACGGGCATCTATTGCCGGCCCAGTTGCCCGTCGCGCCCCCCGCGGCGCGAGAACGTGCTTTTTTTCGACGATGCGGCCCAGGCCGAGCAGGCCGGGTTTCGTGCCTGCAAGCGTTGCCAGCCGCAGCAACGCTCGCGCGCAGCCCGCAACACCGAGCGTGTGGCCCAGGCCTGTCGCTTCATCGAGGACAGCGACAAGGCGCCATCGCTGGCCGTGTTGGCCGAGCGCGCGGGCCTGAGCCGGTTTCATTTTCAGCGTGTGTTCAAGGATGCGATCGGCATGACGCCGCGTCAGTATGCGATCGCCTGTCGCGAGCGGCGGGTGCAGACAGCGCTCGCCAGCGGCCAGGACGTGACCGAGGCCGTATTTGGCGCCGGGTACGAATCGAGCGGGCATTTCTATGCAAACGCCGATCAAGCGCTGGGCATGGCGCCGACGGCCTATCGCAATGGCGGTACCGATCAGGTGATTCGTTTCGCGCTCGGCGAAACGACGCTAGGCACCATTCTGGTGGCGGGTACAGAACGCGGTATCTGTTCAATCAGCCTGGGCGACGATCCGGAGGGGCTGATTCAGTCGCTACAAGCGCGTTTTGCCCGCGCGCAATTGATTGGCGGTGACGGCGTGTTCGAAGACTACGTCGCCACCGTGGTCGGTTTTGTCGAAGCCCCGGCACAGGCGCTCGATCTGCCGCTGGATATCCGCGGCACCGTCTTTCAGCAGCGAGTGTGGCATGCGCTGCAACGCATTCCCTGCGGGCAGACCGCCAGTTATGCCGAGATCGCAGCGCGTATCGGCGCGCCCGCGGCTGCCCGCGCGGTGGCGCGTGCCTGTGCGGGCAATACGCTGGCGATAGCGATTCCCTGTCATCGCGTCGTGCGCACCGATGGCGCGCTCTCCGGCTATCGTTGGGGCGTGGCACGAAAACGCGCCTTGCTCGATCGCGAGGCAAAGGCCGCACACAACGACGCGCATACCGACTGTTGACGGCTTCGAACCTCGCGCGCTGCTGTGCCGTGGAAGCGGGATGCGCGGCGCGCAAGCGCTGTTCTACACTCGTGTTCGAATTCGAACATGCCGGTCTGGTTCGTATGTCCGATCTGTCTTTCATGCGCGTGAGCGGCCGTGAAATCGCGCCGCATGTCGATGACCTCGCCGAGCTGCGTATTCGCGTATTTCGCGATTTTCCTTATCTCTACGACGGCGATCTCGATTACGAGCGCGACTATCTGGCGACCTATGTGAACTCAGCGCGCTCGCTGGCATTTCTCGTACACGAAGGCCAGCGGCTCGTCGGCGCGACCACGGCCTTGCCGCTGGCCGACGAGGAGCCGGCATTTCGCAAGCCGCTCGCCGATGCCGGCTTCGATGTGGCGCGGGTGTTCTATTTCGGCGAATCGCTTTTGCTGGGCGATTACCGGGGCCACGGACTCGGGCATCGCTTTTTCGACGAACGCGAAGCCTGGGCACGCCAGGCGGGCGATTTCTCCCATGCCTGTTTCTGTGCGGTGCAGCGCCCGGCCGATCATCCGCTGCGCCCGGCCGACTATCAGCCGCTGGATGCGTTCTGGCAGCGGCGCGGTTTCGTGCGCCGCGACGATATCTGTGCGACCTACCGCTGGCGCGATATCGATGGAGCACAGGAAACCGACAAGCGCCTGACCTTCTGGCTGCGCCGACTCGACGAATAATCCGGCGAGTCTGTAACCCAGCGAATCCGCCGTATTCGAGCGCCCGACGACGACCTGTTCGGTATGTTGCGGGCGCGCACCAACCAGGTGCACGGGTCATGCCGGCGCGCACATCGCATGGCGCACCCGTCGATGCCAGGGCTCGTGTGAGCGGGGCAATACCACGGCCGGCGCGCCGGGATTCGGACCCTGGTCAAGCGATAGGGTCGGGGCTGTCGCGCGACAATGGTGTGAAACTTGCGTTAGGGTAGGGCCAGCTTCGCAGGGAGCGTCGGGGGGACGCCTTTGAGCACTAAATTATCGGTAGATCACGTCTATAAGGTTTTTGGCGCGCATCCCAAACGCGCGCTCGAACGCATCGAAAAAGGACAGACCAAGGACGAGATATTCGCCGCCACCGGCATGACGGTTGGCGTGTCCGATGCCAGTTTCGATGTGGCCGAAGGCGAGATTTTCGTGGTCATGGGGCTGTCCGGCTCCGGCAAGTCCACGCTCGTGCGTATGCTCAATCGCTTGATCGAGCCGACCGCCGGCTCTATTCATATCGACGGCCAGGACATTACGCGCATGACGCGCAAGCAGTTGATTGCGTTGCGTCGCCGCGAGATCAGCATGGTGTTTCAGTCGTTTGCGCTCATGCCCCATCAAAGCGTGCTCGAAAACACCGCCTTTGGACTGGCGGTGGCGGGCGTGGACAGCGCCAAGCGCAATGAAAAAGCGCTCGCCGCGCTGGACGCCGTCGGCCTCAAGGCCAATGCGCACAGTTATCCCGACGAACTCTCGGGCGGCATGAAACAGCGGGTCGGCCTGGCCCGTGCGTTGGCGGTCGACCCCGGCATTCTGCTCATGGACGAGGCGTTTTCCGCACTCGATCCGTTGATTCGTACCGAGATGCAGGATGAATTGCTGCGCCTGCAGTCCGAGCATGCGCGCACGGTGGTGTTCATTACCCACGATCTGGACGAAGCCATGCGCGTGGGCGATCGCATTGCGATCATGCAGGGGGGCACGGTGGTCCAGGTCGGCACGCCCGAAGAGATCGTGCGCGAGCCGGCCAACGAATATGTGCGTTCCTTCTTTCGCGGTGTGGATGTCAGCCATGTGTTTACCGCCGCTGACGTCGCTCGGCGCGATCAGGTCACGGTCATGGAACGTCCGGGTGTGAGCGTGCGCGCCGCGCTCGAGCGTCTGCGCGAGCACGACGGCTCGGCCGCGGTGGTCCACGATCGCAGCCGCATGTATCAAGGCGTGGTGAGCATCGATTCGCTCATGGCCTGTATTGACGGGCTGGGCCGGCGTGACGACGGCCGTATCGAGGATGCGTTCATCGCCGAAATTCAGCCGGTGGCAGCGTATACACCGCTGACCGAACTCATGACGCAGGTGGCCGAAAGCCCTTATCCGGTGCCGGTGGTCGATGACAACGGTCGCTACAAGGGCACGATTTCACGCGCGACGCTGCTGCACACGCTCGATCGTACGGACAAGGGGGCTGCCGCATGATGAGTCTGCAAGCGGGTATCGGCGCGTTCTGGCAAACGCTCAAGGAGGCGTTCGTGATCGATCTGCCGATCGGTGAAGGTTTCACCGCGGTGGTCGATTTCATGCAGGCGCATTTCGACCTGTTTTTTACTGCGGTTGCCAATACGATCAGTTTCGTTGCCGACAATCTCACCGCGTTTTTCAACTACCTGCCGCCGCAGCTGGTATTCGGTGTGCTCGCGATCCTCGCGCTCTGGCGCGTGGGCTGGCGATTTGCCCTGTTCGTACTCGTGGGGCTGTATGTCGTGCTCGGCATGGACCTGTGGGCCGAGTCGATGGATACGCTGGGGCTGGTGATCGCGGCGACGCTGGCAGCACTCGGCGTGGGCCTGCCCCTGGGTGTTGCGATGGCAAAAAGCGAACTGCTGGCCGCCACGGTACGCCCGGTGCTCGACTTCATGCAGACGCTGCCGGCATTCGTGTATCTGATTCCGGCGGTGATCTTTTTCGGCACCGGTCGCGTGCCGGGTACGATCGCCACCGTCATCTTCTCCATGCCGCCCGCGGTGCGCATGATGAATCTGGGCATTCGTCAGGTACCGGCCGAAAACGTCGAGGCCGGGCGCGCCTTCGGCTGCAACCCGTTGCAGCTGCTGTTCAAGGTGGAATTGCCGCTGGCGCTGCCCTCGATCATGGCCGGTATCAACCAGACCATCATGCTCGCGCTGTCGATGGTGGTCATCGCGTCGATGATCGGCGCCGGCGGGCTGGGCGATCCGGTACTTGCCGGGATTCAACAGTTGCGTCTGGGCACCGGCTTCGAAGGCGGCCTCGGGGTGGTGATCCTGGCGATCATCCTCGATCGCCTGACCCAGAGCTTTGCCCAGCGCAGCCGCCAGCGCACGTCGATTGCCACCCGCTTGAAGACCTTCTTTGGGCGCGGTGAGGGCGCGGGCAGTCACTAGGGCCGGGCGCGCGCCTGGACGCGTAGCGCCGGCCAATCGATCATTCGAAGGGAGACCAAAAAGATGAAAACGCATTCATTCAAGCACTGGCTCGGCACGGCCGCGATGGCGGCCGGCCTGACCTTCGGCGCGCTGGGCAGCGCCCAGGCCGCCGACGATACGATCGAATTCGGCTGGACTGCCTGGTCGGACGCCGAGTTCGTGACCAAGCTGGCCAAGCAGGTCATCGAGGAACATACCGACTACAACGTCAAGCTCACGCTGTCGGCCATCGGCGTGCAGTATCAGGGCGTGGCCAATGGCGATCTCGACGCCATGCTCATGGCCTGGCTGCCCGATACCCATGCCGACTACATGAAACGCGTCAAGGACGATGTCGTCGATATGGGCACGATCTATGGTGGCGCCCGTTTAGGCTGGGTGGTGCCGAACTCGATTCCCGAGGATCAGCTGGCCTCGATCGAGGATCTGAAAAAAGCCGAGGTCCAGGACAAGCTTGGTGGCAAGATCCAGGGCATCGATCCCGGCGCCGGGCTGATGCAGCTGTCGAACAAGACCATCGAAGCCTACGATCTGGGCGACGACTATCGCCTGGTGTCGGCCAGTGGTGCCGCAATGACCGCCGCGCTGGCCCGTGCCGAGAAGCGCGACGAATGGATCGTGGTCACCGGCTGGACGCCGCACTGGATGTTCGGCCGTTGGGACCTGCGTTTTCTCGACGATCCGAAAGGCACGCTGGGCGAAGCGCAGCATGTCGACGTGATCGCGCGCAAGGGCTTCAAGAAAGACTATCCGGAAGTTGCCACCTTTTTGAGCAACTACAAGCTGGATCTCGACGAACTCCAGGCCGCCATGTATGAGGCCCAGGAAACGAGCTACGACGAAGCCATCCAGAAATATATCGACAGCCACGGCGACCAGATCGAAGGCTGGTTCGAACAGAGCTGATTTCGCTTCTTGGCGATGGATGTGCAAGGCCCGGCATCGCCGGGCCTTTTTTATGCGCGCTCTTATCGTATCGAGCGCCCGGCTCCGCGGATACGGTTCGAGATCGACGATAACGATATGCGTGCATGATGAAGCCTGTTAGCCTCCATCGCTCTCTTGCGATCCGGCCGCGGCGATTCTGCCCGGTTTTCGCACATTTCAGGATGATTGAATGACCGAGTCGAACCGTCGTGCTGCGCTGTTTTTCGGCGCTGCGTTTGCCTTCGTCGTGACCATGATGGGCACGACCTTGCCGACGCCGCTCTATCCCATCTATCAATCGGAACTGGGTTTTTCGCAGCTGATCATCACCGTGATCTTCGCGGCCTATGCGGTCGGTGTGATTGGCGCGCTGATCGTGACCGGCAGCTGGTCGGACCAGCTGGGGCGCCGGCCGATGCTGGCGCTGGGGCTGATCTTTTCGGCCGCCAGTGCCTGTGCCTTTCTCTGGGGCGGCGGGCTCACGGCGCTTCTGATCGGGCGCGTGCTCTCGGGTATCTCAGCCGGCATATTCACGGGCACGGCCACCGTGGCCGTGGTCGAACTCGCGCCGGCGGCGTGGGCGGGCAGCGCGACGCTGATTGCCACCGCTGCGAATATGGGCGGGCTGGGTTTCGGGCCGCTGTTCGCGGGCGTGTTGTCGCAGTATCTGCCGGCGCCGTTGCGCCTGTGTTTCATCGTGGATCTGGTGTTGATCGTACTGGCCGCTGTCGCGATTCTATGTGTGCCCGAAACAGCCCGCCGTCCGGCCCGGGTACGTCTGCGGATCCAGTCGTTGCAGGTGCCGGCACAAGTACGCGGCGTATTCATACCGGCTGCGATCGCCGGCTTTGCCGGTTTTTCCGTACTCGGTTTGTTCACCGCAATCGCGCCGGCGTTCATGGGCAAGATCCTGCACTATGAAAACCATGCCCTGACCGGCCTCGTGGTATTCGTTTTGTTCGTCGCCTCGACGCTGGGACAGATCGGTCAGGCGCGTTTGCCGCAAGCGTGGCGTTTGCCGCTGGGCTGTATCGGTCTGATCGTGGGGATCGCGCTGGTAGCGCTGGCTATCATCCTGTCGTCGCTCGCGGTGCTCGTGGCCGGCGCGATCGTGGCCGGTATCGGTCAGGGCGTGGCGTTTCGGGCGGGCATGGGGGCGGTGACCGCAGCCAGTCCGCCCGAGCGTCGCGGCGAAGTGGCGTCGACATTTTTCGTGGTGTTGTATGTCGCGATCTCGATTCCCGTCGTGGGCATCGGTGTGGCGGCCCAGACGCTGGGCCTGCGTAGTGCGGGTATCGGGTTTTCGGCCGCGGTGGCGGTACTGGCCGCGGTGGCGCTGGTCAGTCTGCTCGTTCGTCGGCGCGAATCGTACTGACCCGCAGCAAAGGGTGCGGTCAGGACGATTCACGCTGTTGTAGCCGCCACATCGCTGCGTAGTGGCCGTCGGCGGCGAGCAGCTCGGCATGCCGGCCGCGCTCGATGATCCGCCCATCGTCCATGACCACGATTTCGTCGGTATCGACCACGGTGGATAGCCGATGCGCGATCACCAGCGTGGTGTGATCGGCGGCCAGTTCGGCGAGCGCGGTGGTGATCGCCTGTTCGGCGTGGCTGTCGAGTGACGACGTGGCTTCGTCGAAGATCAGGATCGCGGGGTTCTTGAGTATTGCCCGGGCGATGGCGATACGCTGTTTTTCGCCGCCGGAGAGCTTGAGCCCGCGCTCGCCCACGAGCGTGTCCATACCGTCGGGCAGGCGTTCGATCAGCCTGTCCAGATGGGCCATGCGCGCCGCGCGAGCCACCGCCGCGGGCGGCGCATCCGGCTGACCATAGGCGATGTTGTATTCGATGGTGTCGTTGAACAGCACCGTATCCTGGGGCACGACGCCGATCGCATCGCGCAGGCTGGCCAGCGTCACATCGCGAATATCGTGGCCGTCCACGCTGATTTGCCCGCCATCGACATCGTAGAAGCGAAACAGAAGCCGTGCGAGTGTGGATTTGCCGGCACCGGACTGACCGACCACGGCCAGCTTTTTGCCGGGTTCGATGGTGAAATCGATGCCGCGCAGAATCTGGCGCTGGGCCTGGTAGCCGAACTGCACGTTCTCGAAGCGCACCTGCGGACGCGTCGCAACAAGCGTGTGTGCGTTGGGCGCGTCATCGACGCCGGCCTCGACATCGAGCAGCCGGAACATACGCGCGGTATCGGCCAGTGATTTCTTGAGTTCGCGATAAACGAAGCCGAGGAAGTTCAGGGGCACGAACAGCTGAATCATGTAGGCATTGATCATGACCAGATCGCCGAGGGTCATCTGCCCGGAGACCACGCGCGAACCGGCCAGCAGCATCATGGCGGTAATGGCGATCGCGATTACCGTGGCCTGAATGGTATTGAGCGTGCCCAGCGACAGACGCGAGCGCCGCAGCGCGGCTTCCCAGTCGCGCAGTTCGCGGTCATAGCGTTCGGCCTCGTAGCGTTCGTTGCCGAAGTATTTGACCGTTTCGTAGTTGAGCAGACTGTCGACCGCACGCGTATTCGCACGGGCGTCGAGTCGGTTGGATTCGCGCACGTGGCGGGTGCGCCATTCCGTGAGCAGGGCGGTGGCGCCGATATAGATGACAACGCTTACGAGCACGATCACGGCAAACCACGCGCTGTAGTAGAACAGCAGAATGCCGGCCACCAGCGCGATCTCGAGCAGCGTGGGAATGATGTTGAACAGCATGAAGCGCAGCAGGAAGCTGATGCCGCCAATGCCGCGTTCGATATCG
This sequence comes from Salinisphaera sp. S4-8, assembly GCF_040361235.1. NCBI lineage: Bacteria > Pseudomonadati > Pseudomonadota > Gammaproteobacteria > Salinisphaerales > Salinisphaeraceae > Salinisphaera > Salinisphaera sp. S4-8. Next base: position 496,889 of record NZ_APNF01000001.1, on the reverse strand, counting down.
CGCGACAAGCCGCCGGTGCGCCGCGACAGATGAAAATCCATGTCCAGGGCATGCAGATGCTCGAACACGGTCAGCGCAATACGCCGCATCGCGCGCTCGGTCACCCGGCCGAAGACCAGATCACGCAGCTGGCCGAACAGCACCGAGGCCAGACGCAACGCATCGTAGGCCAGCAACAGCACCACGGGCAGGCTGATGCGTGCGGTCTCGCTGGCATCCAGGGCATCGACGATATGCTTGAGTACGATCGGCAGCAGCACGGTCGCGCCCTTGGCGCCGATAAGCAGCACCAGGGCCGCTGCCACGCGCAGCCGATGTTCCCACAGATAGGGCCACAGCGCGGACAGGCGTCGCCATTCGTCGCGCGGCGCCTCGCTTTGAGTCGCGTCGTTTTTCAAATCGCTCCAGACCGTCCGGGCGGGCGCCAGCGGTGCGGCCCGGACGCGTTGTGGCTGTCGGCGGCGCTAGCCGTCGTCGCGCTGATCGAGCGGCAGCTGGGGCACCTTGCGCAGCTTGGAAATATCGTAGCCGTAGTCGGCGACTTTCTTGACCAGCGAATCGTAGGTGGCCTCGTCGATTTGCGGCGTACGCGCCATGATCCAGACATAGTCGCGCTTGTCGCGGGCGACGATCGTGGTCTGGTAATCGTCGTCGACATAGGAAATCACGTACTGCATGCGCAGCACCCAGTAGAAACGCATCGCCCAGACGGCGTTGTTGGTGCCCTCGAGTACGCTGCCGACCGGGTGCATGGTCTTGCGTTCGCCGTCGAAACCGCCCTCGCGATAGGTGAAGGTGGTGTCGATGGTGCCGGGTTCGCTCTGTTCGTAGCGTTCGATCGAGTTATAAGCGTTCTCGGTCGCACTCGGCGGGATATGGGCGATGACATACCACTTGCCCATGTAGCGATCGATATCCACCTGTTCGGCGACCGGAAAATCGGCGGGCGGCATGAGGCTGCAGGCAGCCAGCAGGCCGGGGGCGAGCAGCACGAGCAGTTGCTTGAAAATGGTCATGGGCATGTTGATATTTGCGATGATCAGGATACTACGTCGTACCCGCGGGCCGTGGATGCCCGCCGCCGCTTCGATCAGCGGGCGCGCACCACGCGTTCGCGCGTGCCGAGTGCGGAGGAGAGCATTTCGAAGGGGATCGGCCGGGCTACGTGATAGCCCTGGGCATAGTCCACGCCGATGGTGCGCAGGGCATCCAGCATGGCGCGTGTTTCCACATGCTCGGCCACGGTGAGCAGGCCCATCGCCTGGCCGACTTGATTGATCGCTTCGACGATCGAGCGCTCGACCGGATCAGTGAGGATGTTGGAGACGAGCTTGCCGTCGATCTTGATGAAGTCCGAGGGCAGGTTCTTGAGATAGGAAAACGAGCTCAGCCCGCTGCCGAAATCATCCAGCGAAAAGCGACAGCCCAGCGCCCGCAGCGAATGAATCAGCTCGCCGGCACGGCGGGTATTGGTCACCGCCGCGGTTTCGGTGATCTCGAAGACCAGCCGGTGCGGGTCCACGCTGGCGGCCTCGATCAGCCCGCGCGCATAGTCCACGAACTGTTCGTCGGTAATCGACTGGCCGGAGATATTGATGCTGTAATGCTCGATCGCGGCATGATCTTCGCCGGCCTGGGTAATGAGCTCGATCGCACGGCGCAGCACCCAGCGGTCGATACGCGGGGCGATGTTGTAACGCTCGGCGGTAATCAGAAAATTCTGGGGCGAGAGAACCGAGCCGTCGGTATCGCGAACGCGCAGCAGCAATTCCACGCCGTAACCCGGGTTTTCGCGGCGATCGATCGGCTGAATGAACTGGGCGAACAACTCGAAGCTGTCGCTGTCCAGCGCTTCGCTGATCTGCTGCATGCGTTGCATGTCGCCGTGGCGGGTGAGCGTCTCGTCGCTGTCGCCGTGGTAGACATAGACCTGATTACGGCCTTTTTCCTTGGCCAGATAGCAGGCGGTATCGGCCCGGCGTAACAGTTCGTTGGCATCGATGGCCTCGCGATCGATCGAGGCCACGCCCACACTGGCGCCCAGGCGAAAGAGCTTTTCGTCCCAGCGAAAACGAAAGCGATCGATTTCGGTGCGCAGTTCCTCGGCCTTGGCCTGCGCGTCGATAATCGACATATCGCGCATGATCAGTCCGAATTCGTCGCCGCCCAGGCGTGCGAGCGTATCGTCGTTGCGGATGCAGGTGCCCAGGCGTGCGGCGATCTGGCGCAGCATTTCGTCGCCGGCGTTATGTCCGCAGGTGTCATTGACCAGCTTGAATTGGTCGAGATCGATATAGCACAGCGCGTGGCTGTGCCTGTCGTCGACTTCGGCCAGGGCCTGATCGAGCAGTTGCTCGAAGGCGCGTCGGTTGGGCAGGTCGGTAATCAGATCGTGGTTGGCCTGATAGGCGAGCTCGCGCGAGATCTGTTGCAGCCGCGTGATGTCGTGCAACACGATCACGGTGCCGGTGATGGTGTGGGCGCTGTCACGGATCGGGGCGATCGTGACCTTGACGGTGTGGCCGGTCTGTTCGGGGGCGCGATCGTAGAGGGTGAGGTCCTCGTCGTGCTCCTGCATCGTGCCGCTGGCCAGGCATTTGTGCACCAGGCCGTTGACGGCCACGTTGCGTTCGGTGTCGACGAAATTGCAGATCTTGTCGAAATGCCGGCCCAGCGCAGCGTCCATACGTACTGCCAGCATCTGTTCGGCGCGCGGGTTGAGATAGTCCACAGCGCCGCTGGCATCGGTGGTGATCACGGCATCGCCGATCGAGGCGAGCGTGACCTGGGCGCGTTCCTTGTGTTCGTTGAGCGCCTGCTGTGTTTCGATCAGTCGGGTGCCGTCGCGGCATACGCCTTCGCTGCCGATGGCGCGACCGGCAGTATCGTCGATACGACGCGACGAGATCAAAAGCCAGGCGATTTCACCGTTGCGACGATAGACCCGGGTGGGGTGGCGATGCAGCTGTGCACTGTCGAGCAGGGTGCGCTCGTCGTCCGCATCGGCCAGCAGGTCGCGCAGAAGACGGCCTTCCAGCTCGTCGGGCCGGTAGCCGAGCATGTCGGTGACGGTATCGGTGACCCAGGTGATACGCCCATCCTGGTCGGTGTGATAAAGCACGTCCGTGACATTGCGTAACAGCCGTTGTACGCGCTGGTGGCGTACCAGCAGCTTGTCGCGGTAACGCTGTACGCGGTGTACGAGGTTTTCTACCGCATCCGCCAGGCGGCCATCGACACCGCTGAGCGCGGGCGGGCGTCGCGCGGCGTGCTGGCCGACGATATCGGACTGGTCCAGCCAGCTGATCAGCGGCGAGATCGCGTTATCACGATCCGGGTCGCTGTCGTAGAGCGCATGCCAGCACAGTACGATCACACCCAGAATCGAAATCATCGCCAGGCCACTCATGGCCAGGATTGCGATCGTGCCGGCAGCGTAGCTCAGGGTCAGCATGGCGATCTGCGCAGCGAGTACGCTGCTCAGGGCAACCACGATGACAATAAGCCGGCGGCGCGCGAGTTTCATGGCCACCGTGTCATGGACAGGCCGATACCCATATCGGCCGAAAAGTTCGGGCGGCGAGCGGAAAACATATGTTTCGACCTGGCCTCGATCGTCGGTTGCAGGGCGTAATCATAGCGCGCATGCGATGACAAACCACTGAATATCCATTGAACCGATATCCTGGATACTACGAATTCTCGCAGTCCACGTATAGGATGGCGCCATGATCGGTGATTTTTATCAACCCGAATTCGCGCTTCGAACGCGCCGTATCGGGGGTTGACGTGTTTTTATGGCGCCCGGTCGGGTTGCTCGCCAGTCATATGCCGAACCTCGTACGGCGGCTGCGGGTTCGACTGACGGCGTCTTTGAGCCAGAGTGCGACCTACTCTCTGGCCAACATGCGATTGTTCGCCATCGTGGCTGTCGTATGCCACCCCGTGTTCTACGTCTACTGGACCGAGTTCCAACCTCAGGATTTCGAAAGCGTCTGGCTGCGCGCGTTCAGCGTGGTGGTGGCCCTGCCCATGCTGTTCGGGCGCTATCTGTTTCGCGGCGGCGAATGGCGACGCGGCATTCGTATCTACTGGTTTCTGATTCTTATTTACCAGCTGCCGTTTTTCTTCGTGTTCATGGCGTTGATGAATCATTTCGACACGGTGTGGGCGCTCTCGACGATGGCCGCATCGTTGTTTCTCGTACTGCTGGTCTTCGACTGGCTGATGATCATGTTGATGGCGGGTCTCGGTACGGTCTTGGCCTGTCTGGTCTATATCGCCATCGGCGGCGACATGAGCGCGCAGTCCGAGACGCTGGGCCAGTTGGTGCCGACCTATCTTTTCGCGCTGCTTGGCGGCAGTGTCTTCAACTACAAGACCGAACTCGTTGCGCGCGAAAAACTGGCCGCGATCACCTCGGCGGTGGGCACCATGGCGCACGAACTGCGTACGCCGCTGCTGGGTATTCGAAGCGGCGCGCGCGGACTGCAGAATTATCTGCCGTCAATTTTCGAAGGCTTCGACATGGCGCGCGAACACGGGCTGCCGGTCAAGCGTATCCGTACCGCGCACTACCGCGAAATGCATGCCGTGCTCGATCGCATCAGCACCGAGGCCGAATATACGAACGTCATTCTGGATATGCTGCTGGTCAACTCGAGCCGCACGCGAGTCGACGAAACCACTTTCGAAACCGTGTACATCGGCGCCTGCGTACAGGAGGCACTTGCGCGTTATCCGTTTCATTCCGCCCAGGAGCGCGCGATGGTGCATTGGGATGAGGGCGCGGATTTTCGTTTTTATGGATCGTCCGTGTTGATGGTCCACGTACTGTTCAATCTGTTGAAGAACGCGCTGTATTTTCTGGCCAGGGTGGATGACGGGGATATCCGTATCTGGGCCGAGCGTGAAGCCGGCGGCGCGCACCGACTGTATTTTCGCGATACCGGGCCGGGCATACATCCCGATGTGTTGCCGCGTATATTCGAGCGGTTCTATTCCGCCATGCCGCACGGCCAGGGCACGGGCATCGGCCTGGCATTCGCGCGTATGGTAATGAACAGCTTCGGCGGCGATATCCGGTGTCATTCGGTTGTCGGACGTTATACCGAATTCGTCATGTTGTTTCCTGCGGTAGGCCGCGATGAATAAAACCTGTTTAGCGCCGTATTTTCACCCCACTCAGATCGTGCTCGTCGATGACGATATCGACTTTCTCGGTAATCTCAGCCTGCAACTGGAAGCCGATCTACCGTATCTGCTGTTCGATTCCACCCAGAAAGCGCTCGGTTATATCAACGACCGCGAAGACGAGGCGCCGTCGCGACAGCGCTTTTTCAAGCTGCAGGAGGAGGCCGACGGCCGGCGTCGCGTTACCCTCGATACCGAGGCCCTGGCGCGCGAAATGCACTTCACCAACCGGTTTTCGCGGATATCGATCGCGATGATCGACTACGCCATGCCGCGCATGAACGGCCTCGAGTTCTGTCGCCGTATCGGCGATCCGAATATCAAAAAGATCCTGTTCACTGGCGTGGCCACCGAGGCCGAGGCGGTGGAAGGGTTCAATGCCGGTGTGATCGATCGCTATATCCGCAAAAGCGAGCACAACGTCTACGAGCACCTCAATCGTACGATTCGAGAACTCCAGCACGACCATATCCTGGACACGTTTACGACCGCGATCGATATGTTCGATGTCGAGGTCCCGGCGCTTCTGGCCGACGAGGCGATTGCACAGCTGCTCGCCACGCTGCGCTCGCGCTACGAGTTCGTCGAATACTACATGGTGCTCAATCCCACCGGCTTCGTGCTCATCGACGGCGACGGCGAACTCTATCGCCTGGTGATCGTCGACGAGGACGAACAGGAAACCCTGGTCGAGCAGGCGGTCGCGCTCGGCGCGCCCACGGAATGCGTGCGTCTGCTCCAGGCCGGGGAGAATCTGCTCGACCCGGCCTTTCTGGGGCGCGCAAACAACGCCGCCGGCGAGTCGTATCGCCACTGGAAGTCGCATATGCGCGTGGCCGAGCGGGTTGAAGGCGCGCGCACTTATCGCTGGGCCGTGTTCGAATCCGACCCTGAAGAGCATGGCATGAGCCGGCCCAAGGCGACCTTCAATCGCTATCTCGAGTGGCTGGATACGGTCGGATATTCATTGATGTAGACGCCTCGGGCGCCGTCCGGGCGCCCGTACCGCGATCGTCTGTCGAGGCTTACCTGGCGGGGCTTTCAGGCCGCTGCCGGCATGCGGTTACCGTTCTTTTCGTGCGCTTTTGAAACATCCTTTCAAAAGTTGGCGTCCATCGGCTTGGCAAATATGAAATTGCCCGCTATTGCGGCGGCGCATTTTTGTATGGCGCAGATATTTAATATAAATAGAGTTCAATTAAAAATTGCGCGTGCGGTCGCGAGCGGCCGTCGCAAAGCAATGAACCGCCATATCAATACAAGACGAGGTTGCCATGAACGAATTCGACACATCGCGCTATTCTTCGCTGCGTCCACACTCGGCTACCGAGCCCGCCTTTCTCCAGCATCACGTCGATCACTATTTTCGTGAACGCGTCGAGAAGACCTGGCAGGGCGGGCATATCATGCATGGCCGTCAGCCGGACGCCGATTCCATTCTGATGGTGACCAACGATTATCTCGATCTGGCCAACCATCCGGAAGTCATTCAGGCTCAGATTGATTGTCTGCGCGCATCCGACAATACGGTGGTCATGTCGGGCGTGTATCTGCACGGCGACAGCCCGCAGCTGCATCTCGAACGGCGTATGGCCCGCTGGCTGCGCATGGAGTCGAGTCTGCTGTGCCAGTCCGGCTATGCGGCCAATGTCGGGCTGATTCAGGCGATCGGCGCGCCCGGCACGCCGGTGTATGTCGATATGTTCGCCCATGCCTCGCTCTGGGAGGGGGTGCGCAGCGCAGGACTCGAGTGGAAGCCGTTTCGCCATAACGACCCCTCGCATCTGGAAACCATGATCAAGCGCAATGGTGCCGGCATCATCGTCATCGACTCGATCTATAGCACCACCGGGAGTGTGGCGCCGTTGAAGGAGATCGTGGCGGTTGCCAACCGACATGGCTGCGTGACCATCGTCGACGAGTCGCATTCGCTGGGTACCCACGGCGATCAGGGCCGGGGGCTGGTGGCCGGACTCGGTCTGGAATCGCAGGTGCACTTTGTGACCGCGAGCCTGGCCAAGGCCTTTGCCGGACGGGCCGGGGTCATTGCCTGTAGCGAGCGCCTGCGCCAGTTCATCAAGTACAACTCGTTCCCGGCGATCTTCAGTTCATCGCTGCTACCGCACGATATCGCCGCGCTCTCGCGTACGCTGGATCTGATCAAGGGCGCCGATAACGAACGTGAACGCCTGCACGCCAACGCTGCGTATTTGCGTCGCCATCTGGACGCGCTGGGTTACAACGTGGATAGCGGCCAGGCGCAGATGATTGCCCTCGAGGCCGGTCGCGAAGAGCAGACCATCATCCTGCGCGACGCGCTGGAATCGCGGGGCGTATTCGGTTCGGTGTTCTGCGCGCCGGCCACGGCCACCAAGCGGTCGTTGATCCGGCTGTCGGTCAATTGCAGCCACAGCTATGCCCAGCTCAACCGCGTGATCGATGTCTGTCGCGAGATACGCGAGGAAGTGGATCTGGCGAACTGGCCTTCGACCCGACGCGGCGGCAAGTATGCTGCCGTGGCACGCGCGAACGCGGCCTGATTGTGCCTGTGCGGCGCGTCGGTCCGTCTTGCGGGCCGACGCGCCGTATCCTTCCCCTTATACGGCCCGCGCAGTCGTGCAAACCGGTTACGGCATCGGCGGGTGCCGTCGTGGTGGTGGGCGTGTGCCTGCCCGTAATCGTGCGTATGTATCCGGGCCCGCCACGTTGTTATGGTCCGGCACTGCACCAGCCGACTGCATCGGCTGGTTTGACGGCTGCTTGGCGCCGGGCACGGGTGTGCATGCGTTTGCACACGCGTGTTCAACCCGGGTTGATTCCTGCATTGGTTGGTTGCGGCGTCGACAACAGCCGTGTGCGCCTCGTCGCAGAATTAAGCGGCGAGGAATGATTTGCGTCGTTGTTTGTGACAGCGACGCCATGCCAAGGCAATGACTACCATGACCGATCTAAACGAACTCAGCGAAAAGACCGATACCAGCGTCGAAATATTGCAGGCGATCGCCGATCAACAAGGCGATGATGCCGACAGGATCCAGGAAGTCCTGGAAAACCCGGAGGATTTCGACTCCCTCATCGCCCGCGCCCGCGAAAACGCTGGGCATGAAAGCCTGCCCTTGAAGTGGCAGGGACGCGAGGTGCTTTAGGACGCTCTGCACAACCTGTCACGGTCGCGCCGGCGTGCTTTGCGCGTGGCGGGCGAGCAACGGTGCACGTAGCGTGTTTGTTGCACGCCAGCGTGTCTTGACGAAGACCAGGAGCGCGCAAAGCCGGCGGCCCGCAAGGGGTTCGGCCTCAGATGCCGCAGTTGGGTTGCCAAGCTTGACCTGCCAATAAGGCAGGCGCTGCGCTTGGACGCCTTGCTGCACCGTCTGTCAGGACTCGAACGCGATCCGCGTGAGGTTGGGCAGCGCTTCCTTGGCTTTTCTAGTCGTTCCCTGGTCGTTCCCTGGTCGTTACTTGGCCGTTGCCTGGCTGCCGCCAGGTCAATGGGCTCGACGGCATGCCGTCGAGCCCGGGGCAGGGCTAGTCCCAGATGCCCGGTTCCACCTGATCGGGGTTCTTGAGTACCGATCGATGGAAGACCGGTTCGTCGATGCCCTCGGCGCGCTGGCGTTCGTAGTCCTTGAGTACGCGCAAGGCGATCGGCAGTAACAGCAGAATCGCGATCAGGTTGGTTGTGGCCATCAGGCCCATCGCCAGATCGGCGAAATCCCAGACGAAGGTCAGGGTGGCCATCGATCCGATCATCACCATGGCCAGAATCAGGGGCCGCAGGATGGCGACGGCTTTGGCGTGATGCTTGCCGGCGAGATACTCCAGATTGATCTCGGTATAGGCGAAGTTGGCCAGAATCGAGGTGTAGGCGAAAAAGAAGATCGCCAGCGCGATGAAGCCGACCCCGAAGCTGCCCAGATGATCGGCCATGGCGTCCTGCGTGAGCTGAATGCCCTGCATGGAGTCGCCACCGGTCTGGGTCGACAGCATCTGGTCGTACACACCCGACAGAAGAATGACCACGGCGGTACAGCTGCAGATGATCAGCGTATCCACGATCACGCCAAACGATTGCACCAGGCCCTGAGCGGCCGGGTGGTTGACCTCGGCCGTGGCCGCGGCGTTCGGCGTGGAGCCCATGCCGGCCTCATTGGAGAACAGGCCGCGTTTGACGCCGTTTTCCATGGCCACCTTGATGGTGTAGCCCACAGCACCGCCGACGGCCGGCCCGAAACCGAAGGCGCTCTTCACGATCAGCGCCAACATGCCCGGTACCTGTTCGTAGTTCGCGATCAGGATATAGACCGCGACCAGGAAATAGGCGATGGCCATGAACGGCACGATCTTTTCGGCGGTCTTGGCAATCGAGCGCAGGCCGCCGTAGACGACGATCCCGGCGAGCACGACCAGTACGAGGCCGGTCGCCCAGGTCGGGACATTGAACGCGCCCTGCATGCCCTTGGCGATGGTATTGGCCTGTGCGCCCGAAAAGGCAAAGCCGTAGGCGATGATGAGAAACACCGCGAAGATGATGCTCATCCAGCGCTGACCGAGCGCGCGTTCGATGTAGTAGGCGGGCCCGCCGCGATAGACGCCGTCGGCGTAATGAATCTTGTAGACCTGGCCCAGCGTACATTCGATGAAGGTGGTGGCCAGCCCGACGAGCGCGGTCATCCACATCCAGAACACCGCGCCGGGCCCGCCGACCCACAGGGCCAGGGCTACGCCGGCCAGGTTGCCGGTCCCCACACGAGCGGCCAGCGACGTCGCGAGTGCCTGAAAGGAGCTCACGCCCTGATCGCTGCTGCGGCTGTCAAAGGTGATTTTCACCATATGCCCGAGCATGCGGAACTGCATGAAGCGGGTGGCGACGGTGAATACGATGCCGGCGCCGAAAAGCAGATAAAACAGGATATAGGTCCAGACAAAATCGCTAACCGGCGTCATCACGGCATAGATCGCGCCGCGCAACGTTTCAATGAATTCCATTATCGGGTTCCCCCTGATCGAATAGACGAGCGTGGCGCGTTTGTCGTCGCGTTCCACCCGGTGATGTGTTCAAGCAATTGTTACGCCAGCGTGTCTTGCGACGCGTTATCGAATGCCAGTCGAACGCCGTCCCCACGGCGTGTTCCATCGAGCCTACGCCCGCCGCGGCGCGAACGCCATACCGCGATTGGTCGAAGTGGCCGTAACGTGCAGCGGGTGGGTGCGCCGCGCTTAACGGCCATGACCGGGGCAGGGCTTGCGGCTTGGCCTGCGTATCGAGCGGGCAAAAAAAACCCGCCGCATGGTGTCCATGCGACGGGTGGCAACGCTATGGCGACGATCAGTTGACCGGACCGCCCTCGCTATCCTGACTGCACTCGGCCAGGCCGGCATCGCTCGAGCAGCGGATCTTTTTGAGCATATGCTGCATGTCGTGGTCGTACCAGTTCTCATCCCACAGCTTTTGCCGGGTTTCACGGAACATCTCGCGATAGTTGGCATCGCGTTCGCCCGAGATATGCACCCAGTACTTGTCCGGGATTTCCTGGTCGGCGTTTTTCACCCGACGCATCGTCGAGTCGTACATGTTGTTGAACACCCAGCTGCGCGACTTCTGGCCAAAGCCGTCGTCGAACTTGTCTTCGTGGATGATCAGCTGACCCGAGAGCATGCCGAGCACGAAGTCGGCGATGCCGCCTTTTTCACCGAGGCCCTTGTAGAGCTCGAGTGCGTTGTAGGCGAACGACGGGGCATAGGCGAGATCCACACTGCCGTTGTTGAACATGGGCCCGAAGGAGGCAATCGACGCGCCCACCGGCGAAGCACCGGCGACATTGGCCAGCGTCGAGGCCTGCTTGTCGTACGACATCACGGCGATCTTCTTGCCGGCGATGGTATCCAGGCTTTCCAGATAGGCCTTGTCGCGGGAGAACAGGAAGGCCTTGCCCAACGGCACGACACCGACGACTTCATAGCCGTCTTCGCTCATGCGATCGGCGGCCTTGGGGCTGGACATGACCTTGATCGCGGTCTTTTCCTGATCGTAGGTCTGCAGCCCGCCGGCCATGTCGAGGCTGCCGGCGAACTTGACGAAGTGGATGGCACGAATACCGGTCACCGCGGCCATGTCGCACTTGCCGGCCTTGAAGTCGTTGGCGGCGACGGCTTCGTCGGTATAGGCACGGGTATCGAACTTGATGCCCCATTCGCGCGCCTGCACGACATAGTCCTGGAAGGACTGGTAGATGAAGCCGTTGGCACCGATGGGGTCATAGATACACAGGGAGCGGGTTTCCTGGGCGCTGGCGGTTTGCAGCGCACCGCCCAGCAGGGCGGCGGCGCCGAGCGCGGCGGCGCTCAGGTAGGACGTCATTTTTCGGGACAGCATGGGTCTTATCCTCCGGGGTGTCTTTGTAGTACGGGACGTTCAACGAAATGGCCCGGGGTCGTGGCGCGACCCCGGGGCGTCGGCTAGAACAGCGCCATGAAGATCAGCGGAATGAAGGCCACCAGCAACAGCGAGGAGCCCATCACCGTAATCGGCAACAGCAAGGCTTCGTGGCGGCGCCAGAAACTCGGGTCGTTGGCGACCTCGGCCTTGGCCGCCTGAATCTCGGCATCGCCGATGACCTGGCGCGTCAATAGCTGATTGAGTGCCACGGGCGGGCTCAGGTAGCCCAGCTCGAAGGCCACCAGCACGATCATCCAGAAATGCACCGGATTGATGCCGTTGTCGTAGGCCAGCGGTGCAAGCGTCGCGCTTACCAGAATGATGGCGCCGTAGGGCTCCATGATCATGCCGATGATCACCAGCATGATGACGAGAATGCCGGTTGCGTACCACACGTTGCCGAGGTTTTCGGGGAACAGCTCCATCACGCCGGAGCGCTCCATCACGCCGCCGAAGACGATGGACAGCACCATCAGCATCAGCAGCGCGCCGAGCAACACCGAGGTATCCGCGGTGGAGGCGCGCAAGGCATTCCAGAAACCTGCCGGCTCGTGATCGGGGGCTTTCGCCTGGCCACGATCGGCTGCATAGATGGCCTTGTCGTAGAGCCGGCGTGCGCGCCAGCGGTCATAGCCGAGCAGGGCGATCATCATCAACGGCAGGATCACCGGCGCGGAGAACTCGTTGAAGCTCTGGCCGAGCAGCTTGGCGTAGATGAGTACCACCGCGACCGCGATCACCACATAGGGGATGATCGGCCCGAGCGCCCGACGCGTGGCTGGCAGCGCGTCGTCCGGGGTGGCCAGATGCGGGCGGCTCTTGCGGGTGAGATAGACGAAGCCGGTGAACAGCGTCGCGCTGAGTGCGAACACGTACAGCCCCCAGCCATAGAGCTGATCGGTAGTGACCTGCCGGTTGAGCGCGGCGATGATTACCACCATCAGACAGGGGTTGAGCACCACGCCCATGCTGCCCGACATCGCGGTCGAGGCCACCGCCAGCTGGCGATAGGTGCCGGCGATCCGGAGTTCCTGATAGATCACGGCGCCGATCGCGAGCACGAAGATCCCCGACGCGCCGGTGTAGGCCGTCGGCCAGGCGGAGGCGATCACCACGATGATGACGATGAATTCCGGGCGCATCTCCCAGGAGCGAAATACGCCGAACAGCAGTTCGGCGATCCGGGTGTGCTTGAGCATCATGCCCACCCACACATACAGGCCGATGCCGGTATACAGATCCGCAAACCGGATCATCTTGGTCAACTGAATGGCCGGGCCGGCGATATAGCCTTCGCTGATGAAGAAATACAGCAGGCTGATGAGCGCAAGCCAGCAATACAGCGGGATGGTCAGCTGGGCATGGAAGAACGAACCGCCCGGCGTGGCGCTGGCGGGGATACGGAAAAACCGGTAGGCCGCTACGGCTGCCAGGGCCAGAAAGCCGATCAGCCAGACCAGGTTCAGGCCGAAGTCGCCACCGGAATCCAGGCGCATCCATACGAAGCCGCTGACTGCCATGGCCAGATTGGCGGCTACCTGCGCACCAGCGCTGACCCGATAGTCCAGCTGTGACTTGGGCATGCGCAGCGCGATCTGTTCGTTGAGCGCAAGTGCCACGAAGCCGCCGAGCATGATCAGCAGCACCAGAATATAGGCTTGCAGGCCCTGACCCATCTGGTTGATGCGCCCCATGCCCAGTTCGAGCGAGCGAAAGGCGCGCAGCGTGGAGGTCGAGGTCATGCGCTGGTTGTATTCGTAGCGCTCGTAGCTTTCACGACACTGGCCGCGCTGGGCCTCCAGCGAGCGACGTAGCGCCTCCGGATCGGACGGGCCCGCATCGAACAGGCTGTCTTCGTCGGGCGTCGCGGCTCTGGACTGACTCTGGGCCACGCGCGCGTCGATATCCATATCCGGATTACACGTCGGCTCGTCCATGTCGACGCGCAACATGTTGTAGTTCTGCCAGATATCGCCGCCGAGGCTGAGCAGCTGGCCATGAATGAACGCGCTCGTGCCAAACAGGATCGCCAACAGCAGCAACGCCGCGATCGGCAGGGTGATCAGCCAGTTGCGTGCTGCGCTATAGCTCGTGGACAAGTCGTCGCTTTGCGGATCGAGCGCGGTCGATCCGCTATCTAGGTTTTGATCACTCATCAGTCTAGGAAGCTGCCGGCATCGAAGTTGGAATCGGATTCGCTGCTGTCGTCATCGCCCGGAAAATCGCCGAGCGCAAGAAACGGCGTGCGCTGACCGGTTTCACGGGTCCAGATGCGGTCGGACAGATACAGCGCCTGGGCATAGGCGACTTCACTGAGGATCATGTAATCCGGCGGACCATCGCCCGCGTTGTAGATCTTGGCGACCTGACGAATGCCCTGTTTTTCGCGGGCCTCGTCGGACTGGCCATAGCCCGCCAGGGCGTAGAGCATGGCGGCCATCGGCATGCCCTTGGACTCGCCGTAATCGGCCGCCTCGGTCAGCTGGCTCCAGGCATCGCTGCCCTCGGGCGCGGTACCGGGCACGCTCAGCCAGACGACGGCCTGCAGCGCATTCGGGACACCCCACCATTTTTCGTTATCCATGCACTCGGTGGCCCGGCCGGCCCGCGCGGCCACATCCTGGGGCACGCCCACACTGCTCGACGCCTGAATATCGCTCAGCAGGGCCTGTACCGAGGTCAGCGTGCCGACCATGTATTCGAATTCCTCGACATCGCTGCCCAGCGACGGGCATTCGCCGTTGCCCAGTTCGCCAAAAGCGTCGACCGTGTCGCGATATACCGCATAACGGCGCAGCGCGGTGCGCCGGAACAGCCGCTGGGACTCGACGCGCGCGTCGCGTGCCTCCTCGGTATTGCCTTCGCGCAGTGCGCGCGCAAAGCGCAGCTGTTCTTCCTGGGCCTCGGCTTCCGAGCACAGCCCGGCCAGCAGGCTGGTGTTGAGCAAGACTTGGGAGGGCCGGCCGATCACCCGGCTGAACGACGCCAGCAGTTGATGCTGGCCCATGCCGGTACCGCAGGCGGCCAGATCGAGGTCGCCGCTGCCGATCACGTAGGGCACGACCTCATCCTGCGAATAGTGGGCGAGCACATGGCCGGTGGGCTTGTAGATCAGGCCGCAGCCACTCAGCGCGACGACAATGCCTGCCATGAGCGGCAGCGAGAGTCTCTTCAACATGGCGGTTAAGCCCTCCTACGTATTGTTGTAATCCTTGTGTACTCGCACCACGTGACGCCGGCTAGCCTTGTTGTTGTTCATGCCGCGCACATATCGCTACCGGGCGCCGAATGCCGTTGCCGACAGCGATCAATATCCGACATCGTTGCCCCCAGCGCCACGGGCAGTTCGGAAAATATATCTTTTACGCCCGCCGAAACCAAGTTTTCGTGGACCATACACCGCCCCCGGCAGGCCCGGCCGCGCTTCGGGCAAGCGCTTGGCCATGCGACAATCGCGCGTTGCAAAGCCCGCCTTCATACCGGTTCGGCAGCCGTCTTGACGCGGCTCGGGCGCGATAGCGACACAGCTCATGAATGACAAGCGATCGACAGATGTAATCGTGCTCGGCGGCGGCGCGGCCGGGCTGATGTGCGCGGCGGTAGCAGGCGCGCGCGGTCGTCGCGTAACCGTGGTCGAGGGCAGCAAGCGCTGCGGCAAGAAGATCCTCATGTCCGGCGGTGGGCGCTGCAACTTCACCAATCTGTATTGCGCGCCAGAGAATTTTCTTTCGGCGAACCCGCATTTCTGCAAGTCGGCACTGGCCCGCTATACCCCGGCCGATTTCGTCGCGCTGGTTGAAGCCCATGGCATCGCCTATCACGAAAAGGAACGCGGACAGCTGTTCTGCAACGAGTCGTCCAAGCAGATCGTGGCCATGCTGCTCGACGAATGTGCTGCCGCGGGCGTGGATATCCGCGTGAATACGCCGATCGAACAGGTGCGCCGCGACGCGCAGGGCGGCTTCATCGTGGATACGCCTGCGGGCCCGCTGCACGGCGAAAGCGTGGTGGTGGCCACCGGCGGGCTGTCGATTCCCAAGATGGGGGCCAGTGGTATCGGTTATCGGATCGCCCGCGATTTCGGCCTGCCCGTGCGTGCGACGCGGGCCGGGCTGGTGCCGTTTACCGTCGATGCTTCGGCACGTGCAGCCTTCGCCGAGCTCTCCGGCATCGCGACCCAGGTCGAGGCTGGTTGCAACGATGGCCTGTTTGAGGCCGGGCTGTTGTTCACCCATCGCGGCCTGAGTGGCCCGGCCATGCTGCAGATTTCCTCTTACTGGCAGCCGGGTGACACGATCGTCATCGACTGGTTTGCAGGTACGGATGTCGGCGACTGGCTTGAAAACGAGCGCGCAGCACGGCCGAATGCGCGCCTGGCCAGCGCCTTGGCCACCCGCTTGCCGCGCCGGCTGGCGAATTGGCTGGCCGAACGCTGTGCGTCAGGTAACAAACGGCTCAAGCAGCTGGATGCCACCACCACGCCCGTATTGGTCGACCAGCTCTCGGCATGGCCGTTCACCCCGGCCGACACGGAAGGCTATCGCACCGCCGAGGTCACCCTTGGCGGCGTCGACACGCATGCGTTGTCCTCGGCCACGCTCGCGGCAAAGGACGTGGACGGGTTGTATTTTATTGGCGAAGTGGTGGATGTGACCGGCCATCTCGGCGGTCACAACTTTCAGTGGGCCTGGGCCTGTGCGCAGGCCGCGGGCGAGGTAGTCTAGGCCTTCTTTCAGGCGTTTTCGGCAAAGGATTGATCGTTATGCGGATGCGATGCGTGACCGGCAGATGGCGTGATCTGTTGTGGCCCTTGGGTATGCTCACGCTGGTGGCCTGTGCCTCGCAGTCGGTCGAAACGGCGCGCTCATCGGATGCCAGCCCCGACGTCGCCGCGGACATGCGCATGTCCGCGCCGCCGGCCAGTACGCCGCAGCCGCCGGCCGCGCCGGCCCGCGACGCCGTGGGTTTTCAACGCTGGGTCGCGGATTTTCGCCGCCGCGCCGCCGCGCGCGGCGTATCGGCGGGCACGCTTGACGAAGCGTTCGACGGCGCCGAATTTGTCCCCCGTATCGTCGAACTCGACCGGCGCCAGCCCGAATTTTCGCGCGCTATCTGGGACTATCTCGACAGCGCGGTATCCGACGCGCGGATTCGCCAGGGCCGCGAGCAGTTGGCGACCTATTCGGCCGAGGCCCGCGAAGCCGAGAGTCGCTATGGGGTGCCGGCGACGATCATCGGCGCGATCTGGGGCGTGGAAAGCAATTACGGCCGCAACTTCGGCAACTACGAAACCATCGACGCCCTGGCCACGCTCGGCTACGACGGTCGGCGCACGGGTTTTGCCGAAGAGCAGCTCTATGCCGCGCTGGAGATTCTGGCCAACGGCGATATCGATCGCGAGCGCATGCGCGGCTCCTGGGCGGGTGCCATGGGTCATACCCAGTTCATTCCCACCAGCTTTCTGGCCTACGCCGTGGATGAGGATGGCGACGGCCGTCGCGATATCTGGGGCAGCATCGCCGACGTGATGGGTTCGACGGCCAACTATCTGCAAAAGAATGGCTGGCAGCGCGGCCAGACCTGGGGCCGTGAAGTCGTCTTGCCGCCGAACTTCGACTACGGTCAGGCCGAGCTCGATACGCGGCGCAGCACCGCCCAGTGGCAGGCCGTGGGCGTGCGCGCGGTCGACAGCCGCGGGCTCCCGTCGTTCACCGCGGCGGCCATCATCGCCCCGGCTGGCGCGCATGGGCCTGCGTTCCTGGTGGGGCCGAATTTCCGCACCATCCTGCTCTACAACAATGCCACCAGCTATGCGCTGGCGGTCGGTCTGCTATCCGACCGGCTGGCTGGCGCGCCCGGCGTCTATGGTGACTGGCCGCGTACGCTGGCGAGCCTGTCGCGTACCGAAATCAAGGATATGCAACGCCTGCTCAACGCGCTTGGCTATGGCACCGGCACGCCGGACGGCATCATGGGTCCGAATACCCGTGCCGGGCTGCGCGCATTTCAGCGTTCGCAGGGGCTGACCGCCGACGGCTACCCGACCCACGAATTGCTGCGCCGGATTCGTAGCGCCGCCGGCTGACCGCAAAGGCCGGGCGCGGCCGCGCCCGGCCTTATGGCGACAACGCGGCCGATCAGTTATGGCCAGCGATGGGGTGGGGTAGGTAGGGCGCTTCCAGCGTTTGCTTCTCGTCGGCGCTGAGCTCGATATCGATTGCCTGGATCGCCTGATCGAGATGATGGGACTTGCTGGCCCCCACGATCGGCGCGGTAATCACCGGATTGGACGCCACCCAGGCCAGCGCGATCTGGGCCATCGACACATCGCGGGCTTCGGCGACTTCGCGTAGCGCGGCGATCACCGGGGCGTCGATTTCGCCGCCGAGATGCCACTTGCGCGTGTTTTCGTCGGTTTTCGCCCGCGTGGATTCGCCGCCTTCGCCCTGGGTCGTCTTGCCGGCCAGCACGCCGCGCGCCAGCGGGCTCCACGGAATCACGCCCACGCCCTGATCGGCGCATAGCGGCAGCATTTCGCGCTCTTCTTCGCGATAGACCAGGTTGTACATCGGCTGCATGGTCACGAACGGCGTCCAGCCATGGCGCTCGGCCACCTGCTGGGCCTTGGCGAATTGCCAGGCATACATGGACGATGCGCCGATATACCGGGCCTTGCCGGCCTTGATCACGTCGTGCAGCGCTTCCATCGTTTCCTCGATCGGCGTGTCGTAATCCCAGCGATGGATCTGATAGAGGTCGACATGATCGGTGCCCAGGCGTTCGAGCGAGCCGTCGATCGCACTCATGATGTGCTTGCGCGACAGGCCGCGGTCGTTCGGGCCGTCGCCCATGGGCATGTACACCTTGGTGGCGAGCACGAACTCATCGCGCCGGGCGTAGTCGGTCAACGCCTTGCCGACCACCCGCTCGGAAGCGCCGAGCGAATACATATCCGCGGTATCGAAGAAATTGATGCCGGCATCCAGCGCCTGCTTGAGAAACGGCCGGCTGGCCTGTTCGTCGAGCACCCATTCCCGCCATTCGGGCGTGCCGTAAGTCATGGTGCCCAGACACAGGGGCGAGACTTTCGTGCCGGTGCTGCCAAGACGTTTGTACTGCATGGCGTATACGCTTTTGAAAAATCGATGCCACATACAATAAAGCAGGCAGCGTCGCTCGGGAACCGGGCGCGACCGTGCTAATCTGACGCGCATTCGAACTCACGCAGAGACAAGCCCCGATGGGCGAACAGACCACCCTGACCGGACTCCTGGAATCGCTGGATTCCAGCGCCCAAGGCCAGGCCGACAGTCATGGTTCGGACGATCAGCTGTCGATTGGCGAAGTGCTGGAAGTCATCGGCGAGCGTGGCTACGGCCCGCTTGTGCTCATCCTGGCGCTCATCGCGGCGTTGCCCACGGGCGCGGTGCCCGGCATTCCCAGCGTCTGCGGTATTTCCATTGCGCTGGTCTCCACCCAGCTGATCTTCGGCAAGGCCCATCCCTGGCTGCCCAAACGTCTGCGCCGCCTGGCGATCGAGCGGCATCGCTATCGTCAGGTTTCGCGCCGGCTCATACCGTGGACACGCCGTATCGATCGGCTCGTGCGTCCGCGTCTGACCGTGCTCGTACAAGGCGCGAGCACCCGGCTGATCGGCCTGGCCTGTGTCGCCCTTGGCCTGTGTATGGTGCCACTGGAAATTCTGCCGTTCGCTGCCGCCGCGCCCGCACTCGGGATTGCGCTCATGGGGCTAGGGCTGACCGGACGCGATGGATTCTGGGTGCTGGCGGGTCTGGTACCGGCCGGTTTGGCCGGCTATTTCGTCTATACCGTGCTTAGCTAGGCCGTCACCGGCAAGCGCGCTGGCGCGGCCCATCGATCCGACGGATTATCGTGCGGCCAGTGTTTATTCGAAATCCGCTAGACTCGGATTCGACAATCAAACCCTATCCTCGCAAGGAAGTGAATCGTATGAATAAAATCTTCATTGGGCTGGCCACGAGCGGGCTGCTCGCTGCCACCGCCCTCAGTGCGAACGCAGCCGCAACCTATACGATCGATCCCTCGCATACCTATGGCAACTTCGAGATCGGCCATATGGGCCTGTCCACCATGCACGGGCGTATCGATGTCACCGGCGGCGAAATCGTCATGGATCGCGACGGCGATACCAGCCGCGTTGAGGTGACCCTCGATCCGGCCAGCGTGGATACCGGCCACGACAAGCGCGACGAACATCTGCGCGAAACCGAAGGTTTCTTCGAGGTCGAGAAATATCCCGAAATGCGCTTCAAGTCCACGAGCGTGACCTTCGACGGCGATGACGAAGCCACCGTGGAAGGCGAGCTCACGATGCATGGCACCACCAAGCCCGTCACGCTCGATGTCGACGATATCGTGTGCAAGACCAACCCCATGGACGAGAAGAAATACACCTGCGGTTTCTCGGCCGAAACCGAGATCAAGCGCAGCGATTTCGGCATGGATGCGTTTATCCCGCTGGTAGCCGACGAAGTCGAAATTCAGATCGAAGCCGAAGCCAACCGGCCCAACGACCAAGGCTAGACCAACGCGTTATCAGCCGGTGGCTCGAACGCGTCACCGGCTGATCGCAGGCGTGTCGGTGATCGCGAGGCTTCGTTGCTTCAAAAAAAGTCCGCAAATGAATGCTAGGCGTGCCAATTAAAGGGTCGCGACTCGGCCACCACGCCCGTCTTATTCGTCCCCGATCTTGATTATGTACAAAGGTCAGCATGCGGCGCGAACAGCACAGCGACCGGCCATCGAGCGATCTATCTTTCGTCTTATTCGCGTGTCTTCGCGTTCATTCGCGGACAAGTTGCCCGCTTGAGAACAGCCCGCTGCGTTTCATCCATCACCGAGAAGACATTTATCCGCAGATTACGCAGATCACACAGATTGAAGACAAGAAATCGACGGTCGTTCGGCATCGTCTGGCCCCTGTGCCACGCGCTTCTTCATCTGCGTAATCTGCGAAATCTGCGGTTCGGCTTGAGGAACGAAGCCACCACAAGGTCGCTTACCGAGCTCCGGATACATCGTGCTGCATCTGCGGATTGCCTGTAGCAGTGCGGTGCGTGCATTTCAGATCAACCGGCCTTCGAGCGATTCTTTGTTTGTGTTATTCGCGTGTCTTCGCGTTCATTCGCGGACAACCTGCTTGCCTGACTGCAGCAGCTGCGTTTCATCCCTCACCAAAAAGGCATTTATCCGCAGATTACGCCGATTACGCAGATGCATTGATTTAGTCGTAGTGGGCAACCGGCTTCATTTGAGCCGCGGCGTCGGTGAGACTAGCGCCAAGCAACCGTCCGCAGATCACGCAGATCGACGCAGATCAAAGACAGGAAGCCGCGGTCGTTCGCTGTCGTTGGCGCCTGTGCCGCGCGCTTCCTCAGCTGTGTAATCGGCGCAATCTGCGGTTCCGCCTGAGGAACGAAGCCAACACGGTTGAAACAACTCGCGCGGGCAATGGCCGCGGCCATTAACCCTGGCGCGCCTCCAAAGCCTCCCATCGCTCCAACGCGTGCTCGAGGTCGCTCTGGGCCTTGCCCAGCGCTTCGGTCTTGCGTTTGATTTCGTCGGCCGGCCGGTCGTAGAAACCGGGCTGACCGAACTCGGTTTCGAAGCCTTCGATCTTCGTTTCCAGCTTTTCGATTGTGTCCGGCAGGGCGCGCAGTTCCTTGCGTTCGGCACTGCTCAGCGGATTGGTCGGTTTGGGCTTGGGCGCTGCCGGCGGCGCGGAGGCTTGCGGTTTTTTGGTCGCAGCGGGCGCGGGTTCGGCCTTGCGCGGGCGCTGGCGCAGCCAGTCGGTATAGCCGCCGACATAGTCGTTGACCGCGCCGTTGCCTTCGAACACGAGACTGCTGGTGACCACGTTGTCGAGAAAGGCACGGTCATGCGACACGAGCAGCAGCGTGCCCTCGTAGCTCATCAACCGTTCTTCGAGCAGTTCCAGGGTCTCCACGTCGAGATCGTTGGTGGGCTCGTCCATGATCAGCAGATTGGCCGGGCGGGTGAACAGCTTGGCCAGCAGCAGGCGGTTGCGTTCGCCGCCGGAGAGCACGTGCGTGGGGCTGCGCGCGCGCTTGGGCGAGAACAGAAAGTCCTGCAGATAACTCATCACGTGCCGGTCCTGGCCGTTGATGGTGATCGAGGAGCGGCCCTGGGCCACGTTGTCGAGCACGCTGATGGAGTCATCGAGCGCGGCCCGGTGCTGGTCGAAATGGGCGATATCGAGATTGGTGCCGAGCTTGATGGTGCCGGCATCGGGCTCGATGCGCCCGAGCAGTAGATTGATGAGCGTGGTCTTGCCACAGCCGTTGGGGCCGATGATGCCGACCTTGTCGCCGCGCTGGATCACGGTCGACAGATTGTTGACGATCGGTTTTTCGTTGTCGCCATCGCGCCAGGTATAGGCCAGGTTTTCGGCCACGATCACATGCTTGCCGGAGCGGGCAGCGTCCTGGGTAACGATATTGGCGGTGCCGCCGCGTTCGCGCCGTTCGGCGCGCTCGGCCCGCATGGCCTTGAGCGCGCGCACGCGGCCTTCGTTGCGGGTACGCCGGGCCTTGATGCCCTGGCGAATCCAGACTTCTTCCTGGGCCAGGCGCTTGTCGAACAGGGCGTTGGCCTTTTCCTCGTCGGCCAGCATCTTTTCCTTGCCCTCGATGAAGGCATCGTAGTTGCCCGGCCAGGAGGTGAGCTTGCCGCGATCCAGATCGATGATGCGGGTAGCCAGATTCTTCAGGAAGGCGCGATCATGGGTGATGAACAGCAAGGCGCCGTTCCACGCCAGCAGCATTTCCTCGAGCTGGGCGATGGCCGCGATATCCAGATGGTTGGTGGGTTCGTCGAGCAGCAGCAGGTCGGGTTCCTGCACCAGCGCGCGGGCCAGTAGCACGCGGCGTTTCTGCCCGCCCGAGAGCGCTTCGAACTGCCAATCGGCGTCTAGATTCAAACGCGACAGGGTGGATTCGACCTGCGGCGCGAGCGTCCAGCCGTCCATGGCCTCGACCCGGGCCTGGGCCTTGGAAAAGGCGTCCATCACGTCCTCGCCGGCCGACAACCGGGCGGTGAGTTCGTGAAAACGCGCCAGGGCCGCGCCGACGTCGCCGAGTCCGCCGGCCACCACATCGAATACCGCGCCTGAAGTGTCCGCCGGCACCTCCTGTTCGAGGCGCGCGATACGCAGATCCGGCTTTTGTTCGCGGATGACCTCGTCCGGCTCGATCTCGCGCGACACGATACGCATGAGGGTGGATTTGCCGGTGCCGTTACGCCCGACCAGGGCGACGCGCTCGCCGCGGTCGATGCTGAGTTCGGCGTCGTCGAGCAGCGGATGGGTGCCGTAGGCCAGACGCAGGTTGCGCAGTTGCAGAATCATGGGCGCGACAACATCGCGAGGTGGGAAATAGAGGCGGGTATTGTACGCGTTGGCGGGCGCGGTCGTGGGCCGCGGCCCGGCAAGCGAAGCGACTGCCCATCACGGCCCAAACAACCCATCTACGCAATCCACGGGCCGATGGGTTCTCGATCTTGGCTGAAACGCAGCTGCTGCACTCAGGCAAGTAGGTTGTCCGCAAATGAACGCGAAGACACGCGAATAGGCGACAGGCAGATTGCTAGAAGACCGGGCGGTGAGATGTTCGGGCCGTACGCTAACGGCAATTCGCAGAGGGTGCACTCTGTGGGCGCAGTTCGGTAAGCGACCTTGTGATGGCTTCGTTCCTTAAGAGGAACCACAGATTTCGCAGATTACGCAGATGAAGAAGCGCGTGGCACAGGGGCCAGACGATGCCGAACGGCCGTCGATTTCTTGTCTTCAATCTGTGTGATCTGCGTAATCTGCGGATAAATGTCTTCTCGGTGATTGATGAAACGCAGCGGGCTGTTCTCGAGCAGGCAATCTGTTCGAAAATGAACGCGAAAATACGCGAAAGACCGGTAGTTCGGCGGGTAAGCGTGCCGTGCTGCAACCCGTATGCTGACGTTCGTTACCCATCACCAAGAGCCGCGATTTGATGATGCCATCCGTTACCACGCTTTACCTGGCAGCTGCGCTATGGGCCGGTGTGCTGCTGGGCGGCGTATTCGTGCTGCTATGGGCGCGCTCGAAACAGGCGCAGCTGGTGGCCGACCGTGCCAGCGCCCAGCGCGAAGCGGACACGCGTGCGGCCGAACTGGCCGATGTCCGGGCTGCCCTGGATAACGCCCGCGCCGACAACGCGCGCCTGGAAACCCGCCTGGAGGCCGAGCGCCGCCATGCCGAGGACAAGCTCAAGACGCTCACCGACGCACGCGAAGCGCTCACCCACCAGTTCAAGACCCTGTCGCAGGAGATTCTGGAGGAAAAAAGCCGGGCCTTTACCGAGCAGAACAAGGCCAGCCTGGAACCGTTGATCAACCCGCTGCGCGAGCATATCGGGCGCTTTGAAAAACAGGTGCGCGAAGCCTACGACCAGGAAAACCGGCAGCGCTCGGCATTGGCCGAACAGGTGCGCCTGCTCGAACAGTCCAACAAGGCCATTGCCGAGGATGCGACCAATCTCGCCAATGCGCTGCGCGGCGAATCCAAGACCCAGGGCAACTGGGGCGAGATGATTCTGGAAACCGTGCTGGAACGTTCGGGGCTGGAAAAGGGCGTGCAGTACGAAACCCAGTTCGCGGCCACCACGGAGGACGGCAATCGCCAGCTACCGGACGCGGTGGTGCATCTGCCCGAACAGCGCAGCATCGTGGTCGATGCCAAGGTGTCGCTGACCGCCTATCTGCGGGTGCACGAAGCCGAGGACGAAACCACGCGCCGTACGGCCCTGGCCGATCATGTGGCCTCGGTACGGCGTCATCTCAAGGGTCTGTCGGCCAAGAACTACCAGAACATCGACCGCATCGAAACGCTGGACTATGTATTCATGTTCATCCCCTCGGAAGCGGCCTACGTCGAGGCCCTGCGCGGGGATTTCGATCTGCAGCGCGAGGCGCTGGATGCCAATATCGCGCTGGTGTCGCCGACCACGCTCATGCCCATGCTGCGGGCGATCGCCAACCTGTGGAAGCTCCAGCAGCAGGAAGAAAACGCCGCCGAGATCGCCAACCGGGCGGGCGCGCTCTACGACAAGTTCGTGGGCTTCGTGGACGATCTGGACAAGCTGGGCCGGGCCATGGACACCGCCAACAAGGCCTTCGATTCCGCCCGCAACAAGCTGGTGAGCGGACGCGGCAATATCGTTCGGCGCAGCGAACAGTTGAAAAAGATGGGCGCGAATACCAGCAAGTCGATGGGGGCCACGTGGGTGCGCCAGGCCGAGCTGGGCTCATCCACGCACGCCGATGAAGCGCCCGACGACGATAACGACGACCTGGACGAACGCCATGAGCCTTAAAGACGAGCTTGCCCTGCTGCGCGAGCGTATACCGCCGGTGGCCGCCGAACGCGCGGCCGAACTGGCCGGTGATGGCGCGCTGCTCGTGGATATCCGCGAGGCCGATGAGATTGCCCAGGGCACGCCGGTGGGGGCGAAAGCGCTGGGCCGCGGGTTTCTGGAAATGCGGATCGAAGAACAGGTCAGCGATCCGAGCCAGACCATTCTGCTCATGTGTGCATCCGGCTCGCGCTCGCTGCTGGCGGCCGATCAGCTCACGCGGCTCGGCTATACCGATGTGCGCTCGGTGGAAGGCGGCTTCGATGCCTGGAAGGACGCCGGGCTGGCCTTCGAAACCCCGGCCATGCTCGATACCGCCGATCGCGCCCGCTATGCGCGCCAGCTCACCCTGCCGGAGGTCGGTGAAGCCGGCCAGACGAAGCTGCGCGATGCGCGGGTACTGATCATCGGCGCCGGCGGGCTGGGTTCGCCGGCGGCCTATTATCTGGCCGCGGCCGGCGTGGGGCATATCGGCATCGTCGATCACGACGTGGTCGATCGCTCCAACCTGCATCGCCAGATCCTGCATCGCGATGCCAGCGTCGGCCAGCCCAAGGTGCGCTCGGCGATGGCCAGCCTGAGTGCGCTCAATCCGAGTATCGATATCGAGCCGATCGAAAAGCGCGTGAGCGCCGACAACGCCGCCGAGCTGGTGGCCGGCTACGACCTGGTGGTGGACGGCAGCGACAATTTCAGCGCGCGCTATGCCATCAACGATGCCTGTGTCGCCGCGCGTATTCCCCTGGTCTATGGGGCGGTCGAGCGCTTTGCCGGTCAGGTCGGCGTATTTCCGGCCGGTGGCCAGCCCTGTTATCGCTGTCTGTTCGCCAGTGCACCGCCGGCCGGGGCGGCACCGACCTGCGCCGAAGCCGGTGTGCTTGGCGTGGTGCCGGGCATCGTGGGCACACTTCAGGCACTGGAAGCCATCAAGCTGATCGTGGGCATGGCCGACACGCTGACCGCACGGGTGCTCACCCTCGATGCCAAGACCCAGCGCTGGCGCAGTCTGCAGATACCGGCCGATCCACACTGTGCGACCTGTGCCGGCGGGTGATCCGCCGACGCGTGCATGCGTATTTGACACACGCTGTACATGACAACCGACGATAGTCGACTATCGTCGTGGTAGGGCGGATTGCTAGGATTCGGCGACTTTATAGCGCCCGGTCTGGATGGGCGCGATCGCGAGGGGATACGAGATGCCGGCCTTTCTTCTGATCGTGATTACGTTGGTGGCGTTCTATTTCGCCTACAAGTTCTATTCACGCTACCTGGCCGAGAAGGTCTATCGGCTCGATCCGAACTTCGTCACCCCCGCGCATGCCATGCGCGACGGGGTGGATTTCGTACCCACGCATAAACATGTGTTGCTCGGCCACCATTTCACCTCGGTGGCCGGCGCGGCGCCGATCGTCGGTCCGGCGATCGCGGTCTACTGGGGCTGGCTGCCGGCATTGACCTGGGTGGTGCTGGGCACGATCTTCGCGGCGGGCGTGCATGATTTCGGCTCGATCGTCGTCTCTGCTCGCAATCGCGGCCAGAATATCGGCACGCTCTCCGGCAAGGTGGTATCCGCCCGAGCCAGCACGCTGTTTCTGCTGATCATCTTCTTTTTGCTCACGCTCGTGAACGCGGTGTTCGGCGTGGTCATGGCGATTCTGTTCGAAAAGAATCCGGGCGCGGTGATCCCGGCGCTGATCGTCATCCCGATCGCGGTGTTCATTGGCCAATGGGCCTATCGCATGGGCCGGTCGATCATCATTCCTTCGGTCATCGGTCTATTGCTGCTCTATGCGGCAATCCCGGTGGGCCAGGCTTATCCGATCTATGTCGACGGGCTAGCCGAGGCGGTCGGACTGTCGGTGCGTACCACCTGGATCATTCTCATCTTCGCCTATACCTGGATTGCCTCGCGGTTGCCGGTGTGGGTATTGCTGCAGCCGCGCGACTACATCAACGGCCAGCAGCTGATTGTCGCGCTGGTGGTGATCTTTCTCGGCGTGCTCGTCGGCTGGGATACGGTCAGCGCGCCGGCGGTCAACGAAGTGGCGCCGAATTCGCCGCACTGGTTCCCCTATCTGTTCATCACCGTGGCCTGTGGCGCGATCTCGGGTTTCCATAGCCTGGTCGCCTCCGGCACCACTTCGAAACAGCTGGGTAACGAAACCGAGGCGCGTTTCGTCGGCTATGGCGGTGCGCTCGGCGAGGGTGCATTGGCGCTGGCTGCGATTCTGGCCTGTACCGCCGGGCTCGGCGCGGCCGGCGACTGGAATGCCGCGTACGCCGACTTCGGTGCGGCCTCCGGCGGTGCGCTTGGCCACTTCGTCAATGGCACCGGGCATTTTCTAAGCAATCTCGGCATCCCCGCGACGCTGGGGGCGACGTTCGCGGCCGTGGTGGTCATCACCTTTGCCGGCACCACGATGGATACCGGCGTACGTCTGCAACGTTATATTCTTGAAGAGATTTCCGAGCTGGCGGGCGTCAAATCGCTGGTCGGACGGGTGAATCTGCTCACCACGCTCGCCGTGCTGATTCCGCTCGGGCTGGCGCTGCTGCCGGGTGGCGACAGCGCTGGCGGCAAGGGCTTTGCCTTCGGCCGGTTGTGGACGTTGTTCGGTACTACCAACCAGCTCACCGCCGGACTGGCACTGTCGATTATCGGCGTATGGCTGCTGGCACGTAATCGCAACCCGTTGGCGGCGCTCATTCCGCTGGTGTTTCTGCTGTTCATGACCACCTGGGCGCTGGTGCTCAACCTGGGCGATTTCTTTGCCAAGGGTGATTGGCTGCTGCTAATCATGGATGCGGCGATCTTCGTGCTGGCCGCGTGGCTGGTGGTGGAAGCGTTTACGGCCTTCAACCGCGAGCGGCGTAATCCGAGCGCGGCTACCGAGCAATCATGACCGCTATGCCCGCGCCGGCCGCCGCGTATCGCGATCGGCGTCGCGGCACGGGCGCGCATCAGGTGATTCTGGTGCGCGAGCAGGATGCCCAGCACAGCGGTTCGGGGTGTTGTGGTCGTCTCGGCGAATGTCACACTGCGCTGGGTGCGGCCGCGGATTTCAGTCACAGCCGGGCACGTATGCAACACACCGGAGAAATCTATCGCGCGCTCGCGCAGGCTGCGCCCGATCTCGAACTGGTGGTGGCCGATCCGCGTAATTTACTGTGGCTGTATCCGGCGGTCTGGAAATCCGCGCGTGCCGACGGCGCCGGCGTGTTCGCCGCACTGCGGGCCGTGGCCCGTGCCGGGGCGCCGGTGGCGGTGGTCGTCGATGGCCATACGCTCTACTCGGGGCGCCTGCCGGATACGGCGACGGTCGTGAAAGCCGTGCTCGAATACACCGGGCGCTCGTTACCGGCGTGAAGACAGCCCGGGTTACCGCAGGTCGAAACCGATGAGCGAAAAAAGCCTCTGGCAACGTTTTTCCGACTACCACGACGAACTGTTCATGGCGCCGTGGCGCGCCGGTATCGCGCGTGAGGCGCGTTCGGAAGAAGATGCGCTGGTTGCGCTGTTGTTTCTGGAGGCATTGGGTATCCCCGGGCCGGCGGATTATTATGCGCTTGAGCTGTATCCGGATCTGATCGAGGCATTCCATCGCTGGCACCAGCGCATGGGCATGGAAACCTTTCCCGAAGCCGGCGTGTGTTGCTGACGACGAGTGCTCTGTACGTGCGGGCAATGCCCGTTCGGACGGTGCGCGCAATACGGCAATCGAATTAACCCAGGTCGACCGATAGACGCGAGCCATGGCGCATTCTCATGCACATCACCACCGCGATGGCCACGATCTGCCCACGCGGTTCTATCTATTTGGCGGCAAGGGCGGGGTCGGCAAGACCACGCTCGCGGCGGCCAATGCGCTGCGCCTGGCCACGGCCGGCGAACGTACGCTGCTGGTCTCCACTGATCCGGCCCATTCGGTTTCCGACTTGCTGGAAACTCGGCTCGGCGCCGAGCCGACCGTGGCCGGCGACAATCTCTGGGCCATGGAGATCGACCCCGAAGCCGATGCCAGGGCCTATGTCGAAGGGATTCGCGAAGACGCGGAATCGGCGGTGTCCAAGGCGGTGCTGCCGGCGCTCGACCGGCATCTGAAGCTGGCCGTACAGGCGCCGGGCACGGCCGAGTCGGCTTTGTTCGATCGTTTTACCCGAATCATGGAGTGGTGCCCGCAACGCTTCGATCGGGTGGTATTCGATACCGCGCCCAGCGGCCATACGCTGCGCCTGCTGACATTGCCGTCCATGCTCGGGGCCTGGGTCGAAGGTTTACAGGCCCAGCGCGCCAAGGTGAACAAGCTACAGGGCATGTGGCGCTCCATGGCCGGTGTCCGCGAGCCCGAGCGCGAAGACCGGGTGCTCGTACGCCTGCGCCAGCGCGCCGAACGCTTCGCCCAGGCCCGCCAGCGTCTGCACGACGAATCGGTGTTCCATCCGGTGTTGCAGGCCGAACGTCTGCCGATCGAAGAAACCGCCCGCGTGATCGAACAGCTGCGCGATACCCATATCCCGGTGGGCGCGTTGTATGTGAACCGGCTCTGGCCGGCCGATGAGCGCAGTACATTCGTGACCGAACGCGTGGCCCAGCAGAACGAATATCTGGCCGAAATACGCGATCGCTTTGCCGGCCAGGCACTTATCGAGGTCGCCCAGAGTGCACGCGATATCGTCGGTCGCAGCCAGCTCGAAGCACTGGCATCCCGCCTGAGTACGCCGGGCGTGGGCTAGCGCGCCCGCCAGGCGTTCAATCGAGCAGCCGGATGGTCAGCCGGCGGACCAGCTCCCGGGCCTGGGCCGGCCCCAGATGGTGTGCGAGCGCGACCGTACGATGGCGCAGGCGCATCATCACCCGGGTACGGGGCTTGCCGAGCAATGGCTCGGCCGTGACGGTATCGGGGATTTGCGTTGTGACGGGCAGGGTGAGTGCGTCGGCCCCGTGCGCGGCGTCGTAATAGTCGCGCACGTTGTCGTCGGCTTGCTGCGGAACGTAGAGCCCGTTGATGTGTTGGCGCTGATAGCGGCCGCAATCGCCGCCGGTGATCACGCTCAGCGATTGCTGGTCGATGACGATACGGGCACGCCGGTTGTGGCGCAGTGCCGAGCGCACGATCACCGCCACGGCAAGGGCAATGAACGCCAGCACGATCAGGGTGACGGGTACCATCGCCTGGTCGGCCAGTTCCAGAAGATGGTGATGCGCCCAGAAAAGCAGGGCGACGTAGATGATCGCGACATTGGCGACGAAGTAGAGCAATCGCCGCAAGGGGCGCCAGCGCGGCGGGCGAATCTCGATCGCGACGGTGCCATCGGCGCGGCGATGCTCGGTGATGCCGTGTCGATGGTCACGCCAGCCCGACAACAGCGCAACGAGCAGGCTCGCGACGAGGCTGAGCAGGGCACTGGCGAGTACCGCCATGCCGGCATGGGTCAATGGCAGCGAGGCGAGGGTGGGGGCCTGATACCAGGGCGATTGCCAGAAGCCGAATCCGAGCAGGCTGCATACGCACACCGCCAGCGTCATCGCACACAGGCTGATACGCCCGCGTGCACTCTGCACAAGGCCCACGAAGCCGATCAGCGGTAGTGTCCAGCCCAGTACCGGGCCCAGATATTGGCCGATATCGAAGCGGTCGATCGGGGCGAGCAGGACAGCCAGGCCGGACGACAGCGCATAGCCCGAGCTATCGACGCCGTCGCCCAGGGCCAGCCAGGGCGTGAAATAGAGTACGAGCAGGGCGCTGGTCAGCGCAGCAAGCGTCCAGCGGCCATCGATCGGCACAGGCAGCGTATCCGGTTCGTAACCTGAAACGGATTATAGATCAGCGGCGCGCAATTGAGTCGAACGCGATAGATATCCGGCTACTTCCAATCGCTTGTTCCGCCATGGGCTGCCGGCGTTGTGCCACGGCAGTCTGGTACGTGGCCGGGGTGGCCCGGCCGCCGCGCGATCAGCCGGCCACGGCCTGCGACGCCGGCGCCGGGCGCGGGCGTACCCACTGCGAGGTCGACAGAATCCGGCTTTCGTCGCAACGGTGGGCATAGCGCTGGGCCACGTCGATGATCTCGCCCAGCAGGTTGTCGCGCAGCGTGGTCGGATCCAGCCCCAGATCCAGCAGGCAGGCGTTATCCACGCACAGGTCGTTTTCCGGCGCTTCACGGCGCGGGTTGGGCAGATGGGCGATTTGTGCGCCGGTCATGCGCGCAACCAGTTTGGCCAGTTCGCCCACGCGCCAGGTTTCGGTCATCTGGTTGTAGATGCGCACGCGTTCGCCGGCGGCCGGCGCGTTGCCAATCGCCATTTCGATACAGCGCACGGTGTCCTGAATATGGATGAAGGCCCGGGTCTGGCCGCCGCTGCCGTGCACGGTCAGATCGTGGCCGACCGCGGCCTGCATGAGAAAACGGTTGAGTACGGTGCCGTAGTCGCCGTCGTAGTCGAAGCGATTGATCAGGCGTTCGTCGAGCCGGGTTTCGCGGGTCTGGGTGCCCCAGACCACGCCCTGGTGCAGATCGGTGATCCGCAGGCCGTCGTTCTTGTTGTAGAAATAGAACAGCAGCTGATCCTGGGTCTTGGTCATGTGATAGATACTGCCCGGATCCGGCGGGAACAGAATCTCGCGCTGGGTACGCGCGCCGGCGCTGTCGTCGACTTCGACCGTGAGATAGCCCTCGGGAATACGCAGCCCGCCGCCATAGCCATAGACGCCCATCGTGCCCAGATGCACCAAATGGGCATCGATGCCGGTTTCGACCAGCGCACAGAGCACGTTCTGGGTCGCGGCGAGATTGTTCTCGACCGTGTAGCGTTTGGCGCGGGCGTGTTTCATCGAATAGGGCGCCGAGCGTTGTTCGGCGAAATGCACGATGGCATCCGGCGCCAGGCGTTCGATCGTGGCCTCCAGGCGGTCGTATTCGCGGGCGACATCCATATGCAGCGCAGCGATCGTGCGCCCGGTGAGTTCCTTCCAGGCGGCCAGACGGATATCGATCGGCGAAATCGGGGTGAGCGAACTCACGCCGAGCTCGTTGTCGATATGTCGCCGCGACAGATTGTCGATCAGTGTCACCTCATGGCCCTGACCGGAAAGATGCAATGCCGTGGGCCAGCCGCAGAAGCCGTCGCCGCCGAGTATGAGGACTTTCATCGTGCGTTCTCCAATGCCGGGGTCGCAAAGCGCAGGTTGGGGCGTCGTGCCGGGGCGAGCTGGGTCGCGAACTCGGCCGCCGAGGCGGCCCAGCTATGGGCACGGGCATAGGCGATGCCGGCCTCGCCGTCGAGTTCGAGCGCAGCCAGCGCCGCGGCCTGCAGATCGTCGTCGAGCACGCCGGTGATACCGGGCTCGACCACCTGTTTGGGCCCGGTGACCGGGTAGGCAGCCACCGGCACGCCACAGGCCATGGCCTCCATGAGCACCAGCCCGAGCGTGTCGGTCTTGCTCGGGAACACCATGCAGTCGGCCGCACAGATATGACGGACCAGGTCTTCGCCCAGGCGCATGCCCACGAAACAGGCATCGGGATAGCGGCGTTCGAGCGCGGCGCGGGCCGGGCCGTCGCCGACTACCAGCTTGCTGCCGGGCAGATCGAGTTGGAGAAACGCTTCGACGTTCTTTTCCGGCGCCACGCGGCCGAAGTAGAGAAATACCGGCCCGGGCAGATCGACAACGGCCGGCGTGACCGGGCGAAACAGCCGGGTGTCGACGCCGCGGCCCCACAGGGCCAGGCGCGAAAAACCGCGATCCTGCAGATAATCGGCCAGCGGGCGCGTGCTCACCATGGTGCGTACGCTGCGCCGATGAAACAGATTGAGTACCCGATAACCCAGGCCCACCGGCACCATCGGCCAGCGTGCATTGATGTATTCGGGAAAGCGGGTATGAAACGAGGTGGTGAAACGCCAGCCGCGCAGCCGACAGTACAACCAGCCCGCCAGGCCCACACTGCCTTCGGTGGCGATATGCACGGCATCCGGCACAAAGCGTTGCAGCCGGCGGGCCACGCCGGGCAGCGGTGCGGCGGCCAGCCGGATTTCGGCGTACGTGGGGCAGGGCACGGTCACGAACAGGCCCGGATGGATGACCAGCACGTCATGACCGGCGGCTTCCAGTTCTCGAACCAGGGCGGTCAGCGCCGTGACGACGCCATTGACCTGCGGCTTCCACGCGTCGGTGAGCAATGCAATACGCATGCGGCTCCTCGTTGCGGGCTGTCATGGATATGACAGCCGGCTTGCAATGGAGCGCAGTGTGGGTCGTTCAGATAACGCCGGGATGACACGGCGATGTCGTTTGCATGACAACATCGCCGCGTTGTCGCGGGAACGAAATAGGGCAGTGCCGGCCCGGCGCGGTTCGGCCGGGCCGGCCGATCAGACTATTCCTGCGGTTTGATGACCAGCTTGCCGGCCGCCTTGCGCGAAGCCAGCATGGTGATGGCCTCACCGCCGCGTTCAAGCGGATAGGTGCCCGAGACATGCGGGCGCAGCTTGCCTTCGGCCAGCCAGGTAAAGATCTGCTTGAGCTGTTTCTGGTTTTCCTGCGGTTCGCGCTGGGTGAACGAGCCCCAGAACACGCCCACGATCGAGCAGCCCTTGAGCAGGGCGAGATTCAGCGGCGGCTTGGGAATCTCGCCAGCGGCGAAGCCGATCACCAGCAGACGTCCGCGCCAGGCCGTGCCGCGCAGGGCTTTTTCGGTCATGTCGCCGCCGACCGGGTCATAGACCACGTCCACGCCGCGCCCGTCGGTGCGGGCTTTGATGGCGTCCTTGAGGTCTTCTTCGACGTAGTTGATGGTTTCATCGGCGCCGTGCTCGCGACACACCGCGAGCTTTTCTTCGCTGGAGGCCGCCGCAATCACGTGCGCGCCCAGCGCCTTGCCCAGCTCGATCGCGGCCAGGCCCACGCCGCCGGCCGCACCCAGCACGAGCAGCGTTTCGCCGGACTTGAGCGCGGCGCGGTCGGCCAGGGCGTGATAGGTGGTGCCATAGGTCATCACGAAGGCGCTGGCGGTCACGTGGTCCACGCCGTCCGGCATCGGGATCACGCGGTTGGCGTCGGTGGCGATCTGTTCGGCCATGGCGCCATAGCCGGTAAAGGCGATCACGTTGTCGCCGGGCTTGAGATGGGTGACCTCGTCGCCGACGGTATTGATCACGCCCGCGAGTTCGCCGCCCGGCGAAAAGGGCAGCTCCGGCTTGAGCTGGTATTTGTCCTCGATGATCAGGCTGTCCGGGAAATTCACTGCCGCGGCCTGCACGTCGATGAGCACCTGCTTGGGGCCGACCTCGGGCGTGGGGCGTTCTTCGACGACCAGCGTTTCCGGCGGGCCGAATTGTTTGCAGAGCAATGCTCGCATCAGGGGGTCTCCTCTTTATTGACGATTGTCTTGATTGAGCGCCGCTACACGGCGCAGCCATGAACGGACGTTCGTTCATGCATTCTGCCTGAACCTGATCCGATCGTCGCTTGCCAGCGGGCTCGGCACAAATCGGCCAGGCCTCTCGGGCGACGCCTAGTCGGCGACGGCGTATCGGGCCAGAAACGTCGCTACGGCCGCATCGCAGGTGCGCTGCACCTTGGCCGCGGAAGGCCGGCGTTCGTCGTTGAGCATGCGCGGCCAGAACACCACGCTCGAAATCATGCCCAAAAACTGTTCCGCGGCCAGGCCGGCATCGGGCACATCGAGCGTACCCAAGTCGTGTTCGCGTTCGAAGTAGCCTTTTACCGCGGCCAGAAACGGGCCGTGGCCGCGCTGTTCCAGGGCGTGGCCCATCTGCGGCAGCCGTAGCGCCTCGGCGATCAGTGCGCGCACCAGCGGATGGAAATAGGGGGTGAGAATCAGCCGGGCATAACGCTCGGCAATTTCGTGGAGTACGCGTTCGGGTTCGCCGGCCGGCAACTCGGCGAGCGATTCCGGCGAGCCATCCAGAAACGGGCGCTCGATAATCTGCGCGAACAGCTCGTCCTTGCTCGGAAAATGCCGGTACAGGGTGGCCGTGGACACACCCGCGGCCTTGGCGATCCGGTTCAGGCTGGTGCCGGCAAAGCCGCGCTCGAGAAAACACTCGAGGGCGGCATCGAGAATGGCATCGCGTTTCTCGGCTGAAATCTGACGATGGTAGGCGGCGGCCGGGCTGGCGCTGGCCATGGGCTTTCCTGACTGGGGCACGGGGCAAGTCTAGCGCAATTATTCCTAAGGTGAGTCACTCGACTTGACTTAAAAACAACGGCGCTGCACTCTCATCTCAAACAGGTCATCAGAACCATAGCGTCGCCGCTCGGGTACGAAAGCGCCCGTGATCGGCGACCGCCTTTCGGCAGGAGCGCCATTACCCGTGGATTCGATCCGCATCGGCTGTGCGTCGGCATTCTGGGGCGATACCAACACCGCCGCCGCCCAGCTCGTCGAAGAGGGCGATATCGACTATCTGGTGTCCGACTATCTGTCGGAAATCACCATGTCGATACTCGCGGCCAAGCGCCGTCGCGATCCCGGTGCCGGCTACGCCGAGGACTTCGTCGCCCATGCGCTCAAGCCCGTGCTGGCCGAAATCAAGGCACGCGGCATTCGGGTGATCAGCAATGCCGGCGGTATCAACCCGGCGGCCTGTCGCGATGCATTGGCCGCGGCAGCGACCGAAGCCGGGCTGACGTTCAAGATTGCGATTGTGACCGGCGACGATCTCATGCCCGAGCGCGCGCGTCTGGCCAGCGCCATCGAGCCCATGGCGGGCGAAGGCGCCATGCCGCAGGCGCCGGTGAGCATGAATGCCTATCTCGGTGCGCCGGGCATTGTCGCCGCACTCGATGCCGGTGCGGATATCGTGATCACCGGGCGCTGTGTCGACAGCGCGCTCGTGCTCGCGCCGCTGGTGCATGAATTCGGCTGGCACTGGCAGGACTACGACCGGCTCGCCGCGGGTAGTCTGGCCGGGCATATCATCGAATGTGGCTGTCAGTGCACGGGCGGCAATTTCACCGACTGGCATCTCGTGGCCGACGGCTATGCCGATATGGGCTTTCCCATCGTCGAGGTCGCGCGTGATGGCGCGTTCGTGGTGACCAAGCCGGCGGGTACGGGCGGGCTGGTGAGTTGTCATACCGTCGCCGAGCAGATGCTCTACGAAATCGGCGATCCGCGGGCCTATCTGTTGCCGGATGTCGCCTGCGATTTCACCCAGGTAACGTTATCCCAGGTCGGCGAGAATCGGGTCGCGGTCGCCGGCGCGCGCGGTCAGGCGCCCAATGCCGATTACAAGATTTCGGCCACCTATATGGATGGTTACCGCTGCACAGCGGTGTTCGTTGTTGGCGGCATCGAGGCCGGGGCCAAGGCGCACAGCGCAGCCATGGCCATCCTGGCCAAGACCGAGCGCTTGTTCGCCGAGCGCGGGCTCGGCCCCTACGCCGACTACGATATCGCCGTGCTCGGCACGGAAGCGATGTATGGCGCGAATGCCCGCGAGGCCGCCGCACACAGCCGGGAAGTCGTGCTCAAACTGGCCGTACGCCACGAGTCGAAGGACGCGTTGGCGCTGTTTACCCGCGAACTGGCCCAGGCTGCCACCGGCATGGTGCCGGGGGTGACCGGCTTTTTCGGCGGGCGACCCAGCGTGAGCCCGGTGATCCGGCTGTATTCCTGTTTCGTGCCCAAGGCAGCAGTGGCCGTACAGGTCGATATCGACGCCACGATCGCACAGGTCGTAATCGATACCAACGGCGGTTTCGACCGCGACTCACGGGCAAGCGAGCCTAATCCGGCCGACGACATCGCGCTCGATGATCCTGTGTCCGTACCGCTTGTTCGCTTGGCGTTGGCGCGCAGTGGCGACAAGGGCGATGCCGCCAATATCGGCGTGATCGCGCGCGATCCGGCCTATTTGCCGTATCTGCGCGCTGCCCTCACCGATGCCGCGGTTGCTGACTGGTTTGCCCACCTGCTCGAAGGCGAGGTCTGCCACTGGGAACTGCCCGGCACCCATTCGATGAATTTCCTGCTCACCCGCGTACTGGGCGGTGGCGGCGTGGCATCGCTGCGCGCCGACGCCCAGGGCAAGTGTCTGGGTCAGATACTGCTGGATTTTCCGGTGCCGGTATCCCCGGCGATCGCCGCGCGTATCGACACTGTTTAACGAGAGCCTGTTATGCAATTCACCCCCGAACACGACGCCCTGCGCGACACCATTGCCCGGTTTATCGATCGCGAGATCAACCCGCATGTCGCCGACTGGGAGCAGGCCCAGCAGTTTCCCTCGCACGAACTGTTCAAGAAGATGGGCGATCTGGGCCTGCTTGGTATCCACAAGCCCGAGGCCTACGGCGGTCAGGGGCTGGATTATTCCTATGCCATGGTCGCCGCCGAGGAATGGGGCCGGATCAAATGCGGCGGCGTGCCGATGGCCATCGGCGTACAGACCGATATGGCCACGCCAGCGCTGGCGCGCTATGGCAGCGACGAACTACGCGGTGAGTTTCTGGCCCCGGCCATCGCCGGCGAGCAGGTAGCCGCCATCGGTGTATCCGAACCGCAGGCCGGCTCCGATGTCGCCCAGCTGAAGACCACGGCACGAAAGGATGGCGACGACTACGTCATCAACGGCTCCAAGATGTGGATCACGAATGGCATGAAGGCCGACTGGATCTGCCTGCTGGCCAACACCTCGGATGACGGGCCGCACCGGAACAAGTCGTTGATCGTGGTGCCGCTGGATAGCCCCGGCGTCGAACGTGCCCGCAAGCTGCACAAGCTCGGCATGTGGTCATCGGATACGGCCCAGCTGTTTTTCGACGACGTGCGCGTGCCGCAGCGCAACCGCATCGGTGCCGAAGGGATGGGCTTCACCATGCAGATGCAGCAGTTCCAGGAAGAGCGCATATTCGCTGCGGCCTCCGCGCTCAAGGGCCTGGAAAACGTGGTCAACGCCACGATCGAATACACCTCGGACCGCCAGACCTTTGGCGTGCCGATTCTGCATAACCAGGTCGTGCATTTTCGCCTGGCCGAACTGCAGACCGAGATCGAAGCCCTGCGTTCACTGACCTATCGCTGTTGCGAACGCTATGTCGTCAACCCCGACGATAGCGGTGTGCTGCAACTGGCCTCCATGGCCAAGCTCAAGACCGGGCGCCTGGTGCGCGAAGTCACCGATGCCTGTCTGCAGTACTGGGGCGGTCAGGGCTATATGTGGGAAGCCGAGGTTTCGCGGGCATTTCGCGATACCCGCCTGGCCTCGATCGGGGGCGGCGCGGACGAAGTCATGCTTGGCATCATCTGCAAAACGATGGGCATTCTGCCCGGCCAGCGGGGTTAGATTCGGATATGGCGGTTCTCTCCACCCGTGTCGATCACAACGCCGACAGCTTTCAGCGCAATCGCGAAGGCATGCTCGCCGCGGTCGACGCACTGCGCGAAATCGAAGCGAAGGTCCATGCGACCGAACAGAGCAAGGCCGAGCGCTATCGCAAGCGCGAACAGCTGCTGCCGCGCGATCGGGTGAATCTGCTGCTCGATCGCGGTTCGCCGTTTCTGGAGCTATCCACGCTGTGCGGCTATGGCTGCCACGACGATACCGATGGTTCGCTGGCCGGCGGCAACAGTATCTGCGGTATCGGTTATGTGTCGGGCGTGCGCTGCATGGTCAATGCCTCCAACAGCGCGATCAAGGGCGGCACCATGACCCCCTGGGGTGTACAGAAAACCCTGCGCATACAGGAAATCGCGCGAATCCAGAAATTGCCGATCGTGTCGCTGATCGAGTCCGGCGGCGCCAATCTGCTTTATCAGGACGAAATGTTCATCGAAGGCGGACGCACCTTTGCCAACCAGGCGCGGCTGTCTGCACAGGGATTGCCTCAGATCACGGTCGTGCATGGTTCCTCGACCGCTGGCGGCGCGTACATGCCGGGGCTGTCCGACTACGTGATCATGGTGCGCGGGCGGGCCAAGGTGTTTCTGGCCGGCCCACCGCTGCTCAAGGCCGCCACCGGTGAGATCGCGGAGGACGAAGCGCTAGGTGGCGCCGACATGCATGCAGGCACCGCCGGTACCTGCGAATATCTGGCTGCCGACGATGCCGA
Organism: Salinisphaera sp. S4-8; assembly: GCF_040361235.1. Classification (NCBI taxonomy): domain Bacteria; kingdom Pseudomonadati; phylum Pseudomonadota; class Gammaproteobacteria; order Salinisphaerales; family Salinisphaeraceae; genus Salinisphaera; species Salinisphaera sp. S4-8. The sequence goes on along the minus strand of NZ_APNF01000001.1, from coordinate 457,731 downwards.
CGGCATCCGTCAGGCGCGCGAGGTCATGGCCCGGCTGGACTGGAACGCGCGCGCGCCGAAGGCCGAGCTACCGGGGTTTGCGCCGCCGCGCTACGACATCGACGAGTTGTGCGGCATCGTCTCGGCCGATCACAAAAAGCCCTACGACTGTCGCGAAGTCATCGCCCGGCTGGTCGACGATTCCGATTTCGATGAATTCAAGGCCGATTTCGATGGCCAGCTGGTATGCGGACATGCCGCGGTCGAAGGGCGTCCGGTCGGCGTGCTGGCCAATAACGGGCCGATTACCACCAAGGGCGCGAACAAGGCCGCCCAGTTCATCCAGCTGTGCTGCCAGGCCGATATTCCGCTGGTGTTTCTGCAGAACATCACCGGCTATATGGTCGGTAAGGACGCCGAACAGGCGGGCATGGTCAAGCACGGCTCGAAGATGATCCAGGCCGTGGCCAACGCCCATGTGCCCAAGGTCACCTTCGTGATCGGCGGCTCTTTCGGTGCCGGCAACTACGGCATGTGCGGGCGCGGCTTTTCGCCGGATTTCATCTTCGCGTGGCCCAATTCGCGTACCGCGGTCATGGGCGGCGAACAGGCGGCCGGTGTCATGCAGATCGTCACCGAAGCCAAGTACCAAGGCCGCGGCGAAACCCCGCCCGACGGCCTGCTCGACAAGATGTACGCACAGATCACCGCCAAGTTCGAGGAGCAGGGCCATGCCTTCTACGGCAGCGCGCGCCTGTTCGACGACGGGCTGATCGACCCGCGCGATACCCGCCGCGTGCTCGCGCTCACGCTGTCCGTATGCCGCGAAGCGCGCCGACGCGACGTACGGCCCAACGATTTCGGCGTGGCCCGCTTCTAGGGCGCGCGAGGAGAATTGCCATGTTCACCCACGAACACGATGAAATACGGCGCACCACCGAGCGCTATATCGAGGAACAGGTCAATCCACACGTACGCGAATGGGAGCAGGCGGGCCTGTTCCCGGCCCACGAGCTGTTCAAGGGCCTGGGCGATCTGGGCCTGCTCGGGATTACCAAGCCCGAGGAATACGGTGGACTCGGGCTGGATTACTCCTACCAGCTTGCCTTTGCACAAAGTCTGGGGCGTATGACCTGTGGCGGTATTCCCATGGCCGTGGGCGTACAGACCGATATGGCCACGCCGGCCCTGGCCCGCTATGGCAGTGAGGCATTGAAACGCGAATTCCTCGCCCCCGCGATCGCCGGCGATCAGGTCGCCTGTATCGGCGTATCCGAACCCGGTGCGGGGTCAGATGTGGCGGGTATTACCACCACGGCCAAGCGCGATGGCGACGACTACGTTATCAATGGCCAGAAGATGTGGATCACCAACGGCACCCAGGGCGACTGGATCTGCCTGTTGTGTGTGACCGGCGGCGTAAGCGATGACAAGGCGAAGCATCGCAACAAGTCGCTGATCGTCGTGCCGCTCGACGCGCCGGGCGTAAACCGCGAGACGAAACTCGACAAGCTCGGCCAGCGCAGTTCGGATACGGCCATCATTTTCTTCGACAATGTCCGCGTGCCGGCGCGCAATCTCATCGGCGAAGAAGGCCAGGGTTTCAGCTACCAGATGCAGCAGTTCCAGGAAGAACGCCTGTTTCTGGCGGCCAGCATTCTCGAGGCCATGCAACGGGTGTTCGACGACACCGTGGCCTACACCCGCGAGCGCAAGGCCTTTGGCCAGGGCGTGATCGACAACCAGTATGTCCAGTTCACGCTCGCCGAACTCGCCACCGAACTCGAAGCCGCCCGTGCGTTGACGTATCAGGCCACGGCCGATCTGGTCGATGGTCGCGACGTGACCCTCAACGCCTCCATGGCCAAGCTCAAGACCAGCCGCCTGGCCCGACAGCTCACCGATACCTGTCTGCAGTTCTGGGGCGGGCAGGGCTATATGGCCGAATCCACCACCGCCCAGTTCTATCGCGACCTGCGCCTGCATTCGATCGGCGGCGGCGCCGACGAGGTGATGCTTTCGATCATCGCCAAGCGCCTCGAACTGCGCTCGCGTTAAGCCCAGGTCCCTGCCATGGCGTTACCCGAGACAACACAGCTGACCCTGGCACTGCGCGACGGCGTATTGCAGGTCGTATTCGATCGTGCCGGCGTGTCCAATGCGCTCGATAGCGAGACGGTGGAAGAGCTGGCCGCCGTCTTCGAAGCAGTCGCCGACGATCGCAGCGTACGCGCGATCGTGCTGCGCGGGGCCGGCCGGCATTTCTGTGCCGGCGCGGACCTGAAATCCATCGGCGATGTGACGGGCGCAGACCGGCGCGCGGCCGTCGTTGCCTTCAACCGCCGTTTCGGCGAGGTGCTGACGATGATCGATCGTGCACCACAGGCGGTGGTGGTCGTAGCCCAGGGCGCGGCTCTCGGCGGCGGCTTCGGCCTGTTGTGTGTTGCCGACATCACCATCGTGACCCGCGATGCGACGATGGGCATGCCCGAAACCCGGCTCGGCCTGCCCGCAGCCCAGATCATGCCGTTCGTGGTCGCGCGTATCGGGATGACCGCGACCCGGCGGGTTGCCGTCTGCGGGCTGCGCTTCGATGGCGCCGAGGCCTATCGACTCGGCGTGGCCCATACCGTCGTCGACGATCTCGCCGCGGCCGATCGCGCGCTCGAGGGCGTACTGGCCGATATCAAGGCCTGTGCGCCGGGTGCGAATGCCGCCTCCAAACAACTGCTGGCTATGCTCGATGGCCGCCATATGGACCGGCTCGCCGATCAGGCAGCAGCGCTGTTTGCCGATTGTCTGCTTAGCGACGAAGGCGCCGAAGGTACGCAGGCATTTCGCGAAAAACGCACACCCCGATGGGCCCGCACATGAATGGTTTCGACAGCGTTCTGATCGCCAACCGCGGCGAAATCGCCGTCCGTATCGCCCGTGGCGCACGCGCGGTGGGGTGTCGCAGCGTGGCGGTATATTCGAGCGCCGATGCCCAGGCGCTGCATGTGCAGCAAGCCGACATGGCGGTGGCGATCGGCCCCGCGCCGGCGGCTGAATCCTATCTGGCGGTGGACAAACTGATCGCCGCCGCAAAGGCCAGCGGCGCCCAGGCGATTCATCCCGGCTACGGGTTTCTGGCCGAAAACGCGGATTTCGCCCGTGCGGTCGAAGCGGCCGGGTTGATATTTATCGGGCCGACGCCGGAGGCCATCGATCTGATGGGGCGCAAGCGCGCGGCCAAGCAGCGCATGATCGAAGCCGGCGTGCCCTGCGTGCCCGGTTACGAGGGGCAGGCCCAGGACGACGACACGCTGATTGCCGAGGGCGAACGGATCGGCTTTCCCTTGATGGTCAAGGCGTCGGCGGGCGGCGGCGGGCGCGGCATGCGACTGGTCGAGCGCAAAGCCGATCTGGCCGAGGCGATACGCGGCGCGCGTTCGGAAGCGGCCAGTGCCTTCGGTTCGGACGAACTGATTCTGGAAAAAGCCGTGCTCGGCGCACGCCATGTGGAGATTCAGGTGCTGGCCGACATGCACGGCCATGTGATTCACCTGGGCGAGCGCGATTGTTCGGTCCAGCGTCGCCACCAGAAAGTCGTCGAAGAAGCGCCGTCGCCGGCTGTCGACGCCGAATTACGGGCACGCATGGGCCAGGCTGCGGTCGATGCTGCGGCTGCGATCGGTTATCGTGGCGCCGGCACGGTGGAATTTCTGCTCGATGCCAGCGGCGCGTTCTATTTCATGGAAATGAATACGCGGCTACAGGTCGAGCACCCGGTGACCGAACTGGTGACCGGACTCGATCTGGTCGCCTGGCAGCTGCGTATCGCCGCCGGCGAGCCGCTTACGCTCGCCCAGGACGATGTGCGTTTCGACGGCCATGCGATCGAAGTACGGCTGTGCCTGGAAGACGTCGCCCAGGATTTCATGCCCCAGACCGGCCTCGTACGGGCCTGGCGGGTGCCGCAGGGGGCGGGTATTCGCGTCGACCATGGCCTGCGTGAAGGCCAGATGGTGACCCCGCATTACGATTCCATGGCGGCCAAGATCATCGCCTGGGGCGAAACCCGCGATATCGCGCGCCGCCGGCTGGCCGCCGCGGTCGACGAAACCCTGTTGTTCGGCCCGGTCAGCAATCGCGATTTTCTCGCGCACATACTCGCCGAGCCGGCGTTCGTGTCGGGGGATTTCGATATCGGTTTCGTCGGCACGCATATGCAGCCGGCCCTGGCCGGCGATGCCCCCGGGCGTGAACATCTCGCGCTCGCGGCGGTGGCCTGTCATGCCCATGATGCAGGGCGTCTCGCGGCGAGCGCCGGCCTGGCAGACGCATTGGCGGGCTGGCGCAGCGCGGGCACCAATGAAACGCCGCTGGTGTTGATACAGGGCGATCGCCGCAACGACTTGCGGCTGCGCCATGACGGCGGGGACTATCAGGTGCGGGTCGACGATACGTGGATCGATCTGCGTATCGGGGCCTTCGACGGCACGCGTTTCGATTATGTGTTGAGCGGCGTGGCCGCGCGCGCGGATGTGCTGTGCCACGGCGCGGATGTGTGGCTGTGTGCCCAGGGGCGTACAGCACTCTATACCGATGCCCTGCGGCTGCCGCCCGAGTCTGCCGATGGGGCAGGCGATGGCCGCGTGCTGGCCCGTATGGATGGCAAGATCCAGCGTGTCGATGTGGCCGTGGGCGATCAGGTGCAGGCGGGCGACACGCTGCTGGTGCTCGAAGCCATGAAGATGGAGTTTTCCATCGCGGCCGACATCGACGGCGAGATCGAAAACCTGAGCTGCAAAGCGGGTGATCAGGTCGCCGCGCGCCAGTTGTTGGCGGTGATCACGCCGGCTAATCTTTGAGGCGTCATTCGCCTGTCGGAAAGTCGTGTTGTTCGATTTTTGCCGCCGTATTGTGCTGACGCTCGTGTGTCTGATGCTGGCCGGCTGCGCAAGCACGCCGGCCTATCGCTTCGTCGATCCGGGCTATGACGACACACGCTATGACGGCTTTATCGCCTATGCGGCCTTTACCGATCTGGCCATCGAAGCGGCCTTCGAGCAGGCGCTGTGCAAGCGGCTGTTGGCAGCCGGCCATGCATGTACGCCCATGCTCGATGCCGCACCGCCCACGCGTGAACAGGACGGCGCCAGCCGGCATGCGGCCAGCCGTGCCAGTGGTGCGCAGGCCAGCATCGTGATCGAACTGGCGGATATGGACAGCGTGTCGCGTCGGGTCATCGGCCAGGCCCGCCCGGCTTACAACGTGCGTGTCGTAGACAATGCGGACCAGCGTGTGGCCGTACAGCTGGCAATCGAAAGCCCGGCCGGCGCGCGTGCTGCGGTATCGCAGCAGGCCGATGCATTGGCCCGTCAGATCGTGGCCGCGCTCGATCAGGCCGCGCTGCTCTACCAGCGCCCGTAAACGCGCGCCTGGGCTCGTCGCCCGGGTTTTACCGCGTCTTCGCGGCGGGCGCGGTGCCTGACGGCGGGGCGTTCTGGCCCAGTACCTCGCCGTTGACGGTTTGGCCATACATCGAGTACTTGCCGTGATACTGCTTGGCGGTATCGGCGACCGAGCCGGTGAAACGCGGATCCTGCGGGCGTTCGTGGCTGCCGATGAACTGGGCCACATCCCAGGCCTGTTGCTCGGACAGCGTGGTCGCGCCCAGCGGCATATTGGCCTTGATGAAGGCCGCAGCCGTGTTCACGCGATGCATGCCCGCGCCCCAGTTATAGGAACGCGGTCCCCATAGCGGCGGAAATGCGATACGCCCGTCGGCCGCGCGCTGGCCCTGGCCATCGCTGCCATGACATAACGCACAGTGCTCGGTGTAGACCTGCGCGCCGCGTTCGAAGCTCGGTGATTGCCTGGGCGCGTCGAGTTCGGGGTAGCCGCGACCGGACAGCGCCTTGCCCACGGGCGCGCCGCTGGCCAGCCAGTAGGCATAGGTTTCCAGCGCCAGCAACACCTCGTCGCCGCGCGGCGGCGGTGTGCCGTTCATGCTGTAACGAAAACAGCCCTGGATGCGCTCGGGGAAATCATTCACATGCTTGTTCTTGCCACGGTAGGCGGGATACATCGCCCAGGCGGCCCACAGTGGCGAGGAATCGGCGAGCCGGCCTTCATCGAGATGGCAGTTGGCACATTGCAGGTCGTTGCCGACAAAGCGTGCCGCATGCTGCTGGGTATCGGTAAAGATTGCGCGGCCCTTGCGTACCATGGCCCCGAATTCGTTGTCGGGAATCGTGCCGCGGGCCGGCGGTACGAAAGTCGACGCCTGAACGCCGGAGGCATTCGGCGTACCAGCCGGTTTTGCTGAGCCGGTCGAAGAGTCGTTCGCCTTGTCGTCGGCTTTGTTCGTGGCCGGCGCAGTCGTGCTCGGCTGGGCCGCGAAGTACTCGGCCACCGGCATGATATCGGCCGCGTCGAGCCGATTGGCGATCGTGGCCATCAGGTCCATTGGCCCGGCCGGGCGTTTGTGCGCGCGCCAGGCGCGTAGCTGGCTGGCGATATAGTTCGCGGACTGGCCAGCGAGTGCCGGAAAGCGATCGCCGACGCCCATACCGCCGGGCCCGTGGCATTGCACACAGGCGGGAATCGCGTCATCCCAGCGACCGTGCTCGGCCAGTTCGACAGCGGCGGCGGATATCGGTTGTTGCGGGGCGTTGGTTTCGCTGGGCTTGAACGCAAGCGCGCTGTAATAGTTGGCCATGGCGCGACGCTGCGTGGCGGACAGGGCACTCGCGATCGGCTGCATGATGGCGTTTTCCCGGCGACCATCGGCATAGGCGTCGAGCTGATCCTGGAGATAGACCGAGCCCAGGCCGGCAAGCCGCGGAAAGCCGGCGGCGGGGTTGCCCTGACCGTCAGGCCCGTGACAGCTGCTACAGGGCGGGACCGTATTCCCCACGCCTTGCTGTGCGATATCGGCTGCCGGGCTCTGCGCAAGCGCAGCCGCTGGCATCAACAGGGCGAATGCCCAGAATGTACGTTTGCTTAGTGCCATGACGAACGCCCCCACTCAGCCAGCGCGGCCGGGCCGACGCTGTATTCCACGTAGGAATGAAGATAGACGAAAAAGTTATTGTTGTCGTGCAGGTGCCGGGAATCGTCTCGAACCCAGTCCCAGACACAATCGCTGAAAGCGGGCACGCGGGGGCGTCTCGCGATTTGCGCTGAATGCCAAAGATTGCCCGATGATGCGCACAGCGCAGATCGTACGAGCACCTAGTGCTGCGCCGGTGCTGCCGCGCCCGTACTGCCTGTGGCACTTAGGGGGCACTTAAAAGTGTGGGCTGGTTACCCTAGTTGGGGCTGCGCCGGGCGATGCGATGGAGCGGCGGACGAGATTCGAACTCGCGACCTCGACCGTGGGAGGGTCGCGCTCTACCAACTGAGCTACCGCCGCCACGCCCGCATAGCTAACGCGATCTTTCGTGTTTTTGCAATAGCACGGGCAAAACGATGCAACGCAGCATGCCCGATCAGCGTATTGTATTAGTAACATTCGGCTACGGGCTGGCGGCGATCTAGTCTGCAAGTTCGCACCGGATATTGATTTTTTACCCGCGGAGCCTGTGATGAAAAAGGCGTTGGTGACCGGCGGCACCGGTTTTATCGGCCGGCATCTTTGTGAATCGTTTCTGGCGGATGGTTGGGCCGTTCAGGTCATCACCCGTGATACCGACGCTGCCGCCCGGGTGTTGCCGGCCGGGGTGGTGCCGGTCGCGAATATCAAAGCCGCCGAGCCGGCCGATGCGGTGATCAACCTCGCCGGCGAGAATCTGGCCGATGGCCGGTGGACCGAAGCCCGCAAGCGCGAGATGCGCGAAAGCCGCTTGCGCATTACACGCGAACTCACCGAAACGATCGGTGCCTGGGACGTCTTGCCACAGGTGCTGATCAGCGGTTCGGCCGTGGGCTATTACGGCGCGCGGGGGGCGGACGTACTGGATGAAAGCCAGCCGCCGGGCGACGAATTCCAGTCGGAGCTCTGTGTGGCCTGGGAACAGGCAGCACGGCGTGCCGAAGCCGCTGGCATCCGGGTGTGTCGTATCCGTACCGGTATCGTGCTCGGCGCCGACGATGGCGCGCTCGCACAGATGATCACGCCGTTCAGGTTCGGCCTGGGCGGGCATTTCGGTACCGGCGCGCAGTACATGCCCTGGATTCATATTCGCGACGAAGTGCGCGCGATCCGTTTTCTCATCGATCAGGAAAATGCCAGCGGCGCGTTCAATCTCACCGCGCCCGAGCCGGTCACCAACCGCGAATTCACGGCCACGCTCGCGCGCGTGCTGCATCGGCCCAAGTTCGCCTGGGTGCCTGGGCCGGCACTCAAGCTGATGGTGGGCGAAATGGCGCATCTGCTGCTCACCGGTCAGCGCGCCATTCCCAGCGCCCTGGAAAAGGCCGGGTTCAACTTCGAATTCCGCCGGCTGCAGCCGGCATTGCAGGATCTGGTCGGAGCACGCTGAATGAGCGATGGGTTGATCGCCGAACTTGGTGCAATCGTCGGCACCGAGGACGTACTGCAAGGCGAGGCTGCGGCCCCCTATCTGGTGGAATGGCGGGGCGCGTTCCAGCCGCAGGCGCTCGCGGTCGTACGCCCGGCCGATACCGATCAGCTCGCAGCGGTCGTGCGAGCCTGTGCCGGGGCCGATTGTGCGGTCATCGCGCAGTCCGGTAACACGGGGCTTGTGGGCGGCGCCGCGGCCAGTGATCCCCGATGCCATGTGATCGTCAATCTCGAACGCATGAATCGTGTACGCGAAGTCGACGCCGACAATGCCACGATCACCGTCGAGGCCGGCTGTATTCTGGCCGACGTGCAACAGGCCGCCGTCGATGCCGGCCTGTTCTTTCCACTGACCCTGGCTTCGCGCGATCGCTGTCGGATCGGCGGCAACCTGGCGACCAACGCGGGCGGGCTGAACGTGGTGCGCTATGGCAACACCCGCGATCTGGCGCTGGGTCTGGAAGTCGTGCTTGCCGACGGGCGCATCTGGAACAACCTCACCGGTCTGCGCAAGGACAACAGCGGTTTCGATCTCGACGACCTGTTCATTGGCAGTGAAGGCGCGCTGGGGATCATCACGGCCGCCGTCTTCAAGCTTTACGAACCGGTGGTGCAACAGGCCAGCGCCTTGTTCGCGCTGCGATCACCGGCCCAGGCCGTGAAATTGCAACGCCGGCTGACCGCGGCCTCGGGGCACAACCTGACCGGCTGCGAGCTGATGTCGCGTCAGGCCGTCGAACTGGCCTGTACCCATATCGATGGCTGCGAGGAGCCGTTCGATGTCGATCACGACTGGTATCTGCTGGTGGAGCTGGCCAGTTCGGCAGAAGGCCACTGGCTGCTGGAGGCCCTGTCGGCGGTGGTGGAAAACGCCCGTCAGGCGCATGAACTGGTGGATGTAATCGTCGCCCACGATACGGATACCAGCCGGCGGCTGTGGCATCTGCGCGAATCCCTGCCACCGGCCCAGGTCGCCGAAGGCGCGTCGATCAAGCACGATATTTCCTTGCCGGTATCGAAGTTGCCTGCTTTTCTCGATCGGGCGCTCGCGGCGGTGCGCGAAGCGTTGCCGGGCGTACGGCCCTGTCCGTTCGGGCATGTCGGCGACGGCAATCTGCATTTCAACCTGTCGCAGCCGGTGGACGCCGACGGCGCGGCGTTTCTGGCCCAGGCCGAAACCGCGCATACCGTGGTGCACGATATCGTCGCCGAGATGGGCGGCTCGATCGCCGCCGAGCACGGCATCGGCCGGCTCAAGGTCGCGGCCCTGGATCGCTACAAGTCCGATGTCGAGCGCGACATGCTGAAAGCGATCAAGACCGCGCTGGACCCGCACAACCGGTTGAATCCGGGGGTCATCGTTGCCGAGTCCTGACCCATCGGGCACAGGGTTTGTGCAAGCCGGCCGGCGAAAGGCCGTCCGCAAATCCACGCCAATACAACGCAAATCGATAATGGGCGGTCATTGGCGCGGCGTTGGCAATCGCCATGGAGACATTTCAGAGCCGAATACCCTGATCTGATATCTGCGGGTATGCCCGGTCGGGCGTGAAAAACGCCCGCCGTGGCTGGCTTGTTTAGCCGCCGGCCATGCCCGTTGCGTTCACCAGTGCGATCAGCGGCTGCGGGTAGATGCCGAAGAAGATTACGGCTGCGGCGATCAGCAGCACCATGATGCCGCCGGATTGCTGGCCCCAGCCGGAGACCGCGTCGCGGCGGCTTTCGCCGGGCTCGTCCAGGAACAGGATCACCATCATGCGCAGGTAGTAGTACAGGCCGATGGCGCTGCCGAGCACGATACCGCCGACCAGCCACCACAGGCCGGACTGCACGGCGATGGCGATCACATAGAACTTGCCGAGAAAACCGGCGGTCATCGGAATGCCGGCCAGCGACAGCATCATGATGGTGAACACGGTAGCCAGATACGGCCGGCGCCAGAACAACCCGCGATAGTGGTGCAGCGCGCCCGCATCCGTGCCCGAGTAGGGGCTGGATACGAGGGTGACCACGCCGAAGGCACCCAGCGTGGTGGCCACATAAGTCGCCAGATAGATACCCACGGTTTCGATGCTGAAGGCCCCGCCGGCCACGATCGCGGTCAGCAGATACCCCAGATGCGCGATCGAGGAATAACCCAGCAGGCGTTTGACGTTGCGCTGGCGCAGGGCGAGCAGGTTGCCGATGAGCATCGAGGCCATGGCGATCACGCCCATCAGCGTCAACAACCAGCCGTTGGCGGCCGGCGGCGCCAGGGTGAAAAAGCGCAGCAGCAGGGCGAACACGGCGACCTTGCTGACCGTGGCCAGAAACGCCGAAACCGGCCCGGGGGCGCCTTCGTAGACGTCCGGCGTCCAGATATGAAAGGGCACCAGCGACAGCTTGAAGGCCAGGGCCACCACCATCATGCCTACGCCGGCCAGCAGCCACGGCGAGCCACTATTCCCGGCCAGGGTGTCGGCCAGGCCGGCGTATTCCAGCGAGCCCGAGGCCGCATAGAGCAGGGCCATGCCGAACAGCAGGAATGCCGAGGCCGCGCCCGAGAGCACCATGTACTTCAGGCCGGCTTCAAGCGAAATACGGTCGCGATAGGCATAGGCGACCATGCCGTAGAGCGGTACCGACAACAGCTCCAGGCCAATGAACAGCGACGCGAAATGCCGGCTGGCGATCAGCGCGAGGGCGCCGCCGGCCGAACACAGCAACAGAATATAGAACTCTTCGCGCCGGTCCGGCAGCGTTTCCAGATACGCATGGGCCAGGGTCGTACAGGCCAGCGACGCCACCAGCACGATAGCGCTGAACAACAGAAAGTAGTCGTCGATGACGAACAGCGGCGTGACCTGGATCGGCGTCACCTGAAGCACGCCCAGCAGCGACAGCAGTGCGGCATTCAGGCCGATGACGGTCATCGTCGCCGCGGTGAAATGATGACGACCGATGGCGATCGACAACATCACGCCGACGACGGTCGCGCACAGAATCAGCAACGGCGCGAGGGCGAGCATCTGAGTGGAAAAGTCGGTCATGACGCCTTTCGCTTAACGGGACGGCAAGGGAGCAACGGCGAACCAGTCGGTGACTTCGGTCATCGCCGTATGCGAGATATCGAGCACGGTATTCGGGTACAGCCCCAGCCAGAGCGTGAGCACGAGCAATAGCAGCATCATGCTGTATTCACGCACGTCGAGCCCGCCGAGCGAAGCCTGCGACTTGGGTGCACCCCAGTAGACACGGTGCATGAGCACCAGCGAATAGATGGCGGCCATCACCAGGCCGCCGCTGGCCGCAACCACGACCCACGGCACGGTGTTGAAGGCACCGAACAGAATGAGGAATTCGCCGATGAAGTTGCCGGTGCCGGGCATGCCCAGCGACGCCATGACGAACACCAGTGCAAAGCCCGGCAGCGCACCCATACGCCCGAACAGACCGCCCATCTGGCGCATGTCACGGGTATGGATACGCTCGTAGATCTGGCCCGAAATGATGAACAGCCCGGCCGCCGAGAAGGCGTGCGCGACCATCTGCACGATCACGCCCTGCAGCGCCAGCAGGGTGCCGGAGTAGATGCCGATGAGCACGAAGCCCATATGCGAAATACTCGAGCAGGCGATCAGGCGCTTGACGTCGGTCTGGGCAAAGGCCATCAGCGCGCCGTAGTAGATACCGATCAGGCCCAGCGCCATCGCCACCGGCGCGAACTGGGCCGAGGCTTCGGGAAACAACGGGATCGCGAAACGCAGCATGCCGTAGGCCGCGGTCTTGAGCAGAATGCCGGCCAGGTCCACCGAGCCCGCCGTGGGCGCCTGTGCGTGGGCATCCGGCAGCCAGCCATGCAGGGGCACGACCGGCAGTTTGACGGCAAAGGCGATGAAAAAGCCCAGCATCAGCACGTAAGCGATCGGCCCGGTCAGCGGTGTGTCGCGCAGCACCATGTAATCGAAGGTGAAGGTGCCGGTCTGGCTGTAGTGGGCGAACACCAGGCCCAGAATCGAGACCAGCATCAACAGACCGCTGGCCTGGGTATAGATGAAGAACTTGATGGCCGCGCCGATGCGGGTATTGCCCTTGGAACCGCTGTGCCCCCACAGCGCGATCAGGAAATACATCGGCACCAGCATCATTTCCCAGAAGAAGAAGAACAGGAAAAGATCCACGGCGAGGAACACGCCGACCACGCCGCCGATGATCCAGAGCAGGTTCAGGTGGAAAAAGCCGATCCGGTTGGTGATTTCCTGCCAGGAGCACACCACGGCGAGCACGCCGAGAAAGCCCGTCAGCATGATCATGATCAGCGACAGGCCGTCGAGCGCCAGATGGAAGGAAATGCCAAAGCGATCGATCCACGGCAGGCGGATCTGGTGGGCCCAGTTCGGCGCATCGCCCACTGCGCCGCCGGCCAGCGTGTAGTCGCCCGTCAACCACAGCCACAACGCCAGCGCGAGCACGATCAGCATCGTCAGCAGCGCGATCCAGCGCGGCGCCTGTGCAGGCGCATGGCGGCTTTCCAGCTGCCAGCACAGCAGGCCGCCGATGAAGGGAACGAATAAAAGCCAGCACAGGATCATTGAAAGCGTTCCTTGGGACCTGTGAATGAACGCGCGGCGGCGATGTCGTCAAGATAGGTACGCATGCGCATCACCCGAACAGCAAAGCCGCCAGCAACACCACCGCGCCGGCAAACAACGACAGGGCATACCAACGCAGTCGCCCGCTCTGGGTGGTGACGAGTGCGCTGTTGAGCATGAGCGCGAACTGCGGCGCGATATTGATGGTCGAGTTGATCCAATCGCGCTGATGCAGCCGGGTGAGCATCAGATAGGGGCGCACGAATACCAGATCGTACAGGCTGTCGAAGCCCCAGGCGTTGTGCCACAGCTGCCAGAGATTGCGACCCAGCGGATTGCTGGCGAGCTTTTCGGCGGTCTGGCGGCTGCCCAGAAACAGCGCCGCGGCGATGCCGAGGCCGACAACCGCGACTACGGCCGAGAGTACTTCGACGACCAGCTTGGTGGTGCCGTGATCGCCGCCTTCGTGGCCCGGCAGTACGCCGGCCAGCGGCGGATGAATCCAGGCGCCGATGAAGGTCGACAGAATTGCGAGCACGATCAGCGGCAGGTGATGGGCAATGCCCTTGCCCGCATGGGCCTTTATCCTGGCCTCGCCGTGGAAGGCGATGAAGATCATACGGAAGGTATACAGCGCGGTCAGGAACGCGCCGGCCAGCCCGGCAAACCAGAGCACGTAATGGCCGTTGGCAAACGACAGCCAGAGGATCTCGTCCTTGGAATAGAAACCGGCGGTGACCAGCGGCAGGGCAGCCAGGGCCGCGCCGCCGATCATGAATACGGCGTAGTCCAGCGGCAGGCTCTTGCGCAGCCCGCCCATCTTGAAGATGTTCTGCTCGTGGTGACAGGCGATGATCACCGAGCCCGAGGCCAGGAACAGCAGTGCCTTGAAAAAGGCATGAATCATCAGATGAAAGATCGCCGCATCCCAGGCGCCCACGCCGAGCGCGAGGAACATGTAGCCGATCTGACTCATGGTGGAATAGGCCAGCACGCGCTTGATATCGGTCTGGCACAGGGCCGCGAAGCCGGCCAGCAGCAACGTGACCGCGCCGACCACGCCCACCAGGGCGAGTACCACCGGCGCGAGTTCGAAGATGCCATGCATGCGTGCGATCAGATAGACGCCCGCAGTGACCATGGTGGCCGCGTGAATCAGCGCCGACACGGGCGTGGGGCCAGCCATGGCGTCGGGCAGCCAGGTCTGTAGCGGCAGCTGGGCGGATTTGCCCACCGCGCCGCCAAGCAACAGCAGCGCGGCGACGCTGGCCATCGTATCGCCCTCGGCCCAGGCCTGCGGTGCCTGGTGCAGCAGGGTCTGAATATCGAGCGTGCCGAAAGTGGTGAACAGCAGGAACAGGCCGATGGCGAGGAACACGTCGCCGATACGGGTGATCAGGAACGCCTTGAAGGCCGCCCAGGCATTGGCCTCGTCGGTGTAGTAATAGCCGATCAGCAGATAGCTGCACAGGCCGACGCCTTCCCAGCCCAGAAACAGCAGGAACAGGTTGTCGCCGAGTACGAGCAGCAGCATGGCGACGATGAACAGGTTCATGTAGGCGAAAAAGCGCCCCATGCCCGGTTCGCCGTCGAGATCGTGGGTCATGTACCAGCCGGCGAACAGGTGGATGAGAAAACCCACCCCCGTGATCACACCGAGCATGGTCGCCGCCAGGCCATCGAAATAGAGCGCGAACGCCGGGGTGAAATCGCCGACCGACACCCATGTCCAGAGTGTCTGGTTATAGGCCATGGCGTCGCCGCTGACGAAGGTATAGATCAGCAGCGCCGACACCAGCGCCGACAGGCCCACGGACCCGGCGCCAATGGTGGCGGCGGCACGATCGGGCATGCGCGGGAAGAACGACAGCACCAGGCTGCCGGCAAGCGGAAAGACGATGGTCAGAGCTAGCAAATTCATCCGTGCATCTCGCTGGCGGCGTCGATGTCGATGGTCTTGAAACGGCGATGCAGCTGCAGCAGCAGGCCCAGACCGATGCTGGCCTCGGCAGCGGCCAGCGTGATCACCAGAATGAACATCACTTGGCCATCGGGCGCGCCATGGGCTGCGCCGGCGACGATGAAGGCCAGGCCGGCCGAATTGAGCATGATTTCCAGGCACATGAGGATGAACAGCGTATTGCGCCGTACCACCAGACCCACCAGCCCGAGCGTGAACAGCAGGGCAGCGAGCACCAGGCCGTGCTCCATGGGAATCCCGTTCATTGTTCGCCTCCCGGATGACGGCGCCCGCGGGCGGCGGCAACGCGTTTCTCTTCGGCCACGTCACGATCGTCGCGGCCCAGATGGGCAGCGACCACGAGTGCTGCCAGCAGCACGAACGCGGCCAGTTCCACGATCAGCACATAGGGGCCGAACATCGTCATGCCGATACGCGAGGCCATCAGCGGCGTGCTGTCGACGTTGCCCATCGAGCCGCCGCTGGCCAGGGCCACGGCCAGTACGCCGAGCAGCACGATGCCGAGTATGCCCGGCCCGATCCAGACCCGCGGCGCCAGCCAGCTGCGCTCGCGCGCCACGGTTTCATGATTGAGATTGAGCATCATGATCACGAATACGAACAACACCATGATCGCGCCGGCATAGACGATCACCTCGAGCGCGGCCGCAAACGGCGCGCCCAGGGTATAGAACACGATCGCCACCGACAGCAGCGACACGATCAGATACAGCAGCGCATGCACGGCATTGGCACAGCTGATCACCCGCGCGGTGGCGGCAACGGCGACGATAGCGGCGAGATAGAAGGCGATTTCCATGACCGGCCTACGGCAGAAGGGTTTTAACGTCGATCGGCTCGGCCTCGTTCTCGGCCTCGCCCTTGTCCTTGCCGCCCACGGCCATGCCGGCGACGCGATAGAAATTGTAGCCGGGCCGCTTGCCGACGCCGGCAATGGTCAGGTCCGATTTCTCGTAGACCATGTTCTGACGATCGAACTCGCCCATCTCGAAATCCGGGGTGAGCTGGATCGCGTAGGTCGGGCAGGCCTCCTCGCAATAGCCGCAATAGATGCAGCGCGAGAAATTGATGCGGAAGGTTTCCGGGTACCAGCGCCCGCTTTCGTCCTCGGCCTTGACCACGCTGATGCAGTCCACCGGGCAGGCCACGCTGCACAGATTGCAGGCCACGCAGCGCTCGGCGCCGTCCGGATCGCGCGTAAGCACGATACGCCCGCGATAACGCGGCGGCAGATAAGGCTTTTCTTCCGGATACAGCACCGTATCGCGCTTGCGAAAGGTGTGCATCAGGGTCATCCAGATGGTGCGCAGAACACTCAGCATAGGTGACTCGCGTAACCGGTGAAATCGAGTAGAGAGTACGACGTGCTCATGCCATGGCCACCACGACAGCGCCCGTGATCGCAACGTTGACCAGTGCGATGGGCAGCAGGATCTTCCAGCCAAAGGCCATGAGCTGGTCGTAGCGTGGGCGCACGGTGGCCGCGCGCAGCAGCACGAAAAAGCAGATGAAGAATCCGGCCTTGAGCGCAAACCACACAAAGCCCGGCAGAATCGGGCCCAGCCAGCCGCCGAAGAACAGCACCGTGGTCAGACAGGAGATGAGCACGATGCCCAGATATTCGCCCACGAAGAACATGCCGAACTTCATGCCCGAATATTCGGTGTGATAGCCGGCGGTGAGTTCCTGTTCGGCCTCCGGCAGATCGAAGGGCGCGCGGTGAATTTCGGCAATACCGGCGATGAAGAAGATCACGAATGCCGGGAACTGCGGGATCACGTTCCACATGCCGGCCTGCGATTCGACGATCGTACGCAGATCGAAACTGCCGGCCAGCAGCACAACGCCCAGCAGGCTCAGGCCCATGAAGACCTCGTAGGAGATCATCTGGGCGGCGGTACGCATACCGCCAAGCAGCGCGTATTTGTTGTCCGAGGACCAGCCGGCCAGAATCACCGAATACACGCCCAGCGAACTCATCGCCAGCACGAACAGAATACCGATATTCAGATCGACCACGCCGATGGTTTCGGTGAACGGCACCACCGCAAACGCCATCAGTGTGGTGAACATGATGATCCCCGGCGCGATCACGAACACGGCCTTGTCGGCGAACGGCGGGATCCAGTCTTCCTTGAAGAAGATCTTGATCATGTCCGCCGCCACCTGAAGGATGCCGAACGGACCGACGCGATTCGGCCCGTAGCGATCCTGCCAGACACCCAGCAGGCGGCGTTCGACCCAGATCAGCAGCGCCGCGGCGATGACCACGGCCAGCAGAATGGCGATCGTCTCGAAGGCGGTGAACGCCAGGTCGAGCAGTGTGTCTGTGCTTATACCGAACATCAGGGCGACACCGCGGCAGGTAGGCGTACGCCCATCAAGCCATGTGCGCCCACGGGCACACCAATGGTCTTGTCGGGCAGGCTCGGGTCGATCGTGACCGGCAGGGCATGGATCTCGCCATCGATGGTCAGGCGCAGGGTATCCGCCGCGGCCAGACCCAGCGCCTTCGCGCCGGCCTCGTTGAGCGTGAACCAGGCCCGCGGCATGCGTTGCTGAATCGCCGGGGCCTTGGCCGACTGCGATTCGCTACCGAAGATGTGATAGCGCGGGATCGCCTGCCAGCCTTCGACCAGCTTGGGCTCGGCCGGCGCGTATTCCGGGACGTTGGCATCGACCTTGAGCAAGCGTGTACCCGGATCGCCGCCTTTCAGATGGCCGCCGATCTCATCCTGAAAACGGGTGATCGCGGCCTGGTTGGAATCCCAGCCCGGGGCCCAGGCATACGCCATCAGCGCCGGCGGCTGGTCGCTGCCGTGGTAGCCCTCCATGGAATAGGCCAGTGCCGAGTCCGGGTCGACTTCCGGACGGCGCTCGCGCACGTCCACATTGGCATACAGTGCTGTACGCCCGGAATACCGATGCGGGCTGCGCGGAAAACGCATGCCGGCCTTGCGAAAGCTCGTACTCGGAGCGGCCGTCTTGATACCCGTGAACTGCGGGCAGGCCGACTCGATCGCATCGATGAGATCGTCCATGCCATACCAGTTCACCGGCTTGCCGATGGCGCGGTTGAGATCAGCACACCAGCGCCAGCCTTCCTGCAGCGGCGCTTCGGGAATGAAGACCTGGAAAAAGCGCTGGGCGCGGCCTTCGTTGTTGACGAGCGTACCGTCGGCCTCGGCGAAACTGCCGGCCGGCAGTACGTAGTCGGCCTTGGCGATGGTTGCGGTCATGCTGTGATCGAGCACGATCAGGTTCTTGGCCGCCTTGATCGCGGCATCGACCTTGCCCTGCTGGGCGCGTTCGTACAGATCGTTCTGCATGACGATGAGCGTATCGGCCCGGCGGCTGTTGATCGCCTCGAAGGCGTGATCGACATCGCGATCGCTCATCATGGCCATGCCCAGGCTGTTGGCCTCGCTCAGCGTAACGAACAGGCCCGCATCGTCGTGGACCGATTCGAGCGCGCGCATGACATTGCCGGCCGCGGTGAGCACCGCTTCGCTGCCCAGGCTCGTGCCGGCCACCACCAACGGTTTTTTCGCCGTCTTGAGCGCATTGGCAATGGTTTCGGCGTGGGCACGGGTTTCGTCGTCGATATCGGCCGGCATCGGCGCCGTGTCGTCCAGCATCGCGGCGACCGCAAAGCCCAGCTGGGCGATACGGGCCGGGCGTAGATGAAACAGCTCGGTGGCCACGTCGTCCAGACGCGTGGCTGCCGGCACCGCCATGAACAGCGGGCTGTAGAAATGCTGGCCCTCGTCGCGCACCGCGCGGGCATGCCATTTCGGGATATTGGCGGCCTCGGCAAGCACGTGATGCTCGTTGCGTACCGCCTGTCGCAGCGACAGCGCCAAGCGCGGGGCGAACTGGGTGACGTCTTCGCCCAGCACGAACACCGCGTCACAGGATTCCACCTCGCGCAGCGTCGGCAAACGCCCGGCGTGTTCCTGCAACAGCGCGAGCGCGGCCAAGCTGGCATGGCTTTCCGGACCGCTCATACCGTTATGGAAGTTATCGGCGCCGACCAGATGGCGCAGTGCGAAGTTGTCTTCCAGCGATGCCCGCGGCGAGCCGATACCGACCAGACCCTTGGCCTCGGCCAGCACGCGCTTGAGCGAGCTGAGCATGACATCCATGTCCTGCGGCTCGAGCACGCCGTTGTCGGCGCGTACCAAGGGCTGGCGCGGACGGTCTTCGCGGTTGACGAAGCCGGCGCCGAAACGCCCGCGATCGCACAGGAAATAATGGTTGATCTCGCCGTGATAGCGGTTCTGGATACGCTTCAGGATACCCTGGCGCGAACCGGGGCTGGTGTTGCAGCCCAACGAGCAATGGGTGCAGATGCCGGGGGCATTCTGCATGTCCCATTTACGGTTGTAGTGGGCACCCAGCGTCTTGTCGGTAAACACGCCGGTGGGGCAGACCTCCACCAGGTTGCCCGAGAACTCGCTGTTGAAGGCGCCATCGGCTTCGCGGCCGAAATAGACGTTCGAATGCGAGCCGAGCACGCGTAGATCGTCACCGTCGGCATAGTCGCGGTAGTAGCGCACGCAGCGATAGCAGGCGATACAGCGGTTCATCTCGTGATTGATGAACGGGCCCAGCTCCTGATTGCGATGGGTCCGCTTGGGCCCGCGATAGCGCCGGCGCGTATGCCCGGTCATCAGGGTCATGTCCTGCAGATGGCATTCGCCGCCTTCTTCGCATACCGGGCAGTCATGCGGATGGTTGATCATCAGCCATTCGATGACCTGGGCCCGGAAATCGCTGGCTTCCTTGTCCTCGATCGAGAAGCAGCCGCCGTCCGCGGCCGGGGTCATGCAGGCCATGACGATCTGGCCCTGGGTATCGTCTTCGTTCTTGTACTGCTTGACCGCGCACTGGCGACAGGCGCCCACGGAATGCAGCTCCGGGTGCCAGCAGAAATAGGGCAGGTCGAAGCCCTTGGAGAGCGCGACCTTGAGCAGATTGTCGGTGGGGTCCACCTCGAACTGCTTGCCGTCGATCTTGATCGTTGCCATCGCTAAACCGTGCGCTAGTTGTTCGAGGCGGCGTTGGCCGGCTGGGTGAGCTCAAGCGTTTCTGCGTCCGGCGGAATAAGCGCCGCCAGTTCATCGCGGAAATACTTGAGACCGGATTCGAGCGGGCCCATGGCGCCAGGCGCATGGGCACAGAACGTCTTGCCCGGGCCGAGCAGTTTGACGTGCAGATCCAGCAGCTCGATATCGCCCGGCTTGCCGTGCCCGGCTTCCAGATTGGTGAGAATGCGCTCGACCCAGGGCAGGCCGTCACGACAGGGCGTGCACCAGCCGCAGGATTCCTGGGCATAGAAATGCTCAAGGTTCTTGAGCACGCCCACGATCGGGGTCTGGTCGTCCATGACCACCATCGTGCCCGTGCCCAGACGGCTGCCGACCGCACCCACGCCCTCATAGTCCATCGGCGTATTCAGATGCTCGTCGGTCAAAAGCGGCGTGGAGCCGCCACCGGGCAGCAGCGCCTTGAGCTTGCGCCCGCCGCGAATACCGCCGAAATGATCGAGCAGGTCGGACAGCTTGGTGCCCAGCGGCAGTTCCACCAGTCCGGGGCGGGCGACATGGCCCGAGGCGCCGAAGATCTTGGTGCCGCCGTCCTTGTGCAGGCCGAGCGATTTGTACCACTCGGCGCCGTTTTTCACGATATGCGGGACGTTGCAGATGGTTTCGACGTTGTTAACCGTCGTCGGCTGGCCGAACAGGCCGGAAGCCGCTGGAAACGGCGGCTTGTGGCGCGGCACGGCGCGACGGCCTTCGAGCGCGGAGAGCAGCGCCGATTCCTCGCCGCAGATATAACGACCCGCGCTCATGTGTAGATACATCTTGAGATTGAAGCCGGTGCCCAGGATATCCTCGCCCAGATAGCCGGCTTCCATGGCCTCGTCGATCGCGCGCTGGAGCTTGCGCTGGCATTCGGTGTATTCGCCGCGAATGAACACGTAGGCGATATCCGCGCCGATCGCATAGCTGGCAATGGCCATCGCTTCGATCAGCTGATGCGGATCGCCTTCCATGAGCAGGCGATCCTTGAAGGTGCCGGGCTCCATTTCGTCGGCGTTGACCACGAGATAGACGTGGGCCGGGCGCTTCTCGGGGTTTTCCTCGAAGCGCGGCATGAACGACCACTTCACGCCGGTGGGAAAGCCCGCACCGCCGCGGCCACGCAGGCCGGCCTGTTTGACCAGATCGGCGACCTCGGTCGGCTTCATCTCATGGAGGGCCTTCTTGTAGGCCTCCCAGCCGCCGGCCTGCTCGTATTCGGCCCGGGTCATCGGCTCGCGGTTGTCGCGGATGTTTTTGGTAAGAACCTTTTCCATGACTGTTCGTCCTTGCGCCGCGCCTAGGGGTATTCCGCCAGAATGGCGTCGACCTTATCGGGCGTGAGCCGGCCGTGATAGTCGGTGTTGATACGCATGGCCGGGCCGTTGTCGCAGTTGCCCAGACAGCAGATCGGCAGCAGCGTGAAGCGGTTGTCCGGCGTGGTCTGGCCGAACTCGATGCCCAGTGTCTTCTTCAGATAGGCCAGGATTTCCTCGTAGCCGGTCAGATAGCAGGAGATCGAGTCGCAGATCATGATCACGTGCCGGCCCACGGGCTGGCGAAAGATCAGGTTGTAGAACGTGGCCACCGCTTCCATCTGAGTCGGGGTCACGCCCACCACGGCCGCGGCCGCCTCCAGCGACTCGTCCGATACCCAACCGCGATGTTCCTGCACGATCTTGAGCGCTTCGATGGTCGCAGCGCCCGGGTCCTCGTACAGGGTCATCTCGTGCTGGATGGCCTCAATTTCGGTTTTCGATAACTTCATCGGTCCACGTCTGCCATAACAAAGTCGATCGCGCCGATAATCGCCACGAGGTCGGCAATCAGGCCGCCCTGGGCAATCAGCGGTATCTGCTGCAGATGGGCGAAGCTGGGCGTACGAATACGCGTGCGATAGCTCATCGCATGCTTGTCGGAAATACTGTAATAGCCGTTCAGGCCCTTGGTGCCTTCGACCATGCAGGCCGATTCCATCGCCGGCACCACCGGTCCCCAGCTCACCGTCAGAAAATGCGCGATCAGCGTCTCGATGTCGTGCATCGTGCGCTCCTTGACCGGCGGTGTGGTCAAGGGATGATCGGCCTTGTAGTCACCGGCGGGCATGTTCTTCATGCACTGCTCGATGATGCGACAACTCTGGAACATCTCTTCGATGCGTACATCGAGACGGTCCTGACAGTCGCCGTTGGTGCCGGTGGGAATCTCGAAGTCGAAGTTCTCGTAGCCCGAGTAGGGCCGGGCCTTGCGCAGATCGAAGTCCACGCCGGTCGAGCGCAGGCCGGGGCCGGTGATGCCCCAGTCGATCGCCTCGTCCTGGGAATAGGCGCCGATATGCTTGGAGCGTTTGACCAGCACGCTGTTGCGCGCCATGGCTTTCTTGTATTCGGCCAGCCGTGGCGGGAACCAATCCAGGAATTCCTTGACCTTGCGATCCCAGCCGTTCGGCAGGTCCATGGTCAGGCCGCCGATACGAAAGAACGCCGGATGCATGCGAAAGCCGGTGATCGCCTCGATCACGTCATAGGCTTTCTGGCGATCCGAGAACATCCAGAAGATCGGGCTCATCGCGCCGATGTCCTGCACATAGGTGCCGAAGAACATCAGGTGGCTGGTGATACGGAAGAACTCGCACAGCATCACGCGCACGACCTTGACCCGTTCCGGCACCTGAATGCCGAGCACGTGCTCGAGGTTCATGACGTAGGGCAGTTCGTTCATCACCCCGCCGAGATAGTCCACCCGGTCGGTATAGGGGATGTAGGTATGCCAGGACTGGCGCTCAGCCATCTTCTCGGCGCCGCGATGGTGATAGCCGATATCCGGCACCGCGCCGATGATTTCCTCGCCGTCGAGCTGTAGCACAACACGAAACACGCCATGCACCGACGGGTGGTTCGGGCCCATGTTGAGGAACATGAACTCGCTATCGCCGGACTCACGCTTCATGCCCCAGTCTTCGGGCTTGAACTGCAGGGCGTTCTCTTCTTCGTCCTGGCGCTTGGGGTCCAGATGCAGCGGCTCGAATTCGGTCGCGCGCGCGGCGTGGTCCTTGCGCAGCGG
Organism: Salinisphaera sp. S4-8; assembly: GCF_040361235.1. Taxonomy (NCBI): domain Bacteria; kingdom Pseudomonadati; phylum Pseudomonadota; class Gammaproteobacteria; order Salinisphaerales; family Salinisphaeraceae; genus Salinisphaera; species Salinisphaera sp. S4-8. The sequence continues at coordinate 434,541 of NZ_APNF01000001.1, read as the reverse complement.
ATGGCCCTTCCAGGTCGGCGGCATGAGAATACGGCGCAGGTTCGGGTGCCCGTCGAAGGTGATCCCGAACATGTCCCAGACTTCGCGCTCGTACCAGTTGGCGTTGGGCCACACGCCGGTGGCGGTGGGCGTGCTCAGATCGTCGTCGAACAGCGCGACCTTGAGGCGGATCTCGGCGACCGGCGACAGGCTGAGCAGGTGATAGACCACGGTGAAATCCGCGGCCGGCTGGTTGAGCCGGTGCTCGCGTACGCGCTCGTCGATCGCGGTCAGGTCGAACAGCATCCGGTAGGCCGGGGTGCTGTCCTGGCGCAGGAACTTGAGTACGTCGCAGATCCTGTCGCGGCCGACCCACAGGGTGGGCATGCCATCGGCGGTGATCTGCTCGGTGAACGTACGCTCGTCAAAGCGTTCGAACAGCTGCTGTTTGATATCGACGCGATCGAGCATCAGACCGAATCCGGCGTACGAAGAGTGGTGACCGACAGGCGCTCGCTGCGCTTGCGATCGCGCATCGACAGTTTCGGCCGCTGGGTGACGCCCTGCGGGCCGATCATCCACGACAGCGGGCGTTTTTCTGCGCCGATGTTTTCCTGAAGCAGCAGCAGGCCTTCGAGGAAGGCCTCGGGGCGCGGCGGACAACCCGATACGTAGACATCGACGGGCAGGAACTTGTCCACGCCCTGAACCACGGAATAGATGTCGTACATGCCGCCCGAGTTGGCACATGAACCCATGGAGATCACCCAGCGCGGCTCCATCATCTGGTCGTAGAGACGCTGAATCACCGGCGCCATTTTCAGAAAACAGGTGCCGGCAATAATCATCACGTCGGCCTGACGCGGCGTGGCGCGAATGACTTCGGAACCGAAGCGCGCCATGTCGTGCGGCGCGGTCAGGGCCGTGGCCATTTCCACATAGCAGCAGGACAGGCCGAAGTTGAACGGCCACATGGAGTGCTTGCGCCCCCACGCGATCATGTCGTCGAGCTTGGCGGTAACGACGTTACGCGCCAGCGCGTCTTCGAGCGTACCGCCGCTGCCGTCGTCCGAACCGGCCGAGCCGGGTTTCGGATTCTTGTCGGTGCTAGTCAGTGACCATCCCATTAATGATCGTCCTGTCGGGTGTTCAATCGAACGTCGTGTTCACAGTGCGCGTACGTCACCGCGGCGCAGCATCGAGATTACGGCGGCGATTGCTTTCGATCGCCTCCAGTCGATACTGGCGCGGTGCCTTGGGGGCCCAGTCGAGTGCGCCGATGCGCCACTCGTAGATCAGGCCCAGGGTCAGCACGCCGAGAAAGAACAGAAATGCAAAGTAGCCGGGCCAGCCCAGCGCGGGTGCGGCGATGGCCCAGGAGAAGATGAAGACCACTTCGAGATCGAAAAGCACGAAGATGATCGCCACCAGATAGAACTTGGCCGAAAAGCGCATCCGTGCGCTGCCGGTGGGCTTGATACCCGATTCGTAGGGTTGGTTACCCAGCCGTGAACTATGGCGCCCGCCCAGAACCGCCGAAACGCCGAGCATGAAAATAATCAGTCCCAGCGCGCCGGCTGCGAATAGCAGCAAGGGCCAGATGACAACGGCTTGTTCGGTAGCGGCATTCATGGCGTGGTCCTATTCTACGCGAAGCACTCGCCCGTCGACTCATATCGCACGCCTTGTGCCGATATGAATAGGTGTAGTGTACACAAGAAGCCGGTGCCGGCATTCCCTCGTGGCCAGCCGATGCCTGAGGCATCGCCGCGCTAACGGTAGCCGATTTACCCCGGTCTGTGCGAACTAAAAATGCTCTTGAATGAAACTGATTCTCATTCACGGCATATTTTTTGCTATATATCCGGTGTGTGGCTTTGTGATTGGATCGACGCAGGCTATGGTGAAGGCAACAAACACGCCGGAGGGATCCATGGCCCAGAACGTTGCCCAGAAACTCATCGAATCGCATCTGCTCGATGGCGAAATGACGCCAGGCGAGGAGATTGCGCTGCGAATCGACCAGACGCTGACCCAGGACGCGACCGGCACGCTGGTTATGCTGGAGCTCGAGGCGATGGAACTCGACCGGGTCAAGACCGAGATATCGGCCCAGTATGTCGACCACAACCTGATTCAGGAAGACAACAAGAACCCCGACGATCATTTGTTCCTGCAGTCCGCCTGCGAACGCTTCGGGGCCTATTACTCGCGCCCGGGCAACGGTATTTCCCATGCCGTGCATATGGAACGCTTCGGCCGGCCGGGCAAGACGCTACTCGGTTCCGACAGCCATACCCCGGCCGGCGGCTCGATGGGCATGCTCGCCATCGGCGCGGGCGGTCTGGAGGTCGCCATGGCGATGGCCGGCGAACCGCTCTACACCAAGATGCCCAAGGTCTTCGGTATCAAGCTCACTGGTGAATTGCCGGAATGGGTCTCGGCCAAGGACGTGATTCTGGAGATGCTGCGCCGCCACGGTGTATCCGGCGGTGTCGGCAAGATCATCGAATACTACGGTCCGGGGCTGGATAACCTGGAAGCCATGGATCGCCACGTGATCGCCAATATGGGCGCCGAGCTGGGCGCGACCACCACCGTGTTTCCGGCCGATGCCGAGATCAAACGCTTTCTCAAGTCCCAGGGCCGTGAAGACGAATACGAGGAACTCGTGGCCGACGAGGGCTGCGAATACGACGAGCACGACGAAATCGACTTGTCCACGCTGGTGCCGCTGATTGCCAAGCCCACCTCGCCGGGCAACGTGGTTCCGGTCGAAGAGGTCGCCGGCGACGAGCTCTACCAGGCCTATATCGGCTCTTCGGCCAACCCGGGCTATCGCGATTTCGCTATTGCGGCCGAAATGGTGCGCGGGCGTCATGTCTCCAAGGAGGTGTCCTTCGACGTCAATCCGTCGTCGCGCGCCATGCTGCAGACGCTGGCCCGCGACAATCTGCTCGGGCCGCTGATCGCCTCGGGCGCGCGCCTGCACCAGGCCGGCTGTAACGGCTGTATCGGCATGGGCCAGGCGCCGGCGTCGGGGCGCAATAGCCTGCGCACCACGCCGCGTAACTTCCCCGGGCGCTCCGGCACCAAGGAGGATTCAGTGTTTCTGTGCTCGCCGGAGACCGCGACCGCCTCGGCGCTGATGGGCAAGATCACCGATCCGCGCACGCTGGATTTCGACTACCCGAAGATCGAAAACCCGGACGATCCGGTGGTCAACGATCAAATGCTGGAAGCGCCGTTGCCGATCGAGGAAGCGCGCAAGGTGGAACTGGTCAAGGGGCCGAATATCAAGTCGCTGCCGGATTTCGACGGCATTCCCGACGAATTCGAGCTGCCGGTGTTGCTCAAGGTCGGCGACGATATCTCGACCGACGAGATCATGCGTGCCGGGGCCGAGGTATTGCCGTTTCGCTCCAATATTCCGGCCATCGCCGAGTTCGTTTACGACGTGGTCGACGAGGATTATCCCGATCGCGCCAAGGACACGGGCGATCACGCCATCATCGGCGGCTCCAACTATGGCCAGGGCAGTTCGCGCGAGCATGCCGCGATCGCGCCGCGCTATCTGGGGCTGCGTGTTGTCATCGCCAAGGACTATGCCCGTATTCACTGGCAGAACCTGGTCAATTTCGGCGTATTGCCACTGACCTTCGCCGACGGCGGTGACCTGGGTAACCTCAAGCAGGGCACCAAACTCAAGATCAGCGGTCTACATGAGGCGCTGGCTTCGGGCGACAGTGTGGAAGTGGAAACCGAGGACGGCGAGACGATCAGCTGCAAGCATGCATTGTCCGAGCGGCAGGTGGACATCCTGCGTGCGGGCGGGCTGATCAACTGGAAGCGCGATCAGGGCTAGCCCCTGGCGCGCACCGGTTAGCGCCGGTTAGACATGGCGTTGTCACGCGGCGCCGGTTACCATGCCGGCGCCTTTTTTATGGTGCGCGGCCGGCGGTCGTGTCGAATCCAGTCGACGACGGCGGCTGTCGGGGTGTTCAATCAATCTTCTTGCGCCAGGGCAACGACCATGACTGAGCTCTATCGCGATGTCGACCATGCCTATCGCTTGCGGCTGTGTGACACCGAACGCCGCTGTATCGCGGCCCGTCTGGCAGGGGTGGGCGTGCATTACGACCATGTCGAGTTGCCGCCGTTGGCTTTCGATGAAGAATCGCGTCCGGACGAAGTGATCGGCAGTTATATCGAACCGCTCGATCGGCTTATGAGAAAAATGCCGCGGGTCGCGCTCGATGTCGCCAGTGTGGCGCTCACCCATCCGCGCCGCGACACCATCGAGCGCGAGCTCATGATCGAGCATGCCCACGATGCCGTGGAATCCCAGTTGCTGGTGCACGGCGCGGGCGTTTTGTTCATACGCACAGCCGACACGGTGTACGCGCTGGCCTGCGAGCCGGGCGATTATGTGCGCATGCCCGCCGGGCTCCGGCACTGGTTTCGTATGGATGGTACGCGCGCTTTTCGCACCATTCGTTTTTTCGAAGACGAAACCCGACCGCGGCTGAGTCATCGCGGGGCGGATATGCGCGGGCTGTTCGAACTGGTCGACGAGCACCGTGGCGAACGTTTGGCACGGCCGAATTAGAATCGCTCGTGTACAGCCGATTTTTGTGTCCCTGTCGACACAGGCGTATTCTTCGCTCGCCTAAGTGGTCTCACGGCTTATTTACGGGAACCTATTTCATGGATGAAAAATCCGTCGTCACCGCGTATCGCCGCCTGTCACGGCAATACGACCGTTTTTTCGGCCCGGTCTTCGAACAGGGACGCGAAGTGGCGGTGCGCAAGATGGACTGTCGGGCAGGCGATCGTGTGCTCGAGGTTGGCGTCGGTACCGGGCTTTCGCTCGATCACTACGCCGACGATGTCGAAGTCGTGGGTATCGATGTCTCGCCCGAGATGCTCGAATACGCCAAGGCGCGGGTCAATGGCAATGCCGATCGCATCTCGCTGGCGCTCATGGACGCGCAGGCGCTCGAATACGCCGACAACAGCTTCGACAAGGTCGTGGCGATGTACGTGGTTTCCGTCGCGCCGGATCCGAAGAAAGTCGTCGAAGAGATGAAGCGCGTCTGCAAGCCCGGTGGTGATCTGTTTATTGTTAACCATTTCAGCCAGGGCAAGGGCGCGATGGCCTCGCTGGAACGCATGGTGTCGCCGCTGTCGAAACTGGTGGGTTTCCGGCCGTCGTTTCCGTTGGACGAGTTCCTCAAGATGGCCGATCTCGACGTCGTCGAACAGCGCCCGGTTAACGCATTCGGCTACTGGACCTTCATCCACGCCCGCAACAAGGCCGGTTGAGCCGCCAGCGGCGTTTTTTTTGCGCCGCGACGCATACAAGCGCGCCCGAGCTGTTTTCGTGGGCCTCGCGGCCGATAGCGCGAGGCCTGTATGCGTGTAATGCCGGGTGACCGGCCGGCTAGCACGGGTTGGGGCGGGCTCGTAGCTCAGCTTTCGCCGAACAGGCGCTGGCCCAGGGCCACGCGCTCGGCGGCGGATTCGGGCACGCTCTCCAGGGCCCGCACCTTTTCCAGACGATGGCGCAGGCCCATCTGGTTGGCGAGCTGGATGTTCAGCCCCGGCCGCGCGTTGTATTCGAGCACCAGTGGCCCGTGTTCGGCATCGAGCACCACATCCACGCCCAGATAGCCGAGCTGGGTGAGATCGTAAGAGCGCGCGGCCAGTTCCAGCAGCAGCTGCCAGTCCGGCACCTGAATGCCGCGCACGACATTGCCCGAATCCGGATGTGAATCCAGCACGCTGTTGAACCACACGCCGTCGACCGTGCGCCCGCTGGCCAGGTCGATGCCGGCGCCGATCGCGCCCTGATGCAGATTGGCCTTGCCGTCCGACTGGCGGGTCGGCAGGCGCACCATGCTGGCCACCGGGATGCCGCGGAACACGATGGTGCGAATATCGGGCACGCCCTGAAAACTCACTGCATCGAATACCGCATGCGGTTTCACGCGGTACTCGATGATCGCCTTGTCGGGCAGGCCGCCCAGGCTGTACATGCCCGAGAGCACATTGGAGATGAAGTGCTCGAGTTCGCCGCGCGACACACTCACGCCCGACGAGCGCAGAAACTGATTGCCGCGCCGACCGCCGATGACCATGATCCCGCTGCCGCCGGAGCCCTGGGCCGGCTTGATCACGAAATCCTGGCGATCGCCCAGAATCGTATCCAGATCGCGCACCTGGTGCTCGATCTCGATCACCCCGTAGAGTTCGGGTGTGGCGATGCCGGCTTCCAGGGCCAGCTGCTTGGTCTTGAGCTTGTCGTCGACCAGCGGATAGTACTTGCGCTTGTTGTAGATACTGATGTAGTCGCCGTTACGCTCGTTCATGCCGAGAATACCCAGCGCCTTGAGCGTGGACGGCATGCGAAACGGCGGGTTGCGCCGCAGCAGGCGCAACCGGCTTCGCCAACCCCGGCCGATACTGCTCATTGCTTGTTGCTGATCGCACGGGCCGCGGCGCGGAAGCGCCACAGCTCGGAGACACGGTAGCCGGTATAGCGTCCGGCCAGCAGGGTGAATGCAAGCACCAGCAGTAGAAGCTCGGGGAATACGAACGCCAGATACTCGGCCAGCGGATTGGTCATCACCAGAAAGCCCACCGCTGCCACGGCCAGACTGCCCAGCCCCGAAAGCAGGGCGTCCTTGGGCCCGTTTTCGTCCCAGACGATCGACATGCGCTCGATGGTCATCGCCAGAATCACCATCGGGAACAGCGCGATCGACAGCCCGTGCTCCATGCCGAGCTTGTGGCTGATGATCGAAACACCCGCCATGAGCAGGATCACGATGGTGAGCATCGACGCCAGTCTCGGCACCAGCAACAGCTTGAGTCGCTCCAGATAGAAACGAACGATCAGCCCCAGTGCCACGAGCACGGTAAACAGAATACAGCCCCACACCAGCTCGGTTTCACGAAAGGCCAGGGCGATCAGCACTGGCATGAAGGTGCCGAAGGTGCGCAGGCCGATAAAGTTGCGTAGCAGCACCACCACCAGCGCGCCGAGCGGCACGGTCAGCAGAATCTTGTAAGTGTTCTGGGTGGCGATGGGCAGCGACAGCAACGAATATTCGAGCACATCGGAGTTGATCAGCCGGGCGCGCTGCTGCGCCAGGCCCATGACATCACGCGAGGTGCGCAGGGCCGAGAACTGGACGCTGGCATCGTCCGCGCCTTCGACCTCGACCAGCGGCATGTCGCCGGAATACCAGACCAGCGCATCGGCCGGAAAGCCCGCCGCGCCGGTACGCGGATTGAACGCCAGCCAGCGTTCGCCGTTATAGACCTCGAGCCAGGGTGTGAGGCTGCCATGGCGCAGGCTGCCCGACAGCGGCAGCACATGGGCGATACGCGAGGGAATACGCGCGCCGGCGAGGATATGACGTATCTGCTCGACCTGGGCCACGGCATTCGCCGACTCGTCGCGCAGAACCTTCACCTCGGCCTCGGGGGTAGGGTCGTTGAAGCGACGCAGCAGCTCGTGGGCGAAGGAGGCGGTATCCGCCGAGCGTGAGCGTACGCTGTCGAGCAGCGTGAACACGGCCGCGCGTTCCGGGTCCGAATACTCGGGAATATCCGGGTAGCTCGGCGTGGGCTGGGTGCGATCGCGATGCGCGGAGGCATCTTCGGTCAGCACCACGCGGTAGTAGAGCGTCTGTGGGCCGCTGAGATTGCGTGCCGCCCATTGCACCACGCGATTCGCGCCGACATCGTCGGTGGCCAGCCCGTAGCCGGCCGAAATGAAGTTCTCGTCGAGCACGGAAAAACCGGGCGGCGTGCGCGGCACGGCAAGATTGATCTTGGCCGACCGATTCTGACCGTTGAAGCGTACGGTGGCCTCGGCGGTCCAGACCTGGGCACTGGACTGCGGGGTCAGCGGCACGCCCAGACGTTCGGTCTTGTAATAGCACACGCCGATGGCCACGACGCTGAGAAACAGCGCCAGCATCTTCAGATGGAAGTCTTTCACTTAGCCGCTCGTCAGTCGTCGGAATCCGATTCGTTCTTGTGTTCGACGACTTTCGAATCGTGATCACACTCGGGGTCGTTGAGAAAGCTCTTGCTGACATCGATCAGCCCGAGATGCCGAATCGTGCGCCGGCCCAGCAGCATCGGGTAGATCATGTCGCCGCGATCACGCAGCGAAAACTGTTCTTCGTAGATGGTGTTGTTCATGCACACGTCGAGCAGCACGACAGGGCGCTGGTCGCTGCCGCCCGCGCCGGTGACCTCGAGCTCGCGATAGAGCGGACGCTCGAATTTCTTCTCGACCATCTCTTCGGTGCGCTGATCTTCGACGCGCGTGGTAAAGCGCACCCAGCTTTCATCGTCCTTTTCGAACTTCTCGATATCCGTGGCATGCATCGACGAGGTCAGGGCACCGGTATCGAGCTTGGCCTTGACGGTCACGCCCCAGGGAACCAGCTGTGCCTTTTCGACCCATCCGTAAATGGTCTTGTCGCTGGCGGCCTGGCTGGCGGCGGTCATGGTGAACAACACACACAACAGGCACATACGGCTCACGAGACGAGTCGTTTTCATCGCTATATTCCTTGAGACAGTCAGATCGCGGACGGGCAGGGTTTTAAAATAATGATTCAAACGGACGTGGGCGTACGTGAAATCGCGCGATGCCCGATATCGCGACGATACATCGCCTTGGGCCAGCTTATTTTTTCGACCCCAGCATAGGCGCGCGCCTGGGCCTGGGCAACGTCGTCGCCGAGTGCGCAGACACACAGCACGCGCCCGCCGTCTGTTACTACACGATCGTTATCGGCCAGGCGGGTGCCGGCATGAAATACGCGGGCGCCCGTGGCCTCGGCCGCATCCAGGCCGCCGATCTCGTCGCCCTTGGCATAGGCGCCGGGATAGCCGCCGGCGGCCATGACCACGCCGAGCGCGGCGCGCGGGTCCCATTCGGCTTCGATCTGGTCGAGGCGGGCGTCCAGCGCGGCCTCGATCAGGTCCACCAGATCGCTTTGCAGGCGCATGAGTATCGGCTGGGTTTCCGGATCCCCCAGGCGGACGTTGAATTCGAGCACGCGCGCATCGCCCGCCTCGTCGATCATCAGCCCGGCATACAGAAAGCCGGTAAACGCATTACCGTCGGCGGCCATACCCGCCACGGTCGGACGAATGACATCGCGCATGACTCGTTCGAAGACCGTATCGGTCATCACCGGCGCTGGCGAATAGGCGCCCATGCCACCGGTGTTCGGGCCGGTATCGCCATCGAAGGCGGCCTTGTGGTCCTGGGAGCTGGCCAGGGGCAGGATGTTTTCGCCGTCGACCAGCGCGATGAAGCTGGCTTCCTCGCCAACCAGAAACTGTTCGACCACGATCCGTGCGCCGGAATCGCCGAAGGCATTGTCTTCGAGCATGTCGCGCGCCGCCGCCAAGGCCGCTTCTTCGCTGTCGGCCAGATACACGCCCTTGCCGGCCGCCAGGCCGTCGGCCTTGACCACGATCGGCGCGCCGACGTTGTGGATATAGGCTGCGGCTTCGTCGTAATCGCTGAATACCGCGTAGTCGGCGGTCGGGATTGCATGGCGGGCCAGAAAATCCTTGGAAAAGGCCTTGCTGGCTTCCAGCTGCGCGGCGCCCTGTCGGGGGCCGAAGCAGGCCAGACCGGCCTGTTCGAAGACATCGACGATGCCCGCGGCCAACGGCGCCTCCGGGCCGATGACGGTCAGCGAAATCGCCTGATCGCGGGCGAAATCGCGCAGCGCGTCGATATCGGTGGCCGCGATCGCGACATTCTCGACATCGGCCATGCGCGCGGTGCCGGCGTTGCCCGGCGCGACAAACACCCGCTCGACGCGCGGCGAGGCCGCGATCTTGTAGGCCAGCGCATGCTCGCGCCCGCCGTTGCCCACGATGAGAACCCGGTGTGGTGTCGTTGTCATGTGCTGTCTTGTCGTCGAAAGGGGCCAGACCGCTACGGCGCAGCCGGGTGGACTCGTGCGGCGAAGCTTAGCAAAAGCGTCGGGCGCGGCGCGCCCCGCGGTTGTCATGAAAACGCAATCAAAGCGTCATCGCCGCGTGATTTGGCCGTTCTAGCCTGCATGGCGAAACCGTTACGGGACAGGCCATGCCAAAAGACAGCAAGCAACGCCAGCCACTACGCTATCGCAGCGTGTTCATTTCCGACGTGCACCTGGGAACCGCGGGTAGCCAGGCTGAAGCGGTATCGGCGTTTCTCAAGCACTGCGAGTGCGAAAAACTCTATCTGGTCGGCGATATCATCGATGGCTGGCGGCTGCGTTCGACCTTTTTCTGGCCGCAGGAACATACCAATGTCATCCGTCGGATTCTGACCAAGTCCCGGCGCGGTACGCAGGTTTACTACGTGACCGGCAATCATGATGATTTCCTGCGCAAGTTCGTCGATTACGAGCTGCGCATGGGCAATATCCAGATCGTCAACGATGCCGTGCATGTCACCGCCGACAACCGCAAGCTGTTCGTCATTCATGGCGATCTGTTCGACGTGGTCACCCGGTATCATCGCTGGGTGGCGCGTATCGGCGATGTGGCATACGTCACGTTGCTGCGCGTGAACCGCTACTTCAACAATGCGCGCGCGCGGCTGGGCTATCCGTACTTTTCGTTGTCGGCCTATGCCAAGCACAAGGTCAAGTCGGCGGTGAACTTCATCAGCGAATTCGAAAAGGCAGTGGCCCACGAATGTCGGCGCCGCGGTTTCGATGGCGTGGTCTGTGGCCATATCCACCACGCCGAGATGAAGACCATCGAAGGCGTGCGCTATTACAACTCGGGCGACTGGGTGGAGTCGGCGAGCGCGCTGGTCGAGCATTTCGACGGGCGCATGGAAATCGTCTACTGGAACGATATCAAGGACACGATCAAACCCAGCAACGTGCAACCGCTGCGCGTAGCCTGACGCGTCTGGCAAGCAGGTTAGACTAGCGGCTTTGTCGTTCGAGGCCGAAAGCCGCTATGTCTGCCGATCGCACCCTGCATGAAGGCGAGTTCCTGCGTTTGAAACGCCGCGACCACTGGGAGTACGTCGAGCGCGCCAACGCCCGTGGCGCGGTGGTGATCGTGGCGGTAACCGACGCTAATGAATTGCTGCTCGTCGAACAGCCGCGCCTGCCGCTGCAAAAGCATGTGATCGAACTGCCGGCCGGTCTGGTTGGCGATGTGCCCGGCGCCGAGAACGAGGCTATGGAGATCGCCGGCGCGCGCGAACTCGAGGAAGAAACCGGCTACCGGCCGGCGCGCATGGCGTTCTTGACCGCTGGCCCGCCCAGCGCGGGCCTGGCCAACGAAACCCTGAGCTTCTATCGTGCTTTCGATCTGACCCGGATCGATGCCGGGGGCGGCGATGCCAGCGAAGACATCATTCCGCATGCGGTCCCGCTGGCCGAGGTCGAGCAGTGGCTGGCTGCGCGTGAAGCCGAGGGCCTGCTTATCGATCCCAAGATCTTTGCCGGTCTGTATTTTCTGCATCGGCCAGGCTGAATTCGCGTAGCTCCAGCGTCCCGATCGGGCCATCGCTCGCCAGACAGGCGGCATAGTCGGCGTCCAGCTCGATTGCCTGCAGATACCAGTCGCGCTCGTCCAGGCGGGCGCGATCGCCGTTGAGCTCGAGCGCGCGGATACGTTTGAGTCCTACCCGGCCGCTGGCCTTGACCGTGGCTTCGCGTGCGCACCAGTAGTCGAAAAACGCCAGCGGCGCGTGTTCGACACGCCGGCGTTCGTCGCCGTCGAGCAGACGGGCCATGCGTTGCATGTCGCGCAGGCGTCGGCGTTCCACGTCCAGGCCGATATGCGCGTGATCGCATAGCGCACAGGCCACGAGCGTATCGCTATGCGAAATACTGAAGGCAGGCGCGCCGGCGATCTGCGGCTGGCCGCTGGCACTGAAACCGATACGCGCTAGGCAATTGCCCGGATAGCCCGCGGCCCCCAGTAATTGCTGTAATAACCACAAACCAGCACGGGTACGAGTGCGCGCCCCGGTATCGGCCATGCGTTGCAAGCGTTCGCGATAGGCGGGCGGATCGGTATCGCCGGCCTGCCGGGCGAAGGCGAGTTGATCTTTTTCGCTTATAAAGATGTAGAATACACGTACCATAAAAAATAACTGGTTCGTTTTGTTAACCGCGTAGCCCACGCTTTTCGAGGAGATAGGGGCTGCGTTCCGAGTGGGGCGTTGCCCGATGTCCAGCAGCCTATCCGATATCGTCTGTGCCGCCGACGTAGCCGGCCCGAGCGTCGAATTCGATGTGGCCCCCGATGAAGCGACCCGGCGCATGCTCGTGCGTTGGCACGAGGTCTACGGCCCGGTCTATCGCATACCGGCGCCCCAGGCGCGTTCGCCGTACTGGGTGATTCACGACCCGGCACTGGTGCAGCAGATCATGGTGCGGCGCGCGGGCAACTATGCCAAGGGCATGGGTCTGGATCGCGTTCGCCTGCTACTGGGCGAGGGCATCATGGTCAGCGAGGGCGATTTCTGGGCGCGCCAGCGGCGCATGCTCCAGCCTGCGTTCAAGCCGCGGCGTCTGGCCGATTTCAATACCATGATCGCGGCGGAGAACAGGGCGTTGGCCGAGCGCTGGCAGGCCGACGTGCCGCCCGATACGCCGGTCGACGTGGCCGCCCATATCAGCGAACTCACGCTGGTGATCGTACTTAAATCGATCTTCGGGGCGGATTATCAAAGCCTGGTCGATGGGGCGAGCAACCCGTTTTCGCTGCTCAGCGAAGAGGCGACCCGTGATCTACGTTTTGCCGCGCGCTTTCATCGCCTGGGCAAGGTCGTGGAATCGGTCATCGATCACCGCGCTGATGCGCGCACCCGCGGCGCGGACGTATCTTTCGACTTTCTCGGTCATCTGCTCGCGGCACGCGATCGCGACGGCGCGGGCATGAGCCGGCGCCAGCTCGTCGACGAGGTTTTGACCCTGATCGTGGCCGGGCATGAAACCACCGCCAGTGCGCTGGCCTGGGCCTGGTACGAGATCGCGACCCATCCGCACCTTTGTGCGCGGGCGCAGGCCGAGGTCGATGCGCTGGGCCCGGATCTGGGCGACGATGAATTGGCCGCTCTCGCGGATCACGCCAGTCATCGGCTGCGCTTCATCGATGCCCTTATCCACGAAACGCTGCGCCTGTATCCGCCGGGTTGGCTGTTGTCGCGGCGCGCGATCGCGCACGACACGCTTGGCGACTACGAGATCGCGGCCGGCGATCAGATATTCATCAGCCCCTACGTGCTGCACCGCGATCGGGAGCACTGGCATACGCCGGATCGGTTTATGCCCGAGCGTTTTCTGGCCGAGCGCCCGGCCGCGCCGCGTTTTGCCTATATTCCGTTTGCCGCCGGCCCGCGCCATTGCGTGGGCGAGCATCTGGCAATGACGGAAATGCGTGTGCATCTGATCACGATGCTGCGCCGTTTTACGCCGGTTTATGCCGGCGCCCATCCCCCCACGCTGGAGGCGCGGATCAATCTGCGCCCCGGCGACGGCGTGCCGATTCGCTGGCACGCGCGATAAGAAATCGTCCTAGAGGTCTGCTTATGTCCGGTATTCGTACGCTTGCCGACGCGCTTGATGCACAAATCGACTCGCCGAATGGCATCGTATTCATCGACGGTGCCCACGACGAGCGCGGTCTGAACTACCGCATGCTGTCGAAATCGGCCGAGGGCCGGCTCGCGGTGCTGCAACAGCAGGGCATGCGTCGCGGCGATCATCTGATCCTGTTCGTCGAAGACAACATGCGCTTTCTGCAATTCTTCTGGGGAGCGATCTACGGCGCGATCGTGCCGGTGCCGATCGCGGCGGGCGCGACCCCGGCCCAGCTCGAAAAGCTGGTGCGGGTATGGCGCCATCTGGACGAGCCGCGGATCGTGGCGGCGCCAAAGCATATCGAGCGCGTGCGCGATTTTCTCGAACAGCGCGGTGAAGCCGACGCCGCCGCGCGGCTGGCCGATACGGCCTTCTCGGACGAGCCCCCGGCGGCGGATCAGCCGGCTGAGCGCCCGGTGCTCGATGCGCAGGATACGGCGTTCATCCAGTTCTCCTCCGGCTCGACCGGCGATCCCAAGGGCGTGGTGCTCAGCCATGCCAACGTACTGGCCAATATTCAGGCGATCAGCAGCGGCTCACGGTTCGGGGCCGACGAGATTGCGCTGTCCTGGATGCCCTTGACCCATGATATGGGCCTGATCGGCTTTCACCTGACGCTGGTCTACAACGGCTTTGCGCATCACCTGATGACGCCGGATCTGTTTGCACGTCGGCCCCTGCTCTGGCTGGAAAAAGCGGCCGAAACACGGGCCACGCTGCTGTGCTCGCCGAACTTCGGCTATCGCCACACCCTGCGGGCAATCGCGGCCAAGGGCCGGCCCGAGCTCGATCTGTCCCGCGTGCGTCTGATCTATAACGGCGCCGAGCCGATTGCGCCGGCGCTGGTGCGCGAATTTCTCGATACGCTCGCGCCCACCGGTCTGGCTGGCGAAACCATGTTCGCGGTGTACGGCCTGGCCGAAGCCAGCCTGGCGGCCACGTTCCCGGCGCCTGGTCGGGGTCTGCGTACCGTGTCGGTTGCGCGCGGCGAGCTGGGCGTGGGCGATACGGTGCGCTACGACGACGGCGTGCACGCACTCGAACTCGTGTGTCTGGGTACGCCGGTCGCGGCCACCGAAGTCCGGCTGGCAGATGACAACGGCCAGGCCGTGGGCGATGGCGTAGTGGGCCGGGTCTGGATTCGCGGTGCCAACGTGACCGCCGGCTATCACGATAATCCCCAGGCCAACGCGGGCGCACTCATGGGCGACGGCTGGCTGGATACCGGCGATCTGGGTTTCTGTCACGACGGTGAGCTCGTGATTACCGGTCGCGCCAAGGAGATCATCTTCGTCAACGGCCAGAACCACTATCCGCAGGATATCGAGGCACTGCTACAGGATCTGCCCGGCGCAGAACTCAACAAGCTCGCCGCGGCCGGCGTACAGGCGCCGAGCACGACCGAGCAGGCGCTGGTGTTGTTCGTGGTCTTTCGTGGGCATCTCGAGGATTTCGCCGAGATCGCGCGCACGCTGCGCGGTGCACTCAATCAGCGCGCGGGCCTTGTGGCGACGCGCGTCCTGCCGATCTCGCGCATGCCCAAGACCACCAGCGGCAAGCTGCAGCGCGCATTGCTGGCACGCCAGTATGCCGAGGGCGAATTCGACGAGATTGCTGCCCGGCTCGATACGCTGCTCGCCAGCGACGAGGCCGAACAACCGGCGCCCGCCAGTAACGATATTACGGCCGAACTCACGCGCATCTGCGAGGAGGTCGTGCCCGGCCGGGATATCGGTGTCGATGACGACCTGTTCGAAATCGGGCTGTCGTCGCTCGAACTGGCCCAGATCCACGAAGGCATCGAAAACCGCTGGCCGGACCGGCTGGAGATGACCGATCTGTTCGAATATCCGACCATCAACGCCCTGGCGGCCTATCTGCAGGACGAAGTGGCGCCTGCCTAGGGGGCGCTCTGAACAATCGCTCGTGGTCGCGCCGGCGGCGTTTAACGGGTTCGGCCTAAAAGGCGCCGTAACGGCGTTGCCGAGCTGGATCCGCCCATGAGGCAGGCGCGGCGCGCGCAGGCCTTGTCGCCACGCGTTCGAGGACTCGAACGCGAGTCGCAACGGGTTATGCAGCGGTGTTCGGGGGCGGAGGATTGTCTGCCGGTGGGCCCATCTTCCTGGGTGGCCGCGGGCTGGCGCCGGTCAGTCGGTCGGCCTCGCGCGTGAGCGCATCCAGGTGCGCACTGAGCGTCTGGGCCGCGGCGTTGATATCGTCGCCGCGGGCCACGGCCATGGGTTCGCCGATGACGATGGCCACGCGTGCGAACGGCTTGGGAATGATCAGTCGATCCCAGGAGCCGAGCTGCCAGTAGCGATCGGCCGAAAACGCCATCGGCAGCATCACGGCCTGGGTCATCTGGGCGAGCATGAGCGTACCGGGTTTGGCGACAAAGCCCGGCCCGTGCGGGCCGTCCGGGTGGATGATCGGGCAGACGCCGGTCTTCATCACGGTATACAAATCGCGCATGGCGCGTGCGCCGGTGCGCGTGGCCGAGCCGCGGATGATCTCGGCGCCCATGCCGTCGACTACGCCGGCCACGATCTCGCCGTCGCGCGAGGGCGATACCAGAAAGCCCGGCCGCAGTCCGCGCGCGCGAGCACGCAGCAGATAACCCACGCTCACGCTCAAGCGCTGATGCCAGCAGCAGGGCAGAAACGCGCGCCCACTATCGATTGCCTGTGTCAGATGCGTATCGCCTTCGACATGGCGCAGACGACAGCTGGCCAGCAGCGCGCGCGCCAACAACCGCAGTAGGGGCACAGCGACACGCATGGTCAGCCGGTGTTGCCAGCTTGGCCGATCCTGACTGTCTTCACTCATAGACCCGACATGTTCCTGTGCTTATGACTGGGCTTGTTATTAATGATCCGGCATCAAAAAAGCTGACGGGGTCAGCCGTTTCCAGCGTCATGGAAAAATAAACGTCGACACATAGCGATGGGTCATGGGGATGGCCGTTGCGGCTTCAAGGCGCGGCGCATACCGAGGTATGCCCTCAGCCCGAAAATCAGCCATTTTCATACCGGCTCAATCGGCGTTGTGGGCAACCTCGCAAAGCGAATCGAGCCGCTGGCCGAGTTGTTCGGCGATGTCTTCGGCTTCGTGTTTTGCGTGCAGTTGGCCGATCGGCCACGGCTCGCCCACCGCGATTTTAAACCGGCAGAACGGTTTGGGCACGTGCATTCGATCCCACGATTTGACCTCCCAGTAGCGGCTGGCCGCCGCGCCCACCAGAAACAGCGGCGCGCCGGTACGGCTGGCAAGAATCACGGCGCCGGTCTTGAATACGCGTGCGGGCCCGCGCGGGCCGTCGCCGTACATCATCGGCGATATACCGTGTGCTACCGCTTCCACCAGGGCCTGCATCGCTTCGCGCCCGGTGCGACTGGAGGAGCCGCGGATGGGTTCGACCCGATGATTGCGGGCCACCCGTGACATGAACTCGCCTTCGCGCGACGGGCTGATCAGAAAACCCACATGCATGCCGCGCGCGACCAGTGAGCGCAGGAACAAACCGCTCGGCACCAGCCGTTGGTGCCAGGCGCAGGGCACCACCGGGGTCGCGCGCGTGAGCGTGTCTTCGAGGTGTTCGCGGCCGGCGACGATGTCGATACGACAGGTCAGGCGCAACAGCCAGATATAGCCGGCCATCGCCCACTGCGATAGCGTTCTGAGGAGTCGCTTGCCCAGGGACGGTGGCCGTTTTCCGCGCTTTTTCTCGTGCGCGGGTTGGCGGGCGCGGCGCTGGGCGTCCTTGGATGTCTGCCTGTCCATGGCGCCGAGCTTGCGGCGGCCGGCGTCGCTGCGCAAGTACGCGTGGCGACGGCGAGTTGAAACTCGCGGCCAACGTTCGCATTCTACCCGGATCATTCCTGCGCTTTTGTCTATGTCCTTGCTGGGGCAACTCTACGGCCGCGCGCCCGCGCTGCTGACCGATCTCTATCAGCTGACGATGGCCTATGCCCACTGGCATAACGGCTCCAGCGAGCGCGAGGCGGTATTTCATCTGTTCTTTCGCGAGGCGCCGTTCGACAACGGCTTTGCCATCGCCTGCGGGCTGGAAACGGCGGTCGAATACGTCACCCAGATGGCGTTCACCGAGGCCGATATCGCCTATCTGGCCACGCTCGAGGACAACGCCGGCAACCCGCTGTTCGAGCGCGGCTTTCTCGATTATCTGGGCGATCTGCGTTTTACCGGCGATATTCATGCCGTGCCGGAAGGCACCGCCGTGTTCGCGCATCAGCCGATGCTGCGGGTGCGCGCGCCGATCCTGCAGGCGCAGCTGCTGGAAAGCGCGCTGTTGAACATGATGAATTTCCCCACCCTGGTCGCGACCAAGGCCGCACGTATCGCGCATGCGGCCGGCGGCGACCCGGTGCTCGATTTCGGGCTGCGCAAGGCCCAGGGCATCGACGGCGGCGTGTCGGCGGCACGCGCGGCGTATATCGGCGGCTGTGCGGGTACATCGAACGTACTCGCCGGGCAGCTGTTCGGTATCCCGGTTTCCGGCACCCATGCCCACGGCTGGGTCATGGCCTTCGACGACGAGATCGATGCCTTCGATACCTATGCCCGGGCGCTGCCGGACAACTGCGTATTTCTCGTGGATACCTACAACACGATAGAAGGGATCGAAAACGCGATTCGGGCTGGCGAGAAACTGCGCGAAAACGGTCATGAAATGGCCGGTATCCGGCTGGATTCCGGCGATCTGGCCGAATTGTCGAAGACTGCGCGGCGCATGCTCGACGCGGCCGGTTTCGAGAACGTCCGCATCGCGGCCAGCTCCAGTCTGGATGAAAACGTCATCGCCGAGCTCAAGCGCGAAGGCGCGCCCATCGTGCTCTGGGGTGTGGGCACGCGTCTGACGACTGCCCAGCCGGATGCCGCGCTCGACGGTGTCTACAAACTCGGCGCGATTCGTAGCGATCGCGGGACCTGGTCGTATCGAATGAAGCTCTCCGATACGCCGGGAAAGCTCACCCGCCCCGGTGTGCATCAGGTACGCCGGTTCACCCGCAACGGTGAGCCCAGCGCCGATCTGCTGTTCGACGAGGCCGCGCCGAGCACCGCCTGGGCCGGTACCTGCGGCCCCCAGTGTCACCAGTTCGAGGCCAACGCGCCGCATATCGATCTGTTGGCGCCGGTGGTACAAAACGGCCAGCGGGTAGGATCGGCACCGGCGCTAGCGGACGTACGTGCCCATGCGGGCGAGCAGTTTGCCTACTTCGCCGCGCGTGCCAATTATCCTGCGCTGATCGACCGCTATCTCGAAGAATCCACCGATGCGCTGCGCGACTGGCTGGCGCGACGCGATAACCCGCGGCCGAGCCGATCCGGCAAGATGGCCGAGTGAGATCGATATGACCGAGGCGCTTCTACTCGTTGATATACAGAACGATTTCCTGCCCGGTGGCGCGCTTGCCGTTGCCGACGGCGATGCCGTGGTACCGGTGGCCAACGCCTTGATGCCGGCATTCGAGTATGTGGTGGCCAGTCAGGACTGGCACCCGCCGCAGCATCTGTCGTTCGCGGCCGAACATCCCGGGCGCGCGCCGTTCGAGGTGATCGAACTCGACGGCTACGAACAAATTCTGTGGCCGGCGCATTGTGTCCAGGGCCAACCCGGCGCAGGCTTTGCCTCGGCGCTGGATATCGCTGGCATCGATCATGTCGTGCGCAAGGGCATGGACCGGCGCCTGGATAGTTATTCGGCCTTCTACGACAACCACCATCGCAATGCCACCGGGCTTGGCGCGCATTTGAAGGCACGCGGTATCGATCATCTGGTGGTGCTCGGCTTGGCCGCCGATGTGTGTGTGAAGTTCACGGTCCTGGATGCGCTGGCCGAAGGGTTTGCGGTCACGCTCGTGCGCGACGGCGTGCGCGGTGTGGATATGCAGCCCGGCGACACCGAGGCTGCGATCGAGGCCATGCGCGCAGCCGGGGCGGTGATTGCCGACAGTGCCACGCTCGCGGGCGCGCCGCGCTGAGCTCCAACCGCGCCGCCTGCGTACGCGCGTGGCTTTTATTGCACACGGCAGGTTGGTAGATTGAAAGCCTATTCCCCCGACGGCAAATCGATATGAGCGCTGTTCCCAAAGATCTGGCGGTGTCCGCGCGTCTGGCCGACGAAATGCGCGAGCCATTCCCCAATTCCCGCAAGATTCACGAAACCGGCTCGCGGCCGGATATTCGCGTGCCCATGCGCGAGGTCAGCCAGTCGAATACGCCAGCCACGTTCGGCGTGGAAAAGAACCCGCCGATCACGATTTACGATTGTTCCGGGCCGTATACCGACCCGGACGCCCCGATCGATCTGACCCGCGGCCTGCCTGCACTGCGTGCAGCCTGGATCGAGGAGCGCGGCGATACCGAGCTGCTCGAGGGGCTGTCGTCGCAGTTCGGGCGTGCCCGGGCCGAAGATGCCGCGACCGGCCATCTGCGTTTTCCCGACGTGCGGGTGCCGCGCAAGGCCAGGGCAGGCGCCAACGTGTCGCAGATGCACTATGCCCGCCAGGGTATCGTCACGCCGGAAATGGAGTTCGTGGCGATTCGCGAGAATGCGAAGATCGATGCGATCAAGGATTCGCGACTGCTGCGGCGCCATCCGGGCGAAGGCTATGGCGCGAATATCCCCGACTACGTCACGCCCGAATTCGTGCGCGACGAAATCGCGGCCGGGCGCGCGATCATTCCCAACAACATCAATCACCCCGAATCCGAGCCGATGATCATCGGGCGCAATTTCCGGGTGAAGATCAACGCCAACATGGGCACCTCGGCGGTGACGAGTTCGATTGCCGAGGAAGTCGAGAAGATGGTCTGGGCCGCGCGCTGGGGCGGCGACACGATCATGGATCTGTCCACCGGCAAGCATATCCACGAAACCCGCGAGTGGATCATCCGCAACGCGCCGGTGCCGGTGGGTACGGTGCCCATCTATCAGGCGCTGGAAAAAGTCGACGGCAAGGCCGAAGACCTGACCTGGGAAATGTATCGCGACACGCTCATCGAACAGGCCGAGCAGGGTGTGGACTACTTCACCATCCATGCCGGCGTGCGCCTGCCGTTCGTGCCGATGACCGCCAATCGGGTCACCGGTATCGTCTCCAGAGGCGGCTCGATCATGGCCAAGTGGTGTCTGGCGCATCACACCGAGTCCTTCCTGTACACGCATTTCGAAGAGATCTGCGAAATCATGAAGGCCTATGACGTGGCGTTTTCGCTCGGCGACGGCCTGCGCCCCGGCGCGATTGCCGATGCCAACGACGAAGCCCAGATGGCCGAGCTGCGTACCCTGGGCGAGCTGACCCAGATCGCCTGGAAGCACGACGTGCAGGTGATGATCGAAGGCCCAGGCCATGTGCCCATGCAGCGCATCAAGGAGAACATGGACGCCGAGCTGGCCGATTGCCACGAGGCGCCGTTCTATACGCTCGGCCCGCTGACCACCGATATCGGCCCCGGCTACGACCACATCACCTCGGCGATCGGCGCGGCCCAGATCGGCTGGTACGGCACCGCGATGCTGTGCTATGTCACCCCCAAGGAACATCTCGGCCTGCCCGACAAGGACGATGTGCGCGAAGGCATCATCACCTACAAGATCGCGGCCCACGCGGCCGATCTGGCCAAGGGCCATCCGGGGGCCCAGATTCGCGACAACGCCCTGTCCAAGGCGCGCTTCGAATTCCGCTGGGAAGACCAGTTCAACCTCGGCCTCGATCCGATGAAAGCGCGTGAGTTCCACGACGAAACCCTGCCCAAGGACAGTGCCAAGGTCGCGCATTTCTGTTCCATGTGCGGGCCGAAGTTCTGTTCCATGCGCATTTCCCAGGAAGTCCGCGAGTTCGCCGCCGAGCGCGGTATCGAAACCCCGCAAGACGCACTCGACGCCGGGCTGGCCGAGAAAGCCGAGGAATTTCGCGAGGGTGGCCACGCGCTCTACAAATGAGCGGCGCCTGCAGTTCAGCGATAATTCATCAACGGCGCACTAACGTCGGTGGTAGATGCAACCATAGGGAGAATCCCGTGAACAAACAGAGCAGTCCGTTGATGCGCCGTATCGCCTTGTGTGGCGTGGC
Source organism: Salinisphaera sp. S4-8 (assembly GCF_040361235.1). Lineage (NCBI taxonomy): Bacteria > Pseudomonadati > Pseudomonadota > Gammaproteobacteria > Salinisphaerales > Salinisphaeraceae > Salinisphaera > Salinisphaera sp. S4-8. The sequence continues at coordinate 412,820 of NZ_APNF01000001.1, read as the reverse complement.
CGTTGTGGGTCTGAGCGTGGCGAGCATCGGCTCCGCCCGTGATCGCGATGATCTGATTACCACCGCGAGTACGGCCGGCACCACGGCTTATATCGTCGGCAAGAACATCGATGATGATTTCACCCAGGCTCAGGACTTTGCCGATACCCAGTCGGTCGCGCTGCGTCGCGAAGCCGCCATGGGTGACGGCGAGAATCTCGACGCGCTGGCCGCGCTGCTGCACGAAGACGACCCGGATGCGTTCGGGCGCTGGATGCAGGATAACTATGCCCAGCTTTATGGTCCGCAGGCTGCGCAGCAAAGCAACGTGGTCGATCGTATCGTGGCCATGCGCTAGCGCCGATATCAGCCACCGAGAAAAACGCCGCCTCGTGCGGCGTTTTTTTTGGCGAGGCGATCGCCGCGCGGGGCTGGCCGGTGCGGCATACTTGCATTGCCGGTTGTGCTGTTGTTCGATGCCGGCATACGCTGGCGCTCGTTGAGAAAGCGTGGAAACAGCTGGCCACGACCCGCTGTTTTATGCCGGCTTAATCATCGGTATACGGACCCGCCTATGACCACTGCCTATTTCAGCCATTCGAGTTGCCCCTTGCACGACATGGGGCGCGGCCACCCGGAGTCGCCTGCGCGACTCGTGGCGGTCGAAAAAGGCATGAGTGTGGTCGGGGTAGACCGCCAGGTCGCGCGCCGCGAAGCACCGCGCGCATCGCTGGATGCGATCAAACGGGTGCACGCGCCGGCCTATGTCAACGAACTGGTGAGTTTCGCGCCGACCCGCGGGCGCGTACGCCTCGACGAGGATACGTCGATGAACGGCCATAGCCTCGACGCGGCGCTGCATGCCGCGGGCGCGGTCGTCGCGGCCACCGATGCAGTGCTGGCTGGCCAGGCGGCCAACGCCTTTTGTGCCGTACGTCCGCCGGGCCACCATGCCGAACGCGATCGGGCCATGGGATTTTGTTTTTTCGATAACGTCGCCGTGGCTGCAGCCCATGCATTGCATGTCCATGGCCTGCGCCGCGTGGCGGTGCTGGATTTCGATGTCCATCACGGCAACGGCACGGAAGACGTGTTGCGTAACGAGCCGCGGGCGCTGTTCTGTTCGAGCTATCAGAACCCGTTGTTTCCGTTCACCGCCGACGACAATACGCACGACACCCTGATCAAGACACCGCTCAAGGCCGGTACGCCGGGCAGTGTGTTTCGTCAGGCCGTCGAGCGCGACTGGTTGCCGGCGCTCGACGCTTTCGCGCCGGACATGATCTTCGTATCCGCCGGTTTCGATGCCCATCGCTCGGACCCACTGGCCGATCTCATGTTCGAGGCCGAGGATTATCAGTGGATTACCGAACGCATCGTCGAGGCGGCCGACCGCTTGTGTGAGGGCCGCGTCGTATCCACCCTCGAAGGCGGCTATGCATTGGATGCGCTGGCGGCCAGTGCTGCCGTGCATATCCGTGCGTTATGCGAGGCCGGCGAGCGTTGATTGCCGGGCTACGGCTCGCCGTAGCGATGACGCTGGCGTTGGTTGTGTTGCTGGCGCTCGGCAACCCGCGGGCCGACAAGCCGACAGCACGCGACTACCTCGTATTCAGCACGGTGCTCACTGCCGACTGCATGCGCCACCGGGGCCAGTTGCGCCAGATCGCCAATAGCCATGCCAAACGCGCCATCCGGGTCGTATTGATGGCCTACACCGGCGCAACCCGCGCCCAGAGTCCCAGCGAGTTCACCCTTGCACCGCGATCCGAGCCGCGCGCGTTGGGCTGTGATCGGGTCAGCGGTCTGGCCCGGCGCTGGCAGGTCGAAAAGGCGAAGTTCGTGACGCGCTTGCCCGGGACGCGATGACAGTGGCGAGTGCGCATATTGGATTTTCGGATTTAGAACGCTATTTCGAAATTTAAGCGAAAAATGCCGTAAGTAATTGAGTCTTCGTTTCTCGATAGTGGCTATCGGCCCTATCAAATCAATCGGTTTGCGCCATCCGATCGGACTCGATAGGTTTAAGCTTCCGAATGCACGGGAGTCTAAACCATGAAAAAAATAGCCATTCTTTTCATCGCCACCTGCCTGCTGAGCCTCAGTGGTCTCGCCATGGCAGCGGTCAATATCAATAGCGCCGATGCTGAGGCGCTCAGTCAGCTGCCTTATATCGGCGAATCCAAGTCGGCTGCGATCATCGAAGAACGTGAAGCCCACGGGCCGTTCGAATCGGTGGACGATCTGACGCGGGTCAGCGGTATCGGCGACAAGACGGTCGAGGAAATCCGCGACCAGGTCACGGTCGGCGATGACGCGTCGTCGACGGCCGACGAGAGTGCGGACGAATCGTCCGGCAGTTAAGCCGTTACGGGCGAACGTGTCGAACAGGCCCGCTCTTCGCGGGTCTGTTCACGTCAGGCGTAGGCGTAGGGGCCACCGGCCTCGAGGGCGCGCTGATAGGCGGGACGCTCGTGAATACGTTTGACGAAGGCGGCGATATTGGGGCAGCGCGGCTGTAGATCCATACGCGCGCAGGCGGCCTCCAGGGGAAAGCTCATCATGATATCGGCCGCACTGAAGGTATCGCCCACGAACCAGGTATGTTGGCGCAGGGCGTGCTCGATATAGTCCATATGCAGATTGAGCTGCGGGCGGATGAACTGTTTTTTCACGTTGGCCGAAATCGCCTTCGCGATGGGGCGGATTACGAACGGCGCCTTCTTTTCCACGGTATCGAAGACCAGATGCAGCAATAACGGCGGCATGGCCGAGCCTTCGGCATAGTGCAGCCAGTAGTCGTAGGCCATGCGTTGTTCGCTGCCGCGGGGCGGGGCCAAAGCGCCGTTGCCGTGGGTTTCCACGATGTAGTCGATGATCAGCCCGGTTTCGGCAACCGTGCGCTCGTCGTCGGTAATCAGCGGCGATTTACCCAGCGGATGCACTTTCCTGAGTTCGGCGGGCGCGAGCATGGTCTTGGGATCGCGCTTGTAGTGCTTGACCTCATAGGGCAACTCCAGTTCTTCGAGTAGCCATAGCACGCGTTGCGAGCGTGAATCCTCGAGATGGTGAACCGTGATCATGCGCTTGTCCCTGCGAAGTGAAGCCCCGCGTAAACATACGCCATTCGATCGATCGATGTCAGACCTTTGTCGTATCTCACGGGGTTGGCCGGGTGTGCGTGCCGGCGGGTTGATGGCCGGACGAGAGGTCGGGCCGAGCGCAAAGTCTGCCTTGATAATTTACAAGGTTCAGCGTGTGGCGCGAACATCAGCCCAGCCGGCCTTCGCGCGATCTGTCTTTGCCTTATTCGCGTGTCTTCGCGTTCATTGGCGGACAAACTGCCTGCTTGAGAAAAGCCAGCTGCGTTTCATCCATCGTCAAGCAGCCCATTGCGTGGGCTGCGGGTATTCAGCCGCGCGCACGTCGGCCGCCGCTTGGTCCTGGCGCGGTTGGCGGTGTCCAGACATTGCGTATGGCCTGACGGCCGGTTTTGGGGAAATCGTCGGAAAAGCGCAGACGCGCATGGCGGGCGCGGCCCTTGCATTCGATCTCGCCGCAGTCGATGCCGTGCAGACGGGCGATATCGCGCACGGCCGCGAGAAAACGCGGCGGTACACGCCCGGCAACGACATGAATCCCTTCGGGCGTCGCACGCAGGCGATAGATCAGACGGAAACGATCGAACACGCGAATGGTTTGCGGTCATCGAATTTGATGTCACAGTCTGGGCATGACGCAGGCTCCACACAACACTGCCGTACGGGTCGATAAATGGCTCTGGGCGGCGCGTTTCTTCAAGACCCGCTCCATGGCCGCCAAGGCGGTCAAGGGCGGCAAGGTGCATGTCAACGGCCACCGGGCCAAGGCGAGCACGGCGGTCAAGGTCGACGACCGGCTGGATATCACCAAGGGCGAGACAGCGTTCGAGATCGATGTATGCGGGCTCAGCGAGCAGCGCGGCCCGGCGGTGCAGGCGGTGCAGCTCTATAACGAAACCGATGCCAGCCGCGAACGCCGTGCAGCTCAGGCCGCCGAGCGGCGGGCGGCGCGCATGTCCATGCCACGGCCGGCCATACGTCCGGACAAGAAACAGCGCCGCGAACTGCGGCGTTTCAAGCAGGGCGAATAAGCCCGATCACGGTGCCGGTCAGCGGCAGCTGGCGGGCAGGTAACGATCGTCCACGCCGTCGCTGCTGGGCGCGGTGCAGTTCCAGCGGATCGCGCCGTCGTTGATGTCGGCTTCCAGGAACAACAGATCGTCGTCGATGGGAATGCCGCTATAGCGGATCTTGATCGCCGGGGCATCGGCGTTGTTGTACCACCAGATACGCTTGACGTACTTGCCCGAGGCCGCGCCGGCGTCCGAACTGTCCGGCAGGTTGAGGGCCTTGAGTACCTGGATCCAGTTGTTGCCTTCGACATCGGGCAGTTTGCCGTGGATGCTGTAGTACTCGACGACCGCTGTTTTCACCGGTGCTGCCAGCGCCAGGCCTTCGCTGACCTTGGCACGGGCGATGTAATTGATATAAACCGGTACCGCGATGGCCGCGAGAATGCCGATGATCGCGACCACGATCATGAGTTCGATCAGGGTGAAGCCCGCACTGTCGCCGGCCGGCTCTGCGCTCGTCGCAAATGCCTGGGTTCGGTCCATCGCCGACCCGTTATATTTCGCCATGGTGTTCGTTCGCGCTGCGTGGGCGGGAAGGGCTCTACCCACTTGATCGGCCGCGCGCGCGAATCCTGAGTAGGCGCTACAATCATTCGGTCGAGGTCATGGCGCGGGATGGGCGCGCTACACACTCGACGTCCAATCATTCATGGGGAAAACATATGACCGATCGATTCAGAAACGCGCGCCGTGTGGGTATCGTGGCGACGATGACGGCGACGCTGATCGGCACCACGGCCTGTGGTGTGATCCTGTATCCCGAGCGCAAGGGCCAGGTCGATGGCCGTATCGATCCGGCCGTCGCCGTGCTCGATGCCGTGGGCCTGCTGTTCTTCATCGTGCCGGGCGTGATCGCTTTTGCCGTGGACTTTGCCACCGGCGCGATCTATCTGCCGGGCAGCGCGAACAACACCACCCTGGAGCTGGACGAGGCCGAACTGGTCAAGCTGCAGAAAGGTGAACTGGATGCGGCCGCCATCGAACGCATCATCGAGGAAAAGACCGGCGAAAAAGTCTCGCTGGCCGATCCGGCCCTGCGCACCCGTACCCCCGACAGCCAGGCCTGGTTGCCGCTGGATGCCGTGCTTAACGATACCCAGTTCGCGGCCCTGACCGGCGTGCGTCAGCAGGCTGCGCGCTAGGCGCCTCACTTGAGCCGAACATGCGCCGCGCCCGCGATCGTCGCGTTTAAAAACGCAATACGGGCGCGGTAGCATGCAGGTACGTTTTCTTATCGAGTAACACACGCCATGTCCGAAAATATCGAATACAAGCGGCCCGACGGCGGCACGGCCAGCGGCTTCTATGCCGAGCCGCAGAATAATGCGAATGCGCCGGGTATCGTGGTGATCCAGGAATGGTGGGGGCTCAACGACCAGATCAAGCGGGTCGGCCAGCAGTGGACCGACGCCGGCTATCGGGTGCTGGTGCCCGATCTCTATCACGGCGACAAGGCGCTGGATGAAAAAGAAGCCGAGCACAAGATGAACGAGCTCGACTTCGGTGATGCCGCGACCCAGGATATTCGCGGTGCGCAGCAATACCTCAAGGCCGATAGCGACAAGGTCGGCGTCATCGGTTTCTGCATGGGCGGCGTGCTCGCGGTGCTGTCGGCCATGCATAACGACGAAACCGATGCCGCGGTGTCCTGGTATGGCATTCCGCCGGACGAAGCCGGCGATCCGGCCTCGATTACCATCCCGTTGCAGTGTCATTTCGCCGAGCAGGACACCTTCTTCCCCATCGATCAGGCCGATGCCTTCGAGGACAAGCTCAAGGCGGCAAACGTGCCCTATGAAGCCTATCGCTATGATGCGCCGCATGCCTTCGGCAACGAAGACTGGGACTATTACGATCCCGAGGCCAGCAAGAAAGCCTGGCAACGCAGCATGACGTTTTTCGAAAAGCATCTGAAAGCATAAAGCGCGATCGCAATGCGTCGAAAAGGCGGCCTGCGGGCCGTCTTTTTTTGCCTGGCCGGTAGGCGTGTGCGCGGCCGATCGCTAAACGGGCGTCGCCCCGCGCTAGGCGATCGGATCAAAAGCCGGCAAAGTGAGATCTTTTGCGCCGGAGAGGGCCTATGAGCGAAGCGGAGCAAACCGTCGTCGTCGAACATGAAAGTAATCTGGCGCGGGTGTGCCTGAACCGGCCGCGCAAGCACAACGGCATGAATCTGGCCATGCTGGACGCGGTTAACGACGCCGCGAGCACCTTGGCCAAGGATCGCGATCTGCGTGCGATCGTCATTCAGGGCAACGGGCCCTCGTTCTGTGCCGGTCTGGATTTCGCGTCGGTGATGAAGTCGCCGCTGGCCGCGGCACCGGCGATGGCGCAACTGTTGCTGCCCTATGCCAATCGGTTTCAACGCTGGAGCCTGGCCTGGCGCGATATCGCCGTGCCCGTGGTCGCGGCTATCCATGGCAACTGCTTTGGTGCCGGCATACAGCTGGCTTTGGGCGCGGACGTGCGCGTGGCCGCTCCGGATGCGCGGTTTTCGATCATGGAAACCAAATGGGGCCTGGTTCCGGATATGGGCGGCGTGGCCCTGTTGCGCGAGCTGGTGCGTATCGATGTGGCCAAGCAACTGGTCATGAGTGCCAAGATCATCGGTGCTGACGAAGCCCATGCGCTGGGTCTGGTCACCCATATCGACGCCAATCCGGCCGAAGCCGCACGCGATATTGCGCTCGAGATGAGCGCCTACTCGCCGGATGCCGTCGCGGCCGGAAAATTCCTGTTGCAGGAAGCCTGGGGTGCCAGTGAATCGGCGGCCACCGCTGCCGAGCGGCGTTGGCAACGGCGACTGATCGGACGCGTGAATCAGCGCATCAGCATCGCGCGCAACGGCAAGGAACGCGACAAACCCTTCAAACGGCGCAGTATTTCCGGATGAGTTGGATCGCGTCGCTGGGGCTGGAAGCCAACCTGGGCCTGTTTGCACTGATCGCGGTCGTGATTGCCGTGGTCGGCACGCGCCTGACCCATATCGCCGACGATCTGGCCGACCGTACCGGCCTGGGCGAAGCGATCGCGGGTGCGGTATTGCTGGGGGCGGCGACGTCGCTGTCGGGTATCGTCGTATCGGTGACCGCCGCGCTCAAGGGTGAGCCGGAGCTGGCCATGAGCAATGCGCTGGGTGGCATCGCCGTACAGACGGTGTTTCTGGCGATCGCCGATGGGGTCTATCAGCGCGCCAATCTCGAACATGCCGCTGCCTCCACCGCCAATCTGGCCCAGAGCGCGTTGCTTATCTGTTTGTTGTCGCTATTGCTGGTCGCGCCCTATACGCCGGACTATACGATCGCCGGTATTCATCCCGCTACGCTGGTGTTGTTCGCCGGCTACGGCTTTGGTCTGCGCGTGGTCAACGATGCCCAGCAGCTGCGCATGTGGGCGCCGCGCGAAACCGGTGAAACCCGTGCGGACGAGCCCGACGACGACGCGCTGGCGCGTTCGCTGGTGTCGCTATGGCTGAGCTTTGCGGCGCTGGCCGCGCTGCTGGGCCTCAGCGGGTTCGTGCTCGAAACCGTGGCCAGCCGTATCGGTGCCCAGACCGGTCTCGGTGCGACCGCGGTGGGCGTGGTGCTCACCGCCATCTGTACCTCGTTGCCGGAACTGGTGACCTCGATCGCGGCGGTACGCCGTGGTGCGTTGCAGCTGGCGGTGGGTGGCATCATCGGCGGTAATGCCTTCGATTGCCTGTTCGCGGGCGCGGCGGATATCGCCTATCGCGACGGCTCGATCTATCACGCCATTCCGCAACAGACGCTGCTATGGATGGCGCTGTCGATTCTCATGACCGGCGTGCTGTTGCTGGGCCTCATTCGCCGCGAAAAGCGCGGGCTGGCCAATATCGGCTTCGAAAGTGCGGCGCTGGTCGTGCTCTATGGTTTCGGTATCGCGACCGCGGTCTTTGCCGTGTAGAGGTCGATTAATCCGGCAGACCAGTCCATGATTTTTCGGGTTGAAAACAGCTGACCAAGTCAGCTGTTTTGCGCCGGATTACGAGCTTTGATCGTCGGTGAAGACCGGCAGATGGCCAAGCGCGATGATCTCGTGCCAGCTTTCGCGCTCGCCTTCGGTGAGGATCGCGGCCTCGGCGGCCACGATCGCACCGGCGCGATCCATGATCGCCTGCATCGCCTTGAGCGTGGAGCCGGAGCTGATCACATCGTCGAGCAGGATAATGCGCGCGCCGTCGACCAGGGCCCGGTCCTTGGCATCGAGAAACAGCGTCTGCGGTTCGCCGGTGGTGATCGACAGCGTTTCGGCCTTGAGCGCATCGCCCATATACGGCTTGTAGTTCTTGCGCAGCACGACGTAGGGCTTGCCGGTAGCCACCGACAGGGCATGCACCAGCGGGATCGATTTCGCCTCGGCGGTGACGAGCACCCTGTAGTCCACGGCATCGAGTTTTTTGGCGAGCGCGCGGCTGGCGGTTTCTACCAGTTCGGTGTCGCCGAGTACGTTGAGCACTGCGATGCGGGTTCCGCTGGAAACCTCGAACAGCGGAAGCTCGCGATGCAGGCCGGCGATATCGATGGGGTAGGTCTCGGTGCTGGGGGTCATGTCAAAGCCTTTGCGAACGAGCCAGCGCACGACGCACTGACCGTCGAGTAAACGTATAAGGGCCGTATTTTTGCACGACTGACAGGACCCTCGAAGCCTCGCGGGTAAGATTCATACTCCCGAAACATCGTTTCGAATGATAGATTCGAGCGCAGGCCGCTTATGTTGCCAGCGTTTTTTTAGACCAGGAGTTCTTATGCAGACCCGAGCTGCCGTATTGCGCGAGATGTCCGCGCAGCGTCCGTACAGCGATTCTCAGCCGCTCAAGATCGAGACCTTCGAGCTCGATGACCCGCAGGCGGGGGAAGTGCTGATCAAGATCCATGCAGCCGGGCTGTGTCATTCCGACCTGTCCACCATCGACGGTAATCGCCCACGGCCCACGCCCATGGTGCTCGGCCACGAAGCCGCCGGCGAGATCATCGAAGTTGGGCCGAACGTGAAAGGTTTCGAGGTGGGCGATCACATCGTGTGTTCGTTCGTGCCCAGCTGCGGCCACTGCGAATACTGTGCCGACGGGCGCGCTGCGCTGTGTACCCCGGGTGCGGTGGCCAATAACGCCGGCACGCTGCTCGATGACGGCATTCGTCTGAAAGAACAGGGCAACGATGTCTATCACCATCTGGGCGTATCCGGCTTTGCCGAATATGCGGTGGTGCGTACCGAATCGCTGGTCAAAATCGACAAGAACCTCGATTTCGAGATCGCGGCCATCTTCGGTTGTGCCGTGCTCACCGGTGTGGGCGCGATGGTGCATACCGCCGGTTTGCGTCTGGGCCAGACCGTGCTGGTCGTGGGCCTGGGCGGGGTCGGTCTGTCGGCGGTCCTCGGCGCGATTGCCGGCGGCGCCGCCCAGGTGATCGCCGCCGATATCGACGACGACAAACTCGAACGCGCGCGCGAGCTAGGTGCCACGGCCACGGTGAATACCAAGGACGACGACGCCCTGGACAAGATCAAGGAATGGACGGGCGGCGGCGTGGATATCGCCGCGGAATTTGCCGGCGTGCAGCCGGCGCTCGAATTCGCATTCGCCGCGACCGGCAAGGGCGGCAAGACGGTCACTGCGGGCTTGCCGCACCCGGATGTGCGTCTGCCGGTGTCGCCGACCCAGCTGGTCGCCCAGGAACGCACACTCATGGGCTCGTATCTGGGCGGGCATGTGCCCAAGCTCGATATCCCTGAATACATCGCCCTGTACCAGGCCGGGCGACTACCGGTCGACCGCCTGCTCACGCATCGGCTGACACTGGACGAGATCAATGTCGGCTTCGAACGTCTGGCCGCCGGTGAGGCCATTCGCCAGGTGATTGTGTTCTAGCGCCTGTCGTCACGGGCAATGCGATGGCGTATCCCGTCAAGACCGGCCCTTGGGCCAGGTATCCGTCAGCGATCGTTCAGCCTTTTCGACTAGACTCGACAAGCTCATGAGCGGAGGCTGAATTGGCCTGCATGATGAGCCGCAAAGCCTTGTCGAAGCTTGCGTATTGCACTGATTCGATGCATTGTGCATTGACGAATTCAAAGGAGATCGAGCGATATGTTGAAGAAAACTGTCCTGTTCGTATTGTTTGCCGCGTTGTCCACGCTGGCAGTGGCCGCCCAGGCCAAGACGGTCGAAATCGAAGGCATGAACAGCCTGCGTTTCAGCCAGGAATCGATCACGGTCAAGCCGGGCGAAGAAGTGACCATCAAGCTGGTCAACAACAGCAAGCTGCCGGCAGCCGCCATGGCGCATAACTGGCTCCTGCTCAAGGCCGACGCCGATGCCGCGAAGGTCGACGAAGCCGCCATGAGCGCCAAGGCCAACGACTATGTGCCGGAAGACATGAGCGATCAGATCATCGCGCATACCGGTCTGGTCGGCGGTGGTGAATCCGACACCGTCACCTTCACCGCGCCGGAAGAGCCGGGTGATTACACCTATATCTGCACCTTCCCGGGTCATTTCCAGGCCGGCATGAAGGGCACGCTGACGGTCAAGGCCGAATAAGCGAACCGGCTTTTGCAAAAGCCTCGGCCCTGTCGCGTTGCGGCAGGGCTTTTTTGTGTCTGGCGCATGAAAGCGTTGTGCGCAATCGACTTGATTTGATGCGCGCGGCCACCAAGTCTCGGGCATCACTCGATCTTTCGACCAAGGAAAACCATGTCTGTCGACAAGCTTCTTTCGCCGATCAATTTCGGCGCCGTCCAGCTCCCCAACCGCGTCATCATGGCGCCGCTCACCCGGGCCCGCTGTCGTGACCAGGTGCCCGGCGACATGCAGCGCACCTATTATTCGCAGCGGGCCGGTGCGGGCATGATCATCTCCGAGGCCACCAATATCTCGGAATCCGCCCGGGGTTATGTATTCACGCCGAGTATCTTCACCGACGAACAGGAAGCCGGCTGGAAAGGCGTCGTGGATGCCGTTCATGACGCCGGCGGGCGTATGTGCCTGCAGCTGTGGCATGTCGGCCGGGTCGGCCATGAAATGGTGCACCCGGACGGGCGCAAGCCGGTTGCACCCAGCGCCATTCGCGGCGAAGGCGCAAAATCCTATGTCCAGTTCGAGGACGGCAGCGAAGGCCTGCAGGATTCCTCCACGCCACGCGCACTGGAAACCAAGGAAATCCCCGAAGTGGTGGAGGAATATCGTCAGGCTGCGATCCGCGCCAAGCGGGCCGGCTTCGATATGGTGGAAGTGCATGCCGCCAACGCCTATCTGCTCCAGCAGTTCATGGCCACCGGTGCCAACAAGCGTACCGATGCCTACGGTGGCTCGATCGAAAACCGGGCGCGTCTGCCGCTGGAGGTCGTGGATGCCGTGGTCGAAGTGATGGGCGCGGATCGCGTGGGCATTCGCATGTCGCCGTTCATCGAGATCTTCGGCCTGACCGACGACGAGCCCAAGGCGATGGCCTTCTACATGGCCGAACAGCTCAACAAGCGCGGTCTGGCCTATCTGCATATCAACGAGCCCGACTGGGCCGGCGGCGACATCAAGCTCACCGACGAATTCCGTCAGGCCATGCGCGAACGCTTTGCCGACGGCGCGCTCATCTTCTGTGGTCACTACACCGCGGAAAAGGCCGAAGCGCTGATCGAAAAGGGCCTCGGCGACGGTGCGGCCTTCGGTCGTCCCTATATCGCCAACCCGGACCTGGTCGAGCGATTCCGCGTCGGCGCCGAACTCAACAAGCCGGACGAAGCCACCTACTACGGTGGTGACGAAAAGGGCTATACCGATTATCCGTTCCTGAGCGAACAGAACTGATCGGCTAGTGCATCCTGCGCTGTACCGAGCCGGCCGGTCTTATGATCGGCCGGCTTTTTTTGTGCGGTTGGTACGATTACGGCATGGGCGGCTCCCGTTGTTGTTGGCGCCAGCGGTTTAGGCAAACGGCTCGAGTCGAGATTGACGAAAACGTTGTTCCGGCGTGCGGGTATACCTGCGATATCTTGACCAGGTTGAACCAGCGAATCCGAGGAAGCCTTATGACGGAGTTTCGAAAAGCGACTTGCCATTGCGGGTCGGTTGAGCTTGAAATTCAATTCGACAACGGCCTGGAGAACCTCAGACGATGTGATTGCTCGCTTTGCAGCCGAAAAGGCTATGTCATGGCGAGCGTGCCCACGATCCACGTCACCCTCGTCAAAGGCGAAGACGTACTTTCGGTCTATCGTTGGGGCACGCGGGTGGCCGAACATTTCTTCTGCAGCCTGTGCGGCGTTTATACCCACCACAAACGACGCAGCAACCCGTCGGAGTATGGGCTCAATATTGCCTGTATCGAGGGTGTGAACGCGCTGGCGTTCGACCCCGTGCCGATCGGTAATGGCCACATGAATCGTGCGCTGCCGCCGGTTTGAATCGGGCAGTCGGTTGCGGGCGTATTGCGTATGCCGCGATTACGCTATTCTCTATCCATGGTCGATACGAACTTAATATCGAAGGTCAAGGAACTCTCGCTCGCTGAGCGATTGGAGTTCATTGAGGCGGTCTGGGAAACGATTGGCACGGAAGAGGTGCCTGTGACAGCCGCCGAGCGATCGATACTGGACGCGCGTATCGCCGATGCTGAAGCTAATCCGGTTGACGAAAGTCCGTGGTTCGACGTTCGCGAGCGGCTCAACCGCCAGCTACCTTGATCTATAACGTCTATCTGCGTCGTGCTGCAGAACGCGATGTGTTTGAAGCGCAGCAGTGGTACGAACAGCAACAGGCTGGTTTGGCAGCCGAGTTCAACGCGGAATTTAACGCGCTAATAGACCGGCTTGCCGAGGCGCCGTTTCTTTACCCACAGAAATACCGGCGTACGGCGGGCAGTGCTGCGCCGATTTCCGTTTCTGATTTGGTATCAGGTGCAAGAAAGCCGGATCACGATACTTGCTTGTACGCATGGCAAGGCGAATCCGATCAAACTACCTTCGCGGCTTCGCTGATGTGTTCTGTAGCATGGCGGTAAGCCGGGCAATCGATCTCGATCCAAGTGCTATAAAACGCAATAAAGCGCGAGCGGTATCACCGCCAGCGCAATCACATGCCCAACGGCCACGATCGCGGCGACCTGTTCCGGGGCGATCTCGAATTGTTCGGCGAGCATGTAGTTGAGTACCGCCGGAGGCAGGGCGCCGAACACGATCAGCAGGGCGGCCAGCGGCGGGTCGGGCTGGGTGATCAATACCCAGGGCACGGCCACGAGCAGGCCGGTGAGTGGGCACAGCAACCCGCCCCAGAAGCCGGCGACCCATTGACCCGGCGCGCCGTCGGCCAGGCGCACGCCGAGTGCGACCAGCATGAGCGGAATGGAGATTTCCCCGAGCATGCGAATACCGGGCTCGATCATCGCCGGGGCATGCCAGTCCATGACCATGCCGATCACGCCGGCGAAGGTAGCCACTAGGACCGGATTGGTGGCCAGACGCTTGATATGAATCGAATCGCCCAGCAACCACAGGCCGACGGTGAACTGCAGCAGGTTTTCGGTGACCAGCAGCACCACGGCCAGCGGCAGGGCGTCTTCGCCAAAGGCGAGAATCGCCAGTGGCAGGCCCAGATTGCCGCAGTTGTTGAACATGGCCGGGCCGATATAAACGGCCGGGTCGCGTTTGGTGACCCGTACCCAGGCCCAGGCGAGCAGGCCGGAGCCCAGCACGATGACCGTGGCGCCGAGGGCGGCCATGATGAAATCGTCCCCACCCTGCGAGCGCTCGGTGAGCGCATGAAAGATCAGCGCGGGCGTAAAGATGCTGATGTTGAGCCGGTTCGCGTCGCGCAGATCGGTCGGGCGCCGACGGCCGTAGGCATAGGCCAGGGCGATGATGCCGAATACCGGCACCGTGATCTCGAGAATACGAATCAGCACAGCGGCTCCCGATGGCGCGAGCGGCTATGCCCGGCCAGGTCACAAAGCGCGCCATTGTAGCTGTATTGCGCAATGACCGTTGTGCCATGGGCGCCTGTGCGATGCGTATACTCGCAACGGTTTTTCAAAGATGGGAGCAGGCCATGTTCATCGCCATGAACCGTTTCAAGATCAAGCCCGGCTGCGAGGAGGAGTTTCTTGCCATCTGGCGCGAACGCGACACCCATCTGCAGGATGTGCCCGGCTTCAAGCAGTTCAATCTGTTGCAGGGGCCATCGAGCGACGAGCACACGTTGTTTGCTTCGCACTCCGAGTGGGAATCGCGCGCGGCATTCGAGGCCTGGACCCAGAGCGAGGCCTTTCGCAAGGCGCATGCGAATGCCGGCGCGCGTCGCGATATCTATCTCGGCCCGCCGCAGTTCGAGGGGTTCGAGGTCAAGCTCTGATACCGGGCCAGCGCTTGATGACGGCGCTGTCGACCCACCAGCGCGGCGTGCTTTGCGGCATGGCGGCCGGTGCCGTCGTGGCGGTCGTCGTGGTGTGGGGCGGTGCGTTCGTCGATCTATTCGGCCCGTTCGACAACGACCTGGCCACGCGGTTGTCGATCGCCAGCGGGGCTTCGTTATTGCCGGCGCTGTGTCTGATGTTCGCGCTCGGACGTATCGCAAAGCATCGCTTCTTTCATGCGGTGGATATCGACGGGGCGGGGCTGAGCGAGGGTACGCCGCGCGTTCAGTTGTTGCGGGCGCTGGCCCAGAACACGCATGAGCAGGTAATGCTGGCCGTGGTGGCGTATTTCGCCTGGGTGCTGCTCATGCCCATCGGCACACTGTCGGCCGTGGTGCTCGCGGCCATCGTGTTCGTACTCGGCCGTATTCTGTTTTTCGCCGGCTATGCACGTGGCGCGCCCGCGCGCTCGTTGGGCTTTACCGCCTGTTTCTACCCGACGGCACTGATGCTGGCCACGGTGGCGGTGATGCGCGCTTTGCGGTGGCTATTCGGTTGAGCCAGGCGTTAGGGCTGTGATGGCGGCTCGGGCGGTGGCCCGCCCGGTCGTCGCCGCAGGAAACGGGCGAAACGCGGTAGGCCGGTCGCGGTTTCGCCGTTGTAGCGGTAGGTAATCCAGCTGCCGACCGGCGGCGGGTCGGCACGCTCCGCGTCGGTAAAGCCACTGCCGATGGCGAATTCGCGCCCATCCGGGGTGCGTACGTCGAGTGAGCCCATCAGCCCTTCGAGCCGGCCCTGGCCGGGGTTGATGGCGATCACCACGGCCTCGGCGTCTTCATAGGGTTTGAGCTTGAGCAGATCGTCGCTGCGCCCGGCGTGATAAAGCGCATCGCCCCGGTGCAGCATCAAGCCCTCGCCGCCACGGGCGAGCACCGCCTCCAGTGCCGTATCGAGCGCGGCCGGATCGTCCACTTTGAACTGACGAATCGCGACCACCCAGGGCTGGTCGATATCGGCCACGGTTTCGCGAATGGCGGGTACGCGGGCATCGAAGTTGCCCCCGTGTTCGGGCAGGTCGAACACGCGATAACTGATCTGGCGCCAGTCGCTATCCTGGGCGTCGTGCGTACGTACGATGCCGGAAACGCGCGCGAATTCGCCGTAGCCGATCCACAACTCGCCGTCCATGGGTGTGTCCGGCCAGCCGGCGGTAAACCATGCCGGCGCATCGATGCGCGTGCCGCCGCGGGTGATCAGTGCGTGGCCGGTCCAGTAGCCACGGACACCGTCGTATTTTTCGCTAACCCAGTAGTCGGCAACATCGGCCTGGCCGTCATAGCGCTCGGCGAGCGTGACGGGCGGCGGTTCGGCTCCAGCAAGCAGTCCGGCCCGTAGCGCCAGTGCCAGTGCCAGTAAAAGACCGGCCAGTAATCGCGTTCGGCATGTCAGGCTCGATTGCATCTTTCACCCCCGGCTCGACGCTAGCGCAGATGGCCGGCGTATGCATCCCGCACTTACAATCGAATGGCCATTCCTGCTGCCGCTTTCATGTCGCGCACGATTCGAAGCCACGGGCGCTATCGCTACAGCGCCATCGTCGATCGCCCGGATTTCGACTGGCCCGACGGCCGGCGGCTGGCGGTGTATATCGGGTTGAATCTCGAACACTTCGATTTCGGTCAAGGCTACGGTGCGGTACTCGCGGGCGGCCGTCGCGAGCCGGATGTGCTCAACTACGCCTGGCGTGATTACGGCAATCGCGTGGGCGCGTGGCGCCTGCTGGAACTGTTCGAATCGCTGAAGCTGCCGGTGGGGCTGATCGTGAACAGCGCGATCGCCGACTATTGCCCGGAGCTGGTCACGGCCTATCGGGCGCGCCTGGATACCGAGCTTATCGCCCACGGGCGCACCAACAGCGAATCCCAGAACGAATTCGACGAGGCCGGCGAGGCCGCGCTCATCGCCGAATCGCGTGATCGACTCACGGCT
The DNA here is from genome assembly GCF_040361235.1 of Salinisphaera sp. S4-8. Lineage (NCBI taxonomy): Bacteria > Pseudomonadati > Pseudomonadota > Gammaproteobacteria > Salinisphaerales > Salinisphaeraceae > Salinisphaera > Salinisphaera sp. S4-8. The sequence continues at coordinate 396,314 of NZ_APNF01000001.1, read as the reverse complement.
GCGTTCGGCGAAACCCCGCAGGGCTGGCTCGGACCGTGGATCGCGCAAAGCGAGATCACGCCGGATCTGCTCGCCGAGGCCGGCTTTGGCTATCACCTGGACTGGTGCCACGACGATCAGCCGACCTGGATGGCCACCCGCGACGGCGGGCGGATTCTATCGGTGCCGTACCCACAGGAGATCAACGATATTCCGTCGATCGTGGCACACCATATCGACTATCGCGAGTTCGCGGCCCGCATCGTCGACCAATTCGACGAAATGCACGAGCAGTCTCGGGCCCAGCCGCTGGTCATGGGCATCGCGCTGCACCCGTATATCGTCGGCCAGCCGTTTCGGCTGCGTGCACTACGCCGTGCGCTGACCCATGTGGCGAGCGTGCGCGACGATATCTGGCTGACTACGCCGGGGGCGATCGCCCGACATTTCGCCCGTATGAAGCAGGGCGCACGTTCATGCTAAGTGCTCGGTAAGACAAGACGTCCGCAGATCGACGCAGATGTACGCAGATCTGATTAGCCGGCGGCGTGCGCGGCGAATACAGGGCGCAAACCGGCCACGCGTCGACGATAGCGTCTACCAAGCCTTGGTTCGGAGCCAACGCAGGCATTGGGCGGCGCCGCGAAACCGAGCCGTCATTCCCGTCTTTTGCGGTTAGCGGCGGAATGAATGCCTCCAGCGCCTATGCGCGCGCCGTGGCGAGCGCATAGGCGCCAAGCTTAGTCCTGGGACTGCGTGCAGGTGAGAATGCCGCGCAGCTGGGAACTGTCGACGAGTTCGTCGGCCGGATTGACCACGATTTGCGAGCGCGCGATCACATGCGCCTTGCCGGTGATGGTGTTTTCGACCACGTCGTAGCCACCCGCCTGGGCGACGCGCGTGAACGTGCCCAGAAAGCTCGATCCGCGCAGCGACACGGTTTCCAGCGTATCGCCCGGCTGCATGCGGCCTTCGTGGTGCATCAACGCCATGCGCGCGGAGGTGCCGGTGCCCGTGGTGCTGCGACAGATCACGCCGGGGTGCACATAAGTCGCCGAGCGCGAGCGATAGTGCCCTGCGCCGGTCTGCTCGACATCGCCCATGAAGTGCAGGAACGGCAGCGGCCCCACGTCGCCGAGTTCGTAGTGGGAAAAGCCGCGTTCTTCGAGGATCGCCTCGACGATCGCCTGGGCACAGTGGGCCAGCCGCGATTCCTCGTCGCGGGTGAGCGAAAAGCCCAGTTCGCCCGCATCGACCAGCGCATAGAAGCCGCCGCTATAGGCGATGCTGTAGGTCACCTCGCCAATCAGGGGCACATGAATCGTGGCCCGATGGGTATCGATATAGCTGGGCAGGCCTTCGCAGGTGATCGCCTCGACCACATCGTTTTCGACCCGTGCCTCGATGGCCACACGGCCCGCCGGCGATTCCAGCACGAACTGCTGGCGGCCTTCGCGCTTGGGAATCATGTGGTTGTCGAGCAGCGCGGTGGCGGTACAGATGGTATTCGAGCCGGAATAGATGGGGTAGCCCATCACTTCCATGATGATGTAGCCGGCAACGGCCTCCGGGTTCGACGGCGCTACGATCAGATCCACCGACATTTCGGGGATGCCATAGGGCTCTTCGAGCAGGACCGTGCGCAGACCATCGGCATGGTCGCGCAGGTACTCCATCTGCTGGCGCACCGTGGCGCCGGGTAGGCGCGTGATGCCGCCCACCACGATACGGCTGACATCGCCGCCGGCATGGGTATCGATGATCTGAAATGTGAGTTCTGCGCTCATCCCGCGTTCTCTTTGAATAGGCTGTTCATGAGGGGCCGGCTCTCGTGCGGTTAGTCGGTCAGCGCATAGGGCGCGCCGTGTTCGGCCCATTGGCTGTCGGGCACGATCACGATCTTGCCCAGATAGTTGCTCGAGCGATCCACGAAATAGCGCTCGGCTTCGTGCAGTTCCGATAGTTTGAATGCGGCATGCAGTACCGGCTTGAGTTCGCCGCCGCGAATCCAGCGCATCAGTTGCTCGGCCTCGTCGCGGGTGCCGTGGGAGACGCCGAAGATCTGCACCTGATAAAGATAGATGCGTGTCCACAGCACTTCGCTGACGTTGCCACCACTCGCGCCGGCGATACTCAGGCGCGGGTAGGTACGGCGGCGGGTCATGTCGAATATCATCGTATCGATGAAGCGCTGGGTCATGTCGCCGCCGACCAGATCCATGACCGCGTCGATCGGCTCGCCGCCGGTGGCTTCGCGCACCGTGGTGGTGAAGTCCTGCATATCGGCGCGATCGAAGACCGCTTCGGCGCCGAGCGCACGCAGTGCGTCGGTCTTGTCGGGTGTGCTCAGTGCATAGGGAATGGCCCCGATCACCCGGCATAGCTGAATCAGGGCGGTGCCCACGCCGCCGCTGGCCCCGGTGACGAGCACGCGCTCGCCGGCACGGATATTGGCCGCGGTGAGCATGTGGTAGCCGGTCTGATAGGAACACATGCCCAGACTGGCCAGTTCGGCATCGGTCAGATCGTTGTCGATGGTATGAAACTGATCGGCCGGTACCACCACGTATTCGGCATAGCCGCCATCGGCGCCGTGGCCGTAGTAGTCGGGCGTAAGATTGATATCGCGCCGTGGCCCATCGGGTGTCTCGGCATAGATATTGAAATCCAGCAGGCCGCGATCGCCAATGCGCGAGGCATCGATGCCCTCACCGACCGAGGCCACCCGGCCGACGATATCCGCGCCCTGGATACGCGGGAAAGTCAGGGTGGGTTTGCCGCCGATCGCAAACGAGGTTACGTCGTGGGCATCACGCGTGGGATAAAGCCCCTCGCGGGCCTTGCGGTCGGTATTGTTCTTGGCCGTGGCGGTAACGCGTACCACCACCTCGCCGGCCCCCGCTACCGGCGTTGGCACATCGTCGCGATAGACGAGCTTGTCGATACCGCCATGGCCGGTCAGCAGCATGGCGTTCATGGTGTCGGGCAGGGTTTGCGCGGTCATGGCGGGGCTCACGGGTCGATGCAGTCAATTCATGACCGACGGTATCAAAGACGGCCGGGCTGCCCGTAACCTGATTTGCGACGCGGGCGCAGGGTAGAGTCGGAACGCAGCTCGTGCGGCGACCCGCGCGGACCTTTAACGCGCCTCGGTCACCAGCTCGGTGAGGCGCTGTGTGACCATCTTGCGCCGTTCCCGCGCCGCCTGATTGCCCAGCGTGGTCGCCATGTCGCGATCGCGCGAAGGCACCACCGAGCGCACATAGCTGATGCGTGCATCGCGATAAGCGCGGTAGGCGCTGGCGCAGGCCGACTGTGCCCGAGCGGCCGCGCTGCGCGGACTCACGCTGTAGTCCGCTGCATAGGGCATGGCCGCGCCATAGGCGCATTGCCAATAGCGCTGATAGGCCGGCTCGGTCGGATCCTCGGGTGGGCCGCCGGCACAGCCCGCGAGAAGCACGGCCGCGAGCATTGCGAGCAGCCCGGCGCCGCCTGCGCGCTTTGAATATCGCTTACTCATCGCGGCTGTCGGTCGCATTGCGCTCGGTGGGTCGGCCCTCGCGGCTCTTCGTGCCAGCGCTCGGGTTCTTTCGGGCCTCACGGCGCTGCTGGAATTTGCCCCACACGTCGCGCGCGGTGCGCTTGATACGTTCCTGGTTTTCCGGTTTGCGCAGCCAGTTGGCGGCCATTGCGCCCAGTGCTCGTTTCATGACTCGGCCTCGATCGGCGGGTCGAATGGATAAACCGATAATGGTGGCATGGGCCGGTGGGTACAACGGCCCGGCTCGGTTTTTTCGCAATACGGCGAGGGCGGCGCGCCGCCGCAAGGGCTACGCCTCGACCGCCTCGACACGAAAACCGTCGCGCGGGAAGTGCACGCGAATAGGCTGTCCGTCCGGGCCATCGCGTTGAATGGTCATGCTCTCGGCGGCGATCGACACCAGCTCGCCCTGGCTGGTTTCGGTGCCGTAATCGGTGGCTGCAACCGATACCCGCGTGCCGGGGGCGAGTCCGGCCTCGACCGCGGCCGGCAGTGGTTGCCACTGCTCGCAGCCTGCGGCGATCACCTGTGCCTGGCCGGCATCGATATCTTCGCGGGTGCCGTGTCCCAACGCGCGGATGCGATCGGCCCAGCCCAGCAGGTTCGGGTAGTCGTCGAGCAGTGGCGCTACGCCGCTGTTCGAGCGGATATACCAGAGGGGGTGATAGACCGAGAAATCGGCAATACAGGGGCGTTCGCCGAACAGAAAGTCGCGGTCGGTGAGCTGGCGATCCAGGGCTTTCAGCGTTGGCGGCAGAACCGCCTCGGAGTACGCCGCGTCCGGGCGTACGACGTGGCCGCCCTTGAACAACGCGGCGCGGTCGGCACCGAAGCTGGCCAGATAGTCTTTGCCGAGTTTGTCGATGAGCACCGCACGGCCCGCCGGGCGAAACATCACCGGTACGGCGGCCAGGAACAGCCGCTTGTCGCCGAGCTGTTCGAGCCCGATGACGCTCGCGATATCGGTCTTCGGAAAAAGGCCGGGTTCAGGCGCGAGTCGCTCGATCTGGCGTGTTATCAGATGCGTATCGGCATAGACGTCGCGCCCGATCTGCATGACCGGCGTCTTGCGATAGCCGCCGGTCAGGGCCACCAGATCCGGCTTGGGCATGATGCGCGGAATGAGCACCGAGCGCCATTCGAGCTGCTTGTAGCCCAGAATGGCCCGAACCTTCTCCGAAAACGGGGAAGCTTCGTAGTGGTGGAGAATGATCGACGACATGCCAGGCTCGGTTGAAAAATACGGTCGCAGTCTGCCGCGCGGCAGCGCGCAGCACCAGCGTTTGTGTCGGCGTGGTCAGGGCAGGGCGCGGGCCGCCTGGGCCTGCTGACGGGCCGCGGCATAAACGCAGTAGCCGGCCACGAGCGCAAAAACGAGGCAGATCCCCATGACCACGCCCCAACCGGCCCATTCGTAGAGCGACACCATCACGCTCGAGCCGGCTGTGCCGCCGGCGAATACCGCCGCGACGAACAGCGCACTCACCGTGCCCGATTGCGAGCGGGCGAAATAATCGTTGAGCAGCACGATCTGGGTGGCCTGCTGAAAGACCATACTGCCGCACAGCAGCACCACGCCGATCACAAGGGCGACAAACGAACCCTGAATCACGCCCAGCAGGCCGATTACGAACACGATCGCGGCCACCAGCGTCGCATTGGGCAGGCCGCGACTGATACGAGTAATCGCCGGTGCGCCCAGCGATGTGGCGATGCCCACGGCATAACCGCCGTAGACGATGGCCAGCATCAGGGCGCCGCCACGCTTGTAGCCGATTTCGAAGGGCAGACAGGTGAGTACCGTGGTGAGTACGCCAAACGCCAGGGCCAGCCCCGGATAGGACAGGGTCACCTGACACCACCAGCTTTTGCGCGCCTCGACAGGCGGGATCGTATGCTCGCCCGACGCTGCCGGCCGGCGCGGCAGTTCGCTGGCCAATACCGGCGGGTCGCGCAGCAGCCAGGCCGAAAACAGCAGCATGACGGTAATGGCAAGACTGCCGACCTGCCAATGTTCGAAGCTCACCGAGCCCACTGCGATCAGCCGTCCGCTGACGCCGCCCACGATGGTGCCCGCGGTATAGAACGCCAGATCGCGGGCGCGGTTGTCCGAGCCCAGAATATTGGACGAGCCGGTGATCACCGCCGGAATCAACAGCGGCAGCAGCATCACCTGAAGCGCGCGCAGCGCGAAATAGGGCAGTACATCGAAGGCCAGCGCCTGCGCCGCGAACAGCGCCGCGAGCAACAGTTCGGTCACCAGCACGATGCGCATCGCACGCGCCACGGTAATGAAACGTCCGAATACCACCGGCCCCGAGGTGAGCACGATAAAGGCAAAGGTCATGGGCATGGCCGCCCACAACACCGACACCTCGAAGCTGGTTTGAATACGCGCCGCCAGCGGTTGCGGGAAATAGATCGCCGCCGCCGCCGCCGCGCCGGCCACGCCCAGGCGTATTCCGTCTCGATAACTACTCATGGTGTCGCCAGAACGAAGAAAGCGATCTGTATGAAGACATGAAGTTGTCTGCTACATCAAATAACCGTGCACGACCGACTCGAAACCGAACGAGCGTTCGATGGTAAGTTGCCCTCGATAACAACAGCCCAGCCGTGCGCCGACAAAGGAGATGCCGTGACTGCAACCATTCTGGAACCCGACCGCCCGATCATCGATCCGCACCATCATCTGTGGGATCGCTCGCGCCTGGATCTGCGCGCTATGCCGTTTGCCGCGCATGGCTTTAGTCAGATGCTGCGCGAGCGCTCGCGCTACATGCTCGACGAACTGCTGGCCGATACCGATAGCGGCCACGATATCCGGGCGACGGTGTTCATCGAATGCCGGGCCATGTATCGCGCCGACGGGCCCAAGGCCTTGCGCAGCGTAGGCGAAACCGAGTTCGTCAACGGCGTGGCCGCGGTCGCGGCCAGCGGCGTTTATGGTCCAACACGTGCCTGTGCCGGCATCGTGGGCCATGCCGACCTGCGCCTGGGCGCGGAGGTCGGCGAGGTGCTGGAAGCGCATATCGCTGCCGGGCAGGGGCGTTTTCGTGGTATTCGCCACAGCGCGGCCTACGACGGCGACGAGAACGTGCTGGGCCCGCTATCGACCCGTGGCACGCCGGCGGGTTTGTTGCGCGATCCCGATTTTCGCAAGGGTTTTGCCGAACTCGCCCCGCGCGGGCTGAGCTTCGATGCCTGGCTGCTGGAGCCGCAGTTGCCGGATCTGCTGGATCTTGCCCAGGCCTTTCCCGAAACCACGATCGTGCTCGATCATGTCGGCGGGCCTGTCGGTATTGGCGCCTATGCAGGCCAGCGCGCGGCCCGCTTCGACGCATGGCGTACGCAGATTCGCGCGCTTGCTGCCTGCGAGAACGTGGTGGTCAAGCTTGGCGGGCTGGCGATGCCGTTTGCCGGTTTCGAATGGTCCTATGCCAATCGGCCCGATTCGTACCCCGCATTGGCCGAGGCCTGGGCGCCCTATATCGAAACCTGTATCGAAGCCTTTGGCGCGACACGCTGCATGTTCGAAAGCAATTTCCCGGTCGATCACTTCAGCTGCGATTACGTCACCCTCTGGAACGCGTTCAAGCATCTCGCCCGCGACTGTTCCGAAGACGAAAAACAGGCGTTGTTCTTCGATACCGCGGCACGGGTTTATCGCCTGGATTGCGGGCCAGCCATATGAGCCAACGCGCTATCCTGTCGCGTTTTGACCGGGAGTAAGCGTGGGCCTGCTACAGATTGGCGCGGTACTGGTTTCGCTGGCCGCGGTGCTGGCATTTTTCAATTACCGCGTCGTCGGTCTGCCGACCACCATCGGCGTGATGCTGTTGAGCCTGGTGGTATCGGCCGCACTCGTGGCTGCGGACTTCTTCGGCGTGCTCGATATTCGCGAGCAGGCCGGCGCCTGGTGGCTGGCCATCGATTTCAACAAGACGCTGATGGACGGCATGCTCAGCTTTCTGCTGTTTGCCGGCGCCCTGCAGGTCAATCTCGGGGATTTGTGGAAGCACCGCTTTTCCATTGGCGTGCTGGCGTCGGTGGGCGTGGTGTTATCCACGGCCATCATCGGCGGTGTGACCTATGTCGTCGCGCCTTTTCTCGGCTTCGAATTGCCGCTGGTGTTCTGTCTGCTGTTTGGCGCGCTGATTTCGCCGACCGATCCGATCGCGGTGCTCGCCTTGCTCAAGCGCGCGGGTGTTTCCTCCGAGCTGGAAACCAATATCACCGGCGAATCGCTGTTCAACGACGGCGTGGCCGTGGTGGTGTTTCTGGCCTTGCTCGGGCTGACCCGCGCCGGCCATGTCGAGGGCGCGGGTGAAATCGCGCTGTTGTTCGTGCAGGAAGTCGCGGGCGGCGTGTTGCTCGGCCTGGCGCTCGGCGCGCTGGCGTTCTGGATGCTGCGCCAGATGGACGACCACCAGGTGGAGATTCTGGTCACGCTGGCGGTGGTGCTCGGCGGCTATCAGCTGGCTGCGGCCCTGCATGCCTCAGGGCCGTTGGCGATGGTCGTGGCCGGGCTGCTGGTCGGCAATCAGGGGCGCATGTTCGCGATGAGCGAAACCACACGGGCGCATCTGGATATCTTCTGGGAAATCGTCGACGAGATTCTCAATACCGTGCTGTTCGTGATGATCGGCCTGGAGATGATTCAGATCACCCTCGACGGGCGCTATCTGCTGGCCGGCGTGCTCGCGATCCCGCTGGTGCTGATCACCCGTTATGGCTGTGTCAGCGCGGCATTGCAGTTGGTCCGGCCCTGGCATCGACTCGGCGACAACGCCAGTGCGTTGCTGACCTGGGCCGGGCTGCGCGGCGGCATTTCTGTCGCCCTGGCGTTGGCGCTGCCGGCCGGCGAAGCCCGCGATACCATCGTGACCATCACCTACTGCGTGGTGCTGTTCTCGATTGTCGGCCAGGGGCTGACGGTCGGGCCGGTGATTCGCCGCCTGGGGCGTGGCGATTGAAGGCTGCGATGTAGCCCGGCGTTTGGATGCGCGCACGTTGCTTCATGCGAGCATCACCGCCCGCACGCTTTACGCAATGAGGCGAATCCATGATCACCGAAGAATCGTTCGAATCCACGCATGCCGATGAACTGGCGGGTTTTCTCGGTCGCCATTTCATCTATACCTACGACAACGGCTGGCAGTACGAGATGTATCTCAAGAATGCCCGTACGATCGACTACCGCATTCATAGCGGCATGGTCGGCGGGCGCGGGGTGCGCGATCAGGCCGCGCATATCGCCCGTCTGTCCGACGAGGTCTGCAAGGTGTCGTGGGATGAGCCCACCGGCACGGCAGTGAGCGTGACCGCGAATTTCGCCGAGCGTCGCCTGCATGGGGTGATCTTTTTCCCGCGCTGGGTGGCCGATGCGCCGCACAAAACGGTCTGCTACCAGAACGATCATCTGGATCGAATGCGTGCGCTGCGTGACGCCGGGCCGACCTATCCGAAGCTCGTGATCGACGAATTCGCGCGGCTGACATTTATCGAAACCCGAGCGGTCGATGACGAAAGCGTGATCGCCGAAGCGCCGGACCAACTGCCCGCCGGCTACGCCGATCGGCGTAATTAACCGCCCGATGAAAGAGGGCGGTTGGTCGGTGAGTTCGACGCATTACCCGGATCGGATGATAATCGGGGCCATATTTCGCAACCCCGTCTGATGATGAGCGACAACCAAGACTACACTCCACCGAAGGTCTGGACCTGGGAGACCGGCAGCGGCGGTAAATTCGCCAATATCAACCGCCCCATCGCCGGGCCGACCCACGAGGCCGAGCTGCCGGTGGGTAAACACGATTTTCAGCTGTATTCGCTGGCCACGCCCAACGGTGTCAAAGCCACGGTGATGTTCGAGGAGCTGCTCGAACTCGGCCACGCCGGCGCGGAATACGACGCGTGGCCGATCAATATCGGCGAAGGCGAGCAGTTTTCCAGCGGCTATGTCGCGATCAACCCGAACTCCAAGATTCCGGTCATGGTCGATCACGGCACCGCCACGCCGACCCGCGTGTTCGAGTCCGGCTCCATTCTTTTGTATCTGGCGCAGAAATTCGGTGAATTCATACCCGACGAGCACGGCGCACGCACCGAGGCGATGAACTGGCTGTTCTGGCAGATGGGCAGCGCGCCGTATCTGGGCGGCGGTTTCGGGCATTTCTATGCCTATGCGCCGGAAAAGATGCAGTACCCGATCGATCGATTCACCATGGAGGTCAAGCGCCAACTCGACGTGCTCGATAGGCGGCTGGCCGAATCCGCCTATCTGGCGGGCGGCGAATACAGTATTGCCGATATCGCCACCTGGCCCTGGTACGGCGCGCTCGCGCTGGGCCGCCTTTACGATGCCGGCGAGTTCCTTCAGGTACAGGAATACGAAAATGTACAGCGCTGGGCGCGCGAGATCGACGCACGGGCCGCGGTGCGCCGTGGGCGCATGGTCAACCGCCTCTGGGGCGAGCCGCACGAACAGCTGCGTGAGCGTCACGACGCCAGCGATTTCGCGCATCGAACCCAGGACAAGCTCGACGCCGACGGTTGAGTTGCGCATGCATGAAATACAATGTCGTTGCGAACCGGTGCGCCGTGTCGCACGGCATTGTGGCCTGCGCTGGCGACCCGCGACGCCGGCGATGGCACGACGCGGTGCCTGGGCGCCGCGTACAGGCCGAGCGCTTGGGCCGTGGTACTTGAAAAAAGACCACGGGCGCGCGATAACCCTTTCCAGGGGCGCAGGGGGCGGGGCGCGAGCGAGAGGACGAACATCGTGACAAGCCAAACCGGCGGCGACGGTGCACAGCGACACGCCGTGGCCACGCATGCCGCGGTCGATACGGATCGGCGCGAACGCGATCGTCTGTCCGACCTGCTCGAGCTGGGTCTGCTCAATACCCGGCCCGAGGAGCGCTTCGACCGTATCACCCGGCTGGCCACCGAGCTGCTGGGCATGCCCATCGCGCTCATGTCGCTCATGGAAGGCGACCGTGAGTGGTTCAAATCCGCCCGCGGGCTCGATTTACAGTCGATTCCACGCAATCTGAGCGTGTGCGACTACGCCATCACGCAGGATGCGCCACTGTTCGTCGAAGACGCACGTGCCGACCCGCGCTTTTCGCAGCTGCCCTACGTGGCTGAAGCGCCGCATATTTGCAGCTATGCCGGCATGCCGCTACATGGCCCGCACGGCAAGCCGATCGGCACGATCTGTGTGCTCGATTACAAGCCGCGCGTGTTCGGCGCGCGCGATCAGGTGCTGCTCCAGGAACTGGTCGACTGGATCGAACACGAGTTCGAGCTCGACCGGCGTATCGCCGCGCACGATCGCCATGTCGCGCGCCTCATGGACCGCGATCCGTCGTTGCCGGTTGCCACGCGCACGATCGCGCTGGAACGCCTCGACGATGTATTGATGTCGCGCGCACGCAACGGTCAGGACAGCGCGGTTGTGCATCTGGATATCGTCAACCTCGGCCACTACGAACAGACCTACGGCGAGCAGGTCACCAGGCAGACGGTGGCCAACTGGCTGGCCGCGCTACAGTCCGATCCGGCGGATTTCTGCTATCTCACGCGATTGTCGGATACCGAATTCGTCGGCGCCGTACCCGGTATGGCCGATATGGAGCCGATCCGCGAGCGCTGCGAACATCAGGTCGAATACGCCAACAAGCAGGTCAGCTCGGGCCAGGCCCAGGTCGCGTTTCGCGTCGTCGGCGGGCTGGCACTGCATGGCGAGCATGGCCGTCATGCCTCGGAACTGGTCGCCCGTGCGCGCCAGGCACACCACCGTGCCGGTATCGCTCGCGGTGTGGTGCTGTTTTCCGAGACCATCAATCGCCAGCTGCTGCGCGATCGGCATATTCGGCGTCTGTTCGAAACCGCACTCCACGAAGGCGGGATTCATTTTCATTGGCAGCCGTTGTTCAGCAACCGCGGCGATCTGCTGGCCGGTTTCGAATTGCTGGCCCGCTGGCATGATCCGGAACTGGGCGATATCTATCCGGACGAATTCATACCCGTGGCCGAGGCCGAGCATAACCTCAGCCGCGCGCTGGTCGAGTATGCGCTGGATACGGCTGCGGGCCAGATCGCCCAATGGCGGTCTGAGGCTGGCGAGGCGCCTTTACCCTATGTCGCCGTCAATATTCCGGGTCGCGAATTCTACGAAAGCGATTTCTACGACTGCGTGGCCGCAGTGCTGGAAAAGCACGGCATCGACGGCAAACGTCTGGTATTCGAGCTGACTGAACGCAGTTTGATCGCGGATTTCGAAGTCGCCGCGCGAACCATGAGCCGCTTGAAAACGCTGGGTATTCGTATCGCGATGGATGATTTCGGCACCGGCTATTCCTCGATTGCCTATCTCACCCGGTTGCCGCTATCCATCGTCAAACTCGACAAGAGTGTGGTCCAGCGACTCGAACACGATGCGGTCGCCCGCGAACTGGTGCGTGGCATTGTCGATCTCGCCCACGGGCAGGAGCTCGGCGTAGTGGCCGAAGGCGTGGAAACCCGGGCGCAACATGAGTGGGTCCGCTCGTTCGGCTGTGAATACAGCCAGGGTTATCTACTCGCCTATCCCGAATCGTTGACCCTCGCCAGCCAACGGGTGGCCAACCGCCCGGCCGAATTGTAGGCGCGTGTTGTTGTAAGCCGATCATGCCGAGTATCGATGTCATCATCGCGCTTTCCGCGGCGCAATGCCGAGCCCACTACGCCGGCTCGGTCGAGCATGTGTATGCATCCAGCGTGGATGGTCGGCGCGTGCTCTTGCCGGCCCAGGCGCTGCGGCGTGTGGTCACGCGCGACGGTGTGCACGGCGTGTATCGGCTGAGCTACGACACGAATGGCCGCTTTCAGTCCCTGCTGCGTATCGGCGATCGCCCGCTGTAGGCACCGCGCCGGGCGCGACTTGGCGCCATGGCTTGCCGAGCGTCTGATACCGTGGGGTCAGAACTCCAGACAGGGTGTGCCATGACCAGCCGTCGCCACTTTCTTCGTACCGCCGCGCTCGGCGGATTCGCGGGCGCGGCCGCGTGGTTCGTGCCGCGCGCATTCGCCGCGGGGCAAGACGCCGCCGCGACCCGCCACAGCCCCGACTCGATGCCGGCCAACCCCGACGATGGCTCGGCCGCGGGCTATCGGCCTGCGACCAAATACGGCGCCGGCGGAACGCAGGCCGGCAATATGTTTTTCGAAACCTCGGATGCGACCGTCGAAGCGATGATGCAGGCGCACTGGGACGCGGGCGTGCGCTATTTCGATACCTCGCCCTGGTACGGGCTGGGTCTGAGCGAGCGTCGTGTGGGGCATTTCCTCGACGGCAGGCCGCGCGGCGATTATGTGTTGTCGTCCAAGGTCGGGCGATTGCTCACGCCGGACGCATCGATGGACAGTCACGGCATCTGGGCGGGTGATCTGAACTTCGACTATCGCTACGACTACAGCGCGGCCGGCGTGCGCCGTTCGGTGGAAGACAGTCTGCAGCGCCTGGGCGTGCCCAGCCTCGATATGGTGTTCATCCACGACCTCGCGCCGAGCAACACCGACCTGGACGACTACGATGCCCAGCTCAAGATCGCCATCGAAGGGGCCATGCCGGAGCTGACGAAAATGCGTGACGAAGGCCTGATCAAGGGCTGGGGCATGGGCGTAAACGATATCGAACCGGCCCTTGCCGCGCTCGAGCATGCCGAGCCCAACGTCATTCTGCAGGCCACACGCTATACCTTGATGAACCATGACGACGCCCTCGAACGCCTGTTCCCGGTATGCGAGGCGCAGGATTGTTCGGTGGTCATCGGCGCGCCGCTGGGCGCGGGCTTTCTGGCCGGCAAGAACCGTTGGCTCTATGGCGACAGCATTCCCGAGGGTTATCGCGAAAAACGCGCCCGTATCGAATCCATAGCGAAAGCCCACGGCACCGATTTGCGAACCGCAGCACTGCAGTTCACCGCCGCACCGGCGATTGTTTCTGCCACGATTCCGGGCGCGCGTAATGCCCAGCAGGCGCGCGAGAATGCAGCCTCCATGCGTGCCACCATCGACCCGGCCTTCTGGCAGGCGCTCAAAAAGGAAGGGTTGATCAGCGAGTCGGCACCGACCGCACTGGCCGGCGCGGCCTGAACTACGTCAGCGTGGGCGCGAGCTCACGCCACTGGCCGCTTTCCAGCCCATCCAGCGACCAGTCGCCGATACGTACGCGTACCAGGCGCAGGGTGGGTAGGCCCACGGCGGCGGTCATCCGTCGGACCTGGCGGTTACGGCCTTCGCAAATGGTGATTTCCAGCCAGGTCGTCGGCACGTTCTTGCGATAGCGTACCGGCGGATCGCGCGGCCACAACGCGGGCTCGGCGATCATCGCGACCTCGGCCGACTGGGTGGGGCCGTCCTTGAGCATGGGCCCGGCGCGCAGGGCCTCGAGCTGGTCGTTTGATGCTTCGCCGTCGACCTGGACCCAATACGTCTTGGCGAGCTTGTGTTTCGGGTCGGCGATACGGGCCTGTAGCCGGCCGTCGTTGGTCAGCAACAAAAGCCCTTCGCTGTCGCGATCGAGCCGTCCCGCCGGATACACACCCGGCAAGTCGATATAGTCGGCGAGTGTGGCGCGGCCGTTGCCGTCGGTGAACTGGGTGAGTACCCGAAACGGTTTGTTGAAGGCGATAAGACGCGGTGTGTCGGGCCGCGGTGCGGGCTTGCGGACCGGTTTGCGGCGGCGCCCGGCGGGCCTGGAACGGGCGGGCTTGCGGGGCGTCTGGCTCATAGGCCGTTTGATCCTCGGCGGCGCGAACGCTCAAGCGGCTTCTTGAACGATTTACAAAGTTCAGCAAGCGGCATGACTATTAGACCCTCGGGCGTTCGAACGATCTGTCTTCGCCTTAGGGGCGTGCCTGCGTGTTCCTTTGGCGGACAACCTGCCTGCTTGAGCGCAGCCAAATCAAGACACACCTGCCCCTCGGGAGCCGCCGGGCCCCGCGCATGGTTTCACACCACGGGCTGTATTTCTCAAACCGTCTCCGCAGATCGACACAGATTCACGCAGATGAAAGCGGGGACGCGCCGACGGCGCTCGCTCACCACGCGGGCAGCGCGAACCCCCGACGCTGTCAGCCCTCTGTCTTTTGGCGATATTCGCGTGTCTTGGCGTTCATTGGCGGACAACAACCTGCCTGCTTGAGCGTAGACAACTCCGTGGCCTGCCTCATCAAGCACGGTGTTAGTCGGTGTCGAATTCCTTGCCCCAGCTGTCGTGGGCGAGTTGGATCACGTGCGCAATCTCGTCGTCGGTGACGGCATCGGCGTTGCCGTGCTCGAGCGGGTCGTAGTGATACACGAACAACCGTGAGGCGAACTCGGCGAACGGCAACGAGGCTTCGCCGGGCAGTTCGCCGTGGCCTTCGGTGGTGGTGACGATGCCCTGGCCCCAGTCCTGGCCGCTATCGTTGTTGGGGTTGAAGAAATACACCCGCATGTCGCCGTCCGGGTCGAGGCTGACCCGCAGAATCGAAATGGCATGCCGGCCCACATAACGCGCGGCGCTGTCGGTGACCGCGATGCCCGCCGGTTGCGAATGAATCACCGGCACATTGCCGTTGTAGTAGGGGTGATAGCAGGCATAGAAATGCCGCACGAAGCCGGCGTGGTCGCGGATTTCGCCGGTCTTGGGGTCGGCGACCACGGCAAAGCCCTGGCCGACCCACCAGCCATAGAACTCGGGGTTGATCCAGCGATGCAGATCGTCGTCGCGCTCGCCGCACAGCCGGCCCATCTCGATATAGATACGATCGAGATGCGGTACCAGTAGCAGCGATACCGGGTCGACGTCGAGCGGGTTTTCCTTGGCCAACCCGGCTTCCAGGCCTTTCGAGGAAATATGCTGGCCTTCGAAGCGGGTGAGCACTTCGTCATCGCGCGCGGCCCAGGTGATCAACTGCAACAGATAGTCTGGGTCGTTATCGGCCCACATCGATAGCCCGATCACCGACTGGCAGGTCGGGTTGTTGCCCTGACCCACGCCCAGCGGCTGGCCGAGCAGGCCGAGTACGCCGGCCAGCAAAAATACCCGTGGTGGCTGGGCATCGCCGCAGACCAACCGAATACTGTCTTCGGTGGCCGGGGAGAGCTGCAGCCCGATCTGGCGCCACAGCCCGGCAGCGACCGGCGTGGAAAACAGCACGCCGCGTTCGAGTAACAGCGCGAGCCCGTAGATCGCCTGTGCGGTTTCCACGAACACGGTTTCGTCGATGAGCGTGTGCACGAGTTCGCTGTAGCACAGCAGCGCGTCCTGGCCGGTCTGGCTCAGCCCCAGGGCGGTGGGGATGAGCGAATCACCCGAGCCGTCGGGCAGACTGCGCAGATGCCGCAAAAGCACCGCGTGGTAGACCGAGGCCAGACCGGTATCGTGCATGGCATTGGCAAAGCCGAGCGCTTCGATCATCAAGGCTTCGCGATTCATGGCCTGCAGGCGTTCAGCATAAACCGCCACGCCCGGATCCTCCGCGCAACCCGGCGCCGGGGCGAACAGCGATTCCACCAGCCGACGGGCATCGTCGTTGCCGGTGGTGCTTTCGATGGCCGGGTCGTACAGACAGGTGGCGATCTGGATGACCATCTGGCGGACATCATCGACCTCGATCGGGCGCTGGGCGAGAATGCGCCAGACCTCGGCCACCAGGCTATCGAGAATGCTCTCGTAGCCCATGTGCTCGAGCTGATAGTGATAGAGCGACTGCACGGCCGTACCCAGCTGATCCGGGCGCTCGCGATCGGCTTCGCTGAGCGTGCCCGAAAGCAGATCGAGATTGAGCGCCATCACCTGGGTGAGGAAGTTGCGTGCGCGCTCGGCGGTAATGCCGGGGTGGCGAAAATCGCGGCGCGCGACCGCCAGCAGCCGCAGCTCGCTCAGGGCTTCGATGGCGGTGGTGGCGGTATCGCCTTCGCGCAGCGAACGCACAGCCAGGGCCGGTTGCAGAATCGCCGGCCGGCCCCAGTCGCTTTTCGCGAAGATGCCGGCGCGTTCATAGGCCGCGACGCGTTCATAGAGCGCCTGCGGGCCGCCCTCGGCGGCCAGAATGGCGGCAGCGCATTCCAGGACTTCGGTCTTGATGGCCTTGCGGGTGTCGTCATCGGCTTCGGCGAGCTGCGCCAGGGCGGAATCGAAGCGCTCGGTCAGGGAAGCAAAATCGCGATTGTCGTTCGGTAGGGTCATGGCAAGGCTATCCAACGCCAGGTTTGTGCCTGGCCTTCAAGTGGCGCTGTGCGGGTATGCACAGCCTGCGTGCTACAGGTTACTGCGTATCGCGTGGGCGGGGGCGCCTCGAACAATTTAACCGTGGCATGGCATGGTTCACGCAGGCCTCGCCATAGGTGGGGCCTGCGGCCACGCGCCGGGCCGTAGGCACGGCAGCCCGGCGGCGATTCTGCCATGGTTTGGCCCACGCGAGCGCGCGGCGGTGCGATGCCAGGCGGTGTAGGGGTATGGCGTGTATGGAACCGGTGCGGTCGATGCACGGCGCGGATCGGCAACCAATCGCCATACCGGGGCGTATCGCCTTATGACGCCGGATGGCGCTACACAAATTGCTGTAAAACACAAGAAAATGAAAACGTGAAACGCGATTTCAATTCGGGCATGATCAGCCCATCCGGGTTGGCCGGACTGCGGCCGGTACGGCGTACCACGAATACGCGGACCGGTTTGCAACGCACATTCATGGAGGAGATATCCGATGCTTTCGACACCTTTCAAAAAAGGGTTGCTGGCGGGCGCGACCGCGCTCGCGCTGACCGCTTTCCTGGCCCCGACGAGCGCGTTGGCGCAAAAGAGCACCACCTGGCGCGTACAGTCGCACTGGCCGAGTTCGAGCAGCTCGTATGAAGACAGCCTGGTGCGCATCAAGAACGTCATCGAAGAGCGCACCGATGGCCGTGTGAAGCTCAAGCTCTACCCGGCGGGCGCGTTGTTCAAGGCCCAGCAGACCTTCGACGCGGTCAAGCGCGGCACCGTACAGATGGGCACCATCTCGCCGGCCTATGCACAGAACCAGATGAGCCTGGCGGGCATCGCCTCGGGCCTGCCGTTTGCCTTTCGCAATGTCTGGGAAGCCGCCTATTTCCACAAGAACATGGGCTTCGAGGACATGCTGCGCGAAGAAGCCGCCGAAGAGGGCGTGTACTGGTCCACCGACAAGGTCTACCCGACCGAAATGGTGGTCGATCGCCCGATCAACAGCATGGACGATTTCAAGGGCCTGAAGATCCGTTCCTCGGGTGCGCTGCAGACCTTTCTGACCGAAGCCGGCGCCTCGGCGAGCTATATTCCCGGCGGTGAGCTGTACACGGCGCTCTCCAGCGGCGTGGTCGACGGCGCGCACTGGGGCGCGGCCCAGGGTGCGGCCAGCATGAGCCTGTACGAAGTGGCCAAGTACCACGTCAAACCGGCGCTCAACATCGCCGGCACGGACGTATTCATCATCAACCAGAAGGCGCTCGACAAGCTCTCGCCGGAAGACGCCAAGACGGTCAAGGACGCGCTCAACGAGCAGTTCTGGGTGCGTACCAACGAGTATCTCTACAAAGAGCAGCTCGCCCTGGCCAATGCCATGGCCGAACAGGACGTGCAGATCACCACGCTGCCCGATGATGTGCAGCAGCATCTGACCGAAGTCGCCCAGAAATCCTGGGAAGAGCAGGGCAAGCGTAGCGACAAGGCTGCCGAAGCGCTCGACAAGCTCAAGACGATGTTGAACCGTCTGGGCTATCTCGACGAAAACGCCTGATCCGGGCTCTGGTCTGACCGTCGCCCCGCTGGCCTTCGTGGCCAGCGGGGCGCACTTATCTGCGGGAGTCGCTTATGCGCCTGCTCAAGGGTTTCATCAACGCAATCACCCGGCTCAACGACTGGATCGGCCGGGCGGTGGCGTTGCTTATTTTCGTGATGTTCGCCGTGCTGCTGCTGGGCGTGATCTATCGCTATGCGCTGGATGCGCCGCGTGTGTGGACCACCGAACTCACCCAGTTCGTGTTCGGCTTCTATGCGGTGATGTCGGGCGGCTACGTCATGGCCCATCGCGGGCATGTGAATGTGGATTTGCTCTACAGCGCGCTGGGCCCGCGCGTTCGCGCGACGCTGGATGTATTCACGTCCTCGCTGTTCTTTTTGTTCACGATCACGCTGCTCTATTACGGCGGCGTCATCGCCTGGGAATCGGTCGACAGCATGGAAACGTCCTACTCGGCATGGAATCCGCCGGTGTGGCCGTTCAAGATCGCCATTCCCGTGGCCGCCGCGCTGTTGTTGCTGCAGGGCGTCGCCAAGCTGGTCGAGGACATCGCCATTGCCGTGGGCGCGCTTGAGCCGCCGACCGTGGCCTCTGAGCGTGACAGCAACCCCGGAGAAACGGCATGAGTATCGAACTCACGACCCTGCTGTTCTTCGGCGCGCTGCTGTTCTTTCTCGTACTTGGCCTGCCGCTGACGTTTGTGCTCGGCGGTGTGTCGGTGCTCTTTCTCTATTTCACCTGGGGGATCGATTCCTTCTATCTGGTGGCCTCGCAGATCTGGGGCACGATGGAGAGCTTCACGCTCGTCGCGATCCCGCTGTTTGTGTTCATGGCGATGATTCTGGAACGCACCGGCGTGGCCAATTCGCTGTATCGCATGATGTATCTGTGGTGGGGCGGCACGCGCGGCGGGCTGGCCATCGGTACGGTGTTCATCTGTGCGGTGTTCGCGGCCATGTGCGGCATCAGCGGCGCGGCGGTGGTGGCCATGGGCACGATCGCGCTGCCGTCGATGCTCGAACGCGGCTACGACAAGCATATGGCCCTGGGCGCGATCAATATCGGCGGCGGGCTGGGCATTCTCATTCCGCCCAGCATCATCATGATCCTGTATTCGCTGATTACCGGCGTGTCCGTCGGCCAGATGTTTGCCGCCGGTGTGCTGCCGGGCATTCTGCTGGTCATCCTGGTGGCGATCTACGTACTCGTGCGCTGCTATTTCCAGCCCGAACTCGCGCCCGCGTTGCCGCCGGAAGAGCGCGGCGACTGGCCGGAGAAGTTCCGCTCGCTGGGTGCCGTACTGCTGCCGATTCTGATCGTGGTGATGGTGCTCGGCTCGATCATGCTGGGTATGACCACGCCGACCGAGGCCGCTGCCATGGGCGTGCTCGGCGCGCTGATTTCGGCCGCGGTCTATCGCAAGTTCACCTGGTCGCTGATTCGCGATGCGGCCCTGCGTACGTTCTCGCTCACCGGCATGATCCTGTGGATTCTGTTTGCCGCACACGCATTCAGCGCGGCGTATCAGAGCATGGATGCCCAGGCCATGATCGAAGGCTGGATGGAAATGATCCCCGGTGGGCCGTGGGGCACGATTATCGCCATGCAGGTCATTCTGTTTCTCATGGCCATGGTGCTCGACCCGGTCGGCATCATGCTGATCACGCTGCCGGTGTTCATGCCGATCGTGGAAAGCCTCGGCTTCGACCCGATCTGGTTCGGCATTCTGTTCGTGATCAACATGGAAATCGGCTATATGACGCCGCCGTTCGGCTTCAACCTGTTCTATCTCAAGGGCGTGGTACCGCCCTCGATCACGATGCAGGATATCTACCGCTCGGTACTGCCCTACGTGATGGTGGGCATCGTGGGCCTGGCGATCATCATGATCTTCCCGCAGATTGCGACCTGGTTGCCAAACCTGGTGTTCTAGCGCCATACGCTAGACGTATGAAAGCCCGTCGGCGACGTTGCCGGCGGGCTTTTTTCGTGGTCGCTATCGCGAGGCCAGTTCTTTCAACAGTCCGCCAATGAACGCCGAAATAACGCCAATAAAGGCGGAGTGAGAAGACGAAATACGAGGGCGGCTAAACTCGTTTCGAATCGCGGATTAGAGCGTGTGTAACCAGCGTCATCGACCGACGATGACGGTTAAGCACGCTTTGTAGCACAGCGCTCGGCCCCAGCGATGCTTCATTCGCGTTTATTGGCGTGCATTTGCGGACTCGCTTTTTCGAGCACCGCAATGAAGCAAAACGCGGCGCGCTAACCAGAAGCACGCCGCGTGTGCCCGATCAGGCCGTTTCGTTACGCCGTGGCAGGCGCCAGTCGCGACGCACGAAATGGCAGGTATAGCCGCTCGGGAACTTCTCCAGATAATCCTGGTGTTCCGGTTCGGCTTCCCAGAAATCGCCCGCGGGCTCGACTTCGGTGACGACCTTGCCCGGCCAGATGCCGGAGGCGTTCACGTCCGCGATCGTATCTTCGGCGACGGCTTTCTGTTCGTCGCTGGTGTAGTAGATCGCCGAGCGATAGCTGCGGCCCACATCGTTGCCCTGTCGGTTCTTCGTGGTGGGGTCGTGGATCTGGAAGAAGAACTCCAGCAGCTGGCGATAGCTGATCGTATCCGGGTCGAACACGATCTCGATCGCCTCGGCATGATCGCCATGGTTGCGATAGGTGGCATTCGGCACATCGCCGCCGGAATAACCCACGCGGGTCGACATGACGCCGTCGTAGCGGCGAATCAGGTCCTGCATGCCCCAGAAGCAGCCGCCGGCCAGAATTGCCTTTTCGGTCGCCATCAGATGTCCTCCACTTGATCGATGTAGTCGCCGTAACCTTCGGCTTCCATCCGTTCTTTGGGGATGAAGCGCAGCGACGCCGAGTTGATGCAGTAACGCAGCCCGCCGCGATCGCGCGGGCCGTCCGGGAATACATGTCCCAGATGGCTGTCGCCGTGTATCGAACGCACCTCGGTACGGGTCATGCCGTGCGAGTTGTCCTGGAGCTCGTTGACGTAGGCCGGCTCGATCGGCTTGGTGAAGCTCGGCCAGCCACAGCCGGACTCGTACTTGTCGCTCGAGGCGAACAACGGCTCGCCGGAGACGATATCGACGTAGATGCCCGGTTCCTTGTTGTTGAGGTATTCGCCGGTACCCGGCGGCTCCGTGCCGCTCTCCTGGGTGACCCAGTACTGGTTCTTGTCCAGGCGGGCGATAGCTTCTTCAGATTTGCTGTAGTTCGACATAAAAGCGCTCACAGCCGTGTACGAATAGATGGAACGATGATGGTCCGCGGCCCGAAATCAAGGTCGGCGTCGACAACGTCTCGTTAGGCCAACTGGGTTCTTATACGGCCCGGGGGCGCGCCGTGATGCGCTATAGACCTTGGTATATTTGTGCTACATGCAGTTTCCGGCTAGCGTTGGTAACCATGAATTCCGATGCGTGAAACAGGAGCGCTCATGACGGATGCCATGGAACAAAGCACCGAGGTCGATGCCGGCGCGGTGCGCAAGGCGGTGACCGCGGCGGGCCTGGGCAATGCACTGGAATGGTTCGATTTCAGCATCTATGCCTATACCGCGAGCACCATCGGCCGGGTGTTCTTCGCCCAGGACTCCGGCGATTCGCTGCTCAAGTCGCTCATGTTCTTTGCCGTGGCGTTCGCCGTGCGACCGTTGGGCGGCCTGTTCTTCGGCCCGCTGGGCGACCGGCTGGGGCGCTCGAGTGTACTCGCGATCACCATCATCCTGATGTCGTTTGGCACCGTCGCCATCGGCCTGATCCCGACGTATGAATCCATCGGTATCTGGGCGCCGATTCTGTTGCTGCTCGCGCGCCTGGTACAGGGCTTTTCAACCGGCGGCGAATATGGCGGCGCGGCGACCTTCATCTGCGAATATTCGCCAGACAACTCGCGTGGCTTTCTCGCCAGCTTTCTGGAGTTCGGCACGTTGGGCGGTTATATCCTGGGCTCGTTGCTGGTGTTCGTCGTGCAGTTCTCCCTCGGCGACGACGCATTTACGTCCTGGGGCTGGCGTATTCCGTTTCTGTGTGCTGCGCCGCTTGGCCTGTTCGGCCTGTATCTGCGGCTCAAGCTCGAAGACAGCCCCGCCTTCGTCAACGCCCAGGAAGAGAATGAGGCCAACGGCACGCTGGCCGAAGTCGTGGGTGAGCACACCCGGCAACTGCTGCTGTGCATCGGCCTGACGCTGATCCTCAATATCGCCTACTACACGGTGCTCACCTATCTTCCCAGCTATCTGGAAACCATCCTCAACATCAGTGCCACCGAAGCCGCCGGCCTGTTGATCGTGGTTCAGGTTGCCATGATGTCGGTGATCTACATGTTTGGCGGCTTGTCCGACCAGGTGGGCCGCAAACCGGTGCTTATCGCCGCCTGTCTGTGTTTTATCGTCTTTTCCTATCCGGCGTTCGTGCTGCTGTCGACCACCACCGTTTGGGGCCTGGTCGCGGGGCTGGCCATGCTCGGCCTGATGACCGTCATGCTTGCCGGCGTCATGCCCTCTACCTTGCCCGCCATCTTTCCCACGCGCGTGCGTTACGGCGGCTTCGCCATCGCCTACAACCTGTCGACGTCGCTGTTCGGCGGCACCGCGCCGCTGATCATCCAGTATCTGATCGGCGAAACCGGCAACGACTTCATTCCGGCGTTCTATCTCATGGGCGCAGCCGTGATCGCGCTTATTCCGATCATGCTCATCCCCGAAACCGCCGGCCGGCCGCTGCCCGGATCAAAGCCCCAGCACAGCGGGACTGGGCCGCGTACCGGGCCGAGGGAGCCTGCGCCGGCGGCGTGATTCGGCCTGACTATTACATCGCATCGGCGCGTTTCGCGCCGATGCGTAACGAAGGTGCCTGTTCCTTGCTTTCCTTCATTCGGAACGAGCAAACGGCAAGGCAATCGCGCGGCAGCGAAAAACAACGGGCCGCCCAGCCATCCCGCGCGCTGCTCATCGCAAAGCCATAAACCCCGCCACCCCTGAATAAGTAATGCGCGTTTTCTGATTTAGCCCGCGTGAAAACCGCTGCTAGCTTGGCGCCATCGCAAACACAAGCGCAGCACGAGCCGAGTGGTCACCGCCCGGCGATGTGCCCGGCTCGTTTTCAGGAGTGGAACATGACCGATCAGACGACCGACGCATTGAAAGTTCTATGGTTTCTGCCCACGCACGGCGATGGTCGCTATCTGGGCACCAGCCACGGCGGGCGGGGCGTCGATCTGGCCTATCTGCGCCAGATCGCCCAGTCCGCCGATCAGCTAGGGTATTACGGCGTGCTGCTGCCCACAGGGCGTAGCTGCGAAGACTCCTGGGTGGTGGCCTCCGCGCTCGCGCCGCTTACCGAGAATCTGCGTTTTCTGGTCGCGGTACGCCCCGGCCTGCAGTCGCCGAGCGTGGCCGCGCGCATGACGGCGACACTGGATCGGCTTTCCAATGGTCGACTGTTGATCAATGTGGTCACCGGCGGCGATCCGCTGGAAAACGCCGGCGACGGGATATTTCTCGATCACGCCGAACGGTATGAAGTGACGCGGGAATTTCTAGATGTGTACCAGCGCCTGCTGGCGGGGGAGACGGTCAACCACAGCGGCAAGCATCTGCGTATCGAAGACGGGCGTTTGTTGTACCCGCCGGTGCAAGCCGGTGGGCCGCCGTTGTATTTCGGTGGCTCGTCCGAACCCGCGATCGACGTGGCCGCGAACACCATCGACAAATACCTCACCTGGGGCGAGCCGCCGGCAGCCGTGGCCGAAAAGATCGCCACCGTGCGTGCCGCAGCGGCCAGGGCCGGGCGCGACGTCACCTTCGGTATTCGCCTGCATGCGATCGTGCGCGAGACCGACGCCGAAGCCTGGGCCGCCGCCGACAAGCTCATCTCCCATCTCGACGACGAAACCATTGCCTCGGCACAGAAAATCTTCGCGCGTATGGACTCAGTCGGGCAGGCGCGCATGTCCAAACTGCACGGCGGGCGTCGCGACAAGCTGGAAATCAGCCCCAACCTCTGGGCAGGCGTCGGGCTGGTACGTGGTGGCGCCGGCACCGCGTTAGTGGGCAGCCCGGAAACGGTGGCCGAGCGCATGCGCGAGTACCAGGCCGCCGGCGTGGATACCTTCATCATGTCCGGCTACCCGCACCTCGAAGAAGCCTGGCGTTTTGGCGAATTGGTACTGCCGCTGCTGCCGGTCGAAGGCCGTGTGGCCAAACAGGCACAGGCCACCAACACCGGCCCCTTCGGCGAAACCATCGGCAACAATGTGCGGCCGGCTGCCGCCAGCGCCAGTTGAACCGGAACCGGCGTATTCGAGGTCTGGCAAATGGCCGGTTTTCACCAGCTGCGTGCAGCGCCCGGCCGGGCGCTCGCCCGGTTGGTGCAGCGCGTATCGACTCGCTCGATCAACCGGCGGCCGGCCTGCGTCGAGCGAGCACAACGCCCGACACGCCGCCAATCACCAGCGCGGTGCCGAGCAGGTGGGCCGTGGTAATCGACTGGTTCTGAAACGCCCAGCCGGACAGCATCACCACCACCGGCAGGGCGTTGAGGCTGAGCGCGGCGGCGGTCGCACCGATGGTGCGCAGGGCACGGTTGTAGAGGATGAACGCAATAAAGGACGGACCCAGCCCGAGATAAAGGGCCGAGGCGATCGCGCGAACCGATAACTCGCCTGCACCGCCGAGCCAGATCTGCTCGATCGCCGACAGCGGCAGAATGGCCAGCGTTGCCGCGGCGGTGAGCGGAACCATCGAAGCCAGCGCCGGCAGGCCGCGCAATCCGTGCGTGGCCGCCATGGCATAAACGATCCACGCCGTAATCGCCAGGGCCATCAATCCGATACCCACCGACAGCGATTGCGCCACATCGAGCACATGGCCGTTGGTGACCACGATGATCGCCCCGAGCGCCGACAGGCCGACGCCTATCCATCCCGCCGGGCCGAGCCGTTCGCGAAGCCAGATCGCGGCCACGATGGCAGTGAAGATCGGGATCGACGCTTCCAGCACGGCGACCGTCGTCGTGGACGCCGTATGCAGCGACGCGTACAGCAGGGCGTTGAACAGACCGATGCCGGATATGCCGATAAGCGCCAGCCGCCCCTTGTGCTGCCAGAACAGCTTGCGTGACCGCCAGGCGGGACGGCCGAAGAACAGCAGGGCAGCGACCAACGCGATCAGGCAGCGTAAAAACGCCAGGGTGAACGGCGGCAAGGCCGTTGCGGCAGCATGACCGACCAGAATATTGCCCGCGAACAGGATGACGACGATCGCGATCGGCAGGATTTCACGCACAACGAACCAGACCCGTGGACGAGCCCTGAGCCCGGATCAGGCTCAACGCCAATAGTATTGACTATTCAGGATATTGCATCGGCCGGCGCTTCGCCGAACCAGCTATTGGATGATCGGCGCACCCGGTCGGTTTCGTTCGCGCCCGGTTGTTTGCTGCCGCGTTCCGGGGCAGTCGGTACAAACCGCGGCCGGGTCGGCGATCAGGCCGCGATGGCGGCGCGGGAGTGGGCGCAGGCCTTATAACCGACTTGTGCATTGATCAAGTCTTCTGGCGACAAGCGGTGCTTGCCGCCATATGCAGGGCGGGATCGCTTATCGCGCTGCGGTCGCGGTCAGCCATTCAAGTGTTTCGCGCCAGAGCGTTTGTTCGAAGCGCTTCTTGAAAAAACCGGCATGGCCGACCGGGCCAGCTGCGAGCGTGGAGGCATCGACTTGGCGTTGCGTAATTCTCGCGTTCGGAAAACGGCCGAGTAGGTGCGTGATATTGGCCTGCGGCGCCATGTCGTCGTCGCTGAAACCGATCGAGAGCAGGGGTTGTGTCAGCGTCTGATAGCCCGTCAAATCGAGGCCCAAGCGCGAGGCGAACAAGTAGTCCGGGTGGCGCATCCAGCGTGCCCATTGGCGGGCCGCCGAAGCTGGCATATCGATGCCGCCCAGCCCGAGCTTGCGTGCTGGAAACCGATCGCGAAAGGCGGATAAAGCCGGAATCAGCACGGCGGACACGCCGAGCATTCGAATGTTTTGCGGATACGGCCATCGGCGCCAGTAGGGCGCGGATGCAGCAATCAAGACGATATGCTCAAGATCCGGCGCGGACTGCGCCATGCCGATCAGCTGACCGCCAATGCTATGGCCGATCAAGTGAATCGGCTGCGGTCCACTGCCAGGCGCGCGCGAACGCGTCTTCGCGAAGCGGATCACGGTTTCGATATCCCGCCGGCCCCAATCTTCCAGCCGCACCGCGTTCGGTTTGTGGTCCGACAGCGAAGCACCCGTGCCGCGATAGTCGAAGGTGATGCAATCGAACCCGTGGCGCGCCATGAACCGGGCGAAGTCAGCATAGAACGACTGCGCGGCAGCCAGGGCCGGGGCGATGATCACGCTCCCTCGCGGCGTTTTCGCCGGGTACAGCGTAGCGGCGATCGGATATCCATCGTCACAGGACAACCGTTTCTGTTCTGAGGCGTCGACCGTCGGTGTGTTCATGGCGTGCCTGCCCAGGTTGGCTTTAAACGAATGTCCAGCCGCGATCCAAGAGGTGAGTTGCATCCAAGATGACGCGCGGCATACTATTGGTATTTCACATACCAATAGTATGTTCGCAGATCATAGCGCTCGCATTCGCAGAAAAACAACCATGGAAAATCAAAGCCGCCGCCAGGCCTATGCCGAACAAACGCGCGAGGCGATCCTCGATACCGCGCATCGGCTATTCAGCCGTCAGCGGTTTAGCGGAACCTCGCTCGATGCGATCGCGTCGCAGGCCGGTGTGACCAAGGGCGCGGTCTACCACCACTTCAAGGACAAGCGCACGATGTTCAGCGTGTGTTTCGAGCGTCAGGCCGAGCAGGTAGCGAATGCGGTCGCTGCAGCACAGTTACCCGATGACGACTGGGGCCAGGTATTTGCCCAATGCCGGGCTTTCCTCGCCTTCGTGCTCGCAAACGGCCGGCATCTGATTTCGCTGCAGGAAGCCATTACCGTGCTGGGCTGGGACGCCTGGCACGAAATCGACACGCGCCACACCATGCAGCACATCGAACAGGCGGTGACGCGCTTACAAACCCGTGGGCAAATGAAACCGTATCCGCGAGCGCTCGTGATCAACATGATCTACGGCTTGCTCGTTAACGCCGCAATGAATCTGAATGCACTGCCGGATGTCCACGAAGCGTCCGAAAATCTCGATGCCATCGTCGAGGACATGTTGAGTGGGCTCAAGTCATAGCCCCGCGTTCGCTCGGTGTCTACGAAGGCACAGGTGTTGGTTTAAAACGAATTCACCAAGCAGGCCACGCCATGGCTTGCCAGCCACGGGGGTATGTATGCTGAAAATGAAGCCGACCTGCGAAACGTGTGGCGCCACGACAAAAGCCACCGATGTGGCCTACATCTGCTCCTTCGAATGTACCTTCTGCGAATCGTGCACAACGCGATACGAGTCCGTGTGCCCCAATTGCGCCGGCGAGCTATTGCGCCGCCCAACACGGCGTAGAACGCCACTCGAAGTTGCCAGCTCGTAGTTGAAGGCAAAGCTCTTCAAGCGATAAGCGCGGGTTGCGAACGCTTACTGTTCATCGCTAACGAAACCATAAGCCGCGCACTTCCCGCTGTTCCGGCGCTTGAGCCTGCCGCGTTCCGAATCAACCGCTCAGCGAATCAGGCCGAAACGCTCACAGGGCTGGCAAATCTACGCGCAGGACGTTTTGGACCACCTAACCGCAGCGCAATTGGAAATGCGTTAGACATTGGGCGCAGGTGGGCACATCACGCCCATAAGCGCATTTCACACGCACTAGAAATCCGCTAGTGTCGTGAAAAAGCCAAGGGGAAGGGGCGCGCTTGGAAACTCGACTGAATCTGCAGCTCGGTCAAAACGCGACCAAAGCACTCGTCAATAAATACGGCGAGCGGCTGGTTTGTGTGCGTTACCGATACGACGCCCCTCGCGGCCATGGCATCCCGAAGGCAGTCGGAAATCACATCTGATGGCACGCGCCGCCGATGAGCCGGTTCTGCTAGGTATCGGCTACGACGAGAAGGCGCTGCGCGAAAGCGTTCGCCGACACGGCGGCCGGTGTCGGCCGGAAGAAAAGGCATGGAGTAGCACCTATCGCGTGGCCAAAGAACTCGGGCTAGTCGACCGTATTGTCGGAGATATATAGATATGGATAGTTATATATCTAGCGCTAGATATATGTCGTCTAGTTGGTGTTATGAAAACGAATGAGGGCCTGATGAAGCTTACGAACTTAGCGGTGACCAATTATAAGGGCCTTCGAGATGCTGATTGTCGGCTTTCGGACTTCGTATGTGTTGTCGGCGAAAACAACGCGGGAAAGTCGACACTCTTGCAGGCGATCCTCCTTTTTATAAACGGGACAAGGCTCTCTAAGGACGATTTTTATGACCCCGAGCAGGATATTCTGATCACTGTTCAAATAAGCGGTGTGACAGATGAATTTTTGAACAAGCTTAACGACGATCACCGTCAGAAAATTAAGTCGTATGTCGAAGATGAAAAGCTAACTCTTGCAAGAAGATACTCGCCAGATGGCGCCTCGAAGCTGCGAGTAGTAACGGACGTACCGAAGAATCCTAAGTATCGTACTGATTACCTCAACAAGGTGTTTGCCGGGAAAAAGGGCAAGGAAATCGCAGATATGCTCAAAGCGTTTTATCCCGAAACGGGAGACGACGCGACTATTTCAGCAATAGCGACTCAAAAAGCAGCTAAGAAGCTTGTCACAGAGCACGTCACTAATCTACCGTCAGAAGAACTGGAGCAGGATGACATTACGCTGCCTACTGGTTTTGACAACAGTATCAGGGCAATTCTTCCAGAGCCAATATACATTCCCGCTGTAAAGGATTTGATCGACGATCTCAAAACGAAAGAGGGAGCTTCATTTGGCAAACTTCTGAACATCCTTCTTGACGTCATCGAAGAGGATTTATCCGAGGCGGCAGAAACTTTTGAAAATCTGCGTAAGAAGCTCAATAGAATCCATGGGCCTGATGGCTCTGTTAAAGACGAAAGGATGGAAAGGGTTAAGAGAATTGAGTCCACACTCCAATCCAACCTGCAGGAAACCTTCAGGGATGTGCGGATAGAACTTGATATCCCTCCACCAGAGATCAAAACGGTGCTATCTAATGCCTCAGTTCTCGCTGATGACGGCGTTCGCGGTCCCGTTGATAACAAGGGAGATGGTTTCAAGCGAGCCATAACCTTTAGCATCCTAAGAACCTACGTCCAACTCTCTCAGGATAAGGAATGGCGCAAAGATCTTGAAGAAAAAGCCGACACGAGAGCGGTTCTTGTTTCTTTTTGAAGAGCCAGAGCTTTACCTGCACCCCAGAGCTCAGAACATCCTCTTCGAAGCATTATCGTTAATTTCGGAGCGTCACCAAACGATAGTTACCACTCATTCGCCGCTTTTCTTTTCTGCAGATGAGACGACGACTTTTGCCAAGATTTACAAGAAGAGCGTTGAGGCCGATCAGAAGCCCATCGGGGTTTGCAAATACGTCGATGTAAGCGACCTAACTGAGAAGGACAAATTTCAGCTGATCTCATTCGAGAGCGCCAACCATGCATTTTTCTCTAGGCATATCGTCCTAGTTGAAGGTGATAGCGAACTCATTGTGTTTCCATACCTAGCCCAACTTCTCGATCCAAGCTGGGACTTTAGGTCGACATCAACAAGCCTGATTAAGAGCTCCGGTAAAGGTAGTTTCCAGCGCTACAGGGACTTCTTCAATCGATTCGATGTCGAGATTTCCCTGATTGCCGACCTGGACACGCTTCTAGAGGGTTTCGAAAAGCTTGGACCAAGTCATGCCGCGAAGGAAATTCGTGACGACCTGATCGCTATGCTTGATCTGGTCATTGATGCGGAGAACTTGAAGCTTGATCCGAGCCCAAAGCTTGTTCGTGAGGAGGTGCAGAGAAATAGATTTCGGACGAAGCTCGCGGAACTGATTGACGCTCGAGCTAATGCCGATAACGATCAAGTGGTTGAGCTTTTGAATCAGATTTTCTTGTTTGAGCGTACTAAACCGCGGCTCGAAGTTCTCAAAGATCACGGTCGAGCCGATATTTTGTCTAAGAAGCGTGAGCTAATTTCCGAGCTTCGAAAAAGTGGGGTCTATATCCTCGAGAAGGGAGCCATAGAAGAGTACTACCCACCCGCAGTAACGGGGTCCGACAAGCCTTCGAAAGCCCAATCGTTCTGTACACAAGTCTCGTCACGGCAAGATGCCCTTGCACTGTGCGAGCAATTAAACGTCGATGGGCAAGAAGTGGCCGAATTGGACGTAGTGTTCGGTGGGGTATTCGGTGGCTAACAATCGTATATGGAGGCGTCCCGTAAGCGATAGATCCGACGGGGGGCGGTGACAGCGGGGTTCCGGTGACTCTGGCTCCGGTGACAGTATATTCAACTCCCGCCAAGCCATCGAAACGTGGAGCCTCACGCAGCACGCTCTACGGCAGGCGCTTCAAACAACCCCGCATCCAACCACCGCAAACTTCCAATCCATAACCCCGCGTGCTCCACGCCGATCTGGCGATTGACGACGTGGAACTTCGCCCGTTTTGCGTCGAACAGGATCAGTCGGTTGTCGGGTCCGGCGACGGCGGAAATGAGTTGTAGGAAAGTCGGGTCGGCGATCAGGCCTCTATGTCGACGCGCGAGAGGGCGCAGGATGTCGTGCACCAGGTGCCAGGTATCGGAATAGATCGGATCCCGGATGGGCAGGGTGAAGCTGCCGTTGTGCATGAGATACAGGCCCGGCTCGATTTCGAAGGGGTGGGCGTTGCAGGCGTTGACATCGCCGTGGGTACGCCGGCGCAGGTGAATGGCCAGTTCGGAATCGGTATGTGCCCGCAGGAAGTCGATGGTGCGTGTGGCATCGACGTCCACGTGGCGTTCGAGCACGGTTTCGCCGTCCGCGGTATGGCCCATCACGCCCCAGCCGTCCGCGTTGTGCAGGGCAGCCGAGCGGATGATCGGCTCGGGTACGGCGACGCCGGCGGGTTTGTGAATCAGTACGCACATGGGTCGTTCTCCAACCGGCCGGGGCCGGGCTTGCCTGTCGCGTCCAGCGACGGGTGTCGAGTGCCAAGGTTAGGGGCGGGGTGGTGTCGATAGAATGTTGAAAAATGGCTTTGCTATTCGCTCGATGGAATAAGGTCGCCGCTCAGGCGGCCTGTTTGTCGAGCAGGCCGCGTACGGTCTGCAGGGTGAGGTCTTCGCGGCAGATGTTGAGGAACTTGTAGGCATAGCCGCGCAGGAAATAGCCGCGCCGCAGGGCGATATAGCTGGTGTTGACGGGGAACAGGTGTTCGGCCGGAATCAGCGTCAGGCCCTGATCGCGTTGTTCGTTGTAGGCCATGGAGGCGATCAGGCCCACGCCGAGTTCGAGCTCGACATAGGTCTTGATGACGTCGGCGTCGAGCGCGGTGAGCACGAAGTCCGGTTCGATGCCGGCATCGGCGAACAGGCGGTTGAGCCGTTCGCGGCCGGTGAAGCTGCGGTGATAGGTGATCAGCGGATAGCCGGCGATGCGTTCGAGCGTGAGCGGCGTCCCGTCGGCCAGCGGGTGGCCGTCGGGGACGACCACGGCGTGGTGCCAGTCGTAGAAGCGAAAGCAGGCCAGATGTTCGCGCTGCTGGGCCAGGCCTTCGGTTGCGATACCGATATCCACCTTGCCGGCCTTGAGAAGGGAGACGATTTCATCCGGCGAGCACTGGTGCAGTTCCAGATGCACCTTGGGAAAGGCCTGCTTGAACTCGCGGATGACCGGCGGCAGCACGTAGCGGGCCTGGGTATGGGTGGTGGCGATGGTGAGCTGGCCTTCGTCCTCGTGGGTAAGCTGCTGGGCACTGCGGCGCAGGTTTTCCACATCCAGCACGATGCGTTCGACCAGATCGATGAGCATCTGGCCTTCGTCGGTGAGCCCGAGCAGGCGTTTGCCCTTGCGCTCGAACACGTCGATGCCCAGCTCCGCTTCGAGGTCGCGAATATGCTTGCTCGCGCCGGACTGCGAGGTGTTGAGCGCCGCCGAGGCCTGGGTGAGGTTGAATTGCTGGCGCACCGTCTCGTGTATGAGGCGTAGTTGCTGGATGTTCATCGCGGTCAACTAATAAAGCGTTAACGGGAATATAGAACAGATTTTATATTCCTAAATAATATTTATTCGCGATATTGTTATACGCAGATGCGATGACGTGCCGGCAACGCCTATCCACCCGGCCAAATCGAAAACGCTGACAAGTTAAGCGCGGATTCGTATTTCCGTCGCCACGCGGCGCTGCCTATCGTTTGCGGCACGTTTTGCAACCGTGAGGCGCATGCCATGAGCCAGCGCATTATTCTCAACGCCTTCGATATGACCTGCGTCAGCCATCAGGCGGCAGGCACCTGGCGTCACCCCGACAACCGCGCCGATACCTACAAGGATCTGGACTACTGGACCGATCTGGCCCGCCTGCTCGAATCCGGCGGCTTCGATTCGCTGTTCATTGCCGACGTGCTGGGCGTCTACGACGTCTATCGCGATTCGGTGGAAACATCGCTGCTCGATGCCGATCAGGTACCGGTCAACGACCCGTTCATGCAGATTTCGGCGATGGCGGCGGTGACCCAGCGGCTGGGCTTTGGCGTAACCGCTGCGCTCACCTACGAGCAGCCCTATGCGCTGGCCCGCAAGTTCTCGACGCTGGAT
This sequence comes from Salinisphaera sp. S4-8, assembly GCF_040361235.1. NCBI lineage: Bacteria > Pseudomonadati > Pseudomonadota > Gammaproteobacteria > Salinisphaerales > Salinisphaeraceae > Salinisphaera > Salinisphaera sp. S4-8. The sequence continues at coordinate 363,229 of NZ_APNF01000001.1, read as the reverse complement.
CACCTGACCAAGGGCCGGGTGGCCTGGAATGTGGTGACCTCGTATCTCAACAGTGCGGCGGTCAACCTCGGCCTGAAGCAGCAGATTGCCCACGACGAACGCTACGACCTGGCGGACGAATTCCTGGACGTGACCTACAAGCTCTGGGAAGGCTCCTGGGAAGACGACGCTGTGGTGCGCGATCGCGACAACGGCGTGTTCACCGATCCGACCAAGGTGCACCCGATCGGCCACGACGGCCGCTACTTCAAGGTGCCGGGCATTCATCTGTGCGAGCCGTCGCCGCAGCGTACGCCCGTCATCTTCCAGGCCGGGGCGTCGCCGCGCGGCCAGCGTTTTGCTGCCCAACACGCCGAAGGGGTGTTCGTGGCACCGGCTACGATTGCCCAGTCCGCCACGCTGACAGAGAGCATTCGTCGCCAGGCCGAGGACGCCGGGCGCGATCGGAACCATCTCAAGATATTTTCGTTGCTTACGGTCATCACGGCCGAGACCGACGAAGCCGCGTGGGCCAAATATGCCGAGTATCAGGCCTATGCCAGTGGCGACGGCATGCTGTCGTTTTATGGCGGCTGGACCGGGGTGGATTTTTCGCAGTTCGACCCGGACCAGCCGCTTAAAGCCATCGACAACAACGCCATTCGTTCGGTGCTGGCCATGCTTACGAAGGCCGATCCGAACCGCCAATGGACGCCGCGCGACATCGTCGAACAACGCAGCATCGGCGGTATCGGGCCGGTGCTGGTGGGCGGACCGCAGACCGTGGCCGACGAACTCGAACGCTGGGTCGACGAGGGCGGGGTGGACGGCTTCAATCTCGCCTATGCGGTCACACCCGGCACATTCGCGGACTTCATCGAATGGGTGGTGCCGGAGCTCAAACGCCGTGGGCGCCTGCGCGATGGCTATGCCGGCGAAACCCTGCGCGAAAACCTGCTCGATCGCGATTCACCGCGCGTGCCGGACAGTCACCCGGCCGCGCGCTATCGCGGCGCGTTCGTACACGCCGAAAACGCGGCTGATCGAACGCGTCGCCAGCCGTTCATGCCGGCGAAGGCGGCGTCGTTCTGAACGCGGCGGGTTCCATCAACGAGACACTGCTGAAAGCAAATAATTTCATCGATTCCAGGGCCTTGCGCATTGTGCGCAGGGCGCGCATCGAACCCGAAAAAAGGAAAGAACTCATGAATATCGTACTTCTGGCTGGCAGCCCCAGCTCGCCCTCGCGTGTGGCCACGCTGGTCGCCCATATTGGCGCCCGGCTGCGGGATCGCCAGGCCCATACCACGCAATTCGATCTCAACGCATTCGAGCCCGGATCGCTGGTCTATGCCAATACCCGGGCCCCGGCGATAAAGCGCTATATCCAGGCGCTCGCCGCGGCCGATGCGTTGGTGGTGGCTACGCCGGTGTATCAGTCGTCGTTCTCCGGCGCGGTCAAACTGCTGCTGGATCTCATTCCGCAGAACGGATTGCGCCACAAGGTCGTGCTGCCGATCGCCGCGGGTGGCTCGCCGCATCATCTGCTCGCGCTCGACTATGCGCTCAAGCCGGTGCTCGCCGCGCTGGGCGCGGACAGCGTGCTTGGCGGGGTGTATGCCAGCGGGCCGGATCTGGTGCGTGATGTCGGCGGCTATCGTATTCAGCACGAGATTCGCGAGCGCCTCGATACCGCGGCCGACGAACTCGCCAATCGGGTGCGCCCGAGCACGCCGCCGCCACCCTTGTTGCGACGTGCCGATTCGGGCCCGCGGCATACCGTGTTCGCCAGCGCGGCTGGTACATGGCCACGCACGGCGGCCGGTTGATCGTCATGGCCGAGCCACACATTCATCGCGCGGCCGTTCACGCGTGGCCCACAGGCGCTTCGCCGCAGCGTTATGACCCGTTGACCGGCACAGCGACCGACTGGCTCGCGATTACCGATGCACTCGCCGAGCGGCTGGATTCGACCGCGGCCGAGCGCGACCGCGAAGGCGGCCATGCCGCGACCGAACGCGCGTTGATTCGCGAATCCGGCCTGCTCGGGTTATCGGTGCCCAAGCGCTGCGGCGGCGCCGGCATGGGCTGGTCTTCGCTGTTCGATATCGTCCGGCGACTGGCGGCCGTGGATTCCGCGCTGGCGCATGTGTTCGCGTTTCATCATCTGCAGGTCGCCACGGTCCGGCTCTACGGCACGTCGACCCAGGCCACGCGGCTGCTAGAGGGCACGATCTCGGCGGGCTGGTTCTGGGGTAATGCCCTCAACCCGCGGGATCGACGTTGCCAGGCCGAGGCGCGGGCGGGCGGCGGCTATGTGTTCACCGGCGACAAGGGATTCTGCTCGGGCTCGGTCGATGCCGATATGCTCACCGTATCGGCCGTGCACGCACCGACCGACAGCCTCGTGATTGCCGCCATTCCTGCCACCCGCGCGGGCGTGACGATCCGGGGCGACTGGGATGCCATCGGCCAGCGCCAGACCGATAGCGGCACGGTCGGTTTCGACCAAGTGACCGTGCATGTCGATGAGGTGCTCATTGGCGCCGGCCAGACCCAGACGCCGGCCATGCAGTTACGCAGCTGTCTGGCGCAACTCGTGCTGGTCAATCTGTATGTGGGTATCGCGCGCGGGGCGATCGACAAGGCGCGTACGCTCACCCGCGAGCGCGCCCGACCCTGGGCCGCGGCGGATGTGGATGCCGCAGTCGACGATCCGTATCTACAGCATCGTTATGGCCGGGTCTGGGCCCGGCTGCGCGCGGCCGAGGCGCTGGCCGAGCAGGCTGCCCAGCGTTTCGATACGGCCTACGAGGCCGCGCTTGGGGAAGCGGGTTCGATTACCGCGGCCGAGCGTGGCGCGGTGGCGATTGCCGTGGCCGAAGCCAAGGTTGCCGCTCACGACATCGCCCTCGATGCCAGCAGCGAACTGTTCGAACTGGCCGGCACCGCGGCGGTCGCGAAGTACCGCAATCTCGACCGCTTCTGGCGTAATGCGCGGACCCACACACTGCACGACCCGATCGATTACAAATTACGCGATCTGGGCCGGTGGGCGCTGCTGGGCCGCTATCCAGAGCCGACGTCGTATTCGTAACGCCGGGTGCGGAGACAAAAAAAGCCGGCCGCGCGAACGCGGCCGGCGTGGCCATGGCGGTGGTTACGCTCGATCAGGCGCGTTCGCGCACGATGTTGAGCATGCGGCGAATCGGCTCGGCGGCACCCCAGAGCAGCTGATCGCCTACGGTGTAGGCGGCCAGATACTCGTCGCCCATGGCCAGCTTGCGCAGGCGACCTACCGGGATGGTGAGCGTACCCGAGACGGCGGTGGCGGTGAGGTTTTCGAGCGTGGCCTGCTTTTCGTTGGGCACGACCTTCACCCATTCGTTGTGCTCGGCGATGCGCTGTTCGATCTCGTCGATGGAGACGTTCTTCTTGAGCTTGATGGTGAACGCCTGGCTGTGACAGCGCATCGAGCCGATGCGGACACACAGCCCGTCCATCGGAATCGGATTACCGTCGCGGCCGAGGATCTTGTTGGACTCCGCGCCCGCCTTCCACTCTTCCTTGGACTGGCCGGTTTCCTCGATAAGGGTATCGATCCACGGCAGGGCCGAGCCGGCCAGCGGGAAGCCGAACTGTTCCACCGGGAAGTTCGGATCGCGCATCTTGGCGGTCACGTCGCGGTCGATATCCAGAATTGCCGAGGAGGGCGTATCCAGCTGGTCGGCGACGGTGTCGCGCAGCTGGCCCATCTGCACCAGCAGCTCGCGCATGTGCTGGGCGCCGGAACCGGAGGCGGCCTGATAGGTCATGGCGCTCATCCATTCGATGAGATCGGCTTCGAACAGCCCGCCCAGGCCCATGAGCATGAGGCTCACGGTGCAGTTGCCGCCACAGAAGGTCTTGGTGCCACGATCGAGATTCTTTTCGATGACGTCGCGGTTGACCGGGTCGAGCACGATCGTGGAGTCGTCGGCCATGCGCAGCTTGCTTGCGGCATCGATCCAGTAGCCGTTCCAGCCGGTATCGCGCAGCGGCTGGTACATCTCGCCGGTGTAGTCGCCGCCCTGGCAGGTCATGATCACGTCCATGGCCTTGAGCGCGTCGACATCCTTGGCGTCCTGCAACGCCGGCACATCCTTGCCGATGTCCGGGCCGGGCTGGCCGGCCTGCGACGTGGAGAAGAACACCGGCTCGATGCCCTCGTAATCGTTCTCATCGAGCATGCGCTGCATGAGCACCGAGCCCACCATGCCGCGCCAACCAACGAACCCTACTTTAAGCATGCTTTAGCAACCTTTTCTAAGCGTGATTGATACACGTTTGTGCTTGGACATCAGTCTAACGTGAATCGCCGCTCGGTTCCGCCCATCCGCGGTCAAGCGTCGCGTGTGCGGTGTGGATGCCGGCTTGCCGGTTTCGGCGTCCAGCGGCGTTCAGGCCGCCGTTACGGATCGGTGCCCGTGGCTGATCGCTGTCTGTCCCGGCGGGCTTGTCGCGTCGCCGGCCGACCCGGCCTATTGAATTAAAAGGGAATATCGCGGCGCGCACAGGAGATGAACCATGTTGCATTAAAAATATCAATATAGAATTTTTGACATGTCAAAAAAATACGTTCAACCTCCGATCGATCCCGATATGCCGTAACAGGAGTCCACACGGTGGCGATTGATCCGATGTTTCATCCCGAGAATTGGCAGGCGCAGCGAACGCCTGCGTTCGAGGGGGCCCGGCTTTCGTCCCGCTATCTGTCCATGCGGGACGGTATTCGGCTGGCGCTGGACGTCCATCTGCCCGGCGTTCGCCCTGCAGCCCACGATCGCTTTCCCGTCGTGGCTTTCTTCACGCCGTACTACCGGCGTATGAAACTCAAACCCGGCGCGCCGGCGGATACCGAGGCCTGCCCGAATATCGCGGTGTTCCGGTCGTTGCTACTGGCGCGCGGCTATGCGCTGGTGGCGGTTGATGTGCGCGGCAGCGGGGCATCGTTCGGCGCGCGCACCGGGCTGCGTTCGCCCAACGAGCGGGGCGACTATCTCGAGATCGTGGAATGGATCAGCCAGCAGCCCTGGTGCAGCGGTTCGATCGGTGTGACGGGTATTTCCTACCTGGGGGCGGCAGCCGATTTCACCGCTTCGTGGGCGCATCCGGCGGTCAAGGCGATCGTGCCGCATTCAGCGGTCTGGGATACCTGGTCCAATCAGCTGTATCCGGGCGGGGTGATGTGCCGGCGGCTGGTCAAGGAATACGGCAACCTCATGGAGGCTTTGGACGACGACGCCGCCGAAGATCGCGCCAAGTTCCCCTATTTCCGTGGCGATCATTTCGACGGGCCGGCACCGGTCGACGACGATGTCGACGAAACACAGCTCAACGCCGCGCTCGAAGACCATGTGGCCAATTTCGATATGGCCGATTTCGTCCACCAGCTGCCGTTTCGTGATCGCGCGTTACATACGGTGCCGGATTTCACGTCGGCGATCATCAGCCCCTATCACTATGCCAACCGTGCCGCCGACGCGCAGACCGCGGTCTATACGATTTCCGGCTGGTTCGATGGCCACTACTCGCGCGGCGCCGCACTGCGTTTCAACTGGCAGCAGAATCCGCACAAGCGCCTGATGCTTGGCGCCTGGGATCATGGGGCGCGCACCGGCATCAGCCCGTTCGCGCACGACCCGGCGCCGCAATCCAAGGCGCTGGCGGAAACGCTGCGTTTTTTCGACGAACATCTGATGGGCCTGGAAACAGGGCTGGCCGACGAGGCGCCCGTGCACTACTACACGGTGGGCGAGGAGCAATGGAAAACCGCTGAAACCTGGCCGCCGGCCCAGGTCGAGGCCCGTACGTTGTACTTTCAGGCTGATCATCGCCTGGCCGAGGCCGCACCGTCAGCGGGCGCCGAGGCCGATCGCTATGTCGGTGACTACCGTTGTGCCAGCGGCAACCAGTCCCGCTACAACCGGCTGTATGCGCAGAACGTCTCCGACTATTACAGCGACTGGGACGGACGCGATGCACGCATGCTCTGCTACACGAGCGCGTGCTTTGATAGCGCCATGGAACTGACCGGCCATCCGGTCGTGCGCCTGTTCGTGGCCAGCGACACGGAGGATTGCGCGCTGTTCGTCTATATCGAGGATATCGATACCGAAGGCCGTGCACACCACGTCACCGAAGGCGTATTCCGGGCGTTGCATCGGCGTATCTCGCCCGGGCCCGCGAACATTCCGCAGATCGGGCCGAACCATAGTTTCGACGCACGCGATGCGCGTTATCTCACGCCCGGCGAGTACAGCGAAATCGCTTTCGATCTGTTGCCCATTTCGTGGCTGTTCAAGCCCGGCCACCGCCTGCGTGTGGCGATCGCGCTGGCCGACAGCGACCATTTTTCACGTATCCCGGACGGGATCGTGCCCACGATTGATGTGGCACGTCATGCCGGTCGGGCTTCTCATATCGAACTGCCGGTAATGCCGCGCGATTGACGTCGTGCGACCCGGGGCGCGTACCAGGTGAGGGCCAGCGTCGGCGCCCCGGATGTCGGATTTGTAATAACCAGACCTAGAAACGGGGGCTTTCCATGCAATTGTTGACACGGCTTTGTTTGCGGTTCGTCCAGACCTGTCTGCCCAACGCGATGTTGCTCGCGATCGGCCTGACGCTGGTGGTATTCGTGCTCGGCCTGACCGTCGAGGGCCAGAGTGCCTACGTCATGCTCAACGGTTGGGGCGACGGTTTCTCCAATCTGTATAAATTCGCGATGCAGATGAGCCTGATACTGCTCACCGGCTTCGTGATCGCCAAGAGTCCGTCGGTCGGGCGCATGATCGACCGTCTCGCCGAGGTCCCCAACAACCCCGCCCAGGCCGCCGGCCTGATCGCGGTGGTCTCGATGGTGACGTTCTATATCAACTGGGGCTTCGGCATGATCGTCGGCGCCTTTCTGGCCCGCGAAATGGGGCGTCGGGTCAAGGGCCTGCATTTTCCGCTCGCGGTGGCCGCCGCCTATTCGGGCGAGATCATTCGCGGTACCACGGCATCGATTCCGTTGCTGATGGCCTCGGAGGGCAATTTCATGCAGGACGTGGTCGGTGTCGTGCCGATCACCGAAACGCTTTATTCCTGGTGGAATATCCTCCTGTCTCTGATGCTGCTGGTCCTGCTTTATGTCGTCTATACGCGGGTGCGGCCCGATGTCGACGAGATCAAGCAGTTCCAGGGCGAGGCGCTCGATAACGAGGTGGAAGCGGTCGATACCCGCGATATGCCCTGGGCCGAGAAGCTCGAACATTACCGCCTGCCCAATATTCTGCTGGCACTGCTGCCGCTGGGCTATCTGGTGATTAACTTTCACGAGCTGGGGTTCACCCTGAGCCTGAATCTGGTCATCCTCATCTTCCTGACCATCGGGCTGTTGCTACAGCCGAGCCCGGCGAGTTTCGGCATGGCGATCAAGGAAGGCGTGCGGTCGTGCCGCGGCATCATCATGCAGTTTCCGCTGTATGCCGGTATTGCCGGCATGGTCAAGACATCGGGGCTCGCCGACAGCCTGGCCATGTGGTTCGTTGAGATCGCCAACGTCCACACCTTTCCGATTCTCACCTTCATTTCTGCCGGCCTGATCAACATCATGATTCCGTCCGGTGGCGGCCAGTGGGCCATACAGGGCCCGATCATGCTCGAAGCCGCCAAAGCCATCGGCGCCGATATTCCGCAGACCATCATGGCCTTCACCTGGGGCGATGCCTGGACCAATCAGATGCAGCCGTTCTGGGCGCTGCCGCTACTTGGCGTGGCCGGTCTGTCGGCACGCGACATCATGGGCTATTGCGTGATGTGGACGTTGATCTGCGGGGTGACCATTATGTCCGTGTTCGTACTATTGTCGGCCATGTGACCCGGCGTGGGCGGGTGCCACTGCAATGTTAAAGTGGCGCCTGTCGCCGCCCGGCGGCGCGATCATGGCTCGACGGACACGCGTGCATGCGACAACCCCAGAAGCACAGCCTCAATGCACAGGCATTCGCGACGCTTAGAGGCGATATCGTCTCCTGCACCTTGAAGCCCGGCGCGACCATCAGCGAAGCCTGGCTGGCCGAGCATTACCCGCTGGGTAAGGCCGCGATCCGGCACGCGCTGGCACGACTGACCCAGCAGGGGCTGACCATCAATCAGGGGCGGCGCGGCTATACGGTCGCGCCGATCACCATCAAGAGTATTCGCGACAGCTATCAGGTGCGTCGTTTGATCGAGCCGGAGCTGTGCCGGTTGGTCGCCGGGCGGCTGGATGCGCAAACGCTGGCCCAGCTGCACGAATGCAGCGCGGCCAGCTATGACCGCAGCGACGCCGCCGAAATGGTTGCGTTTTCCGAGGCCAATCACCGCTTTCATTGCCTGATCGCCGAGGCGGCCGGCAATCAGCGGCTGACGCGTCTGATGCAGGAGCTGTCCGACGATCACCTGCGTATCGCCTATGTGAGCATGTTTCACGGCCAGTCGGGCCGGCACTGGAGCGAAGACCATGCCCGCATCGTGACGCAGCTGGAAGCCGGTCAGGCCGAACATGCGGCCCGCACGATGCGCGAACATCTCGAAGCCAGCGAACAGGCCACGCTGGACGCGGTACTCAATCTGCCGGACTTGCTTGAGACGTCGCTGACTTAATCGACCCGGCACAAAAGCAGCTGACCGCGCCAGCTGCTTTTGCTGAGCGACGACACGAATAGCATCGGTCGCGGCCCGACTTGGCGACCCATGTCCGGGCCGGGTGGTGTCCTGGATCCGGCGTTTGTCCCGACCCACCCGCTGCACCACGGATGCCGCGTTGGCTTACCGACCGTCATGCGCCAACGCGGCCCGCGCGTGAGTGATCGCGATCACCGGTTCTGGAGTTCCTCGCAATGCGCGTCGGTCCAGGCCTTGAGCTCGTTGAGTGCTGCCTCGAAGCGGGGCGACTCCAGCGGGGCGTGGCCGGGGTGGTGGCGCAGCACGTCGGCCATGGTGTTCATCTGCTCGCGCGGCGTGTCGGCATGGACTTCGCGGGCGGCCTCGGAGATGCTGTCGGCGATTTCCCGAAGCTGCTCGTTGTCGACTTCCACGCTGCCCGGCACCCCGAGGGCAACCACGGGCAGCAGCCCGGCGGCGGTGGTCAGGCAGTCCTGCATGCGACCCGGATCCATCTTGGAGAGTCGTTTCATGCCCTCGGCGGATTTTTCGCTCATCTGCGGCGATTGCGTGCCCGTGCTCGTGAGCAAGTCGTCGATACGCGACTTGTGCTTGTTGTAGAAGTCGACGTTGCGCTGGACCAGCGGCGGCATACCCGGTGCCTGCCCATTACTATCCTGTGTGACGAACGCGTTCACTTGCGCGAGCACCAGCGACATATACGCGCGTACATAGCTTCGACCGTCGAAGTCATGGCGCGCGAGCAGTGCCCGTTTGCGCGGATCGGCGTCGAGCCGATCGCCGGCCTGCTCGATCGAATCCGCCATGTTGCTCGCCTGGGGCTGGGTATCGTCGTCGCCGAGTGCGTCGATCTCGTCGCTGGCCTCAACGTCGGCCTCGACCGCTTCCAGACGCGACAGCAGGTCTTCGCTCAGAGGCATAATCGGTGGGCCGTCGGCGTTCGTCGCCCCGTTCGGCGCAGATGAATCCGGCCCCGGCTGACTATGGCCAACGAGCCAGCTCAAAACCAGCAACACGGCCACGGCCGTTTGTATCGCACGAATATGACGCATCAAGGCTCCTGTTCGGTTGGATCGAAACCGAGAGCCTGTTGTACGTCGCGGCCGGCGTCCAGGATAGCTGGCCAGATCAATACATTGCGCGTTAATTACTGTTTCGACAAAGAAAAGTCCAGACGGGCCGATACGTCGATCATACGCGCTGGCTTGTCGTCACAGACCGGGTTGGCGCCGCGCCGGCCGCGTCCATGAACTGGGTCCGTAGCCGGGTCGACGCGTCAGCCGGTCTCGGCTCAGCCGGTTTCCCCAAGCTGCGCTCGTAAACGCGCATTTTCGGCTTCGAGTTCGTGTACCCGTGCTTCCAGTTCGGCGATACGGCTCGGCGCCGAGGTCCCATCGCCGCGGGCCGCGGCCGCCTTCTGGGCATGGGCTGCGATATCCACCGGCCCGCAGAGCTGATGCATGAACTCAGCTTCCTTGCGACCAGGCGTACGGGGTAGCTGAACGAACAGCGCATGGTCGTCGTCGCCGAGCAGTTCGTTGACCGCGGCCGTCACGGCGGCGTTGTCGTCGAAGATGTGCAGCCGGCCGCTGCGTGCGCGCAGCTCGCCGGGTGTCTGCGGCCCGCGCAGCAGAAGGAGGGTGAGCACGGCGTACTGGCCCTTGGATAGCTGCAGGTCGTTGTAGGTGGTATTGCACAGGCGCTGCTTGTATTTTTCGACGCCGTTTTTGAAGTTCTCTTCGATATGGACGAGGCTGCGATCGCGTAGCGCGCGGGCCGCGCGCTGAACCTCGGCCGGCTTGAGCGCCATGACCGGATCGCGCGAGGACTTCTGGTTGGCTGCATTGGTCAGCGCGTTGAGCGTGAGCGGATACTGGTCCGGCGTGGTGACGGCCTTTTCCATCAGACAGCCGATGATGCGGGCTTCGATAGCGGTGAGTTGAGGCAGCATTCAGTCTCTCGCAAACGGGAATCGACAGCGCCGAGTCTAACGCCTGCAGTGCCGTGCATTGTGTGGGCAGCCATAAAAAAGCCCGGCGTCGCGATGCGAGGCCGGGCTTTTTCCAGGGCTTCGAACGCGGGCGCTACAGACCGAGCTGCACGAAGAAATAGCCCCACAGTCCGCCGGCGATGACGAGCATGGCGATCAGCGCGATCCAGACCCGCCGGTATTCGCGGATCAGCGATGCGCCGCTGGCATCCTCGGCCAGAAAGCGGCCGATGGTGATCTCGGCCATGCGCTGGCCTTTCATTTCCTCGAAGCGCTCGAGTTCGTAGGCGCTGGGTTTGAAGGTCAGGCACAGCACGATGAGCGTGATCGTGCCCAGGGCGAAGGCCATCATCAGGTTGTCGATGCCGGCCGGATAGCTGATCAGCTCGTGGCGTTCCAGCTCGCCGAGCACGATGAAGCTGATCGAGCCCACCAGCATGCAGGCCAGCACCGCCGGCGCACTCGCCCGGCGCCATTTCATGGCCGCAACAATCGTCGGCAGCCAGGCGACCGCGAAGATCGAGCCGGCATAGATGGAAATCCAGTAGATGCCGGCGGGCCGGGCGATGGCGATCACGCAGACGATAACGGAGACGATTACCTGCGAAATACGCCCGGCGAGCACGCTGTTTTTCTCGTTCAGCTTCTTTTCGAACAGTTTTTCGTAGAGATCGCGCGCCAGGGCGAACCCGGTGAGCACGAACAGCGTAGACGCCGTCGACATGATCGAGGCCATCAGACCCGCCAGGCCCACGCCAGCCAGTACCGGGTTGGTGTGGTCCATGAAGCCCACGATCATGGCGCGGTCTGCCGGCTCGATGCCGGGCTGGATGACCTGCATGGCGGATGCCGCGAGATACACCATCAGCTGCATCGCCGGGGCGAAGAACACGCCGATGATCGCGACCTTGAGAATCACGAAATCGTTCTTGGCCGGGAATACACGCGACACCAGCGCTGGCGTACAGGCAAAGAACAGAATCCAGACCAGGAACTGCGAGATCGACCAGCTCAGGTCGCGATGGTCGGCCCCGGCCAGCGTCCAGTAGCCGGGTAGCCGCTCGCCCAGATCGCGAATACTGTCCATGCCGGCCTGATCGATGAGCATCGGCGAGATCACGAACGCGATCGCCAGCATGGTGAAGAACATCATGGTGTCGGTATAGACCACGCCATACATGCCCGACAGGCTGCAGAAGATCATCAGCGCGAAGGTAAAGGCGATGATAATCACCGGGAACGGCACGTCGATGATTTCGGCGAGCACCAGCCCCGCGCCGATGAGCTGGATGATGCCGTAGCCGAGCAGCCCGACGACCATGAGAATGAGTGCGACCACGCTCACCCATTTGTTGTTGAAGCGCCGATCGAAGAAATCCATCATCGTGCGGCATTCCATCGCCTTCATCTTGCGCCCGATCCAGACCACCGCGATCAGCGTGCCCAGCCACGCGCCGAACGAGCCCAGCGCACCGATGACCAGCGGGCCTTCGCTATAGGAAATCCCGGCGATGCCCATGAGCGTGACCGCGCTCAGAAAGGTTGCCGCCAGCGTGCCGGTGAGCAGCAGCGTCGAGCCCTGTTCGCCCATCACGTAGAAGTCGTCCCGATTCTTGATGAAACGGGTCAGCCCGGCCGCCACGATGACGTAGGCCGCCAGCACGGCGACGAATATGGTGAGTGTGATGTTCATGGTCGCTCCCCCGAGATGCGCTTAGCGCTTGTCGCCGTGTTCGCGCTTGAGGCGCGCGATGGTCGGGCGGTATTCGCGCAGCAGAATCGCGGCCACCACCACGCAACAGATCACGGTGGTCAGCAGCGCATTGCCGAACAGCATTAGAACGTAGGGTTTGAAATCCATGGGGTTTCCTCGTTGGGTTAGGCCGCTCGGGTCTCAGGCGCGCCCGGCACGGGCCAGCGCGGCGTTGAGCAGTACATCGGCGGCCTGTTTGGCGTGCTCGGGTTCGATTGATTCGGCTTCGTGATGGCTCAGCCCGTCGGCACAGGGAATGAATACCATGGCCGTGGGGCAGTGTCTGGCCAGATGGAAGGCATCGTGGCCGGCGCCGCTGATCATGTCCTGCCAGGATAGTTTCAGTGCCTTCGCGGCCTCGCGCACATGGCCGACACAGGCTTCATCGAAGGGCAGGGCCGCGCTGTGCCAGTGTAGCGACAGATCGTGATCCACGCCGCGGGCCGTGCCGATACGTTCGAAGTGTTCGCCGATCGCCTCGATCGCCGCATCGACCACGGCGTCGTCGGGGTGGCGCAGATCGAGGGTGAAATGCACATCGGCGGCGATCGTATTGCGCGAGGCGTGGGGAATATCGATCTCGCCGATCGTGGCCAGCAGGCCATCGACACCCGCGACGTAGTCTTCGACCGCCGTGATCGCGGCGCTGGCAGCAAACAGGGCGTCGCGGCGCAGCGCCATCGGCGTGGTACCGGCATGTCCGGCCTTGCCGCCAAAATGAACATCCAGCCAGCGAATCGCCTGGCCACCGGTAACCACGCCGATGGTCTTGTCGTTATCTTCGAGTACCGGACCCTGTTCGATATGGGCTTCGAAATAGGCGTCGATCGGCCGGGCGAGGGCCGCGTCGCCGGCCTCGCCGGTCGCTTCGAGACTTTCGGCCACCGTTCGTCCGTTCGCATCCGCCCGGGCCAAGCCGGCATCGAGCGCCATCGCGCCAGTGAATACGGACGAACCCAGCATCGCTGGCGTGAAGCGCGCGCCTTCCTCGTTGGTCCAGTTGGCGATCTCGATCGGCGCGACAGTGTCGATATCGTTTTCGTTGAGCGTGCGTACAGCTTCGAGCGCGGCCAGCACGCCCAGCACGCCATCGAAACGCCCGCCCTTGGGCTGGGTGTCCAGATGGCTGCCGAGCACGACCGGCGGTTTGTCTTCACGGCCCGCGCGGCGGGCGAACAGATTGCCGATCGCATCGCGGGTAACGGTGAGATCTTCGGCTTCGGCCCATTGCACGAACAGGGCACGACCGGCTGCATCTTCTTCGCTCAGCGCCAGCCGGCTGCTGCCGCCGTTGGCGGTGGCGCCGATTTCGGCCATCGCCATCAGGCTTTGCCACAGTCGCTTGCCGTTGGTTTCGAGCATGAAGTCTTCCCGGATAAAAGCGGCGCCGCGGCGCTGGGCCACGCGTTCGCAAACGCCGTGGCGTGCCGTCATGGCGGTCGAATCGATTGCACGGCATAGGGCGCGGCCATGCCCGGCGCGCTCGCTATGTCTTTTTCATCTAGCGGTACACACGCGCCATGAGTCAAAGCACGCGATATTATTCGCATTATTAGTATGGCTAATAATAAAGTGAATACCGATATGCATGACGCCCCCGATCAGCCGACGTCGGCGAGCTGCGAGCACGGCAAACGCGCCCTGGCCGCCCGGCTGGACTGGAACCTCATCCGCACGTTCGTCGTGGTCGCCGACGAACTCAATCTCAGCCGGGCGGCCGAGCGCCTGTTCGTGACCCAGCCGGCGGTCAGCCAGGCGCTCAAACGCCTGCAATCACAGCTTGGCTATACGCTGGTGCAGCGGCGTGGGCCGCAGATCGCGCTGACCGCGGCGGGCGAGGAGGTGCATCGCATCGCACGCGGCGTATTCGCCGACGTCTCCAGCCTGGAAATGCCGGCCGGCGATTCCCTCGATCAGGTGGTCGGCCGGGTCAAGCTGCTCACCGTCAGTCGGATGCATTCGCGCCGTTACAACGAATTTCTGGCTGATTTTCATCGTCGTTATCCGCGTGTGGAGTTGGAAATCGAGGTCCTGCGGGGCCACGATCTGTTGCTGGCGATGCGCCAGAATACGGCGTCGTTCGGCATCGGGCTGTGCCGGGTCGATACGCCGCCGATCGAGCGCCGCCTGATCGTGCCCCAGCGGTATGCGCTGTTCTGCGGGCCGCCGCATCCGCTCTACGACCGCGCCGATGTGGATATCGCCCGGTTGCTGCACGAGGACCTGGTGACCTTCACCGGCGATTATCTCGGCGACACGCTCTCGCCGTTGACGCTGTTTCGAGAGCACCACGGCTTTCAGGGGCGCCTGGCGGCCTCGTCGTCGAATCTCGAAGAAGTCTGCCGGCTCATCATGTGCGGCTATGGCATCGGCTTTTTGCCCGAAGGTGCGTTTCGACGTGAAACCGAAAACGGCATGTTGCGCAAACTACCGCCGGAAGAAGGGCTGGCGGATGTCGATATCCATCTGCTCTGGAACAGCCAGCGGCCGTTGCGCGCAGCCGAGACGGTGTTTCGCGACGAACTGCTCGCGGCGTTCGATCGCCCGTAGACCGCGTCTATTCCCGAGCGGCCGCACAGTCCAGGCAGCGCAGCGTGGTCGGATCGTGGGCCAGACGTGCGTTGCCGATCGGTTCGTCGCAGTCCAGGCAATAGCCGAAGTCGGGGCTGTCGAGCCGCTTGCGGGTGGCGGCCACGCGTTGCAGTGTCTGGTTCGCCCGGTTGCGGGCTGCGCGACTCATCGCCTGGGCCTGCATCGCATCCATGCGCGATAACCGGCCCTGGCGGGTCTGGTCCAGTTCGACCGCCGCGTCGGCATTTGCGCTGTCGTCGAGATAGGCGCGGGCCTCGGCTTCGAGTTCGTCGAGACGCTCGGCAAGACGTTCGCGGGATAGCTCGGTGTCGTTCATCACGCCAGCTTGGCCCAATGGCAGGCCGCTGCAAAGCGCCTGGCCGACGGCGGGATTACGTGTCGACGAAGAGCCGGTTTTGCGCGATCGTGGCGCGGGCCCCGTAGCGCCAGGCGTGATTCACAAAGCCATGCCCGACCGGCGCGTCGTAATAAAGGGCGATGCCGCGAGCCTGGGTGTGTTCGGCGAATATCTCGATCAGCGAATCCATGCCGCAGGCCAGTGCACAGCGCTCGAAGCGCCCGAGAACGAGGGCTTTCACGCGGTGCGTATCGACCGAGTCGAGCAGCTGTTGCAAACAGCGTTCGAGCCGGAATTCGGCTTCGCCGACATCTTCGAGCACCAGGATGGCATCGTCTTCCAGCGTCAACGCGGCCGGCGTGCCGGCCACGCTGGCCAGGGTGGTGAGATTGCCGCCGACCACGCGCCCGGCAAGCGGTTCGGCCGGGCCGCCGTGATAGGCCAGCGGCCATTCGCTGGGCTGATTTTTCAGGCAGGCCGCCAGCGACGCCATCGAGGCCGCCCGGGCCTGTTGCTCGGCCGGGGTTTCGCCGGGCAGGGCCAGTTCGGTGGCCACCGAGGCATGAATCGCGGCGCGCTCGTGGCGGGCGAATGCGGCCAACAGCAGGCTCATATCCGAATAGCCGACCAGCGGCACGTCGCGTGGAATGCGCTGCCAGTCGATCGCCTGTACGAACTGGGCGCTGCCGTAGCCGCCACGCAGGCACCACACGGCATCGACTTTCGGCCATTCGAAGGCGGCCTGCAGGTCGGCCAGGCGATCGGCGGCGGTGCCGGCGAGATAGCGGTGATGATCGCGGGCGTGGGTGCTGAGCCGGGCGTCGATGCCGGCGGCTGCCAGGACGGCCAGCGCGGTATCGATGCGTTCATCCTTGACGCCGCCGGCCGGCGCGATCAGCGCGATGCGCATACCGGCAAGCGGTCGCAGCGCTTCGACAAGCGCGGCCGAGGGTTCAAGCGTGGGTTCACAGCTCATGGGTTTGTACGCGATCGCCCAGCTTTTCTGCGGCCATGTCGCGCAGATGCTGATGGTGGGTGAAGAACAGGACCTGGGTTTTTTCGGCCAGCCCGGCCAGCACGTCGAGGCCGACCAGGGCACGCTCGTCGTCGAAGTTGATGAACAGATCGTCGGCGACCACCGGCAGGGGCGCGGCCCGCTGCAGGTAGTCCTCGATCGCGGCGATACGCAGGGCCAGATAGAGCTGGTCGCGGGTGCCTTCGCTCATGCCGGCCGGGCGCACGCGTGAACCGTCGGCGCGTACGCCCACGATCTGCAGCTCGTCGCGCTCGTCGAAGTCGCCGGCCAGGCGTTCGAAGGCGCCGCCGGTGAGCTGGTTCATGAGCGCGGAGCCGCGTTCGATGAGCGGGCGCTGCTTGTCCATGGCATAGCGCTGGCCCGCCCATTTGAGCAGCAGAGCCGCGGTGCCCACCCGCAGGTAACGCTCGGCGGCGTCCTGCATGTCGGCGAGGGCGGTCTGGCGTTCGGCCGCGGCGGTCACGGCGCGATCGTCGCCGCCGATGGCCTCGAAATCGGCGCGGGCTTCGTTGCGGGCGTCGCGGGCCGGGCCCAGTTCGTCGTCCACGTCCTTGAGCTGATCGGCCAGGGCATCGATCTGTTCGCGCAGCGAATCGAGATCGCTGGCCTCGACCGCGGCGATGAGATTGTCCACCGTCTGGCCATCGCCCTGTTCGGCCAGGGTGTCGGCGGTGGCGGCCTGTTCGTCTGCCAGCGCCCGGCGGCGTTCGGCACGCGTGATCACGCTTTCGAGCGCCTGGGCATCGGCGACACCCGCCTGCCGACAGAGCGCGTCGATACGACGCTGGGCCTCGGTCTGGGTGGCCTCGTGCTCAGCGATCTGTTCGCCCTGGCGCTGGCGATCGCTTTGGCGGGTCTGTAGCCGATCGTGGCGGCTCTGGGCGTCGCGTAGCGCGGCGTTGAGTCGTTGCACGCTTTGCTCGGCGGTTTCGTTTTCGTTCGCGGTTCGGCCCGTGGCGTCGAGCACCTGCGCCAGCCGCTGTTCGAAACGCTGGCGGCGTTCGACGAGATCGGCCTGTTCGGCGGCCAGATCGCGGCTGGTACGCGCATGCTCACGCGCGCTGTCGAGCACCTCGAGCGCGGCCCGGCCGGCCTCGGCGTCCAGATGCGCGTCCAGACCAAGTTCGGCAAGAGCCGCGTGCCAGCGTTGCTGCCACTCGGCGAGGGCCGTTTCGGCCGTCGTGTGTTCGCTAAGCAACGTATCGATACGGCGGGCGTAGTCGCCGCGTTCGCGTTCGATACGCCGGCGTTCGTCGCTGCGGCGTTTTTCGCGTTCGACTGTCTGGCGGGCCTGTTCGATCAGCACCGCCAGGGCGGTGTGGGTCGATTTGTCGCCATGGCCGAGCAGCTCGAGGAGCTGTGTACGTTGCGCTTCGATACGCGCGGCCAGATCGTCGCGGGCGGCGGCGGCTTCGATACGGTCGGCGCGTGCCGTAAGCAGGCCGTCGCGGCGGTCGAGCCAGTCCCGCATGGCGGCCGGGCTGGCGGGCTCGATATCGGCCGACAGCCACAGGGCTTTCCATTCGGTTCGCAGCCCGTCGAGACGGGCCCTGGCGTCGTCGCGACGCGCCGTGGCCTGTTCGAGTGCCTGTTCGCGTTCGGCTACATGACGCTGGCGTTCGGCGTCCTGGGCAATGGCTTCGGCCCGGTCGAAACGGGCATCGGCCAGTTCGTCGGCCGCCTGCGTGCTGCGCTCGAAGGCAGCGACCGGGTTCTTTTCGCTGGCCTTGTCGAGTGCCGGCGTTTCGGGCTGGTCGAACAGATCCGGTTCGCGCTTTTCGACATAGCGCCGGCGTACGAGCTGCCAGCAGGCATCGCGATGCGAACGGCTCGATTGCAGCGCCTCGATACTCGGCAGTGCCTCGTCGGCGCGGCGGCGGGCCAGGGCATCGCGGGCGCGTTCGACCTCGTCGCTCAGTTCGTCGAGGCGTTGCTGATGACGCTTGTGCGCCTCGCTGGCGTCGGCGATCCCGGTATCGAATTCATCGACGCGCTCGCGGGCGGGCACCGCCAGGCCGGCCAGCGTGTCGCTGTCGGCCACCGCAGGTTTCAGGGTGGCCAGGCGACGTTCGATATCGCGATCCAGGCGGTCGACGTTCGCCTGGGCGCTGCGCAGCTCGGCTTCGAGATCGCCTTCGCGGGTGGTGGCGGTCAGCCAGGCTTCGAGCGCGGCGGTATCGCGGCTATCACCCAGCGATTGCAGCTCGTCGGCCAGCCGTGCGTCGGCTTTGCGGGCGTTTTGGAGGTTGTTTGCCGCATGCGCGACGCTCTGGCGAAGGGTGGCTTCATCGGTGGCGATACGCCGGGCCTGGGCGAGGGCGGTGGCGCTCGGCCAGGGCGTATGCTCGTCCTGCCAGCCCAGCTCGGCGCGATCGCGGTCCAGTGCCTGGGCCAGCCGGGCGCGCTCGCGTTCGATTTCCGCAATGCGCTCGCGGTCGGTGGCGATCTGCCCGCGCTGCTCGGCCAGGCGCTCGATGGTGTCCCCGGCCTCGCGCAGGGCGGGTTCGTCGACCAGCGTTTCGATTTCTGCGTCGATGGCCGCGATCTGATCCTGGATGGAGGCAATCGCGATACGGCTGGATTCAAGCGTCTGGCAGGCGCGCTCGAAGGCCGGCCGGGCATCGGCGTCCAGGTCGGGTGTTTCTTGAAGCTCGGCAAGTTCGGCTTCGATCTCGCGATAGCGGCGGGCCGGGCGGGCGACGCGGCGAATACGTTCGAGCTCGAGGCGTTGGTGGTCGAGCGCGCGGCGGCGTTCGGCGAGCTGTTCGTAGTGTGCTTCGGCGGCGTCGAAGGCCTCGCGGCGGCGCTGCCAGTCGCCGACCGTGACTTCGTGTTCGCGAATATCGGCGTCGGCCGTCTTGAGCCGGGCTTCGGCCTGATAGTAACGACGGTTCTGGGAGGCGTTGGGCGCCCACAGCCCGTCCGCCTCGGCCACCAGGGCTTCGCGTTCGGCGAGCACGTCCGCCAGCCCCGAGCCGGCCGAAAGCAGGGCGGTATCGGCGTTGGCATCGGCCGCGGCCAGGGTTTCGCCGCCGGCACGCAGGCCTTCGTGGTCGAGGCTGAACATGCGGGTGAAAAACGCCCGGTCCGCGCCCGCGAGCTGGAGGTCCAGCTCCGTTTCCAGCGTGTTTGCGGGCCCGCCCTCTGCATCGAGCAGCGTGTTCTTGCGGCCCTTTTTGCGGATCGCCTCGATCTCGGCTTCGCCGGCCTCGATACGTGCACCGATACGCAGGGCGTTGTAGGCGTGTACGAAGTTCAGGTCGGTCTGGGTCGGAAAACCGAACAGGAAATCGCCGATCGCGCTGCGGGCGGTGGATTTGCCGGCCTCGTTGGCGCCGAACACGAGTTGCAGGTCGGTTGCGCCGCGTGCGAAGGCCAGCCGGCGATCGGTGAAATGACCATAGGCGAGAAGATCGAGTTGCGCGAACCTCACGGCGCGCTCTCGTCGGCGGCCAGGCGCGAGAGTAGATAATCGCCGGCACCGTCGATGAGCGTGGCCGTATCGCCGTCGATGGCCGCGCGCAGCAGTACGTCGTCGGCGTGTTCGCGTATCTCGTAGGGCAGGCGTTCGGCCAGGCGGCGAATATCCTTTTCGATCATCGCCCGAATATCGGGGTCGTCGGCGGCCTCGTCGAGCAGGCGCTGCATTTCGCCCAGCGCGTCCTGGCGTTCGCGCCGGGTGGCGGCATCGAGTGCGGGCGTGGTCGCCAGCTTGATCTTTTCGACATAGACCTGGGCGGCGCCCAGCCCGGCGGCCGCGGCTCGGGCTTCGGCCAGCAGGCGTTCGGGCGCGGCGGCGAGTTGGTCGTGCAGAGCAGTGGTGCCGGTCAGGCGCAGGCGTACCGCCAGAAGACGCCCCTCGACGGCGTTCGCGCCGTTTTCGATCGCCCGGCGCATGGCCGCAATCACGTCGTTGAAGTCGTCGGCGGCGGCGATGTCCACCTCGCTTTCGGCCCAGCGGGCGACATCACAATGAATCGCGTGCAGCTCGGCCACGCGACCGTCTTCCACCACGACTTCATAGGCGCTCTTGGCCCCGGTTTCGCGAATGGACCGGCCCTGGAGATTGCCCGAGAACACCACATGCGGATGTTCGGCCAGCACCTCGGCGGCGTGAACGTGGCCCAGCGCCCAGTAGTCATAGCCCTTGGCAGTGAGTTCGTCGAGCGAGCAGGGCGCATAGTTGGCGTGACCGCCACGCCCGCCCAGGCCCGTATGCAGCACGCCGATATTGAAGTGCTCGGCAACCGGCGCGGGGTAGCCGGGCACCAGATTGTCAGTGACCGCGCGCTCGGCATAGCTTGTGCCATGAATGGCCACGTCGAGATGTTCGAGCACGGTGGTTTCAGCGTCTTCGTGCGAGAACACGTACACGTTGTTCGGCAGCGACAGGCTGCGCGTCATCTGGTTCTGGGCGTCGTGGTTGCCGTGGATCAGATACACCGGGATCGACGCGCTGGCCAGGCGGTGCATCTGGCGCACGAAGAACACGCCGGTCTGATAATCGCGCCAGTCGCCGTCGTAGACGTCGCCGGCGATGATCACGAAATCCACCGCGCGTTCGATGGCCGCGTCGATGAGCGCGGTCAGTGCTTCCCGGGTGGCCAGGCGCAGCCGCTCGGCGACCCCGGGCACATCCTCCGAAAGCCCGCGCATGGGGCTGTCGAGATGGATATCGGCGGCATGGATGAAGCGAAACGAGCGCAAGGACGAAAGCGTGATGACGAAACAGGTGGGTGCATCTTATCCCGCACGCGGGGCAGGCCCAACGCCCGTGTTCGCATAAAACGCGGCGCTCGGGCAGAGTCGCGCTCATGTCGAGTGTCGTTGCTACCCGCGCGCTGCGCGCAGTCGTTGCCCTGAACCTGTTGTGGCTGGCCGGCTGTGCCGCGCTGCGCCCTACCGAAGTGCCCCGCCGGCCGGCCGCCGAGGTGCGCGCCGAGCTGGTGTCGCGCATGCCCGCGAGCGTGGACGATCGCGCCGGCTGGGCAGCCGATATCGAAACCGCTTTCGCGGCGCAGAATATCGAGGCGTCGACCTCCAATCTGTGCGCGACGCTGGCGGTGATCGCCCAGGAATCGTCCTACCGCGTCGCGCCGGTCGTTCCAGGGCTGTCGCGTATCGCCCGCGCCGAGATCGAGCGACGGGCGGCGAGCGCCCACATACCGGGTTTTCTGCTCGACAAGGCTCTGGACCTCGAATCCGCCACCGGCCAGACCTACGACGAACGCCTCGATACGGTGCGCACCGAAAACGACTTGAACGATCTGTTCGAGGAGTTCATCGATCGCGTGCCGTTGGGCAGCACGCTCTTCGGCGGATTCAATCCGGTGCATACCGGCGGGCCGATGCAGGTGGCGATTGATTTTGCCGAAGAACATGCCGACGACTATCCGTACGCCGATGCGCAATCGGTGCGCGAGGAAGTGTTCAGCCGCCGTGGCGGGCTGTATTTCGGCATCGGTCACCTGCTGGGTTACGAGGTCGATTATCCGAGCCCGCTATACCGCTTTGCCGACTACAACGCCGGCTGGTATGCCAGCCGCAACGCTGCGTTTCAGCGCGCGGTGAGCCAGCTCACGGGCATCGAACTCGCGCTCGATGGCGACCTGATTGCCTATCGTGCGTTTTCCATCAGCCAGACCGAGCGGGCGACCAAATCCCTGCGCGAACGCCTCGATATGAGCGAAGGCGCGATCCGTCGCGATCTCACCGAAGGACGCGGGCCGGATTTCGAGCGCACACGCCTTTACAAGCGGGTCTATGCGCTGGCCGACGCGGATGCCGGCCAGCGGGTCGAACGGGTGATTCTGCCCGGTATCACCCTCGAAAGCCCCAAGATCACTCGCAAGCTCACCACCGCCTGGTTCGCCGAGCGTGTGTATTCACGCTGGCAGGCGTGCATGGACCGCGCCGGGGCGCCGCGATAGGGCGACCCGGCGCGCTGCGATGACGGTCAGGGCGTGACGATGGCGAAGTCGCGATCGGGCACCTGCAGCAGCGAGAAGAAGCGGCCGAGACTGGCGCGGTCGCCGTCGACCTTGAGTTGCTTCGGGGACAGTTTGCCGCCGATCAACGCCAGCAGCGCCGGATGGGTGAGATGAACGGTGGCGTTCGCATCGTCGGCGATCGGGCGTTGCCAGTGGTGGAGCACGCCGTTTTCGATGGCGAGCACGTGGTTTTGCCCCAGGTCGGTGAAGTCGAAGTTGATGGTGAGGTCGCCCTTCGCGGCTTCGGGGCCGTTCAGGCGCGCCGCCATGGCATCGAAGAAGCGCGCGATCGGCACCTGGCGTAGCAGGCCGATGCCGCGCGACATATCCAGCGATGTGCCCATCGCGCCGTCACGCAATTCCTTGGCGCCTGTGAGATAGATATCGCGCCACGGGCCGGATTCGGCCTGGTAGCCAAGCTGGTCGTAGGTGTTTGCCAGCAGTTGCCGGGCGGCGTCGTTGTTTGGCTCGGCGAACACCACGTGGTTGAGCACTTCGGCTGTCCAGCGATAGTCGCCGGCATTGAAGGATTGCCGGGCCTTGGCGACGACGGCATCGGTGCCGCCCATGAATTCGACGTATTTGCGTGCCGATTCGCTCGGCGGCAACGGATTCAGATGGGCCGGGTTGCCGTCGAACCAGCCGAAATACCATTGATACACGGCCTTGGCATCGTGGCTGACGGTGCCGTAGTAGCCGCGGTTGTGAAAGGGTTTCGCCAGCGATTCGGGCAGGGTGAGTTGCTCGGCGATCTCGCGCGGGGTGTAGCCGGCGTTGGCCAGACGCAGGGTCTGGTCGTGGATGTATTTATAGGTGTCGCGTTGCACCTTGAGATAATCGACGATCTCGTCGTGACCCCAGACCGGCCAGTGATGGCTGTTGAACACGACTTCGGCACGTTGGCCGTAGCGTTGCAGTGCTTCGTCGATATAGTCGCTCCATTTGAGTGCGTCGCGCACCTTTGCACCGCGCAGGGTATAGACGTTGTGCAGCGTATGGCTGACGATTTCGGCGCCGCAGAAGGCCTTGAACTGGGGTAGGTAGAAGGTCAGTTCAGCGGGTGCTTCGGATTCGGGCGTGTACTGGAAATCGAAGTCGACCCCGTCGACGGTCAGCGTCTGGCCGGTATGGTCGATGGTGTCGGTGGGCGCGAGAATACTGAAATGCCCCTTGGACGGGGCCTTGCCCAGCCCCGAATCCACATGGCCGCGTGCATCGCGGGCCAGGGCGCCGCCGAACATATAGGTCGCGCGCCGTCCCATGGCCGGGCCGGCGAGCAGGTTTTCGCTGGTGGACTCCTGCATGAAGCCCTTGGGCGCGATGATACGGACGTTGTCGCGCCGGGCCTGCTCGGGGCTGAGCACGCCCTCGATGCCGCCGAAATGGTCGATATGGCTGTGCGTGAAGATGACTGCCACGATCGGCTTGTCGCCGATGATATGCGCCTTGGCCATCTGCCATGCCGCGGCGGCGGTTTCGGCGGTGGTCAACGGGTCCACCACGATCCAGCCGCTGTCGCCCTCGATCAGCGACATGTTCGACAGGTCGTAGCCGCGTAGCTGATAGACGCGGTCGGTGACCTTGTACAGGCCGTGCAGGTCGTTGAGCTTGGCCTGGCGCCACAGGCTCGGATTGACCGTGGCCGGGGCGTCGCCTTCGATGAAATCGTAAGCCGTCATGTCCCAGATGGGCTGGCCGTCGCTGTCTTTGATAACCAGCGCCGGATCACGGGCGATCAGGCCGCGCTCGGCGGCATCGAAATCGCCGCGATCGGCAAGCGGTAAACGTTCGGCGACGTGCGTATTGGCCGTGCGGGTGGCGGCGCTCGCCTGCGGCGTTTCGCCATGTTCTTGTGCGCGCGCCGCCGGCGTTTGCAGACCCAGGGCGATGATGGTGGCAAGCAGCGTCGTGCTATGGATGTGTCTTTTCATGTATATCCCCTCGTTGATATGGCATCGCGGCTATGTTCTTGAATACGTGGATGCGCCGCCGGCACGCGTGTGATCTCGCCTGCGTTGTGCAATAACCCGCCCGGGCGTGTGTGGCATGCGATACCGCTTCATGGTCGTCTTCTTGCCGGGCGGTGTATTGACTTTGTGTGCCGTTTTTTTAACTTTGGGTGACAGCACAAATCGGTGCATGGAATGCCCAGTCTGGTTCGAAACAGTGCACTCGATGGATTTGGTCGCTTCGTCGGCGAACTGGGTGGCAATGCCCAGGCATTACTGTGCGACTGCGGCCTGCCGGCGGATATCGAAACCCGCGTGGACGCATTCCTGCCGTATCGCACGTTGATTGCCTTGCTGGAATTGTGTGCACAGCGGTTGAACTGTCCGGATTTCGGCATGCGCCTGGCCAGTGTGCAGGGCATCGAGATTCTGGGGCCGCTGGCCGTGGCCATACGGCATGCCGCGACCGTGGCCGAGGCGATCGAACAGGCCGCGAAATACCTGCACGTATTCAACCCCGGCCAGCGCATGACCATCCGGCGCGAAGGCGCGTTGGTGTGTCTTCGTTTCGAGATATTGCTCGAGAACGTGCCCTATACCCGCCAGGCCAACGAACGCGCGCTGGTGTTTCTCAAGCGGGCACTGGAACTGGGCGGCGATGTCGCGCCGCCGCGGCGCGTGTTGTTTGCCGACGGCCAGCTTGCGCCGGTGGCTGCCTATCGCCGGGTTTTCGGTCCCGGCGCGCTCTTGTTCGAGCAGGCCGAATGTGGCCTGGATGTCGACAAGGCCACCATGGCCGCGTCGCTGCAGCGTTCCAATCCGCATATCCGCTCGATGGCGATCGCGTTCATGGAGCAGGCGGCCGGCCCGCGTGCGCAACAGGTGTCATTGCGCGTACGCGAGATCTGTCGCCGGCTTTTGCCCACCGGTGGGGCATCGATCGATATCGCAGCCGAATATCTCAATCTCAATCGGCGTACCCTGCAGCGCCGGCTCGTCGACGAGGGCACCTGCTTTTCGGCGGTGCTGGATGGCGCCCGGGCCCATATGGCCACGCGGTATCTGGCCGAGGCCGACCTGCCGCTGGGCCAGGTCGCGGCACTTCTGGGCTATACCGAGCAAAGCGCGCTCAATCGCGCCTGTCGGCGCTGGTTCGATGCCACGCCGCGTACTTATCGCCAGCGCCTGCAGGCGGATGAAACACGTGACTGAGCCGCGTGTGTATCGCCGCGGCGGCGGCTGTCGCCTTGCAAAAGTCGTATTGCCGGGAGCGTCACGACATGTGGCAGACTCATTGCAAGGCAAATGCACGATACTCAGGGAGATTTAAATCGTGACAGCTTCAACGGGCCGCTCGGGCCGATTCGGTTTGTTTTTTGTCGTCGGGCTGCTGGCCGCGGCCATCTCCGGCTGTAGCCAGGACGAAGGCGCTACCGTCGATGGCATTCATCTGGTCACCGCCGATGCGCTGACCGTGTGTACCCATATTCCCTACAAACCGTTCCAGTTCACGGATGATAGCGGCGAGGTGGTGGGCTTCGATGTCGATCTGGTGGATCTGCTGGCTCAGGATCTGGGCGTGGATACGAAGGTTGTGAGTGTGGACTGGAACCAGATCACCTCTGGCGCGGTGCTGGCGGCCGGCAAGTGTGATCTGGCTATGGGGGGCGCCACCATCACGCCCAAGCGCCAGGAAGTGGTGCTGTTTTCCGCGCCTTATTTCAACGCCACCCAGGCGTTGCTGGTGAAAAAGGACAGCGGTTACGAAGGCCTTGAAGATCTCGATGGCAAGCGGCTAGGCACCCAGACCGATACCACCGGCGCGATCTATGCCGACAAGCATGCCGAGGAATACGGCTACACGACTGTGGTGTTCGACGATCTTGCCCTGGAAACCACCGCAGTGAGCGCGGGCAAGGTGGACGCCGCGATCAACGACAACGGCCCGCTGTATCAGTACGCCGCCGATAATCCGGAAACTGAGATTGCGGCCGAATTCGATACCGGCGAACGCTACGGCTTTCTGGCGAAAAAGGACGATGAGAACGCCAAGAAGCTCATCGAGCGGCTGAACGCCGTGATCGCCAAGGCCAAGGAAGACGGCCGCTACGACGAGATTTTCAAGAAGTGGTTCGGTCAGGTACCGGGCACGATCAACCAGCAGTAGTCGGCATTCATGGTATCCCGCCCGGCGCAGGCCAGGCCGCGAAAAACCAGCCCACGCATCCGTGCACGGCGAATTCGTGCGGTGCAGTACGCGCTGCTGATACTGGCGGTCGTCGCCGCGGCGCTGCTGGCCGACTGGGCCCAGATCGGACGAACCTTCTTCGACCCGGGGCTGATTCGCGATACCGTCGCCCATGGCCTATGGCTGGCGTTGTGGAATACGCTCGTCTATACCGCGGGCGGGTTCGTTCTGGGCCTGGTGGCTGGCACCTTGCTGGCCATGATGCGTTTGTCCGATGTCGGGCCCTATCGCTGGCTGGCCACGGTCTATATCGAGTTCTTTCGCGGACTGCCGGCGCTGGTGGTGTTCATGGCGTTTTCGCTGTTGCCACTGGCCTTTCCCGGTCTGGCCATGCCGTTGCCGCCCTATGGCACGGTGTGGGCGGCACTGGGGATCGTGGGCAGTGCCTATATGGCCGAAACCATCCGTGCCGGGATCCAGGCCGTGCCCCGCGGCCAGATCGAGGCGGCACGCTCGCTGGGGATGTCGGCGGGCCAGACCATGTGGAAGATCACGCTGCCGCAGGCGTTTCGTATCATGATCCCGCCTTTGACCAACGAGCTGATCATGCTGATCAAGGATTCCTCGCTGGTGTTCATCGTCGGTCTGTCGGCGGCGAATTTCGATCTCACCAAGTTCGGACGGGCCGCGGCCAACAGCAACGTCAATATCACGCCGCTGGTGGTGGCCGGCCTGGGTTATCTGATTATTACCCTGCCATTGTCGATAATCGTGCGGCGCATGGAAGCCGCCGCCTCCAGGCAGCGCTGACATGATCGCTGGCGGTGCACTGGTCGAACTGCGGGCGCTGAACAAGTATTTCGGTAGCAACCATGTGCTGCGCGATATCGATTTCAGCGTCGCACGCGGCGAAGTCGTATGCGTGATCGGCCCGTCCGGCTCGGGCAAGTCCACCTTGCTGCGCTGCGTGAACCTGCTGGAAACGCCGCAGTCGGGCACGGTCCGTGTCAACGGCGAGGAACTCACTGACCCGGATTGCGATATCGATGCCGCGCGGCGACATATCGGAATGGTCTTTCAGCAGTTCAATCTCTTCGCCCATCGCAGCGTGCTCGACAACTGCATGCTCGCCCTGACCACGGTACTCGACAAACAACGCGACGAGGCCGAGCGCATCGCCCGCGCCAATCTCGAGCGGGTGGGTCTGGACGACAAGATCGCAGCCTACCCGGCCCATCTGTCCGGTGGGCAGCAGCAGCGGGTGGCCATCGCACGCGCGTTGTCCATGGACCCTGCGTTGATGCTCTTCGACGAACCCACCTCGGCGCTCGATCCGGAACTGGTCGGCGAAGTATTGAGCGTAATGCGCCGGCTCGCCGATGAAGGGATGACCATGATCGTGGTCACGCACGAAATCGGCTTCGCGCGTGAAGTGGCCGACCGCGTGGTGTTCATGGATGCCGGTGGTATTGTCGAGCAGGGGAGCCCCGCCACGCTGCTCACCGATCCGCAGGAACCACGGACACGTGATTTTCTCAAACGGGTGCTCGATCCGGGATCGCGCTGAGACATGCATCTGTTGCCCGCACGCCTGCGTTTACTATGATTGATGATGTGCACCCGGCTGCTGGGCCGGGTTCAAGTCGTATCGACTATTGTCGATAGATATCATTCAAGACGGCGCAGTATGCGCATTACAAGTACAACACGCCCCGGTCGCCTGAATGAAAACGGGTCTCATGTCGCAACGAGTCGAAGAAAGCGAACGCCTGCATGAGTTGCGGGGGCTCGATTTGCTCGATACACCGTTCGAGGATCGCTTCGATCAGTACACGCGCCTGGTGGCGAGCGTTTTCAATGTACCCACGGCACTGATCACCCTGGTCGAGCGCGATCGCCAGTGGTTCAAGTCTCTGGTGGGTTTCGACCGGCGCGAAACGCCGATCGAAGAATCGTTCTGTGCCTACGCGCTGCCGCTGGATCTGCTCTATGTGCCCGATGCAACGGCGGACCGGCGGTTTCACGACAATGCGTTGGTGCTGGGCGAGCCCTATATCCGTTTTTATGCCGGGGCGGTGCTGCGCGGGCCCACGGGTCAGCCGCTGGGCACGCTGTGCGTGATCGATTCGCGTCCCCGGGAGCTGTCGGACGTCGAAAAATGGCGGCTGATGATGTTCGCTCGTATCGTCGAGAGCGAGATCAACCTGCATCGTCAGTTCGATCACTGGTCGCTGGGCTTGCAACACCGGGCGATGTACGACGCGGTCACGGCATTGCCCGGGCGCGCGCTGTTCGAAGAGTTGATCGCCAATAGCTGGAATCAGATCGAAAGCGGCGGGCGGACCATGACGATGGTGCATTTGCACCTGAGCAATTTCGAAATCCTGCATTCTCTGGTCGGGCGGGCCGGCTGCGATCATGTGATTTCGACGATCGCGCAGCGGCTGTCGCACGATGTGTACGGGGACGATCGTATCGGCATGCTCGGTTCCAAGCGTATCGGTGTTGTCATGACCGCGGCCGCGGATGCGGCGGACGATACGCTGGAGCGCGTGAACACGTTGATGCGCAGCCTCGCGGCGCCGATCGAATACAACGGGGTGCGTCTGACGGTCGATATCAAGGCCGGTATCAGTCGTGCACCGGACGATGCGCACGATGTCGAGACGTTGATTGCCCACGCGCGCATGGCCGCGGCCGAAGCGCAGCATAGCCCTGACGGCGTGCGTCGCTACTCCAGCGACGTCCAGCGCGCCGTGGCCCGCAGCCACGAGCGCCACTACCGGTTGGCCGAAGCGCTACGCGCGGATGCACTGGATCAGGTCTATCAGCCGATCGTGGAGTGCGGCAGCGGCCGTATCATCGGCGTGGAAGCACTCGCGCGTTGGACTGACGGGGAACACGGCCAGGTCAGCCCGGATGAGTTCATCCCGATCGCCGAGGCCGATCCCGAACTACGTCGGCTATTGACGGTATGTACGCTCAACAGTGCCTGCCGCCAGCTCGCCGAATGGCGCGAAGCGCATGAGGTCGTGCCGTATGTGGCGGTCAATATTGCCGGCGAGGAACTCTACTGCGAAGACTTCGCAGATATGGTCGCGGGTCTGATCGCGCAGCATGGGGTGCCAGCCTCGCATCTGGTGCTCGAGATTACCGAGCAGAGCGTGATCACCGACGTCGGAACCGCGGCAGAAACAATGCTCGAAATGCGCGTACAGGGCTTTCGCTTTGCAATCGACGATTTCGGTACCGGCTATTCGTCGCTGCGCTATCTCCAGCAGTTGCCACTGGATATTCTCAAGATCGATCGCAGCTTTACCCAGCTGATTACCCAGGACACGACCAGCCATGAGCTGACGTCCGGCATCCTGCAGATCGCGCGGACGCTCGATCTGGCCGTGATCGCCGAAGGCGTAGAAACCGAAGCGCAATACGCGGTGCTCAAGCAACTCGGCGCCGGTCATATCCAGGGCTTTCTGTTGGGACGCCCGCAGCCCGCACAGGCCATTACCGAACAACTGTACGGGTCGGACTAGACTGGATACCGGGCAGGGCCCCGGGCGGGGCCTAGAGCCGCTGGCGTAGCTTCGCGCTCCAGGCCTTGAGATCCAGCAACAACTGCAGCTGCGCCGGTTCGCCCTGGACACGTTCCATCAGTTGGGCGATGAGCTCGTCGTAATCGTCCAGGGTCAGGCCGCCGTCCGGGGCGAATTCCAGGCGTTTCGATAGCCAGTTGTTCCAGTCGTCGCGTTCCGCGTCGACCAGCGTTTCCGGAAAATAGCGGGCACGATAGCGAAACAACAGTTCGTTGAGCCGGTTGTCGGCGAACACGATCGCGCCATCGGCCAGTTCGGCGGCCGAGGTGCGACGGACCTGATCCGCCAGCTTGCGATCGGCATCCGATACGAAGCCGTCGTAGAGCGCGGCTTCGGCATCGCCGTCGGGCTCGAAGGCATGGGCATCGAATACTGCCGTTGCCTTGGCTTCCACCTCGGAAAGCTGATCGTGAATGGCCTTCCAGTGGCGCCGGCACTGGTTGATGTCGAGGTTCAGCCGCTCGGCTTCGCTTTCGCGCATCATTTCGAAGGGGGCGAGCACCGGGCATTTGTTCAGGTGCACGCCCTTGAGCGCGACCCGCGGCGTGTCTTCGGGCAGGTCGGCGGTGGGCGTGAAGATGCGCTCGAATATCTCGTCCGGCGGCAGTTCCAGCAATGGCGTAGGGTCGACGCGCAGATCGTAGACGATCACACAGTTTTTATTGCTCGGGTGCGCGGCGATCGGCATGACCGGCGACAGGCAGCCGTTCGCGGCCGGGAACTTGGGAGAGACATGCAGTGCGGGCTTGCGGGTGCCCATGTCCAGCATCTTGCGGGCACTGTGCTTGTCGCGACTTTTTTCGACGTAATCGAACAGCTTCGGCTGCTTGTCGCGGATGAGCTTAGCCAGACCAATGGTGGCATGCACATCCGAAAGCGCGTCATGGGCGCGTTCCTGAGCCAGGTTGTTGGCCTTTGCCAGATGTTCGAGCTTGAAGCTGGGTGTGCCGTCTTCGCGCTTGGGCCATTCGATGCCGTCCGGGCGCAGGGCATAGGCCAGGCGCACCATGTTGATGATGTCCCAGCGCGAACAGCCGTTCTGCCATTCGCGGGCGTAGGGGTCGAAGAAGTTGCGCCAGAGGGTGTGGCGGGTGACTTCGTCATCGAAGGCCAGACTGTTGTAGCCCACGCTGCACGTGCTCGGCACCGCCATTTCCGCTACGATGGTTTCGATGAATTCCGGCTCGGGCACGCCGCGTTCGAGTGCGATCTGGGGCGTGATGCCGGTGATCAGCGTGGCTTCGGGATGGCCGAGCATGTCCACCGGCGGCTGGCAGTAGAGCACCACCGGTTCGCCGACGATATTGAAATCCATGTCGGTCCGGATGCCGGCGAACTGGGCCGGCTTGTCGCGCCGCGGGTCGGCGCCGAAGGTTTCGTAGTCGTGCCAGAAATAGGTCGGCGTGCTCATGGGCGACTCGTGCTTGCGGGTGTCAACGCGAAACGCGTTATGAGGCGGCCTGGGCCTGTTGTTCGAGCGCTTCGGCGTTTTCCATCCAGCTGGCTTCGGCCTTGTCGAGCTGTTTGCGCAGCTTGCCCTGTTCCTGCGATAGACGCGCGATCTCGGTCTTGTTGCCGTAGACGCTGGGTTTGGCCATTTCCTTTTCGATGGCGGCGATCTTTTCCTCGAACTTGGCCATATCGGCCTCGGCCTGCTTGAGCGCGCGGCGCAGGGGCTTTTCGCGTTCGCGTTGGGCCGCGGCATCGCGACGGGCATCTGCGCCGCTGCCGCCAGCGGTGGTCGGTTTTTTCGGCTTATCGCTGCCTTCGCGGGCCGCGTTCTGGCGGGTCAGCCATTTGGCGTAATCGTCCAGATCCCCGTCGAAGGGCATGAGCGTGCCGTCGTCGACCCGCCAGAGCTGGTCGCAGGTGGCATCGATGAGATGGCGATCATGGGCGATCATGATGACCGCACCGGTATAGCCAGCGAGCGCGGTTTCCAGCGCGTGGCGCATGTCCAGATCGAGATGGTTGGTCGGTTCGTCGAGCAACAACAGATTGGGCTTGTCGTAAACCACCAGGGCGAGCGCGAGACGTGCCTTTTCGCCACCCGAGAACGGGGCGATGGGCTCCAGCGCCTTGTCGCCGTGGAAATCGAAGCCGCCGAGAAAGTCGCGGATCTCCTGTTCCGAGGCACGGGGCGCCTGGCGCTGCAGGTGCGTGGCGGCACTGGCGTTGTCGTCGAGCACTTCGAGCTGGTGCTGGGCGAAATAACCCACGCGCGTGTACTTGTCGTGCTGTACGTCGCCTCGGATCGGGGCCATTTCCCCGGCCAGCAATTTCATCACCGTCGATTTGCCGGCGCCGTTGCGCCCGAGAATCGCCAGCCGGTCGCCCGCCGTGATCTGCATCTTGATGCCGCCCACCAGGGTCACGCCGTCATAGCCGGCATCGGCGTTGTCCAGCCGCAGCAGGGTATCGGGCAGGCGTTCGGGTTGGCGAAAACTGAAGGAAAACGGCGTATCCCAATGGGCCGCCTCGACCTTTTCCATGCGCTCCATCTGCTTGAGCTTGCTCTGCGCCTGTCGTGCCTTGGTGGCCTGGGCCCTAAAGCGATCGACAAAACCCTGCAGCTGCGCGAGTTTCTTCTGCTGATTCTCGTAGGCGGCCTGCTGTTGCAGCTTGGCCTCGGCGCGCATGGTCTCGAACTCGGAATAATTGCCGGTATAGAGCGTGGCGCGACCGCCTTCCAGATGCAGCGTATGGCTGATCAGCGCATCCAGAAAATCGCGGTCATGCGAAATGATGATCAGCGTGGCGGGATGGCTGGCCAGGTATTCCTGTAGCCAGAACACCGCGTCCATATCCAGATGGTTGGTCGGCTCGTCGAGCAGCAGCAGATCGCAGCGGCGCATGAGCGCGGCGGCCAGGTTCAGGCGCATACGCCAGCCGCCGGAGAAGGAATCCAGCGGCGCGCGATGGGTGTCGGGCGCGAAACCCAGGCCGTGCAGCAACTTGGCCGCCCGGGCGGTGGCCGAGTAGCCGTCGATCTCGGCCATGCGGCCATGCAGTTCGGCCATGGCGTGGCCATCGGCTTCGGCCTCGGCCTTGGCGAGCTTGGCCTCGACCGCACGGAGTTCGGTGTCGCCATCAAGCACGAAATCCAGTGCGGATTGGTCCCCGGCCGGGGTGTGCTGGCGCACCGTGGCGATATCCAGATGGGCCGGAATCTCGGCCTCGCCGGAATCCGGCGACAGTTCGCCGAGCATCATGGCGAACAGGCTGGACTTGCCGGTGCCGTTCTGGCCGACGATGCCGATGCGCTGCCCGGGCTGGAAGCGTACGTTGACGTTTTCCAGCAGCTTGCGCGATCCGCGGCGCAGGGTGAGGTCTTTGAAAGCGATCATGGGCGGTATTGTAAATGAGGCGGTGAAATGAAAACGGCCCGCATGAAGCGGGCCGTTTATAGCTCGGGTAAGCCTGCGATCAGGACTGCCCGCCACCACCGCCGCCGGAACGGTTGCCGCCCCGATTGCCACCCCGGCTGCGCCGGCGTTGCTGATTGCGCCCGGGCGTATTGTTGCCGCCGCCACCGCGTTTTTTAGGCGGGCGGTTGCCGCCGTTGTTGTTCGGACGCCGTGCCGGCCGGTCGTCGGCTTCGTCGTTTTCGCCGGCGCGCAGGTCCACGCCTTCCACGGTCATGCGTTCGATCTGCTTGCCGATGAGCTTTTCGATGTCCTTGAGCAGCTTGCGCTCATCCGGTCCGACCAGCGATACGGCTTCACCGGCTTCGCCGGCACGGCCGGTACGCCCGATACGATGGACATAGTCCTCGGAGACGTTGGGCAGTTCGAAATTCACGACATGGGGCAGCGACTCGATATCGATACCGCGGGCGGCGATATCGGTGGCGACCAGCACCTGGATATCGCCGTTCTTGAAACCGTCTAGCGCCTTGGTCCGAGCGTTCTGGCTCTTGTTGCCGTGCAGGGCGGCCGCCGGCAGGCCGTCGCTGTCGAGCTGCTTGCACAGACGATTGGCGCCGTGCTTGGTACGGGCGAACACCAGCACCTGATGCCAGTTGTTTTCCTTGATCAGGTGGCTGAGCACGGCACGCTTGCGCGGTTTTTCCACCATCACGACTTTCTGGTCGATACGATCGGCAGTGGCATTACGCGGCGCGACGTCGATCTCGACCGGCTTGTGCAACAGGCTGGAGGCCAGCTTGCGAATATCCTTGGAGAAAGTCGCCGAGAACAACAGCGTCTGGCGTTTTTCCGGCACGTACTTGAGCACGCGCTTGATATCGTGGATAAAGCCCATGTCGAGCATGCGA
The DNA here is from genome assembly GCF_040361235.1 of Salinisphaera sp. S4-8. Lineage (NCBI taxonomy): Bacteria > Pseudomonadati > Pseudomonadota > Gammaproteobacteria > Salinisphaerales > Salinisphaeraceae > Salinisphaera > Salinisphaera sp. S4-8. Next base: position 328,852 of record NZ_APNF01000001.1, on the reverse strand, counting down.
TCGGCTTCGTCGAGCACCAGGGTCTGGATGTTCGACAGGTCGGCATGGCCTTCCTGCAGCAGATCCAGCAGGCGTCCGGGCGTGGCGACAACGATATCGACGCCTTTCTTGAACTGGCCGATCTGGGGCTGATAGCCGACACCGCCAAAGATCACCGTACTGCGGATCGCGCCGGACTGGCCGTAGGTACGCACCGATTCGTTGACCTGGGCGGCCAGTTCACGCGTGGGGGCGAGCACCAGAACGCGCGGTTTCTTTTCCTGACTGTCGCCGAGTTTGTGCAGCAGCGGCAGGGTGAAGGCCGCGGTCTTGCCGGTGCCGGTCTGGGCGGCGGCAAGCACGTCCTGGCCGGCAAGTACGGCCGGAATGGCCTTGGCCTGGATGGGCGTGGGTTGGCTATAACCGGCAGCGGCGACCGCTTCGAGAAGCGACGGCGCCAGGCCGAGTTGGTCAAAGGACATAGAAGGTTTTCCGTTGGGCTGCGGCACATCATGAACACGAGACATCCGCTGCCGCATGGCATGATGGCGTGGATCGCAGCGCCGCGAGAAAATACAGTCGCTGCGGCGGCCGGCTGGCAAGAACCAGCCTGTGGCGCAGTGCGCAAGCATGCGCGGGCGCCGGGCCGAATTTTCCAGTATACGCGCAGACAGGGTTGAACGATAGACGCGCGATCGAACGAACCGCATGATCGCGTGTCGCAGGTTCGAAGGGCTTTTTGCAAAGGATTAACGCAAGCGCCAGCAGGCGTGCGCGATTACGGGTGCCATGGCGTTACTTTTTGTTTATCTGTTTCTCGCGCTTGGGGTGTCGTTTCTGTGCTCGGTGCTGGAAGCGATTCTGCTATCGATCACGCCCTCTTATATCGCCCTCATGCAGAAAGAGGGTGGGCGCGTGGGTGCGCGCCTCGAGTCGCTCAAGGCCGATATCGACCGGCCGCTGTCGGCGCTTTTAAGCCTCAACACGATCGCCCACACGATTGGCGCGGCCGGCGTAGGTGCGCAATCCCAAGCGGTGTTCGGCAACGGCTATCTGACCGCGACCTCGGTGGTGCTCACGCTGTTGATTCTCGTGATTTCGGAAATCATTCCGAAAACGCTGGGCGCGAGTTACTGGAAACAGCTCGCGCCCACCGCCGCGCTGCTGCTGCAATGGATGACGATTGCGCTATATCCGCTGGTGGCCCTGTCGATGGTGATCACCAAGCTGCTCACGCCCAAACATACGGGCCCGACCTTTTCGCGCGACGAATTTCAGGCCATGGCCGATCAGGGCGAGGCCGATGGCGTGTTCGATATCGAGGAATCGCGCATCCTGCGCAATCTGTTGCATTTTCAATCGTTGCGCGTAAAGGACGTGCTCACGCCGCGCGTGGTGATGATGGCGTTTACGCAAGACCAGACCGTGACCGAGGTATTCGAAACGCTGGGCACGCGCCGTATCTCGCGCTTGCCCGTGTTCTCCGAAGACGGCCACGAAATCACCGGTTTCGTGCTGTTATCCGATGTGCTCAGCGAGATCGCGCGCGATCGTCATACCACGCCGCTGTCGGCCATCCAGCGCGATGTGCTGGTGGTACCGGAATCGCTGTCGCTGTACGGGCTTTTCCGTAACCTGCTCGAGCGCCAGCAGCAGTTGTCCGTCGTGGTCGACGAATATGGCGGCATCGTGGGCGTGGCGACCATGGAAGACATCGTCGAAACCATGCTGGGTCTGGAAATCATGGACGAGGGCGATGCGGTCGAGGACATGCGCGTCATGGCCCGTGAACAATGGAAACGCCGTGCCCGTAAGCTGGGCCTGATCGAGGAGGACCTCGACGAGGATGAAGCCGCTGCACGTCGGCGTGCTGCGGCCCGTCACGAATCCTCGGCCGGCTCGCCAGTCTGACGGGGTTTACAGACCCATCTGGCGCACGGCGAGATCCCGCATGATTTCTTCGGCCCCGCCGCCGATCGCGTTGACCCGTACTTCGCGGTAGATGCGCTCGACCTTGGCGCCGCGCAGATAGCCGGCGCCGCCGAATATCTGTACGCCTTCACGCGCACAGAACTCCATGGTCTGGGTGGCCTGGTTCTTGAGCAGACACACATCGGCGATCGGGTTCTCACCGTGGTCGATCTGCCAGGCGATCTGTTCCAGATAGGCCTGGGTCGCACGAATACGCTGGGCCATGTCGGCGAGCTTGTGGCGGATTACCTGATGGTTGATCAGCGCAGTACCGAAGGTTTGCCGTTCGCGCGCGTAGGCGCTCGCTTGATCGAAACAGACCTGGGCAAAACCGTTACAGCCAGCGGCCAGCCATAGCCGTTCGCTGTTGAAGTTGGCCATGATCAGACGAAAGCCCTCGTTCTCGGTGCCGAGCAGGTGGCTCGCCGGCACGCGGCAGTCGTCGAAATAGAGGGTCGCGGTATCGGAACACCACCAGCCCATCTTGCGATCCAGCGGTGTGCGCGAAAAGCCCGGCGTGTCGGTGGGCACGAGAATGAGCGATATGCCGGCCCGGCCCGCTGCGCCCGTGCGTACCGCCACGGTGACGTAATCCGCGCGCATGCCGGAAGTGATGAACGTCTTCGATCCGTTGAGGATATAGTCGTCGCCGTCGCGTACGGCCGTGGTCTTGAGATTCGCCACATCGGAACCGCCGCCCGGCTCGGTGATCGCCAGCGCGCTGATCTTGCGGCCCATCAGGATGTCGGGCAGCACCGCGCGTTTGAGCGCCTCGTTCGCCCCGTTGACGATCGGCGGGGCGCCGATGGTATGGCTGAGCAGGCTGGCCGACAGGCCGCCGGCGCCCGCCCGGGCGAGTTCCTGTGCGCCGATGATCACGAAGAATCGGTCTGCCTCGATGCCGCCGTATTCGGGCGGAAAACCCAGCCCGAGCAGGCCGATTTCGGCCGCGCGATTATAGAGTTCTCGGGGAAAGCCGCCGGCTTCGTCCCAGTCATCCACGAAGGGCGTAATCTCGTCGGCGACCCAGCGGCGCAGGGTGTCGCGATACAGTGCGTGGGCTTCGGTATAGCCCGGATGGGTGCTGTGCATAGCGGCGGCGCCTTGTTCAGTCGCCATCGCGCAACAGGCGCGGCGTTTGGGCCAGATGAAAGCCGTTGTAGGCGCCTGCCTTGTCATGATCGGGCATGGGCCAGTGGCTGCGTGCATTCGGCGCGCCGCCATCCACGCGCAGGCAGCTGCCGGTGATGAAGCCAGCCGCCTCCGACAACAGGAACACGATCGCTGCCGAGACTTCCGATTCCGTGCCCCAGCGTTTGAGCGGCACGAACTGCGGCAGCGCACGCAGCATGGGTTTGATTTCGTCGGGGTAGGTATCCATGCCGGAAGAGGCGATCCAGCCCGGCGCCACGGCATTCACGCGCACGCCCGCATACTGCCATTCCACTGCTGCGGTTTCGGTCAGGCTGAGCATGCCGGCGCGCGCGGCCCCCGAATGGCCCATGCCCGGCATGGACGACCACATATCGGCGATGATGTTGACGATGGCGCCGCCGTGATCTTCCATCCACTGCGTGAAGCACTCCCGGGCCATGAGAAAACCGCCGGTGAGGTTGTTGCGCACCACCGTGTCGAAGCCTTTTTGCGAGATATGCTTGAGCGGGGCATGAAACTGCCCGCCGGCGTTGTTCACCAGGCCGTCGATGCGCCCGTGTTCGGCCAGGATGGCGGTAATGGTGGCGGCAACGCTGTCTTCGTCGCGAATATCGCAGACATGGGTACTGGCCGGCGCGCCGCCCGCATCGGCGATCTCCGCGGCCACGCTGTGTAGCTTGGATTCGGTACGCCCGACCAGGGCGACCCGCGCGCCGAGCGCCGCGAGTTCGTGGGCCGTGCAGCGGCCGATGCCGCTGCCGCCGCCGGTGATGATGACGTGCCGATTCGCGAACAGATCGGACCGAAAGACAGACGAATAAGCCATGTGTTCTCCTGCGCGCACCGGCCTGAATACCGGCGTTGTGTTGCTCTTTTATCTCGACTGGCGCCAAGTCTTGGGTTGTGCCATCGCGTGACGGCATCATTTCAGTAATCCCGCATACACGCACAGTTTTATTAATCCGGCTTCGCAGGCGCTGGCCGCGGCAGGCATGGTTTTACATGCCCGCTTTCAACCCGAACACGCATCTATATTCATCCCGGTTCAATAAAAACGCTGCCGCTTAGCCAACGCGAGCGGTCTGGTTTATGGCATCTTGAACGGCATTCAGGCCCGTTCCATCCCATGCCATGCGTGATCGATTCATTCCCCTGCACATTGCCGTTCTGACGGTATCGGATACCCGCACCGAGGCCAGCGACAAGTCCGGCCGCCTGCTCGTCGACCGGCTACAAGCCGCCGGCCATCAGCTGCATGAAAAAGCCATCTGTAGTGACGATATCCATGAGATTCGCGCGCGCGTCGCGCGCTGGATTGCCGACGAAAAGCCGGATGTGGTGATCACGACCGGCGGCACCGGCCTGACCGGGCGCGATGTCACGCCGCAGGCGGTCGAGGTGCTGTTCGATCGGCGTATCGACGGTTTCGGCGAGATGTTTCGCATGCTCTCCTACGAGAGCATCGGTACCTCGACATTGCAGTCGCGTGCGATCGCAGGGGTGTCCAAGGCGACGTTCGTGTTCTGCCTGCCCGGTTCGTCCGGCGCCTGTGCCGACGGCTGGGACAAGCTCATCGCGGATCAAATCGATGCCCGTACCCGGCCCTGCAATCTGCAGGAGCTGCTGCCACGCCTGACCGAGCGCTAGCCGGGCCCCTTGTTATGTATGGAGCTCGGTTGGCCGCGTTCGATGGGCAGGTTGTCCGCAAATGAACGCGAAGGCGCGCAAATAAGGCGAAGCTTGTGTGCGCCGCCGCGTAGCGCGCAAACCGCGCATACGAAAAAGCCCCGCCGGCGAACCGGTCGGGGCTTTTTCGGTCTGTGCAGCCTGTCGATCCCTTCAGGCATCGGGACTGACAGCGGCCGCAGGTCGATCAGCCCTTGTTGTAGGCCTCGATCGACTTGTTGATTTCGGCCTTGGCTTTTTCGGCGCCTTCCCAGCCGGTGATCTTCACCCACTTGCCTTCTTCGTGATCCTTGTAGTGTTCGAAGAAGTGCTGGATCTTGTTTTTCAGGCGCTCGTCGACGTCGCCCAGATCCTTGATGTCCTTGTAATAGTCGGTGGCGATCTTGTCGGTGGGCACGCACAGGATCTTGGCATCCAGGCCGGATTCGTCCTCGGTGCCGAGTACCGCCACCGGACGCGCCTTGATCACGCAGCCGGGTACGATCGGCTCGGGGGTGAGCACGAGCACATCCACCGGGTCGCCGTCGTCATACAGCGTCTGCGGCACGAAACCGTAGTTGGCCGGGTAGTGCATGGCGACGTTCATGAAGCGGTCGACCATTAGACAGTTGGTGTCCTTGTCGACTTCGTACTTCACCGAGCTCGAGCCTTCCACGATCTCGATGACGACGTTGACTTCGTCCGGTGCTTTCTTGCCCGGTGTAATGGCTTCAAAGCCCATTGCAGACCCCTTTCGAAGGTGAATAATCGAATTTGTGGCGACCGATTGTAACCGATGACTTGACGCTGAGTGGTTTCAGATCTCGAACCCCTCGCTGAGCTTCTTTTCCACGGCCACGTTCTTCAGGCGTGCGTACTGCGGCAGCCCATCGGCATAGGGCGGGTAGGATTCGCCTGCGATCAACGGCTTGAGATAGCGCCGGGCGGCTTCGGTGATATGAAAGCCGTCCTCGCTGATGAATTCGCGCGGCATCATCTTTTCGACATTGGCGACTTCATCCAGCGGCGCCTCGCCGATGGTCCAGCGATAGGGCTCGTCGGATTCGCGCACGATCGACACCATGATCCCCGACTTGCCGGCCACGGCATATTCGACTGCCGCACGGCCCACGGCATAGGCCTGTTCCACGTCGGTCTGGGAGGCGATATGGCGTGCCGCACGCATGAGATAGTCGGCGATCGCATAGTGATACTTGTAGCCGAGCTTGTTCTTGATCAACTCGGCCAGGGTCGGCGCCATGCCGCCAAGCTGCTTGTGGCCGAAGGCATCGGTGCTGCCGGCATCCGACAGGAACTCGCCGTCGGCATTGCGTACGCCCTCGGAGGCCACGATGGTGCAATAGCCGTGGCGCTTGACCGTGTCATCGACCTTGGCCAGGAACTTCTCTTCGTCAAAGGCGATTTCCGGGAACAGCAGGATGTGCGGGTCCTGGCCTTCGGCCTCGCTGGCCAGCCCACCCGCGGCCGCGGTCCAGCCGGCATGCCGACCCATGACCTCCAGAATGAACACCTTGGTGGAGGTCTTGCACATGCTCGCCAGATCGAAGCCGGCCTCGCGAATGGATACGGCCGTGTATTTGGCGACACTGCCGAAGCCGGGCGAGCAGTCGGTATGCGGCAGGTCGTTGTCCATGGTCTTGGGCACATGGATCGCCTGGATCGGATAGCCCATCTTCTCCGACAGCTGGCTGATCTTGAGACAGGTATCGGCCGAATCGCCGCCGCCGTTGTAGAAGAAATAGCCGATATCGTGGGCCTTGAAAACCTCGATCAGGCGCTCGTACTGGGCGCGATTGTCGTCTAGGCCCTTGAGCTTGTAGCGCGCCGACCCGAAAGCGCCGGCCGGCGTGTGCTTGAGTGCAGCGATCGCGCCGGCGGATTCGGCCGAGGTGTCGATGAGATCTTCGGTGAGCGCGCCGACGATACCGTCGCGCCCGGCATACACGGTGCCGATCTTGTCGCTGTGTTCGCGCGCGGCTTCGATTACGCCGGCGGCCGAGGCGTTGATGACGGCGGTCACGCCACCGCTTTGCGCATAGAAGGCATTCTTTCGGGTCATGGGTTCATCCTGGCTGATCAGATGCGCCGCAAAGCATACTTGAGAGTTGGCGCCGCCGAAAATTGACTTGCCCCAGGCGAATCATTAACGTCGACCGTTCGTTCGTGCGCACGCTCGGGTTGTGTGCGCAAAACGCTCTACCTTCTGGTTATGACAACGCCAAGCCGTTCGCGGAGAAATCATGCTGAAAATCGTGCTGCTGGGTGCCCCGGGTTCGGGCAAGGGAACGCAGAGTGAAAAGCTGGTCGCCGAATTCGGCGTACCGCAGATTTCCACCGGCGATCTGCTACGCAGCGCGGTAGCCAACGAAACCGAACTCGGCAAGAAAGCCAAATCGGCGATGGATGCCGGTGAGCTGGTCTCCGACGATATCGTCGTGGGCATGATTCGCGAACGTCTGGCCGAGGACGATACCGAAAACGGTTTCATTCTCGACGGCTTCCCGCGCAGCCTCGATCAGGCCAAGGCGCTGGATGAGCTGCTCGATGAAATGAATCGTCCGCTTCAGGGCGTGGTGCATATCAAGGTCGACAACGAAGAAATCGTGCAGCGCCTGATGGCCCGCGGCCGTGCCGACGACAACGAAGAGACAATTCGCAATCGTCTCAAGGTGTATCAGGAGCAGACCCAGCCGCTGGTCAAGTTCTACGAAGACAAGGGCCTGCTGACGGCCGTGGCCGGCGTGGGCGAGATCGACGACATCTATGCCCGCATCAAGGCGGCGTTGCCCGCCGGTTAGATAAATCCGCCCGCACAGCGGGCGTCGATTCGTGTTTTCAGGCGCCGGAGCCGGCTGCGGCTTCGGCGTTTTTTATGGCTGCGAGCACGGCCTCGCCGGCCACGCCCGCGCGCCAGCCCGACAGCAACCGCAGATCGCGTGCGCCGGCGACCATGGCCGCGATTTCCTTGCGACTGGCCAGCGCCGACGCGGCGATCGCGTGGCTTTGTGCCCGTTGGGCCAGGACGTCCATACCGATCTTGATGCGTCGTTTTTCTTCGTCGCTGGGCGGCGTTGGCGGCGCGGCGAGCGGCTCGGCCGGGCGCTCGGCTGCGCGCTGTAGGCAATCCAGAAGCGCTGTGCCGTGCCGGTCGACGGTTTTGGCGGGCAGGGCGCGAATCTGTTTCATGGCGTCGCGATCCGGCGGTCGCCGTTTGGCCAGTTCGATGACCGCATCGTCGGCCAGAATCCAGCGCCGTGGCCGGTCGCAGGCCATGGCCTCGCGTTCGCGCCAGTCGGCGATCGCGCCCAGCGCCTGCTGTTGGGCCGGCTTGAGCCGATGCCAGCTCTTGATACGGCGCCAGGCGGCCGCGGTATCCACGTCGAAACGCCGGGCGTCGACCATGCGCTCGAAATCCTCGGCCAGCCAGGCCTCGCGTTCCTGTTCGAGCAGCCGGTTGCCGATCACGTGATAGGCCACGGCGAGATAGCGCACATCGTCGGCAGCGTAATCGAGCGCGCCGGGCGGCAGCGGGCGTTTGCTCCAGTCGGTGCGCGTATGCGCCTTGGGCAGGTCGATATCCAGCAGGGCGTCGATCAGGCGCGCATAGCCCATCTGGTCGTCGAGGCCGACCAGCGGGGCGGCCACCTGTGTATCGAACAGCGGCGCCGGCATGGTGCCGAAACGCTGGTACAGCACTTCCAGATCCTGTTCGGCCGAATGGAACACCTTGAGCACGCGCGTGTCGGCCAGCAGTTCGGCCAATGGTTCGAGGTCGTCGAGCGCGATTACGTCGATCAGGCCGATTTCGTCGGCATCGGCAATCTGCACCAGACACAGCTTGGGGTAGTAGGTGCTTTCGCGCAGGAATTCGGTGTCCACGGCGATCCAGTCGCGCTCGCGCATGCGTGCTGCGAACTCGGCCAGCGCTGCGTCGCCGGTGATCGTGACGACGGACTGGGGCGGCTTCGGTATCATGCCGTGTGCTCTGACAAGCTTCATAAGGATGCGGTGTCCATGGTTTTTGCGCGGCGGGTAATCGAACTAATGCTGCTGCGGCGTGGCCCCCAGGATATGCCGGGGGATGCGAACACGCTCATCGGTTGTGCTGCGGCCTATTGTATCTTGCTGTTTCTGCAAGTCGGCCTGCTCATGCCTGCGCCTGCGGCTGCGCTTCAGGCCGGGCTGGCCACGGCCCTGCTCGCCTTGTATGTGCGGACGGTGCTGCGTATCCGTCAATTGCCCAACCGCTTCAACCAGACCGCGACGGCCCTGTTCGCATCGGGGGCGACGCTGACGTTGATCATGCTCGCGCCCACCCACGCGATGGCGCCTTATCTGCACGCGCTCGGCGAGGCCAGCGACGCGCAGGCCGTACCCATGCCGCCGACGTTCGTGACCCTGTCCTATGTCGCCATGGGCTTCTGGGGCCTGGCGATCTACAGCCATGTCTATCGGCACGCGCTCGATGGCGGGCTCTGGCTGGGCGTGGGCGCGACTATCACTTTCGAAATCTTGCTGTTGCTGGTGTTTTCCGTACTCGGTTGACGCGCGCTCGGGCGCGATCAGCGCAGGCTTGCCGTACAAGGGTTTTCACATGCATGTCCATATTCTCGGCATCGGTGGCACGTTCATGGCCGGTGTGGCGCTGCTCGCGCGCGCGGCCGGGCATACGGTGACCGGTTCCGATGCCGGTCTGTATCCGCCCATGAGCACCCAGCTGGCCGAGGCCGGTATCGATGTCATGGAAGGCTACGCGCCGGACCATCTCAAGCCGGCGCCCGATCAGGTGATCGTGGGCAATGCCATGAGCCGGGGTAACCCGGCGGTCGAATATACGCTCGATGCCGGGCTCGACTATATTTCCGGGCCGCAGTGGCTGGCCGAGAACGTGCTGCGCTCGCGCTGGGTGTTGGCCGTGGCCGGCACCCACGGCAAGACCACGACCGCGAGCATGCTCGCCCATATACTCGAATATGCCGGCATGGCGCCAGGGTATCTGATCGGCGGGGTCGCGGCCGATCTGGGCCAATCCGCGGCGATGGGCGAAAGCGATTTCTTCGTGGTCGAGGCCGACGAATACGATACTGCCTTCTTCGACAAGCGCTCGAAGTTCGTGCACTACCGCCCGCGTACGCTCGTGCTCAACAACCTCGAGTTCGATCACGCCGATATCTTCGACAACCTCGAAGCCATCAAGCGCCAGTTCCATCACCTGGTGCGTACGGTGCCGGGCACGGGCCAGATCGTGCATAACGCGGCCGATGTCGAACTCGACGACGTGCTCGCACGCGGCTGCTGGACGCCGACGGTGGGTTTTGCCGGGCCCACGGGCGATTGGCAGAGTCAGGCGCTCAGCGCCGATGCCAGCCATCTGGCGATTCGTTACCAGGGCGAGGCGGTCGGCGAACTCAATTGGCACATGACCGGCGCGCACAACGCGGCCAACGCGCTGGCTGCGATCGTGGCTGCCCGTCATGTGGGTGTGGTGCCGGAACAGGCTATCGCCGCGCTGGCCTGTTTCAGGGGCGTCAAGCGTCGTATGGAACTCCGCGGTACGCCGCGCGGTATCAAGCTGTTCGACGACTTCGCCCATCATCCGACCGCCATCCGGACCACGCTGGCAGGCCTGCGTGCCGGCGCGCAGGGCCGGGTGCTGGCGGTGTTCGAGCCTCGTTCGAATACGATGCGCCGTGGGGTTCATGCCGATACCTTGGCGGCCAGCTTTGCCGATGCCGACCATGTGTTCGTCTACGACGCCGATCTGGACTGGGACGCCGCCACCGTGTTCGCGTCGCTGGGCGATCGTATGACGCGTTGTGGCGATCTGGACGCGCTAGTCGCCGCAGTGGCCGCGACCGCCATGCCGGGCGATTGTGTCGTGGTGATGAGCAATGGCGGTTTCGGCGGTATCCACGGTAAGTTGCTCAGCGCATTGGCGCAGACCTGAGCCGCAATAGCAGACATAAAAAAACCGCTTCATGAAGCGGTTTTTTTATCTAGCGAGAAAATTTCGCCGAGGCCGGGCCGTACCACGTCGAGGCACGAGGGGGGACCGGGAGACGCCGACCCGACCCTGGCGAAAACGGTGGCGATCGCCTTTTGCGATGCGCCTTTGAAAATTTCGCGTTGGCCGGGCCGTACTACGCCGAGGCACGAGGGGGGACCGGGGAGACGCCGGCCCGACCAAGCGAAAACCTGTCATACGCACACCGTGGTTGTGCGTATGGATTTAATTTCGCCTGAGCCGAGCCGAACCACGCCGAGGCACGAGGGGGGGACCGGGGAGACGCCAGCCCGACCAGGCGAAAACTGTGTGGCAGCCATGCTGCCGAAATTCGTGTTGCTTGAACTCCTTACCTGAATTAAGCGTCTTCGCTGTCCTGCGAAGACTGCATATCCTTCATGTATTGCTGGAACTCGTCCTTGTCGACTTCACCGTCGCCGTTTTCATCCATGGCATCGAACTTCGCCTCCCACGGAGTCGCGGCCACTTCTTCCGGCGAAAGCGAACCGTCGGCATCGGCATCCATGGTCGCCCAGGCCGCCGAGGCTGTTTCTGCCGCATTCGCGCGGGTCGTGGACAAAGCCGTCGACAACGGAATGGCGATAGCGATACCGGCAATGACTGCGTAGCGTTTCTTCATGAATCACTAAACTTCAATGCGTTCCTGACTAAGCCTAGAGCAACCGCCGTGCCAACTATAAAAAATACTTACGATACAATAACGTAAGTAGTATTTTCCGTGCCGAGAGGCCTGTTGTCGCCGTGGGCGGGGCATACCGGCACAAAGACTGTTGCCGTATGGCGACAGCATGCAACGAATACTGATAACTTGCGGAATTTGCTTGGTTTTAAATGTCGCAGATTGGCAACAGTTAGCCGCGATCGGCTGGTTTTCGATGTCGCCTAACGGCAACGATCAGCGCGAGCGCTTGTAATAGTTGGGGTCGATCTCGTGCCGGTTGAGCAGCTTGTAGAACTCGGTGCGATTGCGCTTGGCCAGGCGTGCGCTGCGGGCGACATTGCCCTCGGTGATGCGTAGCAGCTGAACCAGATAATCGCGTACGAAGGCATCGCGGGCCTCGGCGAGCGGCTGCAAGGAGGCAGCTGCATCGGCGCGACCGCTATGGCCGGCCAGGGCCTTTTCCACCGCCTGTGCGGAAATCACGTGGCCGCGGGTGAGGGCGACATTCTGTTCGACCACGTTGGAGAGCTGGCGGATATTGCCGGGCCAGTGATGGCGGCAGAGCAATTCCATCGCATCCGGCGAGTACACGCGGGTGCGCCGGCCACTGCGCGCCGCGATCGCTTCCAGAAAATGGCGGGCCAGCGGCGCGACGTCTTCCGGTCGCTCACGCAGCGGCGGCAGGGCAAGGGTGACCACGGCCAGGCGATAGTAGAGATCTTCGCGGAAACTGTGTTGTTCGATGGCATGACCGAGGTCGCGGTGGGTGGCCGACACCACGCGCACGTTGACCGGTAGTGAACGCGAAGCGCCCACCGGTCGGACTTCACGCTCCTGCAGCACGCGCAGCAGTTTGACCTGCAGCGTGATCGGCATGTCGCCGATCTCGTCGAGGAAGACCGTACCGCCCTCGGCGCTGCGAAACAGCCCCTGCTGGACCTGCTTGGCATCGGTGAATGCGCCTTTTTCGTGGCCAAACAGTTCCGATTCGAGCAATTGCTCGGGCATGGCCCCGCAGTTGATCGCCACGAACGGCGCCTTCGCGCGGGGGCTGGCATCGTGCAGCGCGCGGGCGAGGACTTCCTTGCCGGTGCCGGATTCGCCGGTGATGAGCACGCTGGTGTCGCTGGCGGCGACCAGCTTGGCTTCATCGAGCAGGCGATGCATCAACGGCGAGCGGGTGACGATGCGTGCGCGCCAGACCTGCTGCCAGTCTTCGCTGGCCACACCGGTCTGTTCAAGCGCCTGGTCGACACGGGCCAGGAGTACGTCCTTGTCGACCGGTTTGGACAGAAAATCGAGTGCGCCGCCCTGCGTGGCCGCGACCGCCTCGGGAATCGTGCCGTGGGCGGTCAGCAGAATGACCGGCAGCGTAGGGTGGGCATGACTGAGCCGGTCGAGCAGCGCCATGCCGTCCATGCCATCCATACGCAGATCGGTGATTACACAGTCCGCGCCGTAATTTTCGAGCAGGCGAAGGGCGGCCAGACCGCTATCGGCGGTCTCGACCGTGTGGCCCGCGCCTTCCAGACGCAGGGCGAGCAGGCGCCGCAGGCTGGGGTCGTCATCGACCAGCAGTATCTTGCCGCCGCGTGCCATTTACGTGCCCGGGTCGCCGAGCCGGTTTTCTATATCGGCCAGTTCGCGCAATTTGCGGCGTGCCTCGTCGAGCTCGCGTTCGAGTTCACGGATATGGGCTCGCTCGCGGGCGTTCGACTGTCCGGCAGGCGGCTGGGCGCGCGCGCTTCGGGTCGCGGACTCGGGTATCACCGGTTCGGCGATGGCCGGCGCCGGTTCGGCCACGGTGTCGGTGCTGCTGGCAGCGCCGTTACGCGCGCCTTCGGCATACAGGCGCGCAAGATCCTGCAGGTACTGGCAGGCCGCCGGGCTCCACTGGGCATCGTCGGCGGTGAGCGCGCGCTGGGCATAGCGCGCGGCTTCGTCCGGGGTGTAACGACGCTGGCCGGCCGTGCCGAATGCAAGGGCCAAATGCGCATAGCTCTGGGCATCGGGGCGGCTGGCCACCTGCGCTCGCGCGACGGCCACCGCCTCGGCGCGGGCTTCGGGCGTGGCCTGGCGCAGTTGTGCGGCATAGTCGAGCAAATCGAGTACCGGATCGCGCTCGGCCGCCAATGGCATTGCCGGCGATGTCTCGACGCGTTCGCCCAGATCCGGCGGCCGCCGATCGGTGCTGCAGCCGGCCAGTAGCGATGCGCCGGCAACGGCGAGCGCGACCCATACCACACGCATATCACACCGCATGGCGATCCGGGATTTCGACATGAAACCGTGCACCGCCGCCCGGGGCGTCGGTCACATCGATACGCCCGCCATGCGCATGCACGCATTCACGTACCACCGACAAGCCGATACCGGTGCCCCGGAGTGCGCCCTTGGCATGTGACTGGCTGTCCGTGCCCTGATAAAAGGCATCGAAGATTGCGTCGCGCTCGTGCGCGGGCACGCCCGGCCCTTGATCACTGACCGAGATCGTGGTGGCTGAAACCATACGCTCGGCGGCCAGGGTCACGGTCGAGCCCGGCGGCGCGAATTTCACCGCGTTGGCGAGTAGATTGTCGACAATAAGCTGCATACGGTCCCGGTCGGCCGTGACGTCCATGGTTTCGCCCGGCGTGACCACGGATAGTTCCTTGCCCTCGATCGTGAGCCGCTGGCGGGCCACGATCGCCTCGAAAAGCGCGTTCAGATCGAAGCGCTCGTACTCAAGTTTAGCGTGTTGTTGCTGCCAGGCGGCAAAGTCCAGCAGGTTATCGATGAGCTTGGCCAGTTCCAGGCTGTTCTGCTGCAGGATTTCGGCCACGTCGGCCTGCGCGCCGTTGAGCTTTCCGACGGTGCCATCGCGCAACAGTTCGGCGCCTTCGCGGATACTGGCGAGCGGCGTTTTGAGTTCATGCGACATATGCCGGATGAACTGCTGTTTTTCGTTTTCCAGGGTGGCCAGCCGGCGGCGCATCCAGTCCAGGCGCGCGCCCAGCGCATCGAGTTCGGCCGTGGGCGCGAACACCTTGATCTGCTGCGAGAAATCGCCATCGCCAAGGCGGGTGACCGCGCCGGAGATCTGACGTAGCGGGCGTGCGATCACCACCACGAAGAACGCGGTGAGCGCGAGTGCGCCGGGAATCAGCGCGAATACGCACAGCAGCAGGAAAAAGCGGGCATCGGCCGCGGTCGCCTGCAAGCGGGCCAGCTCGCGATCGATGAACAGATTGCCTTGCTGGGTGATCAGATCGGTTTCGCGCTGCATGGCGCTGATTTCCTCGATCAGGCTCTGAACCTGGGCCGGGCGCGTGCGCAGGCGTTCGGCCAGTTCGCGTGCCTGGGCGCGCAGGGTATCGAGGTTCCAGCCCGGCAGGGTATCGAGCTCGAGGGCGCCGAGCGCATCGAGCATGGCATCGAAGTCGCGGCTCTGGCGCTCGAAACGCGTGATCAATTCGTCGCTTTGCAACACACCGTATTGGCGCGCGCTACGCTCCATGCCCACCAGCAGCGTGCTCAGGCGTTTGCTGTAGCGGGTCACCTCCACGCCCTGGAGCACCAGGTGCTCGCTCTGATCGGTCAAGCGATCGACATAGAGCACACCGAAGACGATGGCCACGATCAACGGCAACGCGACCAGCCCGAAACTGGTCAGCAACAGTCCGGTGATCGAGCGTGGGCGAAAGACCAGCCGGCGACGGCCGTGGGCCTTGCGCGAATGTTCGATAGCGGCAGCAGCAGGGCGCGACATGCCGTACAGCATAGCCTGACTGGCGCCGACGTTGCGTATTCGGTCTTTGCGGCGCTAGGGTTGGCGGCTTGCCCCGTGTTCTTCTTGAGAGGCCTTTTGCATGGTCGCGACCTCTGCCGATGCTCGCCCCGCCGAGCGCACCGACAACGGCCTGCCGTCTTTGACCTGGCTGGAAACGCGTACGCGCGAACTGCTCGAGCAGGCGGCACACGGTGGCGCCGATCAGGCTGAAGTCTCGCTGTCGGCCTCGCGTGCACTGTCGGTGACCGCACGGGCGCGCGAGCGCGAATCCGTCGAACACGAAGGCGATCGGGCCGCGAGCCTGACCGTCTATCGCGGCCAGCGCAGTGGCAGTGCCTCGACCACAGATCTGAGCAGCGATGGGCTGCGCGCCGCGCTCGATCAGGCGCTCACCATCGCGCGTTTTACCGAGCCGGATGACTATGCCGGGCTTGCCGAGGCCGAACTCATGGCCCGCACGCGCCCCGAGCTGTCGCTCTATCACCCGTGGTCACTGGATGCCGGGCGGGCACTGGATATGGCGCTCGAGCTCGAGGCGGCCGCGCTCGACTACGACCCGCGTATCGCCCAGACCGAAGGCGCGACCGTGGCCAGCCAGGATGGCATCAGCGTATACGGCAACAGCCATGGGTTCGTGGCGGGTGAACGCGCCAGCCGGCATGCCTTGAGTGTCCAGCCGCTGGCCAAATCCGAGCGTGGCATGCAACGCGAAGTCGCGTTTTCCCAGGCCCGCCATGCCGAGGATCTACAAACCCTGACGGCGGTCGGGCGGCTTGCCGCCGAGCGCGCGGTATCGCGCCTGCACGCAAAAACACCGCCGACCACGACCGCCTCGGTGCTGTTCACGCCGCGGGTTGCGCGCGGGCTGTGGGGACATCTGATCGGCGCGATCAGCGGCGGCGCGCTTTATCGCAACGCCAGTTTTCTCAAGGACAAGATCGATCAATCGATTGCGGTGCCGACACTCACCCTCAGCCAGCACCCGCACCGCCCGCGCGGGCTCGCCAGTGCCGCTTTCGATGGCGATGGCGTGGCCACCACCGAGCGCACTCTGGTCGAAGATGGCGTACTGCGCGGCTATGTACTGTCCGCCTACACGGCCCGCCGACTGGGGCTCACGAGTACCGGCAACGCAGGCGGTGTGTTCAATCTGGACGTCGCCCCGGGCAGCGAAGATTTCGATGCGCTCGTGGCCGGCATGGGGCGTGGACTCGTGGTTACCGAACTCATGGGCCAGGGCGTGAATCTGGTCAATGGCGATTATTCGCGTGGCGCGGCCGGTTTCTGGGTCGAGAATGGCGAGATCGCCTATCCGGTCGAAAACGCCACCATCGCCGGCAATCTGGCGGATATGTATCGCGACATTGCAGCACTTGGCAGCGATGTGGATCTCGGCGCCGCCTTGCGCACGCCGTCGGTGCTGATTGGGTCGATGACGATCGCCGGCCAGTGATTCTGTCTTGCGGAAATAGTCCGTAAACGAACGCGAAGACACGCAAATAAGGCAGTCGCCTGGGTTGGCTCGGGCTGCGGATCGCGAGCCGACAGACAAGCGCCGCCAAGCATTCAGGGCGAATCGCTTGCCGAGGCAACGTCGTTTTGTGGATTACGCTTCGCTAAGCCAACTTGCACGTCGTTCGGGGTGCTCGAATGGTCACCCATCATTTACGCGCTTGGCGTGCATTTGCGGACGTTTTCTTTTGGCCGAAGAACACACGCCAATACGCAATCGCCGGTTGGCGGCTTGAATCACTAAGGTCGGATCTTCAACAGGCGCTGCGCTCATTACGAGATTACGCTGCACACGTTTAACTCACGACGCGCTTATTCGAGCTACGAGGCGGGCCCGGTTAGCGCAACAGAAACAGCGTGCCGAGGCCGAGAAAGGCGCCGAAGCCGATGACATCGGTAATGGTCGTGAGCACGACAGAGCCCGCCAGGGCCGGGTCGATGCCCATTTTCTTCATGGCCAGCGGAATGGCGACGCCGGCGATGGCAGCGCCAATCTGGTTGATGATCAGTGCCACCGCGATGATCACGCCGAGCGTGGGGTTGCCGAACCAGACCTGGGCGATGACGCCGACAACCGCCCCCCACAGCACGCCGTTGATCACGGCCACGGCGAGTTCCTTCATCAGCAGGGTGCGCGCGTTGCCGAAACCGATCTGACCGAGCGACAGGCCGCGAATCATCAGGGTGAGTGTCTGTGAGCCGCCGATTCCGCCCATGCTGGCCACGATCGGCATGAGCACGGCCAGGGCGACCACTTGCGATAGCGTGGCTTCGAACAGGCCCACGACCTGCGCGGCGAGAAAGGCGGTGAGCAGATTCGCGCCCAGCCAGGTGGCCCGTCGGCGCGCACTACGCGCGATCGGTGCGAATACGTCTTCTTCTTCGTCGAGGCCGGCCATGCTCATGATCGAGTGCTCGGCTTCGTCGCGGATCACGTCGACCACGTCGTCGATGGTGATCCGGCCGACCAGTTTTTCGTTTTCGTCGATCACCGGTGCCGAGATCAGGTCGAGATCCTGAAAGCGCTTGGCGACCTGGGCGGCCGACATGTCCACCGGCAAGGCTTCGATATCGGTGTTCATGACCTCGGAGACGTCGCGCTCCGGGTCGAGCGTGAGCAGTTTGGCGAGCGTGAGCATGCCCAGATAACGGCCATAGCGCGAGATCACGAACAGCGATTCGGTATCGTCGGGCAGGGTGCCGCGCTGTTGCAGATAGCGGCGCACGACATCCAGCGACACGTCCGGGCGTACCGTGATGGTGTCGTTGTTCATCAGGCCGCCGGCCGAGTCCGACGGATAGGACAGCACCGCTTCCAGACGTTCGCGGTTGTCCAGGTCCATCGTGTGCAGGACTTCACGGGTGACCTGTTCGGGTAGATCCTCGATCAGGTCGGCGAGGTCGTCGATCGGCATGCCTTCGGTGGCCGCGAGCAGAACCTCGTCGTCGAGGGCATCGATGAGCTCGGCACGCACCTCGTCGTTGACGTGCAGCAGCGTTTCGCCGTGATCGTCTTCGGGCACCAGACGCCAGACCAGCTCACGCTTGGTGCGCGGGATGGATTCCAGCAGCAAGCCGATTTCGGCCGGCGAGAGCGAGTGCAGCATCGGTTTGAGCCGACGCATGCGCCCGGATTCCAGCGCCTCGTTGATATGCGCGAGCCGCGATTCCATCTGGTCTTCAGTGGTCTTGGCGTCGCTCATCGCAGCGCATATCCGAAACAGTGAGTGGCTTGTTAGAAAATAGCAGAAAAATACGGATTTTCCTGCGCTTTTTATGCCCTGACAGCGATCGCCGACGCAATCGCGACAGTGCAGACCGCAGGCCATGGGTCAGACCTGCAACCGATCAGGATAGTGCAGCCGTGTTGCAGCGACGCGACGTATCAGCCGCGGGCGACGCGAACCGTGTCGTCCCGGCTGTGGCGATTCGATTCGGGCGTATCAGCCGGCCAGTTGCTGGCTAAGCGCTTCCAGGGCCTCGCGATAGGCCTGCGAATCGGTCAGGGAGAGGATTTCGCGTGTCCGGTTTTTCAAGGCGTCGACATCGGCATTCATGATCGTGCGCTTGACCTCGAGCACGCTGGCCGGATGCATGGAAAACTCGGTCAGGCCCAGGCCGAGCAACAAGGCGGTATAGCGCTTGTCGGAAGCCATTTCACCGCACATGGATACGCTGATACCGGCGGCGTCGCCGGCTTCGATGGTCATACGAATGAGCTGCAGCACTGCCGGGTGCAGCGGATCGTAGAGGTAGTTGATTTCGTCGTCGATACGATCCATGGCCAGGGTGTACTGGATGAGATCGTTCGTGCCCAGCGAAAAGAAGTCGCAATACTGGGCCAGCAGCGGCGCGGCCAGGGCCGCGGCCGGCACTTCGATCATCGCGCCCACCTGCAGCTGGGCATCGAAATCCAGGCCATCACGGCGTAGCTCGTTCTTGAGCTCGTCGATCAGGTGGCGCGTCTGGCGCATCTCCTGAATATTGGACACCATCGGCAGCATGATGCGTAGATCGCCCTCGGCCGAGGCCCGCAGCAGTGCGCGCAGCTGGGTACGAAACAGGTCGGTTTCCTTCAGACACAGGCGGATCGCACGCAGGCCGAGCGCCGGATTGCTCGAGGTCTTGCCGACATTGCGGCCGATGGTCTTGTCCGCGCCCAGATCCAGCGTACGAATGGTGACCGGGCCATCCACCGAGCGCAGCACGCGTCGATAGGCGGCCAGCTGTTCTTCTTCGCCGGGCGTTTCGTCGCGGTTCATGTACAGGAATTCGGTGCGATACAGGCCCACGCCTTCCGCGCCCACTTCGGCGGCATCGGCGCTGTCGTCGGGCAGTTCCACGTTGGCGAGCATGCGCACGCGCACGCCGTCGGTGGAGATCGCCGGCTCGTCGCGCAGCATGCCGAGCATACGCCGATAGCGCGCATCGCGTTTTTGCCGATGGCGATAGAACTCGAGCGCGGCCTCGTCCGGGCCGGCGAGTACATGGCCGGCCTCGCCGTCGACCACCACGATTTCGTCGTCGACCAGCAGGCGTCGGGCGTTGTGCATGCCCACGATGGCGGGAATACGCAGACTGCGGGCAAGAATCGCCGAATGCGACAACGGCCCGCCGTGCTCGGTCACGAAGGCCGCCACGCCCTGCTGGTGCAGCAGGATGATGTCGGCGGGCGTGAGCTCGTCGGCCACGATGACCGGCGGCGGCGCGTCGTCGGCCTCGCGCGTTTCGATGGTGCGTTCCTGCTTGAGCAGAATACGCTGGATGCGCGCGGTCACGTGGGCGACATCGTCGCGACGCGTACGCAGGTAGCTGTCGTCCATTTGGTCGAACACCGCGGTCAGGTGTTCGGCCTGCATCTTGAGCGCGGCCTCGGCGTTACAGCGGTGCTCGCGAATGAGCGAGCAGACCGTGTCGGTCAGGGCGCTGTCCTGCATCATCAGCAGATGGGTTTCGATGAAGGCGCCGATTTCGGAGGGCGCATTCGCCGGAATCTGTTCGCGGATGTCGGCGAGCTGGTCGCGTGCGTCCTCGAGCGCGCTCTGAAAACGCGCGATCTCGGCTTCGACATGGTCGGGCGAGATCGAATATTCGGGAATATCCAGATCGGTGCCATGCACGCGATGCACGGCGCCGATGGCCACGCCACGCGATACGCCGATGGCGGCCAGCCACAGGCTCATAGTCGTGTCGGGTTGTCTGAGTGCAGCGCGCGCACGGCTACTGGCCTTCGCCGAAGCGATCGCGCACCAGTTCGTCGAGGGCGTCGAGCGCGGCCTCGGCGTCGTCGCCCTCGGCGGTGACCTCGATACGCGAGCCGCGGGCGGCAGCGAGCATCATCACGCCCATGATCGACTTGCCCGATACTTCGCGCCCATCCTTGGCTACCCGGATATCGGCGTCGTACTGGGACGCGACGGTGACAAACTTGCTGGCAGCCCGCGCATGCAGGCCGAGCTTGTTGACGATGGCGAGTTCACGGGTGGGCATAACGAGGGTCGTCGTGTCGATAAAGGAAAACGAAAAAAAAGGCTAATCAGTGCTCGGACGGTACCGGGCAGGCCATGACGCCGGCCCGGCCGGCCTCGATCGCGGAAGCGGCCAGATCGTCGAGCGCAAGTTGCGGGTAATTGTAAACGCGTACCAGCATTGACAGGTTGATGCCGGCGACCACGCGCGCGCCGTATTCGCCGGCCGCGCGCGTGGCGATATTGCTGGGCGTGGAGCCGAACGCGTCGGTGATGATCAACACGCCGTCGCCTTCGTCCAGGCGCGCCAGTGCGGCATGCGCGGCTTCGCTGCGTTCGTCCGGATCGTCGTGCCGATGCACTTCGAGTACTTCGGTGGGGCGCGACAGGTCGCCGATCATGCCGGTGACCGTATCCACGAAGTGGGCGCCGAGACGGCCATGGGTAATCAGCAATACGCCAATCACGAGGCCATCTCCGCTACGAGGGGGCTAGTGCAGTTCATTGTGTCTTACCAGCGTCTGGGCATAGGTTTCGCGCAGGCGGCGCGCCAGCTGTTCGATGATATAGACCGAACGATGCTTGCCGCCCGTGCAGCCGACTGCAATCGTGACATAGGCCCGGTTTTCGCGCGCGAATTCGGGCAGCCAGCGGCTGATGAAGCCGTGAATATCGTCGAGCATCGCGCGCGTTTGTGGCTGGGCTTCCAGATGTTCGGCCACCGGCGCGTCCTGGCCGGTCAGCTCGCGCAGTTCGGGCACCCAGTGCGGGTTCGGCAGACAGCGTACGTCGAACACGAAATCCACCGCCTGGGGCAGGCCGTACTTGAAGCCGAACGACTGCAGCAGAATCGATAGCTCGCCGCTGGCCCCGCCTTCAACGCGATTGCGAATGATATCGCGCAGCTGATGGATATTGGTGTGGCTGGTATCGATCGATACATCCGCACTTTCGGCGATCGGCGCGAGCAGTTCGCGGTCGGTCTGTACGGCATCGATCAACGACGTGTGATCGTCGGTCAGCGGATGCTTGCGCCGGGTTTCCGAGTAGCGCCGCAGGATCGTATCGGTATCCGCGTGCAGATAGATCACCTCGATAGCGATACCGGCATCGCGCAGCGAACGGATACGCTCCTGGAAGCGGGCGATCTCGTCGCGCCGCGAACGTGCATCAATGCCCAGGGCCAGGCGATCGAAATCCAGCCCCTGGCGATTGAGGGTATCGGCCGATACCTCGCTGAGCAGGCCGAGCGGCAGGTTGTCGATACAGTAATAGCCCAGGTCTTCGAGCATGTGCAGCGCGACCGATTTGCCCGAACCGGCCAGACCGCTGACGACGATCAGTCGCATGATTCACCTTCAGAATTGAATGCGCATGGCGCGTGCTTGCGCGTTATTGTGACCAAGCTGCAAGCGCGGTGCGAATACCGGCTATGCCTGCGTGCCGATGCGCGTATGTGCTTCATGATTCGTACGCAGCCGCACTGGCGGCCATGGCCTGACTCTGACGGGTGGCGAACTGTTCGTCGCTGTAATGACCCTGCATACGCAGCAGATGATCGCGACAGGCGGCTTCGACCAGCACCGCCAGATTATGGCCCACGGCGACCGGCAGAGTGATTTCCGGAATATCGACATCGAGTATGCGCCGCTGCGTGCGTGTACCGGTCAGCCGGTCGGGCGCATCCAGCGTGCCCGACTCGGGGCGCACCAGCCGGATAATCAGGCCGAGCTGTTTGCGGCGCTTGATCGCGGCCTCGCCGAACATGGCGCGGATATTGAGAATACCCAGCCCGCGTACTTCCAGAAAATCCTGCAATACCGGTGGGCAGCCGCCGTTGAGATCGTCCGGGCCGAGCAGCGCGAATTCGGGCGCATCGTCGGCGACCAGTCGATGGCCGCGGTTGATCAGCTCCAGGGCGAGTTCGCTCTTGCCCACACCCGGATCGCCGGTGAGCAAAAGCCCGATCGAAAGCACCTCGAGGAACACGCCGTGTACGGTGATCTGGCGTGCCAGTGCTTCGCCCAGAAAATGGCGCAGGCGGTAGGCTGCACGATGGCCGCTGGCCGCGGTTTCGAATACCGCGATCCCGGCATGCTCGAACGCTTCGCGCAGCGGCGCGATCAGCGAGCGGCCATCGGCGACCACCACGAGCTTGGTCGCGCCCGAGATCACCCGTTCGAGCACATGGGTCAGCTGTGCGTTGTCGATGCTGTCGAGATAGGCGGTCTCGGGCTCGCCGATGACCTGCACCTGGGGCGGATGGATGAAATTGAGATAGCCGACCATGGGAATACGTCGGCCATCGATACGGGTGGCGCCGAGCGTGGCCTGGCCGCCAATTTCGCCAGGCCAGTGCAAACCGAGGGACGACTTCAGACGCGCGAAAACGGTTTCGACCGCGACCCGTCGAGTCGCGAGCGATTCGTCATCGAACAGATCGTCGCCGGGTCGTGCCACCGGTTGCGGCCCCGATCAGGCCTCGCTGGTATCGCGAGCGATCAGCGTCTTGTAAAGGGTGTCGTCGTCGCCGGCATCACGCAGATCGGCCAGCGTCTGGTTTTCGGAAAACAGTTCGGCCAGGCGGCGCAGCAGCTTGAGGTGTTCCTCGGTGGATTTTTCCGGCACCAGCAGGCCGAAGACCAGATCCACTGGCTGTTCGTCGTTGGACTCGAAATTCACCGGCTGGGGCAGACGCATGAAGGCGCCGATGCAATCGTCGATGCCCTTCATGCGGGCATGCGGAATCGCGACCCCGTCACCAATACCGGTGCTGCCGAGTTTTTCGCGGGAGATCAGGCCGTTGAAGATTTCACTGGCGGTCAGGTACGGGGTGCCCTGGGTCAGGATCTCGGCCAACTGCTCGAGCGCGCGCTTTTTGCTTTGCACGTCGTCGGCAAGGCGTACGCGCTCGGGCGCGACGATATCGGCGATGTTCATAAACTTCCTTTAACGATACAAAATGCGTACGGCGATCCGGCCATTGGCACAGCGCCAATGGCCGGACGCGGTCTAACCGGCGTTCAGGTCCAGATTCGCGTGGCGGGCCTGCCGGTTGTGATGATTCTTTTCCTTTTCCTTGTGCTTGAGCGTTTGCCGATCAAGCTTGTCGACCATGCCGTCGATGGCGGCGTACATGTCGTCCTGGGTACATTCGGCATGCAGCGTGGCACCGCGAACCTGCATGGTCACTTCGGCCTTGTGTCGGACCTTTTCGACCTCGAGTACGACTTCGGCATCGATTACGTCATCGAAATGCCGCTCGATGCGTTCCATCTTGGACGCAACATAGTTATGCAGCGCTTCGGTCATGTCGATGTGATGCCCGGAGATGTTCAGGTTCATCAGGTACTCCTTGTCGGCTTGGGAAAGCACATGTGAAGCAGTTCAGCTGGCCTGCCGGCGTCGTTCGTGCGACGGCGCGATCGACAGGGCCTCACGATATTTGGCCACCGTACGGCGGGCGACCTGGATTCCGTTTTCCAGCAACAGTTCGGCGAGCTTGCTGTCGGACAGCGGTTTGCCGGGACGTTCTTCGGCGACCATGCGCTTGATCATGGCCTGGATCGCCGTGGCCGAGGCGCTACCGCCGTCGGTGGTGGATACGTGGCTGGAAAAGAAATACTTGAGTTCGAAAATGCCGCGCGGGGTCTGCATGTATTTATTGGCGGTCGCGCGTGAAACCGTGGATTCGTGGATATCGAGTTGTTCGGCCACATCGCGCAGCACCAGGGGTTTCATCGCCTCTTCACCATATTCCAGAAAAGCGCGTTGTGCTTCAACAATCGTTTGTGCGACCTGAAGCAGGGTGTCGTTACGGCTTTTCAGGCTGTTGAGAAAGAAGCGGGCCTCCTGCAAATGCGACTTGAGCGTGGTCTGGTCGGCGCTCTTGTCGGCGCGCTTGATCAGGGCCAGGTACTGGCTGTTGATGCGCAGACGCGGCGCGATCTCGGCATTCAACGATACCTGCCAGCGTGACGACTGGCGGGTGACGAATACCTCCGGGACCACGTAATTTGATTCGTGGTCGCTAAACGCTTCGCCGGGCTGTGGCTGCAGGGTCTGGATCAGCGCGATCGCGCGTTCCAGATCCTCGGTTTCGATGCCGAGCCGGCGCGCCAGCGCGCCGCGGTCGCGCGATGCCAGGCATTCCAGTGGTTCGTTATCCACGATGCGCAGCGCGATATCGCGCGCGGGCGTGTCGTCGGGCATCTGATGCAGTTGAATGCTCAGGCATTCGGCGAGGTTGCGCGCAGCCACGCCGGGCGGGTCGAAGCGGTGAATCTCGGTCAGCACAGCTTCGATCGCGGCTTCGTCGGTTTCGAAATCCCGGGCCAGCCGCGGTGCGAGTTCCTGCCAGTCGTCGAGCAGGCCGCGTTCGTTGATGGCATCGATCAGATGATCGGCAATCGCACGCTGTACGTCGCTAAAGCGATGCATGTCCGCCTGCCAGGTCAGATGGGCGTGCAGATCGGGCGTGCTGGTGAGGTTGGCCTGGCGATAGTCCCAGTAGTCTTCGTCGTCGCTGGTGGGCGCCGGCGCGGGTGCTGCGCTACCGGAATAGATATCGTTCCAGTCGGCGTCCACAGGCAGGTTTTCGGGGATATCGGCGCTGGTGTCGCTGGCGCTGCGCTGGGTTTCAGCGGCTTCCGCGCGTGTGGCCTCACGGGCGTCGATTTCGTCGTGGCCGTCGTCGGCCTCGAGCATGACATTGGTTTCCAGCGCTTCCTGGATCTCGGTCTTGAGATCGAGCGTGGACAGCTGCAGCATGCGGATCGCCTGCTGCAGCGCAGGCGTCATCGTCAGGCTTTGCGACAGATTGAGGTTCAGCGACTGTTTCATAGTCGGAAATCCTCACCCAGATAGACCTCGCGCACCTTGCGATCGGCCAGAATCGCCTCGCCGGGGCCGTCGGCGATCACCGCGCCGTCACTCAGGATATAGGCGCGCTCGCAGATCGAAAGCGTTTCACGCACATTGTGATCGGTGATCAACACGCCGATGCCGCGGTTTTTCAGATGCGTGATGATGCTGCGGATATCGCCGATGGAAATCGGGTCGATACCGGCGAATGGCTCGTCGAGAAGCATGTACTGCGGCTGCGCAGCCAGTGCTCGGGCGATTTCCACCCGCCGGCGCTCGCCGCCGGACAGATTGATGCCCTTGGAGTCGGCGATATGGCCGATCGAGAGTTCATCGAGCAGGGCCGCGAGTTCGCGATCGATATCGGCTTTTTTCAGGCCCGGGCGCAGTTGCAGAATCGCGCGGATATTGTCGGCGACCGAGAGCTTGCGAAAGACCGAGGCCTCCTGCGGCAGATAGCCGATACCCAGCTTGGCCCGCGCATGCATGGGCAGACCGATGAGATTGCGTTCGCCCAGCATGATCTGGCCGGAATCGGGCGTAATCAGCCCCACGATCATATAGAAAGAGGTCGTTTTGCCCGCGCCGTTGGGCCCGAGCAGACCGACGACCTCGCCGGGCGCCAGCGACAGGCTGACGTTTTCGACCACGGCGCGCCCCTTGTAGCGCTTGCTCAGGTTTTCGGCGACCAGCCGCTGGCCGTTCGCCGCCGGGGCGGGGCTTTGGGCTGCGGTTCGGCTCACGGCTGGTCTTTCCCGGACTCGGGCTGAATGGTGATGCGTACGCGTTCGTTGTTGGAACTGCCGCGTTCGGCCTGGGTGCGCTCGGTATCCAGATTGTGGCGAATCACCTGGCCGTTGATCTCGTCGCCGCCGCGCCGCACGACCGCATTGCCGCGCAATACGATGGTGGAATCGTTGTTGGCGTACTCGATCTGGCTGGCGTGGCCGGTGACCACGTCGTCGCCTTCGCGGTCCGGCTGCTTGTCGAACTTGGCCGGGCTGCCGTCGAGAACGGCCTTGATATTGCCGCGATCGTTAATGCGTGTAATCACGAGCTTGTTGCCGGTGAGCGTGAGCCCGCCCCGGGTGAGCACGACATTGCCGGTGTAGGTGCTGGTGCCGCGCTGCTGGGACAGATCCGCGTTGTTGGATTCGATATGAATCGGCAGCGGCTGCTGCGCGAACGCCGCGGCCGGCGCCAGCACAAGTGCGAGCACGGCCAGGGCGCGAGCGATACGGCTATGGCGTGTAGGTGACTTGTACATTTTCGAGCAGTCTCAACTTGTCCGTTTTCAGGTTGACCACCATGCCATCGCCTTCGACCCGCTGGCCGGGCTGGGTGGCGGTTACATGCGCCTGGGTATCGATACGATCACGATCGGGGCGCACCCAGGCGTTGTCGGTGACGATCTTGACCACGTCGCCGTCGACCCTGGGATGGCGGCCGGTGACCCCGTCATAGAGGTAGATATCGCGTTCGCCGGGCGGTATCCGCCCCTGTTTCGCGGTGACGTCCCAATACGTTTTCGTGCCTGCAAGGTAGTGTACGTCAATATCCGTGAGCCGAGCCGAGTCGTCCGGGAAGTGCAGACTCTCGGCCACGGTCATGCGATAGGCGAGGTTTCCCTGGTCGTCCATCTGGCGTACCACGGCATCGCTCATGTAGTAGTCGCTGTTGTCGGGCGTGGACAAGCGCGGCTTATCGGTGTCGGTACGGGCGCGGTCGAGCCCGACCACGCGCAGCCCCAGCAAAACGGCTGAAATGGCGAGCAGGATGGCGACGATGCGTAGCATGGGCGCGTATGGCTAGTGGGCGTTATGGGCGGCGATGATCAGTTCGCAGGCTTCGCGAACCGCGCCCTGGCCGCCCTCGAAACGACTCACCCAGTGGGCGGTTTCGATGACTTCATCGACCGCATTGGCCACGGCCATGGCCAGGCGGGCCTGGCGCATCAGCCCCAGGTCGGGCAGATCGTCGCCCATGACCGCGGCCTGGTCGGGCGTGAGTTCGAGTTCGGCCAGCAGGGCTTCGAAATCCAGCTGCTTGTCGTGGCTGTCGAGATAGATGTAATCCACGCCCAGGGCATGCAGGCGGGCGGCCACCGCCGGCGATGGGCGGCCGCTGATTGCGGCCACGGCAACGCCGGCCGCCTGTAGCCGCTGTATGCCCAGTCCGTCACGTACGTGCATGCTCTTGATCTCTTCGCCGTGGTCGTAGAGATAGAGCTTGCCGTCGGTCATCACACCGTCGACATCGAATACCGCGACACGAATGTCGGCAGCACGCTGTTGTATTTCGCTGGCCTCGGGTTTCATATCACTCCGGCTCGCAGGAAGTCCTGCATGTTGAGCGCCCCTTGGGGACGATTATCGGCATCTACTACCAGTAATGCACCGCCGCCGATCCGATGCGTCTGCAGCATGCGTACCGCCTCGGCGGCGAGCATGTCGGCGGTCACGGTCTTGGGCGAACGGGTCATGTATTCGGCAATGCCGGCATGTTTGATGTCGATGTCCTGATCCAGTGTGCGACGCAGATCGCCATCGGTAAACACGCCGGCCAGCCGGCCTTCGGTATCGACCACGCCGGTCATGCCCAGCCCCTTGGCGCTCATTTCCAGCAGCGCTTCGCGCAGCAGCGCGCTTTCGGGCACGAGCGGCAGCCGGTCGCCGGTATGCATGATATCGGCCACCGTCAGCAGCAAGCGTCGCCCGAGCGCGCCGCCGGGGTGCGAGCGGGCGAAATCCTCGGCGGTGAAGTGGCGTGCTTCGAGCAGGGCGATTGCCAGTGCGTCGCCCATGACCAGCGTCGCGGTGGTCGATGCGGTGGGCGCGAGTTCCAGCGGGCAGGCCTCGATTTCCACGGCCACGTCGAGATGGACATCGGCCCGGCGCGCCAATGTGGACTGGGCGTTGCCGGTCATGGCGATCAGCGGCACGTCGAGCCGCTTGATCAGCGGCAGAATGGTCAGAATCTCGCCCGTCTCGCCGGAATAGGACAGGGCGATCACGACGTCCTCGGCGGTGATCATGCCCAGATCGCCGTGGCTGGCCTCGCCCGGATGTACAAAGAATGCGGGCGTGCCGGTGGAGGCCAGGGTGGCCGCGATCTTGCCGCCGATATGGCCCGATTTGCCCATGCCGGTCACCACCACACGGCCACGGCAACCCAGCAGCGTTTCGGCGGCGGCGGCAAACGAGGCATCGATACGCGAAGCCAGTGCGGCTGCGGCCGCGGCCTCGATATCGATCACGCGGCGCGCCGAGTGGAGAATGTCCTGTGTGTTCATGGCCACTATTCTAGCGTAGCTGCGAATCGCCAAGATATTGTTCGTTCAGGCTTTCGCAGCGCGGCGGTTCGGGTTGCGGTCGTTGGCGTATGCAGGTTTGCATGCGCCCCGTATAATGCGCGCCCTTTTGCTCGACTTGCGCGGCTGCGATGACCGAACCCGCTATCTCCATACAGAATGTCGAAAAGCGCTACCCGAGCACGCATGCGCTCAAGGGTGTGTCTTTCGATATCCGTCCGGGCGAATATTTCGGCCTGCTGGGCCCCAACGGCGCCGGCAAGTCCACCCTGATCAGCATCATCGCCGGATTGACCCATGCGACGTCCGGCAATGTGGCCGTACTTGGCCACGATGTGCGGCGCGATTTCCGCCAGTCTCGGCGCGCGCTGGGCGTGGTGCCGCAGGAGCTGGTCTACGACCCGTTCTTTCCGGTGCGCGAGATGTTGCGTATCCAGGCCGGTTATTTTGGCTGCGGCAAGGATTACTGGCCCTGGATCGATGAGCTGCTCGAGCGCCTGGACCTGACCGACAAGGCCGAGGTATCCATGCGCGCGCTCTCCGGCGGCATGAAGCGGCGGGTGCTCATCGCCCAGGCGCTGGTGCATAAGCCGGGCGTGGTGATTCTCGACGAGCCCACCGCGGGCGTGGATGTGGAACTGCGGCGCACGCTCTGGCATTTCACCCGCGAGCTCAACGATGCCGGTCATACCATCGTGTTGACCACGCACTATCTGGAAGAGGCCGAGGAGCTGTGCGACCGCATCGCGATTCTCGACCAGGGCCGGTTGTCGGTGCTCGAGGACAAGCGCGCCTTGCTCGACCGGCATCCGTATCGATTTTTGTCGCTCCAGCTGTCCGGTCAGGGCGGCGCGCTGCCGGCCAGTGTCGAGCGGCTCATCGAGGATCGCCACGACGATACGCTCGAACTCAAACTCGAGCAGGGCAAGGATTTCATTGCCGATGTCATGGAAGCGATCCGCGATGCGGGCTATCGCATACAGGATGTACGCACCCGTGAGCCGTCGCTGGAGAACATCTTCGTCGAGCTGACCGACCACTCGCACGACCACGACGAGGACGCCGCATGAACTGGCAGGGCTGTTTCACGCTTTTTTCCAAGGAAGTCCGCCGCTTCTACAGTGTTATTCTGCAGACCGTGGGCGCGCCGGTGGTCACGGCACTGCTCTACATGGTGGTGTTCGGCCAGGTGCTTCAGGGCCAGGAAATCCAGGGCGTGCCGGCGTCGGCGTTTCTGGTGCCGGGGCTGATGATGATGAGCATCATCCAGAACTCCTTCGCCAACACCTCGTCGAGCCTGACCCAGTCCAAGATCAACGGCAATCTGGTGTTTTTGCTGATGACGCCGCTGTCGGCCTTCGAGATCTATCTGGCCTATATCGGCGCCTCGCTGGTGCGCGCGACACTGGTGGCGGTGGTGTTGTATCTGGTCACCCAGCTGTTCGTGAGCGTGCCGGTATCGAATCCGTTGCTGGTGGCCACCATGCTGGTGTTCGGCGGGGGTACGCTGGCCGTGATGGGTCTGATCGCCGGTATTCTCGCGAACAAGTTCGACCATCTGGCCGCGTTTCAGAATTTCTTCATCATGCCGCTGTCGTTTCTGTCCGGCGTGTTCTACTCGATTCATTCGCTGCCCGAGTTCTGGCAGAAGGCCTCGCACTTCAATCCGTTCTTCTACATGATCGATGGATTCCGGCAGGGCTTTTTCGGGGTCGGTGACAGCGATCCGTTGCGCAGCGTGGTGGTCGCGGCAGCGTTTTTCGTATTCGTGTCGTCGATCTGTGTGACCATGCTGGCCAAGGGTTACAAGATCCGCGGCTAGCGTGGAAAAGCGGCCGCCAGCGGGTCGCTCGTGCTAGCATTTCGCGCTGCGTTTTTTCCAACGAACCCGAATCATGTATAGCCCGGAAGCCGTACGCGAACTTATCGTATCCGCCTTGCCCGACGCCGATGTGAAGATCGTGAGCGACGACGGCGTGCATTTCGCCGGCCGGATCGTGAGCGAAAGTTTCGAAGGCAAGCCGCCGGTCAAGCGCCAGATGATGGTGTACGCCGCGCTTGGCGAACTCATGGGCAACGAAATCCATGCCCTGACCATGAAGACCTGGACGCCCGACGAATTCGCCGCCGCGTCCTGATAACACCGACTTTTTAGGATTACGCGCGATGGATCTACTGCGCATCGAGGGCGGGCCGCCGTTGAACGGCAGCGTGCGTGCCTCGGGGGCTAAAAACGCCACCCTGCCGATCATGACCGCGGCATTGCTCATCGACGAGCCGTTGCTGGTGGAAAACGTGCCGCATCTGGAAGATGTGACCACCACCAACGTACTGCTCGCGCATATGGGCGTGTCGGTGACCATTGGTGACTACATGGTGGTCGAGGCCGATGCCTCCACGATCACCCGCTGTGTCGCGCCTTATGATCTGGTCAAGACCATGCGCGCCTCGATTCTGGTGCTGGGCCCGTTGCTGGCACGCCACGGCGAGGCCGAAGTGTCGTTGCCCGGCGGCTGTGCGATCGGCGCCCGCCCGGTGGATATTCATCTGCGCGGCCTGGAGGCCATGGGCGCGGAAATAAGGGTCGAGGCCGGCTATGTGAAAGCGCGCTGCAGCCGGCTCAAGGGGGCACGTATCGCCATGGATACGGTCACCGTCACCGGTACCGAAAACCTGATGATGGCGGCCACGCTGGCTGACGGCGTCACGATTCTCGAAAATGCCGCCCGTGAGCCGGAAGTGGTGGATCTGGCCCGCTGTCTGATCGCCATGGGCGCGGAGATCGAAGGTGCCGGCACGTCCACGATTACCATCCGCGGCAAGAAGAAGCTCCACGGCGCGCGTCATCGCGTGCTGCCCGATCGAATCGAAACCGGCACCTTTCTGGTGGCCGGTGCGGCCAGCCGGGGTCGGGTCAAGGTCACCCATACCGATCCGAGTCTGGTCGATGCGATCACCGACAAGCTTGCCGAGGCGGGCGCGCATATCGCCACCGGCAACGACTGGATCGAAGTCGACATGCGTGGCAAGCAGGCGCGGTCGGTCAATCTGCGCACGGCGCCGTATCCCGGGTTTCCCACCGATATGCAGGCGCAGTTCTGTGTGCTCAACGCGCTCGCGGACGGGGTGGGTACGGTCACGGAAACGGTGTTCGAAAATCGTTTCATGCACGTATCCGAGCTGCAGCGCATGGGTGCGAAGATTCGCCAGGAAGGCAATACCGTGATCGTGACCGGTATCCAGCGCCTGACCGGCGCGCCGGTGATGGCGACCGATCTGCGCGCCTCGGCTTCGCTGGTGATTGCCGGCTTGGTCGCCGATGGTTCGACCGACGTGCGGCGGATCTATCACATCGATCGCGGCTATGAATGTATCGAGGAAAAGATGGCGCAGCTGGGCGGGCATATTCAGCGTCTGCCCGATCGCGCGCCGGTGACCGCGCGTGAGGTGAGCGCATGAGCCGCCAGATCACGCTCGCGCTTTCCAAGGGGCGCATTCTCGAAGCCACGCTGCCGCTGCTGGCCGCTGCGGGTATCGAGCCGGAGGTCGATCCGGACAAATCGCGCAAGCTGGTGTTCGAGACCAACCGGCCCGGCCTGCGGCTGCTCGTGATTCGCGCCTCGGACGTGCCGACCTTCGTGGCCTACGGCGCGGCCGATATCGGCATTTCCGGCAAGGACGTGCTCATCGAACACGGTGGCGCCGATCTCTACGAGCCGCTGGATCTGGGAATTGCCTGTTGCAAGCTCATGACCGCTGGCCTGCCGGGGGCAATGGATGCAGCCGGCCATCGCCCGCTGCGCGTGGCCACCAAATACGTCGAAACCACGCGGGCTTATTTCTCGCGGCTCGGCCGGCAGGTCGAGATCATCAAGCTCTACGGCTCGATGGAGCTGGCACCGCTGGTAGGGCTGGCGGATGTGATCGTGGACCTGGTGGATACGGGTAACACGCTGCGCGCCAACGGCCTGGAGCCGTTCGAGGTGATCGAGGACATCAGTGCGCGGCTGGTCGTCAACAAGGCGGCCCAGAAGATGAAGCATGCCGAGATCGGTGAACTGATCGAACTGTTCGATCCGAAGGCCGGAGGTCTGGCGTGATGCGGCGTCTGGACAGTGCTTCGGCCGACTTCGAGTCGCAATTCGAAGCGTTGATCGATAGTGATACGCCGGCTCAGGCCGAAATTGATAGTCGCGTGGCCGCCATCATTGCCGATGTGCGCGCACGCGGCGATGCGGCAGTCGTCGAATACACCCGCGAACTCGATCGCCATCCGGCCAGCGACATGGGCGCGCTGGAAATTGCGCCCGCGCGTCTGGCCGCCGCCCTCGAGGCGATGCCGGCCAAGCCGCGTGCTGCGCTGGAAAGCGCGGCCGATCGTATTCGGCGCTATGCCGAGTCGCAGAAGATTACGGCCCAGGCCTACGAGGACGAATACGGCAATCGGCTGGGCCAGGTCGTGCGTGCAATCGAACGTGCCGGCATCTATGCGCCGGGCGGCAAGGCAGCCTATCCGTCGAGTGTGTTGATGAACGCCTTGCCGGCGCAGGTGGCCGGCGTGTCGGAAATCGTGATGGTCTCGCCCGCACCGGGCGGCGAGGTCAACGACTGGGTGCTGGCCGCGGCCGCGCTCGCCGGCGTCGATCGGTTCTTTACCATCGGCGGCGCCCAGGCGGTTGCTGCGCTGGCCTATGGCACCGAAAGCGTGCCCGGGGTCGACAAGATCGTGGGCCCGGGCAATGCCTATGTGGCGGAAGCCAAGCGTCAGGTATTCGGCCGGGTGGGGATCGAGTCCGTCGCCGGGCCGTCCGAGGTGCTGATTCTCGCCGATGGCAGCGGTGACCCGGACTGGGCCGCACTCGATTTATTCGCCCAGGCCGAACATGGCGAGGATTCGCGCGCGTTGCTGATCAGCCCGGATGCCTCGTTTCTGACTGCGGTCGAAGCCGCGGTCGCACGTCTGCTCGAAGACCAGCCGCGCCGCGACATCATTCGTGCATCGCTGGCCAATCACGGCGCATTGATCGCGGTCGCCGATATGGCCGAGGCGCTTGCGCTGTCCAATCGTATTGCCCCGGAACATCTGGAGTTGGCTGTCGCCGATCCGGATGCGTTGCTGGACGGCATCCAGCACGCGGGCGCGATCTTCATGGGCCATCGCACGCCCGAGGCGTTTGGCGACTACTGCGCCGGGCCCAATCACGTATTGCCCACCGGGCGCACGGCGCGTTTTTCGTCGGCGCTTGGCGTTTACGATTTCCAGAAGCGGCTGTCGATCATCCAGGCCAGTCCGGCAGGCGCGGCCGCCTTGGCTCCGGTCGCTGAAGAGCTGGCACTCGGTGAAGGTCTGTATGCCCACGCCGCCTCGGCGCGGGTACGTGCCGGCAATCCACAGGGCTGAGTCAGCTGTGATTACGTCGCGCTGTGCTATACTTTTCAGACTCCTTGCGGCGTCCTGCTACGCTGCGGATCACGCACCCATCAGAAAAATCGAACCGGCATTTCTGCCCTGCTCGAAGAGGTTTTACGCATGAGCAAAGAGGGGGTCGACGTCGGCAAACGCCGATTTTTGACCACCGCCACCGCAGCCGTCGGTGGCGTGGGCGCGGCCTTTGTGGCCACACCGTTTGTCAAGTCCTGGCTGCCGAGTGCGCGCGCCAAGGCGGCTGGCGCTCCGGTGGAGGTCAACATCGCTGCATTGGAAGAGGGCGCCATGGTCAGCGTGACCTGGCGAGGCAAGCCGGTCTGGGTGGTGCGTCGCACGCCCGACATGCTGGAAACCCTGGATGAAGTCGCGCCGGAACTGGCAGACCCGGAATCCAAGATGGACCAGCAGCCCGAGTACTGCCGCAACCCGCACCGCTCGATCAAGCCGGCGGTTCTGGTGATGGTCGGCATCTGTACGCATCTGGGGTGCTCGCCGAAATATCGGCCCGAGGCCAGCGGCGGTCAGCTCGACTACAGTGGCTTCTTCTGCCCCTGTCATGGCTCGAAGTACGATATCTCGGGCCGTGTATATGCGGCCCAACCGGCGCCACTCAATATGGTCGTGCCGCCGCATCGCTATGAGAGCGACAGCCTTATAGTGGTAGGCGAGGATCCGAACCAGGGCGGCGAGGAGGCTGCGTAAATGGCAAGCAAGTTCATGAACTGGGTCGATGCCCGGTTCCCGGCGACCCAGCTGTGGAACGAACACATCGGCCAGTACTACGCTCCGAAGAACTTCAACGTCTGGTACTACTTCGGCTCGCTGGCCATGCTGGTGCTGGCCAACCAGCTGATCACCGGCATCTGGCTGGCGATGTTCTACAAGCCGTCCGCTGCCGCCGCCTTCGGCTCGGTTGCCTACATCATGCGCGATGTGGAGTGGGGCTGGCTGATCCGCTACATGCATTCCACGGGTGCATCGTTCTTCTTTATCGTCGTCTATCTGCACATGTTCCGTGCCCTGCTGTACGGCTCGTACCGCAAGCCGCGTGAACTGCTGTGGATTTTCGGCTGCCTGATCTTTCTGGCGCTCATGGCCGAAGCCTTCATGGGTTACGTGCTGCCGTGGGGCAACATGTCCTATTGGGGCGCGCAGGTGATCATCTCGCTGTTCTCGGCGATTCCGGTGGTGGGCGAACAGCTCACGACCTGGATTCGCGGCGACTTCGTGATCGGCGACGCCACGCTCAACCGCTTCTTTGCCCTGCACGTCGTGGCGCTGCCGTTCGTGCTGGTTGGCCTCGTGATCGCGCATATCATGGCGCTGCATCATGTGGGTTCGAACAACCCCGACGGTATCGAGATCAAGGCCAACAAGAACGCCGACGGCCATCCGGTGGATGGCATTCCCTTCCACCCGTACTACACGGTGAAGGATCTGTTCGGTGTGGGCGTGTTCCTGATCCTGTTCTCGGGCGTAATCTTCTTCGCGCCGGAATTCGGCGGGTTCTTCCTCGAGCCGCCGAACTTCACCGAAGCCAATCCGTCGGTTACGCCGGAACATATTGCGCCGGTGTGGTACTTCACTCCGTTCTACGCGATGTTGCGTGCCGTGCCCGATAAGCTCGGTGGCGTGATCACCATGTTCGGCGCGGTTTTGATCATGTTCGTGCTGCCGTGGCTGGATCGCAGCAAGGTGAAATCGATCCGCTACAAGGGTCTGATCTTCAAGGCGATGCTGGCTGCATTCGTGGTGTCGTTCATCGTGCTGGGCTATATCGGCACCCAGGCGCCGAACCCGACGCTGACGTTGATCGCGCGGATCGCCACGATTGTCTATTTCGCGTTCTTCCTGCTGATGCCGCTCTACAGCATCATCGACAGGACCAAGCCGGTTCCGGAAAGGGTGACGGGATGATGCGTCGGTTTTTCATTGCGCTGTTTCTGATGATGCCGCTGGCCGCATTGGCGGCAGGCGGCGAATCCGTGCCTTTCCATCATGAAACCAATCTGGGCAACCAGGCTTCGCTGCAGCGTGGCGCCAAGATGTTCATGAACTACTGCTCGGGCTGTCATTCGCTGCAATACATGCGCTACCAGCGTATTGCCGACGATCTGGATATCCCCGAAGAGGTCATGGAAAACAACCTCATGATGACCCGGGGCAAGATCCACGACACCATCCAGGGCACCATGGATGCCGAAAGCGCGGCCGAATGGTTCGGCAAGGCGCCGCCGGATCTGTCGTTGACCGCCCGTGAGCGTGGCGCCGACTGGATCTACAGCTTTCTGCTGAGCTTCTACCTCGACGACTCGCGTCCGACCGGCGTGAATAACGTGGTGATGAGCAATACGGCCATGCCGGCCGTGCTGGCCCCCTTGCAGGGGTATCAGGCACTCAAGCACGACGAGTCGGCTGAAGGCGGCGAAGGCGAAGCGCACGGCGAAGGCCACGGTGCGCCCGAATTCGAACTGGTCCAGGAAGGCCAGCTCGACCCGGCCGAATACAAGGCCGCGGTGGGCGATCTGACCAACTTTCTGGTCTATGTTGGTGAGCCGGCCAAGCTGGTGCGTTACTCGCTCGGCTTCAAGGTGATCGTGTTCCTGCTGCTGTTCACGGCACTGGCCTATATGCTCAAGCGTGAGTTCTGGCGCGATGTGCATTGATACATCGCGTGGGCGCTGCTGAGCATGGCCGCTCGTAGCGCCACGATCACGCTGTACTCGCGCCCGGGCTGTGTCCACAGCCATCGGGTGCGGCTGGTGATGGCCGAAAAGGGCGTCGACAGCTACAACGTGGTCGAGCTGCGCGAGGATGAAGAGAGCGAGGATCTGCTCGAGCTCAATCCGTATAACACGGTGCCGACGCTGGTCGACCGCGAGCTGGTGGTCTACGACCCGCGTATCATTCTCGAGTATATCGACGAGCGCTATCCGCATCCGCCGCTGATGCCGGTCGACCCGGTTCTGCGGGCGCAGTATCGGCTGGCCATCTTTCGTATGGAGTCCGATCTGTACGAACTCTGTGCCGATCTGGACAGCACGCCGGCGGTAGCGCGCAAGGCACGCGAGCGCATGACCGAGTTGCTCACGACGCTGGCGGCCGATTTCTCGCCGCGGGAATATGTCGGCGAGGAGTATTCCCTGGTCGACTGTACCCTGGCGCCCATTCTATGGCGCCTGGACTACTACGGCGTGCGTGTGCCGCAACGTCACGCCAAGACGCTGACGCGTTATGCCGAGCGCCTGTTCGCAAGGCCTGCCTTTGCGCAAAGCCTGTCCGCGCTCGAGGCGGAAATGGGCACACTTCCGGCCGCTCGCTGACCGCGGAAATTGGCGAGCCGGATCGATCGAGCCGGCGTATGCGAATACGCCACTTGCGTAGACGCCCGATCTGCCCCACCTTCGGATCAGGCTATTCGTTTAGAAATTGAGTTGAGGTTGTGTTGATGGCCGAACTGACGTCCCGACGGCCGTATCTGATTCGTGCGCTCTACGATTGGGTGCTCGATAACGATCTGACCCCGCATCTGCTGGTTGCCGCCGATGCCGATGGTGTCGATGTGCCGCGCCAGTTCGTGACCGAGGAGGGCAAGATTACGGTCAACATCAGCCCCGGCGCGGTGCGCGGTCTGTCGCTGGAGAATGAGTTGATCAGTTTCTCGGCTCGGTTTTCGGGCCAGAGTTATAACGTCAGTGTGCCGCCGGGTGCGGTGCTGGCGTTATACGCGCGTGAAAACGGCGAAGGCATGCTCTTCGGCGATGTCGAGAGCACGCCCACGCCGCCGGATGGCGGCCCGGGGGGCGGTCGCGATACCGGCTCGGATGACGACGCGGGCGAAAGCAAGAACAAGCACCCGCATCTCAAGGTGGTGAAGTAGCCACCCCGCGGGGCTCAGCCGAGTAGATCGTCCTCGATCAGCCGGCACA
This sequence comes from Salinisphaera sp. S4-8, assembly GCF_040361235.1. Classification (NCBI taxonomy): domain Bacteria; kingdom Pseudomonadati; phylum Pseudomonadota; class Gammaproteobacteria; order Salinisphaerales; family Salinisphaeraceae; genus Salinisphaera; species Salinisphaera sp. S4-8. Next base: position 290,596 of record NZ_APNF01000001.1, on the reverse strand, counting down.
GACAGTGAATGAACAACAGGTGCATTTCCTGTATGCGTGCCGTGCTGTCGGCGGCGGCGCGTAATTCGCAGTCGTCTTCGTCCAGCATTGCCGCCATGCGTCCGCCGTCGCGACCGGTGAGTGCAAGCACGTTCAGGCCCTGGGCATGGGCGGTATCGATCGCTTCGCAGACGTTGGCGGAATTGCCGCTGGTGCTGATCGCCAGCAGTATGTCGCCGGGCTGGCCAAGCGCTTCCACCTGGCGTGAAAACAGCCGGTTATAGGCGTAGTCGTTGGCGATTGCGGTCAGCGTGGAGCTTTCCGTGGTCAGGGCGATGGCCGGCAGGGCCCGGCGTTCGCGTTCGAACCGGTTGATCAGTTCCGAGGAGAAATGCTGGGCGTCGCCGGCGGAACCGCCGTTGCCACAGGACAGCACCTTGTGCCCGTCGTTCAGGCAGTCGATCAGCATATCGGCGGCGCTGACGATCTGCTGGTCCGTGGCGGCGAGGGTGGCCATGTTGGCCTGCGCATTGTCGGCAAACAGTTGCGTGATCAGCTGAACGCGCGTGTCGGCATTATTCGGCATAGAAAGCGTTCTCTATCCAGTCGAGTTCATTGTTCGCATTCACGCCGACCACGTCGAAACGGATGGTGGCCTGCGCATAGCGCGGATATTGCACCAGAAAATGGCGGGCGGCACGCACGATACGCTGTTGCTTGCTGCGGGTGACGCTGCCCGCGGCGCCGCCATAATCGCTACGTGCGCGATAGCGCACTTCCACGATCACCAGCATGCCCTTGGCGTCGTAGACCAGATCGAGTTCGCCGCCGCGTACGTTGTAGTTGCGTGCGATACGCTTCCAGCCGCGCTTGCGCGCGGCCCGGTCGACACGGTCCTCGGCCTCGTGGCCGGTGTCCAGGGTGTTGCCAGGCACCGCGTTTGACTAGCCTTGCGGCGAATACAGGCACGGGCCGGCGGCGCGGTTCGACAACACGCGCACCGCCGGCCGTGTGGATTGCGCTAGCGCGCCCACGGATCCTGGCTGTTGGAGGTCGCCTGGTCGTTGCGTGCATCGTTGATGGACGGCATGGCCATGAGCTGCGGTTCGCCATCGCGGAATACCGCCCAGGCGAGATAGCGTCGGATCGTGCCGTCGGGATTGACCTTGAGCACGCCGCTCATGCCCTCGAACAGATCATTCGGCTGCAGGCCCTGTTCCGCGATGCGATCGGTCAGTTTCCAGGCATCCATGCCCATCGCGAACAGCCGCTTGTAGTGCTTGGCGGTGGCGCCGTACGCCTGTTCGGCTTCGCCGCGGCGCGTGTCCAGAAAATCGCCTTCGCCGACGACCCAGGGCATATCGACGAATTCCACCCCATTGAGATCGATATCGTTGCCGGGATCGGGGGTGCCGGTATAGGCATGCGAGGTGGTGACCATCGGCAGCCTGCGGGCGCGGTAGAAGCGCAGCTGGCTGCGGATCAGGCGGGCCTGGTCCGGCTGGCCGGCCACGAAGATGAAATCGGCGCCGCCGCCGCTGCGAGAACTCTGCAGCAGGCGCTGGATGGGGTCGCGGTGGTCAGGCTCGCTGGGCTCATAGGTGGCCTGATCGACGATCTGGCCGCCACGGCTTTCGAATGCTTCACGAAACGCGGTGAATACACGACGGCCCCAGTCGCCGCTGGGTACCAGTGCCAGCGCACGGCGGCGGCCCTTGTCGGCTGTTTGGCGCGCGACCTCGCGGGCCTCGTCTTCGGGCGCGAGCGCGAACTGGTAGAAGCCGGCACGGGTGTTGGGCGTGTCGCTGTAGTTCAGGCCGATGGTCGGGATGGGGCTGTTCAGCCGTGCCATCTCGGCGACCTTCGGCTTGTCCAGTGGGCCCACGAGGATTCCTACGCGATCACTTTGTGCACGGCGCAACAGTTCGTTGGCGCTCATCGTGTTGGTGTCGTAGATGATCGGGCGCGACGGCGCGCTGCTATCGTGTTCGTAGGCGAACAGGAAACCGTCGCGAATGGCCTCGGCAGCATTGGCGAACTGACCGGTCAGGGGCAGGGCCAGGGCGACGGTGTCGCTTTGCGGGCGCGGAGCCTGGCCGAAACGCTGGCCGGGGCGGTTACGCTCGACCGGCGACGTGCGCGGCCGGTAATCGAAGCGCTCGCGTAGTACGGCGCGGGTGGCCGGATGCTGCGGGAAACGTTCCTCCCAGGCGGCCAGCGCACGATCGCGTTCGTTGCGGCTGTTCCAGCGCCGCTGTCCGATCTCGGCCAGCGCCAGCCAGCCGACGGTGGTCTTGTCGGCGTTTTGCGCGGCCGGGCTTTGCGGGCCCTGACCGGCGGTGATGGCATCCAGCGACTTGCTGTAGATCGCGTCGTCGTTACCGCGCAGCATGCGGTCGTCGACCAGCCACACGCCCCGTTGAACCAGTGCGTTGATACCGGCGATCAGGTCGTTCTGTTGAAAGTACAGCTGGGCGCGTTTTTCCCAGACCCGTTCGGCGACCGCCGGCGGGGTGCCGCTGCTCGGGGGCGGCAACTGTTCGAGCGCGGACGCAGGCGGCGTGCCCACCAGATTGACCTCGCGCCGGGCCAGCTCGTAGCGGGCGCGTTCGAGGTCGTTGAGCGTGGACGGCGGAAAGCTCGACAGGATCTGCTTGGCCATCTGCGCATCGCTCGCCTGGGCGGCCGCCAGCCCGGCTTCGAAGCGCAACTGGCGCGAGCGATCCGGGTTGGATTCGCTGGCCGAGGCCTGGGCATACAGCTGGGCGGCACGGGCATAGTCGCCCTGCGCGATCGCCTGTTCGGGGCTGGTCGCCGGCGCGGCGCTGTCGCGGCTCTGGGCATCGCGCAGTTGCTGTGCGCAACCGGCCATCGTCAGGGCAAACAGCAACAGGGCCAGTACGCCCAGCGATGGCTTTTTATAGATCGTCATAATGTTGGAACTCCCGGGTGTGCGCGCCAGATCCCCCCAGGCGCGCGAGTATGACCGGCATAATATCAGCGCCATCCCTCTACGTCGTGAAACGACCATGCAATCGATGCCTGCCGCGCTCTGGATCGTGGCCACACCGATCGGCAACCTGGGCGATTTCAGTGATCGCGCCCGCCGTACGCTGGCCGATGTGGCCTTGATCGCTGCCGAGGATACGCGCCATAGCGCGCGTCTGACCCGCCATCTGGGTATTGATACGCCGATGGTGTCGCTGCACGAACACAATGAACACGCGCGCGTCGAGCGTATTCTCGAAAGCCTGGCCGCAGGCGAGTCGGTCGCGCTGATCAGCGATGCCGGCACGCCGCTGATCAGCGACCCCGGCTATACGCTGGTGGGTGCGGTACGCGCGGCCGGTTATCCGGTGCTGGCCGTGCCCGGCGCCTGTGCCGCGATCGCCGCACTGTCGGTGGCCGGGCTGCCCAGCGATCGTTTCGTGTTCGAAGGCTTCCTGCCGGCCAAGGCCACGGCACGCCAGGCACGGCTCGGCGAGCTCGCCGACGAAACCCGGACGCTCATATGCTACGAGTCCAGCCACCGTATCGAGCGCTGTGTACGCGATATCGCTGCGGTATTCGGTGCCACGCGCCGTATTGGTCTGTGCCGTGAGCTGAGCAAACTGCACGAACAAAGCGTCGTGCTCGAGGCCGAGGCGCTGGGGCAGTGGCTGGCCGAGGACGACAATCGCCGGCGCGGCGAATTCGTGCTGGTGATCGAAGGCGGACCCCCCCAACGGCGCGATGGCGCCGAGATCGCACTCGACGACCTGCTCGGCGAACTGTTGGCACTCACCGGCACCAAGCAGGCGGCCAAGGCGGCCGCGCGCCTGACCGGCGCGGCCACCAACGACATTTATGCCCGGGCATTGGCGCTTGCGGCTGCCGATTGATGCACCGCAGCGTAGCCACGGGTGCTAGAATTCGCCCTCGGAGCCGGCCACGCAATCGCGGTGCCCGCATGGGCACGGAGGAAAGTCCGGGCTCCACAGGGCAGGATGCCAGGTAACGCCTGGGAGGCGTGAGCCTACGGAAAGTGCAACAGAGAGTAGACCGCCTATGGCTCGTTCACGAGCCAGGTAAGGGTGAAACGGTGCGGTAAGAGCGCACCGCGCGTCCGGTAACGGTTCGCGGCACGGTAAACCCCATCCGGAGCAAGACCAAATAGGAGGACGACGTGCGGCCCGCACAGTCCTCGGGTAGGTCGCAAGAGGCATGTGGCGACGCATGTCCCAGATGAATGATTGCGTACGACAGAACCCGGCTTATCGGCCGGCTCCGAACCTCTTTTCTGATATCCGACGATGTCTGCCAGTCGACGGTTTGCGCCAAGCATGGGCTCACGCCCCACCTGCGCAAATCGCGCGCCGGTTTGCGCACGCCACCTATCCCCCGTTCGTCAATTTTTATGGCATTACAAGGGCCGGCGGGCCCTGTCGGCTCATAAAATCGTCGAGCTAGAACCGCTAAAACCCTAAAAAACAAAACAAAATAAGAACCGCGATTTTCGTCCCAAATCGGGCTGGGAAGGCGTCAGAAAGCACTGTTTTGCTGGGTTTTTTTGCCATCCGCTGTTTGCTTGACACCCGAAAGCGGCGCTGCCTATAGTGGCGCCGAGGGGTAGGAAGTGGGGCAAAGTGGTTCAACGGCGATAATGAGGCCGCAGCGTGTTCAAGGGGTCGCATCCGGTCACTATCGATGCCAAGGGTCGTATTGCGATCCCGGCGTCGTATCGCCAGTCGTTGGTCGACGACTGCGCGGGCCGGCTTGTCGTGACCCAGCATTGGGATGGCTGCCTGCTGATCTACCCGTTGTCCGAATTTCAGACATTTGAGAACAAGCTGCTGGCGAAAGGCGGGCTCGATCCGAAGGTGAGAAATATCCAGCGTTTTCTGATTGGCAACGCGCGCGATGTCGACATGGACAAGCAGGGCCGCCTGTTGCTGCCGTCGAATCTGCGCGCCTATGCGCAATTGGAATCCAAGGCCGTGCTTTCGGGCATGGGCAATCTCTTCGAGCTGTGGGACGAAGCCACCTATCAGGCGCGTTCGGCCGATATCGCTGCCCAGTTGGCACAGGACGCCGCCAGTGGCGAGCTGCCTGATGTGCTGATGGACCTGAGCCTGTGACCCCCTTCATCAAACATCGCCGTTCATAAAAGCCATGAGGATCGCTGCCCACATGTCGCAGGCCGAACATCAACCGGTACTGCTCGACGCCGCATTGGCGGGCCTCGGCCTGCGCGCGGATGGCGTGTATGTGGATGCCACCTTCGGGCGCGGCGGCCATAGTGGTGCTGTGCTCGCCCAGCTGGGCGAGGCCGGCCGGCTGATTGCCTTCGACCAGGACCCGGACGCCGAGCGCCATGCCCGGGCGCTCGCCGAGCGCGACCCGCGCTTTACCTTCGTACGTGCCTCCTTCGCGGAACTGGGCGAACGTGTACAGGCGCTGGGGCTGGCCGGCCATATCGACGGTGTGCTCTTCGATCTGGGTGTGTCCTCACCCCAGTTCGATGTCGCCGAGCGTGGTTTTTCGTTCCGGCATGCGGGACCGCTCGATATGCGCATGAACCCCGACGCCGGTCGGCCGCTCTCCGACTGGCTGCATACCGCCAGCCACGGCGAGATCGCATCCGTGATCAAGCGCTATGGCGAAGAGCCGATGGCGGGACGCATCGCGGCTGCGATTCTGGATGCTCGCGCGCACGCACCGATTGCTGATACGGCCCGTCTGGCGGCAATCGTGGCCAGTGCCATTCCGGCGCGTGTGGCGGCCGGCAAACGGGTGCATCCGGCCACGCGCACGTTTCAGGCCTTTCGTATGCATGTCAACGACGAACTCGGCGCGCTCGAGCGCGGCCTCGATGCCGCCTTCGATGTGCTCGCGCCGGGTGGGCGTCTAGCCGTGATCAGTTTTCATTCGCTCGAGGATCGGCGCGTCAAGCGATTCATTCGCGCCCAGGCGCGTCCCGCGCCGCCGCCCGTACCCATGGCGCCGGCGCATGAACCGGCGCTGCACGAAATCGGCAAGCCCGTACGTGCCGATGCGCAGGAGCTGGCGACGAATGCCCGCGCCCGAAGCGCCATTCTGCGTATCGCCGAGCGCACCCACGCCCCGAAGGTGTCGTCATGAGCCGGCAGGCACTCACGATTGGCGCCTTGTCGCTGGCCATTCTGGTAAGCGCGGTCGCGGTCGTCCAGGCCAAGCACAAGACCCGCGAAATGGCCCACGAGCTCCAGGTCGAACGTGTCGAGCGCGACAAGCTGTCCACCGAATGGGCACAGCTGCAGCTCGAGGAAAGCGCCTGGGCCAATCCCGACCGCGTCGCCCAGGTTGCCCGTCGTGATCTGGGCATGGTGCAGCCGCGCCAGTATGTCGTGCTGGAGTCCAAGCGATGAGCCGGCATGATCAGCCGCGCGGTCAGCGCGCGAAACGCAATACGCCGCCCGCGCCGCCGCGCTGGCGTGGCTGGTTCGTACTATCGTTGTTCGCCGTTTTTGCCGTGGTGCTGGCCGGCCGTGCGTTCGATTTGCAGGTGCTCGACCAGGCATTTCTGACCAAGGAAGGCGACAAGCGCCATCTGCGCACCGTGTCGGTGCCGGCCGGGCGTGGCGAGATCAAGGATCGCAACGGCGAACCGTTGGCGCTGTCCGCGCCCACCGAATCGGTCTGGGCGGTGCCCGGTGCGGTGCTAGAAGCGCCGGACAAGATCGCTCCGCTCGCGCGTGAACTGAACATGCCGGTGTCCGAGCTGCGTAGCCGTCTGGAAAGCTACAAGAGCCGGCAGTTTCTGTATCTGCGCCGCCAGCTCGCGCCCACGGATGCGCGGGCCGTGATGGCGGTCGATGCGCCGGGCGTGTTCCTGCAGCGCGAATACAAACGCTATTACCCGGCCGGCGAAGCGGCGGCCCAGATCGTGGGCATGACCAATATCGATGGTCGTGGCCAGGAAGGCCTCGAACTCAATCGCGACGAGTATCTGCACGGCGAGCCGGGCAGCCGCCGCGTGGTCAAGGATCGCGTCGGCCGCGTGGTGGAGGATCTGGCCGAGTTCCAGCCGCCGCAGGCCGGCCACGAACTGCGTCTGACCATCGACTCGCGCATGCAGTATCTGGCGTATCGCCATATCAAGGCCGCGGTCATCAAGAACAATGCCAAGGGCGGCATGGTGGTCATGCTCGATCCGACCACGGGCGAATTGCGCGCGGTGGCCTCGTATCCGAGTTTCAACCCGAATGATCGCGATTCCATCGACCCCTCCGGTGTACGCGCCCGCGCGGCGACCGATGTCATGGAGCCGGGTTCCACGGTCAAGCCGCTGCTGCTGGCCAAGGCGCTGGATAGCGGCCTGTTCGATACCGATGACGTGATCCATACCAAGGGCTGGTTCATGGTCGGCCGGTTGACGGTCAAGGATTTCCGCAACTACGGCGATGTCGACTTCGCCAAGATCCTGCAGAAATCCAGCAACGTCGGCGCCGCCCATGTCGGCCTGAAAATGGGCGCCGAAGGCGTGTGGCGTGCCTATAACGATTTCGGCTTCGGTGATATCACCGGCAGCGGTTTCCCGGGCGAGCGCTTTGGCGTGCTCAAGGACTTCTACGAGTGGAATAACGTCGAGACGGCGACTGCTTCTTATGGCTATGGCCTGGCCGTGACCGCGTTCCAGCTCATCCGTGCCTACGGCGCGATTGCCGATGACGGCATGCTGCGCAGCCTGCGCCTGATCGAAGGCGACGGCGCGGATATGCATGCGCCGCCCAAGCGTGTACTCAAGCCCGAAACGGCGCGCACCATGCGCCACCTGCTGGAAGGTGTGATCACGCCGGCCGGCACCGCGACGCGGGCCGCGATCCCCGGTTACCGGGTGGCCGGCAAGACCGGCACCGCCCGCAAGGCCGGCAGCGGGGGCTATAACGCCGATCGCCATCAGGCGCTGTTCGTGGGCATGGCGCCGGCCGAAAAACCCGCGCTGGTGACGCTGGTCATGCTCGACGAGCCCAAGAAGGATGCCTACTACGGCGGGGCGGTCGCCGCGCCCGTGTTTTCTGCGGTCATGCGCGATGCGCTGCGTTTGTTGCGCGTGCCGCCGGACAATCCCAGCGTGTTGACGGCCTCGGCCGATCGCCGCGGCAAGGGGGCAGGCACATGAGTACGCTTGCGCCTGTACAGCCGCCGCGTCAGCCCTTGGCCAGTCTGCTTGCCGGACTGGCCAACGACGTGCCGGACGTGGATATCGACAGCGTGGCGATCGATAGCCGCCAGGTCGCGCGCGATGGCGTGTTTCTGGCCTATCAGGGCACGCGCAGTCACGGGCTGGATTATGTCGATGACGCGATCGCGGCGGGTGCTGCGGCCGTCGTTTGGGATCGCGGGCGTGCGCCGGCGCTGGATATCGCCAATGTCCGTGTCGACGGGCTGGCGCGGCAGGCCAGCCGTATTGCCGGGCGCTTTTATGGCGAGCCGTCGCAGCAGTTGTTCGTGGCCGGTATTACCGGCACCGATGGCAAGACCTCCTGTGCCTGGCTGTTGTCGCAGGCCATCGAGGCGCTGGGCGAGCGTTGTGGCTATATCGGCACCCTCGGCCTCGGTTTTGCCAACGACTTGACCGAAGCGACCCACACCACGCCCGATCCGGTCGGCGTCCAGGACTGGCTGGCGCGTCTGGCCGCGGCCGATGCCAACGCGGTGGCCTTCGAAGTGTCCTCGCATGCGCTGGATCAGTATCGCGTGGATGGCGTGGACTTCGACGTGGCCGTGCTCACCCAGCTCGGGCGCGATCATCTGGATTATCACGGCGATGTCGAATCCTATGCGGCTGCCAAGCAGCGGCTGTTCGCCTTCGACGGCCTCGATGTCGCGGTACTCAACGGGGACGACGCCTATGGCCGGCAATGGCTGGCCACGCTGGCCGACGCCGTCATGCCGGTCGTCTATGGGCATGGCGATATGGCCGCTCTGGCCGAGCGCTATGTGCGTATCGCGTCGGTCGAAACCCGTATCGACGGTCTCGCGCTGACACTGGATACCAGCTGGGGTCGGGCACATGTCGAAAGCATGCTGGTCGGGCGTTTCAATGCCATGAACCTGGCCGCGGTACTGGCCGTGCTGCTGGCTCGTGGCGTGGCGTTCGCGCGTGCCACGGCGGTACTTGCACGCCTGACGACGGTGCCCGGGCGCATGCAGCGCGTGGATTGGCGCGATGACCAGCCGATGGTGGTGGTCGATTTTGCCCATACGCCGGGCGCGCTGACCCAGGCGATTGCCGCGGTGCGCGCGCATGCGCAGGCCCGCGTGTTGTGCGTATTCGGCTGTGGCGGCGATCGCGACACCGGCAAGCGCCCGCTCATGGGCGCGGCGGCCGAAGCGGCTGATCGCATCTGGATTACCGACGACAACCCGCGCAGCGAAGCCCCGGCTGTGATCGCGAACGCCATCCGTGCCGGCATGCATGCCGATGCGCCGGTCACCATCGAGCACGACCGCGCGGCCGCGATTGCCGCAGCGATCCAGGCTGCAGAGCCTGGCGATGTCGTGCTCATTGCCGGCAAGGGCCATGAAACCACTCAGCAGACCGGCGATACACGACGTCCGTTCGACGACCGCGTGGTCGCGCGCACCGTGCTGGAGGCGCTATGAACGGCCGCCTGTCCGAACTAGCACAGACACTGGGCGCGACCCTGCACGGTCACGACGCCGAGTACGTCGGCGCGAGTATCGATACGCGCCGGCTCGAGCGTAATGCGCTGTTCTTCGCCCTCCCGGGCACGCGCGTCGACGGGCACGATTTCGTTGCCCGGGCGGCAAGCCTCGGCGCCGCCGGCGCGGTGGTTGCCCGCGAGGTCGATTCGCCGTTGCCGCAGTTGCAGGTCGCCGATGTCGAGAAGGCGTTGCAGCAGGCCGGCGCAGCTGCGCGTCAGGCCTTTAGCGGCACGGTGATTGGCGTGACCGGCAGCAACGGCAAGACGACGGTCAAGCAGATGCTGGCCGCGATTCTGGGTGAGGCCGGGTCGGTGCTCGCCACCGAAGGCAATCTGAACAATCAGCTGGGCGTGCCGATTACGCTCATGCGGCTCAACGACAGCATCAACCGTGCCGTCATCGAAATGGGCGCCTCGCACGCAGGCGATATCGCCATGCTGTCCGAGCTTGCCCGCCCGCACGTCGGGCTGGTGAACAATGCCGGCCTGGCCCATATCGAAGGCTTTGGCAGCCGCGAGGGCGTGGCCCGGGCCAAGGGCGAAATGTTCTCGAGCCTGGCGGCCGACGGTATTGCCGTGATCAACGGCGATGACGATTTCGCACCGCTCTGGCACGAACTCGCCGGTGATCGCGCGCGGGTCGTATTTGCGCGCCATGCCCGTGCGGAGGCCGACGTATTCGCCAGCGATATCGAGCTGGAAGCCGACAGCAGCCGTTTCACCCTGCATACGCCCACCGGCGCGGCCGATGTCGTGCTGCCGCTGGCTGGGGCGCATAACATCAGCAATGCGCTGGCGGCCGCGGCCGTGGCCAGCGCGATCGATCTCGACGCCGATCTGATCGCGCGCTCGCTGGCGGCGATGGTCGGCGTGGGCGGGCGGATGACGATCATTGCCGGGCGCCACGGCGCGCGTCTGATCGACGACAGCTACAACGCCAACCCCAATTCGCTGGCAGCCGCGCTGGGCTGGCTGGCCCAGCAGCGCGGTACGCGCTGGGCCGCGCTCGGTGATATGGCCGAACTGGGCGAGCAGGCCGAACAGGCCCATCGCGATGCCGGCCGGGCAGCGCGCGAATCGGGCATCGAACGGCTCTGGGTGACCGGCGAACTCAGCCGGCTGACGGCCGAAGCCTTTGGTCCGGGCGCGCAGTGGTTCGCCAACCACGGCGAGCTGATCGCGGCGCTGGAAACCGCCTTGTCGGTACGCCAGCGCGATACGACCCTGCTCATCAAGGGCTCGCGCAGCGCACGCATGGATCGTGTGGTCGATGCGCTGGCTGTCGAAGACAATGCCAGGGCGGGGGTGTCATGCTGACGTTCCTTGCCGAATGGCTCGAACCGCTGCACAGCGGTTTTCGTGTTTTCCAGTTCATTACGCTGCGCGCGATTCTGGGCGTGCTCACGGCGATGGTGTTTTCGTTCGTGTTCGGCCCGATCATGATTCGCAAGCTGACCTTTCATCAGATCGGTCAGCACGTGCGCGACGACGGCCCGCAAAGCCATCTGGTCAAGGCCGGCACGCCCACCATGGGCGGTACGCTGATCATCGCCGCCGTGCTGGTGGCGACCCTGCTCTGGGGCGATCTGGGCAACCGCTGGGTGTGGCTGGTGATGCTGGTGACCGCCGCGTTCGGCGCGATCGGTTTCGTCGACGACTACCGCAAGCTCAAGTTCGGCAACAGCAAGGGTCTGTCGGCAAAAGCGAAATATGGCGCCCAGAGTCTGGTTGGCCTTGCCGCCGGACTGTGGCTGTATCTGGGCGCGACCAGTGCGGCCGAAACCAGCGTGCTCATTCCCATGCTCAAGCATGTGTCGGTGCCGCTGGGCGCGGGTTATATCCTGTGGAGCTATCTGGTGATCGTGGGCTCGAGCAACGCGGTCAACCTCACCGATGGCCTCGACGGGCTGGCGATCATGCCCTGTGTGCTGGTGGCCTCGGCGCTGGCGATCTTCGCCTATGTGGCCGGCAACGTGCAGTTTGCCGACTATCTGGGCTTTGCCTATATCGAGGGCGTGGGTGAGCTGTCGATCTTCTGTACCGCGATCGGCGGTGCGGGGCTGGGCTTTCTGTGGTTCAACGCCTATCCGGCCCAGGTGTTCATGGGCGATGTTGGCGCGCTCGCGCTGGGCGCCGCACTGGGCGTGGTGGCCGTGGCCGTGCGCCAGGAGCTGGTGCTGGTGGTCATGGGCGGCATTTTCGTCGCCGAAACCGTGTCGGTGATTCTGCAGGTGGCGACCTTCAAGCTCACCGGCAAGCGCATGTTTCGCATGGCGCCGCTGCACCATCATTTCGAACTCAAGGGCTGGCCCGAGCCCAAGATCATCGTGCGATTCTGGATCGTCACGCTGGTGCTGGTCCTGATTGGTTTGTCCACGTTGAAGATCCGATGAGTGGCCTGCGCGAACAACTCGCCAACGCCGCCGTGCTGGTGGTTGGCTGCGGTGTGTCGGGCGTATCGGCCGCACGCTTTGCCAGCGCCTGTGGCGCGCGCGTGCGGGTGGTGGACAGCCGCGACGAGCCACCGGGCGCGCCGGCGCTATTCGAACATTGCCCCAAGGCGAGCCTGATCGTGGGCGAACTCGATCCCATGCTGCTCGACGGCATGACCCATATCGTGGTGTCGCCGGGTGTGGATCTGCGCGAGCCGCTGATCGTCGCCGCGCGCGAGCGCGGTCTGGACGTGGTGGGCGATATCGAATGGTTTGCCCAGGTCGTCGATGCACCGGTGGTTGCCATTACCGGTTCCAACGGCAAGTCCACGGTCACCGCCTGGATGGGCGAGATCGCGCAGGCCGCGGGTCTGAATTACGCCATCGGCGGCAATTTCGGTACGCCGGCGCTGGATCTGCTTGCCGACGATATCGAACTCTATGTGCTGGAGCTGTCGAGTTTTCAACTCGAACTCACGCACCGGCTGGCCGCGCGCGCGGCGACCGTGCTCAACATCAGCGCCGATCATATCGACCGGCATGGCTCGCTCGAGCACTACGCCGACCTCAAGGCGCGTATTTTCGCCGCGGCCGAAGTGGCCGTGATCAATGCGGACGATGCCCGCGTGGCGGCCATGCCCATCGGCTCGGCCCGTGTATTGCGCTTCGGCGTGGCAGCGTCGGCGAACTATCGCCTGCTCGATACGGCCGATGCACGCTATCTCGCACGCGGCGATCAGCCGTGGCTGGCCTGCGACGAACTACGCCTGGCCGGGCGTCATAACCAGCTCAACGCGCTCGCGGTGTGGGCATTGGCCGAGGCCGCCGGCATCGACCAGGCAGTGATTCGCCGTGGCCTGACGCGCTTTGCCGGCTTGCCGCATCGCTGCGAAACCGTTGCCGAAATCGACGGCGTGCGCTGGATCAACGATTCCAAGGGCACCAATCCCGGCGCCATGATGGCCTCGCTGGCTGGCATGGATACGCCGGTGCTGCTGCTCGCCGGTGGCCAGGCCAAGGGCGCGGACTTCGCCGAGCTCGGCCCACTTGCCGGCGACAAGGCCCGGGTGGTGATCGTGTACGGCCAGGATCGCGACACGATCGCGGCGGCGGTCGACGCCTATGTCCCCGTCGAGCGGGTCGATACGCTGCAACAGGCCGTACGCGCGGCCGCGAATCAGGCCGAGCGCGGCGACACCGTGCTGTTCTCGCCGGGCTGTGCCAGTTTCGATCAGTTCGACAATTACATGCACCGCGGCGAGTGCTTCGTCGCTGCCGTACAGGAGTTGGCGGCATGATCCGCGCGTTGCAGACCATCCAACTGCCGCGGGTACGCCCGGACACCGCGTTGCTGGTCGCGCTCGCGCTGATCGGCGGTATCGGTCTGGTCATGGTCGGCTCGGCCTCGGTCGCGGTCGCCGATCGCCTGACCGACGACCCGATGTACTTTTTCTACCGTCAGGCCGTGTTCGCGCTGATCGGTCTGGTGGCCGGCTTTATCGTGCTGCACGTGCCGATGCGTGTGTGGCAGGCCAATACCTTCACATTGCTGGGGATCGGCCTGCTGTTGTTGTTGATCGTGCTCATTCCCGGTATCGGCCATGCGGTCAACGGGGCGCGGCGCTGGATCGACCTTGGCCCGGTGGCCATGCAGGCCTCCGAGCCGGCGCGCTTCTGCCTGATTCTGTACGTGGCCGGCTATGCCGCCCGCCGCCAGACCGAACTGGCCACCAGTTGGGGCGGGTTGTTCCGGCCCATGTTCTTCATGGCGCTGGCGAGTTTTCTGTTGCTCATCGAGCCGGACTTCGGCGCTGCTGCCGTGATGGTCGCGGTCGCCGCCATCGTGCTCTTTCTGGCCGGCGCGCGGCTGACCTATCTGCTCGTGCTCGGCAGCCTGGCCGGCACCGCGGTGGTGGGGCTGGTGCTGTCGTCGCCGTACCGCCTCGCGCGTCTGCTGAGCTTTTCCGACCCCTGGGCGCATCCCTATGCCAGCGGTTTTCAGCTCACCCAGTCGCTGATCGCGATCGGGCGCGGCGAGATCGCCGGCGTGGGGCTGGGCAATTCGGTTCAGAAGCTGCTGTATCTGCCGGAAACCCATACCGATTTCCTCTTTGCCATCTATGCCGAGGAGTTCGGCCTGATCGGCACGGTGGTGCTTATCGGCCTGTTCGCGACCGTGGTCTGGCGCGGCTTCGTCATCGCGCGCCGCGCGATCGTGGCCGATCAGCTGTTTGCCGGCTTCGTCGCCTACGGCATGTCCAGCTGGCTGGTGTTGCAGGCGTTTCTCAATATCGCCGTGAACATGGGGCTGCTGCCGACCAAGGGTCTGACGCTGCCGTTGATGAGCTATGGCGGTTCCAGCCTTGTCATGATGTGCGTGCTCTGTGCGCTGCTGATCCGGGTCGACATGGAAACCCGTGTCCCGGAAAAAGGAGGCGCCCGATGAGCGCGTCCGCAAGCCACACGCTGAACACGCCACACGTGCTGATCATGGCCGGCGGAACCGGTGGCCATGTGTTCCCGGCGCTGGCCGTGGCCAAGGCGCTGATTGCGCGCGGCGTACAGGTGAGCTGGCTGGGGACGGCCGCGGGCATCGAAGCACGGCTGGTGCCGGCCAACGACCTCACCCTGCATACGATCGACGTCGCCGGTCTGCGCGGCAAGGGCATGCTGTCGTGGTTGGCCGCGCCGCTGCGTCTGTCCCGTGCTTGCCTGCAGGCCCTGGGCGTGGTACGACGCGTGGCCCCGCAGCTGGTGGTGGGCATGGGCGGTTTTGCCGCAGGCCCCGGTGGTCTGGCTGCGCGCCTGACCGGCCGGCCGTTGCTCATCCACGAACAGAATGCCGCGGCTGGCCTGACCAATCGCCTGCTGGCGCGCATGGCGACCACCGTTTTGCAGGCGTTTCCGGATACATTTGCCGGCGACAAGGCCCGTAGCGTGGGTAATCCGGTACGCGCAGAAATTCTCGATCTGCCGACGCCCGATGAGCGGTTTGCGGATCGCGAGGGCCCGATTCGTCTGCTCGTACTCGGCGGCAGCGGCGGCGCACTGGCGATCAACGAGCGCGTGCCGGCGGCACTGGCGCGTATCGAGGCCGACAAACGCCCGCAGGTACGCCACCAGGCCGGGCGTACGCTCGAGCAGGCCGAGGCGGCCTACGCGCAGGCCGGTGTCGAGGCCGACGTGAGCGCGTTCATCGACGACATGGCCGCGGCCTATGCCTGGGCCGACGTGGTGATCTGTCGCAGCGGCGCACTGACCGTGGCCGAACTGGCGGCGGCCGGCGTGGCGGCATTGCTGGTGCCCTATCCCTACGCGGTGGACGATCACCAGCGCGCCAACGGCCAGTATCTGGTCGATGCCGGCGCGGCCACGCTCGTCGATCAGTCCGAATTGAGTGTCGAGCGCCTTGCCGAGGAAATCGAGCGCCTGTGTGCCGATCGCAACGCCCTGCGCGATCGCGCCGAAGCGGCGCGGCGCGTGGCCTGGCCGCATTCCACCGACGATATCGTCGCCGCCTGCTTCGACACCATGGAGGCCGCATGATTGCCGCCGACGGACGTAGCAGCAACGGCGACTTCCAGCCGCTGGCCGAGCGGCCGATGCGGCGCGTGCGCACGGTGCATATGGTCGGCATCGGCGGCGTCGGCATGGCCGGTATTGCCAGCGTGCTGCTCAACCTCGGCTACGCCGTGACCGGCAGCGATATCAAGGACGGCGTCACCACCCAGGCGCTGGCGGCCCAGGGCGCAAAGATATTCATGGGCCATGCGGCCGAGAATGTCGAAAGCGCGGACGTGGTGGTCGTATCCACCGCGGTGGCCGAGGACAATCCGGAAGTCGCCACCGCCCATGAACGGCTCGTGCCGGTGGTGCGGCGCGCGGAAATGCTCGCCGAGCTGATGCGTTTTCGCTATGGCATCGCCGTGGCCGGCACGCACGGCAAGACCACCACCACCAGCCTGGTCGCGGCGCTGCTGGCCGGCGGCGGGCTGGATCCGACCTTCATCGTCGGCGGCAAGGTGCTGGGCGCGAACAGCAACGCGCGCCTGGGCGAGGGGCCGTATCTGGTCGCCGAGGCCGACGAATCGGATGCCAGCTTTCTGTTTCTGACCCCGATGATGGCGATCGTCACCAATATCGATGCCGATCATCTGGAAACCTATGGCGGCGAGTTCTCGCGCCTGACCGAAACCTTCGTGGAATTCCTGCACCACCTGCCGTTCTATGGGCTGGCCGTGCTGTGTGCCGACGACCCGGTGGTGCGCTCGATTCTGGCCGATGTCGGCCGCCCGATCGTGACCTACGGTATCGACCACGACGCCGACATCATGGCCGAGAACCTGGCCTTCGACGGTACGGGTACGCGCTTTACGCTGCGCCGTGCCGGTGAGCCGGGCCACGATGTTCATCTCAATCTGCCCGGCAAGCACAACGTGCTCAATGCGCTGGCCGCGGCGGCCGTGGCCCATGAGCTGGGCGTGGACATGGCCGCGATTGGCCAGGCGCTGTCGCAGTTCGCGGGCATCGGTCGGCGCTGTGAAGTGCATGGCGAGATCGTGCTTGCCGGCCAGCGGGTGCTGCTGGTCGACGACTATGGCCATCACCCGCGCGAACTGGTGAGCATTATCAGCGCGGCCCGTAATGCCTGGGCCGATCGCCGGCTGGTGGTGGTATTCCAGCCGCATCGTTTCTCGCGGACCCGCGATCTGTTCGACGACTTCTGCCAGGTGCTGGCGGAACTGGACGTGCTCGTGCTCTGCGAAGTCTATGCCGCGGGCGAGCATCCGATCGCCGGTGCCGACGGTCGCGCGCTGGCACGTGGCGTGCGTGCACGCGGCAAGGTCGACCCGGTATTCGTCGACGACGTGCATCAGCTCAGCGACGTGCTGGGCGGCGTGGTACGCGAGGGCGATGTCCTGCTCACCCTCGGTGCTGGCGACATCGGCGCCGTGGCCCAGCAGATGGCACGTACTTTCAAGGAAACAACGACATGAGCAATTCGCGTATTACCGATGCAAGCGCGTTCGGCCGTGTCGCCGTATTGATGGGCGGCTGGTCGGCCGAGCGCGCGGTATCGCTGGATTCGGGCGCGGCCGTCGGTGCGGCCCTGCAACGGCGTGGTGTCGATGTCACGATTATCGATGTCGACCAGCGCCGCGTACTGGGCCTGGCCGAGGAAGGCTTCGATCGCGTCTGGCTGGCCCTCCACGGGCGCGGCGGCGAAGACGGCGTGGTTCAGGGCGCGCTGGAACTCCAGGGTCTGCCTTATACCGGCAGCGGTGTGCTGGCCAGCGCGTTGTCCATGGACAAGGTGCGGACCAAGGCACTGTGGGCCGCTCAGGGTATTCCCACGCCCGCCCATCGCCTGCTGGATGCGCGCACGGATTCCAAGGCCGTGGTCGAAGCGCTCGGGCTGCCGCTGATCGTCAAGCCCGTGCATGAAGGCTCGACCATCGGCATCAGCAAGGTCGAGCGCATCGAGGATCTGGACGCAGCCCGCGCGGCGGCGGCGAAGTACGACCGCGAGGTCATGGCTGAACAGTTCGTGGACGGACCCGAATATACGGCTTCGATTCTCGACGGGCGGGCGCTGCCGCTGATCAATATCGAGCCCTCGAGTGGTTTTTACGACTACGAAGCCAAATACGTCGCCAATGACACGCTCTATCACTGCCCCTGTGATCTGGAGCAGGGCCGCGAGGCAGAACTGCAGCGTCTCGCCCTGCGTGCATTCGAAATTACCGGCGCGCGTGGCTGGGGTCGTGTGGATTTCATGCTCGATGCCGCCGGCCAGCCGTGGTTTCTGGAACTCAACGCCATTCCCGGCATGACCTCGCATTCGCTGGTGCCGATGGCCGCGCGCGCGGCGGGGATGGATTTCGACGAACTGGTGTGGCGCATTCTCGCGGCCACGCTCACGACGCCCAATCAGGAGAAAGACAATGAACTGGCGTGAACCCAAGCGCTGGCGGGACGCCCTGCTGGGCGCTGGGCTGCTGCTGGGGGTGGCGGCCTGTACCTGGCAAGGGATCAAACCCGAAGGCGAAGCCACTCGACACCTGTATATTAGCGGCGATGCCGTGCATGTCAGCGACGATCGGATCGCCGAAATTGCTGCTCCGTATCTGGATGCCTCGTTCTTCGAGGTGGATCTGGAAGGGCTGCAGGCGAAACTCGGTAATCTGGCCTGGTTGCGCGAAGTCAAGGTTTCGCGCCACTGGCCGGATGGCGTGGTTGTGCGCGTGAGTGAGCATGAGCCGGTTGCCCTGTGGGGCGAGCGGGGCGTGCTTGCCAAGGATGGTCAGGTTTTTACACCCTCGGCACAGACGCGCCCGACGGGGCTGGTGCAACTCGATGGGCCCGATACCGCGGGTCTGAAGGTCTACAACCGATATCGCAAGCTGGCCAAGACGCTGGCCGCGCACGATGTCGAGCTGGCAAGCCTCACGCTCGACGCACGCGGCTCGTGGAGCGCGCAGCTGGGCGATGGTCTGGAACTGCGCCTTGGGCGTGACGATATCGATGCCCGGGTACAGCGCTTCGTGCGCTATGCGCTGGGCGATGAACAGGCGCGCAGTCGACTGGCCGAGGCCGGCTATATCGATTTGCGCTATAGCGACGGTTTTGCAGTCGGCGGCACACGTGCCGCGACCGGCAATCAGGAGAAAGGTGATGAGCAAGCGGCCTGACCAGAATCTCGTCGTCGGCCTCGATATCGGGACCTCCAAGGTCGCCTGTATCGTCGCCGAGGTGAACGAGGGCAAGCTCGAGATCATTGGTCTGGGTAGTGCGCCCTCACGCGGCATGAAAAAGGGGATGGTGGTCAATATCGAATCGACCACCGATTCCATTCGCCGCGCGGTCGAGGAAGCCGAGCTGATGGCGGGTTGCCGGATTCAGTCCGTGCATTGCGGTATTTCCGGTGCCCATGTGCGTTCGCTGAATTCGCACGGCATCGTGGCGGTGCGTAACAAGGAAGTCACCGAATCCGATATCGAGCGCGTCATCGATGCCGCCTGTGCGGTGGCGATCCCGGCCGATCAGAAGATCCTGCACGTGCTGCCGCAGGAATTTGCCGTCGACGATAACGAAGGCATTCAGGAGCCGGTCGGCATGTCCGGCGTGCGCCTGGAAGCCAAGGTCCATATCGTCACCGGTGCGGTGACCTCGGCCCAGAATATCCAGAAATGCGTGGCTCGCTGCGGCCTGGAAGTCTCCAAGCTGTCGCTGGAACAGCTGGCCTCGAGCTATGCGGTGCTCTCCGACGACGAAAAGGATCTGGGTGTGGCCCTGGTGGATATCGGCGGCGGCACATCGGATATCGCCGTGTTCGTAAATGGCTCCATTCGCCATACGGCGGTGATTCCGATCGCCGGCGACCAGGTCACCAACGATATCGCCGTGGCCCTGCGTACGCCGACCCAGCACGCCGAAGGCATCAAGATCCGTTATGGCTGTGCCTTGCCGGAGCTGATCGAGGACGACGACGCGATCGAGGTCCCCAGCGTGGGCGAGCGCCCGCCGCGGCGGCTGTCGCGCTACACGCTCGCCGAAGTCATCAAACCGCGCTATGAAGAGCTGTTCATGCTCATCCACAAGGAGCTGGTGCGGTCCGGTTTCGAGGATCTGCTGGCCGGCGGCGTGGTGATTACCGGTGGCTCTTCCAAGATGGAAGGCCTGACCGACCTGGCCGAAGAGGTGTTTCACATGTCGGTGCGCCTGGGCACGCCGCAGCGTGTGCAGGGGCTGTCGGATGTGGTCAAGAACCCGATCCATGCCACCGGCGTGGGTCTGCTCGAGTTCGGTAATCGGTCCCAGCCGCGGCCGGGAATCGACGTTTCCAATAACGATAATTCGTTTGCGCAGGTCTGGGAGCGTATGAAGGCCTGGTTCCAGGGGAATTTCTAGTTTCGCGTTCGATCAACGTCGGATGAGCCGGTAATCGCCGGACCCGACACACAAGTTTTTCCGCAAGGAAAAAGCACGGCAACCAAGATAGAGGTGCATCATGCCAGAAGTATTTGAATTTGCAGATCAAAAGACCGATAAGGCCATCATCAAGGTCATCGGCGTCGGCGGTGGTGGCGGTAACACCATCAACCAGATGGTCAACGGCGGCATCGAGGGTGTGGATTTCATCTGCGCCAACACCGACGCCCAGCATCTGGAGCGTTGCGATGCCGATGTGCTCGTCCAGCTCGGCATGAACGTCACCCGTGGCCTGGGCGCGGGCGCCGACCCGGCGATCGGCCGTCAGGCCGCCGAAGAGGATCGCGATCGTATTCGTGAATCCATCGAAGGCGCGGACATGCTGTTCATCACCGCCGGCATGGGTGGTGGCACCGGCACCGGCGCGGCACCGGTCGTGGCCGAGATCGCCCGTGAAATGGGCATTCTCACCCTGGCCGTAGTCACCAAGCCGTTCCCGTTCGAGCGCGGCCGTCGCATGGAAATCGCCAAGCAGGGTATCGAAGAGCTGGGTCGTTATGTCGACTCGCTGATCGTGATCCCGAACGAAAAGCTGCTGACCGCGCTGGGCAAGGCCACCACGCTCAAGAACGCCTTCCAGGCCGCCAACAACGTGCTGCATAACGCCGTGCAGGGTATTTCCGACCTGATCACCCGTCCGGGCGTGATCAACGTCGACTTTGCCGACGTGCGTCGTGTGATGTCGGTACAGGGCATGGCCATGATGGGCCGCGCCACGGCCGTCGGCGACGATCGTGCCCGCGAAGCCGCGGAAGCCGCGCTGGCCTCGCCGCTGCTCGACGATCTGAGCCTGCATGGCGCCCAGGGCCTGCTGGTCAACGTCTCCGGCGACGAGAATCTGGGTATTCACGAATTCCAGATCGTCAACGAAGTCATCGCCGACATGGGCGCGGACAATGCCGAAGTCATCGTCGGCATGGCCGAAGACCCGACCATGGGCGACGAAATCTGCGTCACCGTGGTGGCCACGGGCCTGGGCCGTCAGGCCGAGGAACGCGAAGCCATTCGCGCAGTCAAGCGCGATGCCGGTGGCCAGATGCGCTACGAAGACCTGGATCGGCCGACGGTAATCCGCAATCGCCCGCAGCAGTCCACGCGTGAGAACGCGGCGGTCGATATGGATTATTTCGACGTGCCGGCTTTCCTGCGCAATCAGGCCGACTAAACGGCATGTGCGGGCAACGTCTGCAAGGCCCGGGTTTCGGCCCGGTCGCAGGCGCGTGTATGCCGGTTGGCGGTAGCCGTGCGCTGCCAACCGGCATCCCTATGTTAATCTAAGCGGCTTTGCGGCCGGGCGTGATCGAGTTTCGGGCGCAAGCAGGACCAGGACGCGGCGAGTTAAGGCGAAATTAAGCCACTGTGAATAAAGTATCTGACCGTTAGGTGACGGCTTTATGACATGGCGCGCCGAGCATGACTGAACCGCCACAAGGACAAGAACTCGATGCTTAGACAACGCACCTTGAAGAATCCCATCCGCGCGACTGGCGTCGGCCTGCATACGGGGCAGAAGGTCTATATGACGCTTCGTCCGGCACAGGCGGATATGGGCATCGTATTCCGTCGTACGGACTGTTCGCCGGTCAAAGAGTTCCGTGGCGATGCGTTCAAGGTGGGCGACACCACGCTGGCCACGACGCTAGTGGATGATGGCGTGCGTGTGCAAACTGTCGAGCATCTGCTTTCGGCCATGGCCGGGCTGGGTATCGACAATGCCATCGTGGAATTGTCCTCCGACGAACTGCCGATCATGGATGGCAGCGCCGGGCCTTTCGTGTTCCTGATTCAGTCGGCGGGCATTCAGGAACTGGATGCGCCCAAGAAGTTCATCCGAATCAAGCGTTCGGTGCAGGTCACCGACGGTGACAAATGGGCACGCTTCGATCCCTTCGACGGGTTCAAGGTCAGTTTCTGTATCGATTTCGATCATCCGGCCTTCGATTCCGACACCCAGTCGGCCACCGTAGATTTCTCCACGACCTCGTTCGTACGCGAAGTCAGCCGTGCGCGCACCTTCGGCTTCATGCGCGATATCGAGTTCCTGCGCTCGAACAATCTCGCGCGTGGCGGCAGCATGGATAATGCCGTTGTTCTTGACGACTATCGCGTGCTCAACGCCGATGGTCTGCGCTACGACAACGAATTCGTACGCCACAAGATTCTCGACGCGATCGGTGATCTGTATCTGCTCGGTCATGGTCTGATCGGCAGCTATTCCGGCTACAAGTCCGGCCATGCGCTCAACAACAAGCTGTTGCGCGCCTTGCTCGAGGATGAAAAAGCCTGGGAAGAGGTCACCTACGAGGATATCGAGGATTCACCGATTTCCTATATCAACGCGCGCCCGGTAGCGGCGGCCTAGCGCTCTACCCGGGCCGTCCGGCGGCCGCCAGGCGCTCGAGCGCGGCGGCCAGATCGGCATCGCCGATATACCGCGCGGTCTGACGCAGATGACGGCGCGCATCGTCGCCCATGATCCGGGCCGTCACCGGCTTCGGCGCGGGCATCGGGTTCGGGCGCACCTTGATTTCCACACCCTCCACATGCAGCCGCATGCGTTGAGCCAATGCCTGGACGATCATGGGCTGCATATAGCGCAGCCGTGTGGCCCAGCCGCCGTGGGTTACATGCAGGCGTAGCCGGTAACCTTCATAGGCCGCTACATGGACATGCGCGGCGGCTTGCTCCGGCAGAATATCCAGAATCGACTGGCGCATACGTTCGAGAAAACGCGCACGACCGATCAGATCGGCCATATCCGGGGTCGCTGTATGCAGCAGGGACTGGATTGAACGCGGTGTCGTCCCCATGCTGTGTAACTGGCCAATGCAAAGCGATAGATGAAAGCGTAGCAGCCGGGTTTGGCCCGCGTCACTGAAAGGCGTGCAGGGCCTGCGGTATCATGTCCGTTTTGAATCGCGCGCGCCGTGCGCCGCGCTTCGATCGGGCCAGACGACGAGGGTTCATGAGCAATTTTCTGACCAAACTTCTGGGTAGCCGCAATCAGCGGGTGGTCAAGCGGTTGCACCGCATCGTCGGCGCGGTCAATGCGCTCGAGGCAGAATACGAAGCGCTGACCGACGAACAGCTGCAGGCGAAGACCGAAGAATTCCGGTCGCGGCTCGAGCAGGGCGCCAAACTCGACGATCTGACCGCCGAAGCCTTTGCCACCGTGCGCGAGGCCGGCAAGCGCGTGTTGGGCATGCGCCATTTCGATGTCCAGCTCGTCGGTGGTCTGGTCCTGCATCAGGGCAAGATCGCGGAAATGAAGACCGGCGAGGGCAAGACCCTGGTCGCCACGCTTACGACCTATCTGAATGCGCTGCCGGCCGAGGGCGTGCATATCATTACCGTCAACGATTATCTGGCCAGCCGCGACGCGGAGTGGATGGGCCGGCTGTATCGTTTTCTCGGGCTCACCGTCGGGGTGATCTATTCCGGCCAGGATCCGCAGGCCAAGCGCGCGGCCTATGCCTGCGATATCACCTACGGTACGAACAACGAATTCGGCTTCGATTATCTGCGCGACAACATGGCCTTTTCGCCGGCCGATCGCGTACAGCGCCCACTCCACTACGCCATCATCGACGAAGTCGACTCGATCCTTATCGACGAGGCGCGCACGCCGCTGATTATCTCCGGGCCGACCGACGACGACCCGGAAACCTCGATGCGCGTCGACCGGCTGGTCAAGCATCTCGACGAGCAGAAAGAAGAGGACGGGCCGGGCGATTATTCGCCGGAAGAAAAGAACAAGCAGGTCTTTCTTACCGAAGACGGTCACCAGAAAGTCGAGCGCCTGATGCGCGAAGCCGGGCTGCTCGACGAACAGGAAAGCCTTTACGACGCCAACAACGTCGCGCTCATGCACCACATGAATGCCGCCCTGCGCGCGCACGTGCTCTATCAGCGCGATGTCGACTACATCATCGCCGACGGCCAGATCGTGATCGTCGACGAATTCACCGGCCGCACCATGCCCGGCCGGCGCTGGTCGGACGGCCTGCACCAGGCCATCGAGGCCAAGGAAGGGGTCAAGATTCAGAAGGAGAACCAGACGCTGGCGTCGATCACCTTCCAGAACTTCTTCCGTCTCTACGACAAGCTTGCCGGCATGACCGGCACAGCCGATACCGAAGCCTTCGAATTTCAGTCCATCTACGGTCTGGAAGTGGTGGTCATCCCTACCAACAAACCGTTGCTGCGCAAGGATCTGCCCGATCAGATCTTCATGACGGGGCGCGAGAAATTTCAGGCCATCGCCGAAGAGGCCAAGCGCGCCAGCGAAGCCGGGCAGCCGGTGCTTATCGGTACTGCCTCCATCGAGGCGTCCGAGCTGTCATCGCGGCTGTTGCGCCAGCTCGGCATTCGCCACGAGGTGCTCAACGCCAAGCAGCATGAGCGCGAGGCCGAAATCATCGCTCAGGCGGGCCGCCCGGGTGCGGTGACTATTGCCACCAATATGGCCGGTCGTGGTACCGATATCGTACTCGGCGGCAATATCGAGGAAGCCCTGGAGAACATGGGCGACGACGAACTCGGCCGCCAGCGTCTGCGCGACGAATGGCAAAAGACCCACGAGGCCGTGCTCGAAGCCGGCGGGCTGTACGTCATCGGCTCCGAACGCCACGAATCGCGGCGTGTCGACAACCAGCTGCGCGGGCGCTCCGGCCGTCAGGGTGATCCGGGTGCATCGCGCTTCTATCTGTCGCTCGAAGACAGCCTCATGCGCATCTTCACGCCGCCGCGCCTGCGCTCGATGCTGCAGAACCTGGGCCTGGAAGAAGGCGAGGCGATCGAGCACAAATGGGTGACGCGTGCGATCGAGAACGCCCAGCGCAAGGTCGAATCCCACCATTTCGATATCCGTAAGCAGCTGCTCGAATACGATAACGTCGCCAACGACCAGCGCCAGGTCGTCTACGAGCAGCGCAACGAGATCATGGACGCCGAAGACGTCGGCGACATCGTCGAAAATATCTGGGACGAGGTCGTCAACGACGTCATCAGCCAGCATATTCCGCCGCAAAGCCTGGAAGAACAGTGGGATATCGACGGGCTGGTCGAAGCGATACAGCGCGACTTCGGCCAGGAGCTACCCATCCAGCAGTGGCTGGACGAAGAAAAGACGCTCGACGAAGAAGGCCTGCGCGAACGCATCGCCAGTCAGTTGAAACAGGCCTACGAGCAAAAGCGCGAAGAAGCCGGCGCCGACGTTCTGGCTCAGATCGAAAAAGCGGTGCTGTTGCAGGTGCTCGATTCGCTCTGGCGCGAGCATCTGGCCTCGATGGACTATCTGCGCAAGGGCATCCACCTGCGCGGTTATGCCCAGAAGGACCCGAAGAACGAGTACAAGCGCGAAGCCTTCGAGATGTTCAACGACATGCTCACGCGCCTCAAGCACGAAACGGTGACCGTGCTCGCGCGTGGTCGTGTGCGTGCGGAAGCCACCGAAGAGGCGCGCGAAGAACGCCGCAAGCAGATGGAAAACCTCGACTTCCAGCATGCGGAGGCGTCCAGCGCGGCCGATCAGGCCGTGGCCGCCGCAGCCGCCGCCCAGCAACAGCCGGGCGGCGAAACCCCGGATCCGGCCGAACAGGCAGCGCGCGCCAACCTGCCGGGCTCCGATGCCCCGCCCGCGCGCGAGCCGGGTGATGGCGATCAGCGTCCCGAAACCTTCGTGCGTAACGAACGCAAGATCGGACGCAACGAACCCTGCCCCTGTGGTTCGGGCAAGAAATTCAAGCACTGTCACGGACGAGACTGAACCGATATGGCCGTCAATCTGAGTGCGCCGGGGCGTTTGACGCCGGTGGCCGGCGCCGAATGGGCCGTGGGCGAGGCCGCGATCAAAAAGCCCGGTCGCAACGATATGGCCGTGCTCAAACTCGTCGATACCGCCACGGTTGCCGGCGTATTCACGCAAAACGCCTTCGCGGCCGCGCCGGTGCGCGTGGCCCAGCGGCATCTGGCGGGCGGTCGCGTTCGTGCACTGCTGGTCAACAGTGGCAACGCCAATGCCGGTACCGGCCGGCGCGGTGAAGCCGATGCGCTTGCCTGCTGCGAGCGCACCGCGGCCGCGCTGTCGATCGACCCCGAACAGGTATTGCCGTTTTCCACCGGCGTGATCGGCCAGCATCTGCCGCTCGCGCGTATGCAGGCATGCATCGACGCGCTGGGCGGGCGTTTGGATGCCGATCACTGGCTGGATGCCGCCCAGGCCATCATGACCACCGATACCGTCGCCAAGGGCGCATCGCGCCATGTCGATATCGGCGATGGCGCGACGGTAACGCTCACCGGCATCGCCAAGGGCTCGGGCATGATTCGTCCGGATATGGCGACCATGCTGTCGTTCATCGCCACCGACGCTGCGATCGATCGCGACACGCTCGACCACGCCCTGCGTGAGGCGATGACCGCTTCTTTCAATGCCATTTCCGTCGATGGCGACACCTCCACCAACGATGCCTGTATCGCCTGCGCCACCGGCGCCGGGGCGCGGCTTGCGCGCGACAGCGCGGGCTGGCCTGCCTTCATGGAAGCGCTCACCGATCTGGCCCGCGAGCTTGCACAGGCCATCGTGCGCGACGGCGAGGGGGCGACCCGCTTCATCACATTGGATGTCACCGGCGCGCGCGACGCGAACGAGGCGCGCGAAGTCGCATTCACGGTCGCCCATTCGCCGCTGGTCAAGACTGCCTGCTTTGCCGGCGACCCCAACTGGGGGCGTATCCTGGCGGCAGTGGGTCGCGCGCCCGTTGCCGACTTCGGGATCGATCGAGTAGCGATTGCGCTCGATGATGTCGCGATCGTCGCCGATGGCGAGCCGCGCGACGACTATGCAGAAGCCGACGCGGCCGCGGTGATGGCCAAAAGCGAATACACCATCGGCATCGACCTGGGCCGTGGCAACGCCCATGCACGTATCTGGACGTCCGATCTGTCCTACGAATACGTGCGAATCAACGCCGAATACCGTAGTTGAACACGATGAACGCGACTGAGCAGGCGCCGCTGGATATTGCGGTCGGGATACTGGTCGACAACGCCGGCCGGTTGTTGATCGCGCGTCGCCGCGCCGGAACACCCGGCGAAGGCATGTGGGAATTCCCCGGCGGCAAGCGCGAAGGCGACGAGCCCATGGCCGACTGCCTGGCCCGCGAACTGGCCGAGGAAATCGGCGTACACGACTGCCGGCTCGATGCGCCGCTGATTCGTTTCACCCACCACAAGGGCGAGCGGCCGGTACGCCTGCATGTCTGGCGTATCGATCAGTGGCAGGGCGAGCCGAGCGGCCTCGAAGGCCAGGAACTGGCCTGGGCCGAACGCGGCGCGTTGGCCGACTACCGGTTGTTGCCGGCCACCGATGTGATTCTCTGCGCGCTCGATCTGCCGGCACGATATGCGATTACCCCGGCGCTCAGCGCAGCCGATTCACAGCAGTGGTGGGCGCGTTTCGAGGCGTTGATTGCCCGGCCGGACATGCCGCTGCTGCGCCTGCGCGATCAGGGCCTGGACGATGCCGCATACCAGGCCTTGGCCGCAAAGGTGATCGAGGCCGCCCATGCACAGGGTGTTGCGGTGCTTGTCGATCGTTCCCTGTCGCTTTGTCGGGCGGTCGGTGCCGATGGTCTGCACTGGCCGCTGGCACGCCTGATCGAGGCCGGCCGGCCCGCGCTGGCGTCGGGTCAGCGACTGGCCGTCTCGGCCCATACCGGCACGGATCTGGCCATGGCGGTGGAACGCGGTGCCGATTTTGCCGTGCTCTCGCCGGTGGCTGCGACACCCACGCATCCCGGCGCCAAAGCGCTGGGATGGGATGGCTGGCACGCAGCCCGCGCCGATTACGGGCTGCCCGTGTATGCCCTGGGGGGGCTGGGCGAAGCCGATCTGCAGAACGCGCGCCAGCATAATGCGCAGGGCGTGGCGGCCATACGTGCCTTCTGGCCGGACGTTGGCTGATTTCGCCCATGTCGGGCGCGCGTCATCGATCAGTGGGGCAGGCCTGAATCGTCCGAGCCGTCGGTCGGCATGGGGCCTGCGGAGCCGCTGGGGTCGGGAATACGGTTGCTTTCGTCGAGCCAGTCGCCGAGGTCGATGAGCTTGCAGCGACGCGAGCAGAACGGGCGGTAGGGATTATCGCCGCTGATACGGGCGGGTTTGCCGCATTGCGGGCATTCGATCGTTTGGGTCATTAGAAACGGCAACAGGCCATACGGAATTCGACATTGGACGGGTACTGGCGCACGCGCAGTTTCTTGTCCTGAATTTCCACGAAACGAATGGTCGCGCGGTGGCGTCCGGCGCTGATTTCGGGAAACACGCGACCATCGTCGAGCAAGACCCGGATGAGCTGCGTGCTCGGGTCCATATTGTGGACCAGTACCCCTTTCTTGGCGGTATGCAGCCCCGGTTCGGTGCTGTCACGCAGCAACCGCAGCAGCATATTGATCGATTGCTCGAACGGCTGGAGATAGCCGGTCCAGGCTTTCAGATCGCGGCTCTGGGCAGCGCTGCCCTGCGCCAGCCAGTGCTGATAGGCCGGCAGATCGAAGCCGCAGTCGCCGCCGGGAATCGCGCTGCGATTGTTCAGACTGTTGAGCAACTCGTTATCGCGCAGCTGATAGGAGGCAAACTGGGGCGGCATGGTCTGCATCGCCCGGCCCAGAGTATCGAGTTCGTCGAGTACCTGACGCAGCGCACGATCATCGACATCGTCGCGGTCGGCGAGTTTCTCGAATGCCGCATAGCGACTGCCCAGTTCCTTGCTCACCTCGGCACGTGTGTCGTAACGCGACATCACGTTGAGGATATCGATCAGTGCGTCGAGCGTGGCTCGTCGGCCCAGGGGGCTTTCGTCGACTTCATGATGGCGCAGACGCGCGATCAGATGTTCCAGACGCAGAAAAGTGCGTATGCGTTCGTTGAGCGGCTGCTCGTAACAGAACGCGCCGTGGTCTGCCACAGACAACCCTCGGTGGATGAATCAGGCGATCAGTCTATGCGTGTGCACAGCGCAATCAAAGTGCGCTGCATGCCAAGGTGGTATCTAACCGGGCAGATGCAGCGGCGGCAGATCGGCCACCTCACCCTGGGCAAGACGCAGATAACCGGCGTGCAGAGCCGCGGCGAGATCGGCGATATCCTTGCGTGGCCCGGTGTTGATGAGCACGTCGTCGGCCAGGGCCAGGCGCTCGGCGCGGCTGTCCTGGGCGGCGATCATGCGCCGGGCGAGGTCCTCGTTGATATCGTCGCGCGACATCAGACGGTCCATCTGTACGACTTCCGGTGCGTCGACCACGAGCACGCGATCGACCAGATCGCGCATGCTGGATTTGGCCAGCAGCGGCACCACCAGCAAACAGTAATCGGATTGGGCCGCATCACGCCGGCGCGCGAGCTCTTCGCGAATCCGTGGATGGGTGATGCGCTCGAGGTCGCTGCGCTGCGCATCGTCGGCGAACACGATCTCGCGCAGTGCGCGGCGGCGCAGCCGACCCTGATCGTCGACGATGTCGGCGCCGAAGCGCTCGACGATCTCTTCCAGCGCGGGCTGACCGGGTTCGACCACGTCGCGGGCGACCACGTCGGCGTCGATCACGGTCACGCCAAGGCGTTCGAATGCACTGGAAACCAACGACTTACCGCTGGCGATGCCGCCGGTAAGGCCGACGACGAGACTACTCGGCATTTGCTACTGTCCTTTGCAGCCGGAACACGATGCATCGCCAGCGGCGTGATCACCCAAGCGAATAGGGGTGTCTGCCACTAGCGCAAACCGGCAAGCGATGAATACGCGCCGCCGATTGTATCGCCTGCAACCAGTGTCAGCCAGCCGGCCAGCGCCAGCCAGGGGCCGAACGGCATCGGCTTGCCGCGCTCCAGAAAGCCCGTGAGCATGAGCGTGCCGCCGACCACGGCTCCGGCCAGCGACGACATGAGCAGCACCATGGGCAGCGCCTGCCAGCCCAGCCAGGCGCCGATCACCGCCAGTAGCTTGAAATCGCCATAGCCCATGCCGTGCTTGCCGGTCACCAGACGAAACAGGTGAAAGACCAGCCATAGCACGAGATAACCGCTGGCGGCGCCGATGATGGCGGTGCCCGGATCGACCAGGCTGAAGTCGTGCGCGTAACCGAGGCTGATGAGCAGACCCAGCCAGAGCAGGGGCAGCAGCAGCGCATCGGGCAGAAACTGGGTCTGCCAGTCGATCATGGCCGCCGCGATCAGCGTCCAGGTGAATACGAGCGCGAAGCCGGTGAATGGCGTCATGCCGAACACTGCGACCACGATAACCGCCAGCACCGCGCTGGTGATCTCGACTGCCGGATATTGCAGCGAGATTGGATGGGCGCAGTTGGCGCACTGACCGCGTAGCAACAGGAAACTGACGACCGGGATGTTGTGCCACGGCTTGATCGGCGCCTGGCAATGCCCGCAGGTCGAACGCGGCTGCGATAGCGTGACCCGGCTGCTCGCGCTGACCGCGACCGGTTGATTGAGAATTTCCGCAGCACTGGCACGCCATTCGGCCTGCATCATGCGCGGCAGCCGCAGAATGACGACGTTGAGAAAGCTGCCCACGATGAGCCCGAACAGCGCCACGGCGATATAGCAAAAGACCGGCTGCTGGGCGAAGAGTGTCTGCATCGACGTCAATCGGATTCCGTGTCGCCGGCGCGATGGTGCATGGGGCCGTTGCGCGTTGTATCGACGACCATCACACGACCGAGCCGAGCTTGAAGATGGGCAGATACATGGCAATCACCAGGCCGCCGACCAGTACGCCGATGATCGCCATGATCATGGGTTCGAGCAACGATGACAACGCATCCACCTGGTTGTCGACCTCGGCTTCATAGAAATCGGCCACACGCGAACACATGGCATCGAGCGAACCCGATTCCTCGCCGATGGCGACCATTTGCAGCGCCATGCTCGGAAACAGGCCGGTGTTGGTCATGGCCAGCTGCAACTGCACGCCGGAGGAGACCTGATCGCGCATTTGCAGGATCGCTTCCTCGAACACGATGTTGCCGGAGGCGCGGGCTACCGAATCCAGCGCTTCGACCAGCGGTACGCCGGCCGCGAACATGGTCGATAGGGTACGCGCGAAGCGGGCGACGGCGGCTTTGTAAAGAATATCGCCGATCACGGGCAGCTTGAGCGCCAGGCGGTCGTTCATGCGCCTGAATGATCGCGATCGTAATCGGGCCTGGAAAAAGCCATAGAACGAGGCAGCGATAATACCCAGGATCAACCACCACCAGGCCTGGATCGCCTCGGACAGGCTGATGACCAGCAGCGTGAATGCGGGCAGATCGGCGCCGAAGCCCTGAAACAGCGACTGGAACTGCGGCACCACGAAGTACAGCAGAATACCCATGACGACGATCGCGACCACGATCACCGCGCTGGGGTAGAACAGGGCCTTGCGCACCTTGGCCTTGATGGCCTCGGTCTTTTCCTTGTAGGTCGCGATCTTGTCGAGCAGCGATTCCAGGGTGCCGGATTTCTCGCCCGCATCGACCAGATTCACGAACAGATCGTCGAAGTATTTCGGGTGGCGCGCCAGCGCCTGGGCCAGCGGCAGGCCGTCTTCGATATCGTCGCGAATCGCGTCGACCAGTTCGCCCAGCGACGGGTTGTCCGCGCCCTTGGCGATAATATCCAGCGACTGCACCAGCGGCACGCCAGCAGAGAGCATGGTCGCCATCTGGCGGGCGAAGATCGCGATATCGCCGGCCTTGATCTTTTTCTTGCGCTTGCCGCCCAGGCCGAAGATGGTGGTCTGTTTGCGTACCCGGATGGGGTTGATGCCCTGCTTGCGCAGCGCGACCTTGACCATGGCTTCGTTGGGGCCATCGGTCTGACCCTTGATACGCGCGCCGCTGCGATCGGTACCGATCCAGAAGAAGGTCTGGTTCTCGCTCATCGTGCTTGCCATGGTGTTTTTCGTGCTGCCCAATGTCGGTCGACGCGGCCTGCCCGCCGCATAGAGCGTTATCGGCGGCGCTCGCGATTAATTCATCCCGAGCTTGGCCAATCGATAGCGCAGCGCGCGAAAGGTGATGCCCAGATGCTTGGCCGCCTTGGTCTTGTTGTAGTGGCACGTTTCCAGGGCCTGCTGGATACGCTCGCGCTCGAGTGCCTCGAGCTGGGTTTCCAGATCGACACTGGTATCCAGCACCGGTACCGCCTGCGCGGTGGCGGTTTCGGCCGCAGCAGGCGCGGTTACCGGCATGGCCTCCGCTCGCGCGCTGCTTTCCAGCAGCGGCGAGTTCAGGCGCAGGTACTGACGCTCGATGACCGCGTGTTCGCTAAGGGTCACCGCGCGTTCCAGAATATTTTCGAGTTCGCGGATATTGCCCGGAAAGGCGTACTGCTCGAGCGCGCGCAATGCGTCCGGCGCGAGCGTGGGCGCATGGCGCAGGCGCAGTTTGCGGGACAGCGCCTCGAGAATGCGTGTGGCCAGCGCCGCGATATCGGCGCGCCGTTCGCGCAGCGGCGGCACATGCACCTCGATGACGTTCAAGCGATAGTACAGATCCTCGCGAAAGCGCCCGCGCGCGACTTCCGCGGCCAGATCGCGATGGGTGGCACAGATCACGCGCACATCGACCGCGGTTTCGTCGTTGGCGCCCACCGGGCGGATCGCACGCTCCTGAATTGCGCGCAGCAGCTTGACCTGCATGGTCAGCGGCAAATCGGCGACCTCGTCGAGAAACAACGTGCCCCCATCGGCGCGGGCGAACAGCCCGGAGGTATCGCGCATGGCGCCGGTGAACGCGCCGCGCACATAGCCG
The DNA here is from genome assembly GCF_040361235.1 of Salinisphaera sp. S4-8. Lineage (NCBI taxonomy): Bacteria > Pseudomonadati > Pseudomonadota > Gammaproteobacteria > Salinisphaerales > Salinisphaeraceae > Salinisphaera > Salinisphaera sp. S4-8. Next base: position 257,695 of record NZ_APNF01000001.1, on the reverse strand, counting down.
AAAAACTCGGATTCCATCAGTTCCGAGGGGATCGCCCCGCAATTGACAGGCACGAACGCGCTGCCCATGCGCGGGCCTTCGGCATGGATCATGCGCGCGACCAGCTCCTTGCCGGTACCGGATTCGCCGGTGATATAGACCGGTGCCTGGCTGCGGGCGAGCTTGGCGATGGTTTCGCGCAGCTGTTGCATGGACGGCGTATTGCCGATCAGCCGCGGCGAGGCATCGAGCGAGGGATGTGGCGGCGCGTCGTTGTCCAGACCCGCCAGTTTGAGCGCCTGGGCCACCAGCGCGCGCAGGCCAGCGACATCGATCGGTTTCGATACGAAATCGAAGGCGCCGGCCTTGAGGCTGGCCACCGCGCTGTCAGCGCTGCCATAGGCGGTAATCACCGCAACCGGGCAGTGCGGGACGTGTTCGCTGATAAAGCGCACCAGTTCCAGCCCGTCGCCGTCGGGCAGGCGCATGTCGGTCAGGCACAGATCGAAGCGTTCTTCGTCGAAGGCTTGTTTGGCATCGCTCAGGTTGGCCACCGCGAGCGTGTTGATCGACATGCGTGCCAGCGTGATCTCGACGAGTTCGCGAATATCGGCTTCGTCGTCGACGATCAGGGCATAGGGCGCGGTATCAGTCGAAGTCATGAAGGTTGTCTGGCATGGAGGCAGAGCGTGCCGGGCTAGCGGGCGCGCGCACGTGGGCAAAGACAATACGAAAGCAGGCCCCGGCGGAATGTGCAACCGGCAAAAGCTGGGCGCCGTTGGCTTCGCACAGTTCGGCGGCGATATGCAGGCCCAGACCGGTGCCCTCGCGGGTGGTGGTAAAGAACGGTTCCATGATCTGATTGAAAATCGCCGTGTCGATACCCGGGCCATTATCACGGATGTCCAGGCAGAAGCGGTTGCTGCGATTACGCTGCCCGCTCAGATGAATGGTCAGAACCACGCCGTCGCGACGCGCGTACGACTGTGCATTGTCCCAGAGGTTGAACAGCACCTGACGCAGATGATCGGGGTCGAATTCGACCTGCAGCTGGGGGTCGAGTGTATCGACATCGAAATCGGGCGAGTCGTCGTTGTAGGTCAGGTAGTCGTCGATCGCATCATCGAGCCAGTTCGCCAGCGCAAGCGTACGCCGCGAGGTCTGCGAACGTCGCGATAGCCCGAGCACGCTGTTGATGATGCCGTCGATACGGCGCGTATGCCGATGGATGATGGCCAGCATGCGTTGATCGTCGGCGCCCAGGGCATCGGATTCGGCCAGCAGCTGCCCGGCATGGCTGATCGCGCCCAGCGGATTGCGGATTTCGTGGGCGATGCTCGCCGACAGTCGCCCGATCGAAATCAGCTTGAGTTGCTGGGCCTGCTCGCTCTGACGTAGCGCATCCTCCAGAAAGATCAGCGTGCCGGCCTGGTCGTTGTCACCCAGCGTCGAGAAGGTCGGCAGCAGGGCATGCGAACCGGCGCGGATGATTTCGCTGGCCGCCGGGTTCTGTTCCGACCATTGCGACAGCGCGCGATCCAGTGCCAGCGACAGCCGGCGTAGCGCGCGGTCGGTATGCGAACGGTGTTCCAGTTCCAGCATGCGAATGGCGGCATCGTTGATCAGCTGGACACGCCGCTGGCTATCCACGACCACGGCGCCGATATCCATCTGCTGGATGATGTGGCGATTGAGCGTGGCCAGATCGCGCACCTCACTGGCGCGCTCCGCGGCCAGGGCCTCACTGGTGCGTACGCGCCGCGCCAGCCAGTGGGCCACGCCGGCGGTGATGAAGAATACCGCGCCGAGGATGCCCGCCTGGATGAATTCGGCGCCCTGACCGGGCAGTTCGAGTGCGCGCCAGGTTTCCTGACCGATGATGCCGATTGCGGCACAGGCCGCGAACAGCGCTGCCAGCCGGGCCGGAAGCAGCATGCCGGCCGCGGCGATCGGCGTGATCAGCAACATGCCCAGGCCACCCGACACGCCGGTACTGGCCAGTGTTAGCGCCGTGAATGCGGCGATATCCACCGCGCAGGCCACGACCACCTGAACGCGCAGGGCAGGCTTGCGCGACAACGCGGCCATCAAGCCGAGCGCGCACTGGGCCAGATACAGCAGCGAGGTAATACGAAACGTATCCGGCAGCGCGACATCGAACATGCCTTCGGCGGCACCGAATAGCAGTAACCCCACGAGTCCGAAGCTGATCAGGCTGCGATAGATATTGAGCGAGGTAATCGCCCGCCAGTCCTCGGCGTGGCGGATCAGACCGCCCCGGGCGCGCGTGCGCATCAGCGGTCGGGGTCGTTTCGAAAGGCGCGCTTGTCGCAGTCGCTGTCGTTACAGATCGGCGCGCCGCTGGCATCCCGGGTGGACAGGGCCAAGGGCAAATGCACCCCGCAGCGGCTGCAGCGCACCGTTTTTTCAAAGCGCGGCGTGGCCGACGTATCGCGCGACGGTCGACGCGTGCCGAGCAGCTGTCTGACGATCAGCCAGCCGAGACCGACGAGTAGAAGAAGTCCGAGCAGACGTGCCATGGCATGAAATCGATCGAAAAAAGCCGCGCGTGACGAGGGTCTCATCATACGGCACGCGTGCCGATGTCGCCGAGGTCGGGGTGGCTCGCATGCATGCAAAGTTGTCGCATGCACACTCAAGAGCGACAATGCGCGGCATCTCGACGAATTGATTCTGCAAAAAGGCGATGCCATGAACGTTCACGAATATCAGGCCAAGGAAATCTTTGCGCGCTATGGCGTACCTGCCGGCGAAGGCAAGGTCGCGCGTTCTGCCGACGAGGCAGTCGAGGCGGCGAAATCGCTCGGCGGTGACAAATGGGTGGTCAAGGCCCAGGTGCATGCCGGCGGGCGCGGCAAGGCCGGCGGCGTGAAGATCTGTTCCAGCACGGACGAGGTCAAGCAGGCCGCGGGCGACATGATCGGCGGCGAGCTCAAGACCAAGCAGACCGGCGATGTCGGCCTGCCGATCAACTCGGTCTATGTGGAAAAACCGGCCGATATCGAGTCCGAGCTGTATCTGTCGGTGCTCGTCGATCGCGCCACGCGCCGCGTGACCTTCATCGCCTCGCCCGAAGGCGGCATGGATATCGAGGAAGTCGCCGAATCCACCCCCGAAAAGATCACCCAGGTCGCGATTCACCCGGCCGCGGGTTTTCAGGCCTACCAGGGCCGCCAGCTGGGCTTCTTTCTGGGCCTGGACAAAAAGCAGGTCGGCGAATTCGTGAAGGTCATGAAAGGCCTGTATGAAATGTTCGTCGAGTGCGACGCCTCGCTGGTCGAGATCAACCCGCTGGTCACCACCAAACAGGGCGGTCTGGTCGCCCTCGACGGCAAGCTCAACTTCGACGACAACGCGCTGTTCCGGCACAAGGAGTTCGCCGACATGCGCGATCTCACCCAGGAAAACGGGCGCGAAGCCCAGGCCGCCGAGCACGATCTGAACTACATCCAGCTCGACGGCAACATCGGCTGCATGGTCAACGGCGCCGGCCTGGCCATGGGCACCATGGATCTGGTCAAGCTGCATGGCGGCGAGCCGGCCAACTTCCTGGACGTAGGCGGCGGCGCCACCACCGAGCGCGTGACCGAAGCATTCAAGCTGATCACCGCCGGTGAAGGCGTCAAGGCGATTCTGGTCAACATCTTCGGCGGTATCGTGCGCTGCGATCTGATCGCCGAAGGCATCATCACCGCCGCCAAGGATGTCGGCATCAGCGTGCCGGTGGTCGTGCGCCTGGAAGGCACCAACGCCGAAGAGGGCCGCAAGCTGCTCGAAGAGAGCGACTTCGATCTCATCGCCGCTCAGGATCTGACCGACGCGGCCAAGAAGGTCGTCGCCGAGGCCAAGGGTTAAAACCCGGCCCGCCGATCGATCTTCCCAAGAACACGCTTTAGACCAGGATCAAATCATGAGCATTCTCGTCAATAACGACACCAAACTCATTGTCCAGGGCTTCACCGGCTCGCAGGGCACCTTTCATTCCGAACAGTGCATCGCCTACGGCACCAACATTGTCGGTGGTGTGACGCCCGGCCGCGGCGGCGAAACCCATCTCGATCTGCCGGTGTTCAACACCTGTGCGGACGCGGTGAAAGAAACCGGCGCCAACGCCACCATGATCTACGTGCCGGCGCCGTTCGCGGCCGACGCGATTCTCGAAGCCGAAGCCGCCGGCATCGAAACCATCATCTGTATCACCGAGCATATTCCGGTCATGGACATGCTCAAGGTGCGCTCGGTGCTGGATGAATCCAACTCCGTGCTGATCGGCCCGAACTGCCCCGGCGTGATCACCCCCGGTGAATGCAAGATCGGCATCATGCCCGCGCATATTCACAAGAAGGGCAAGATCGGCATCGTGTCCAGATCCGGCACGCTGACCTATGAAGCGGTCTTCCAGACCACCAACATCGGCCTCGGCCAGTCCACCTGTGTGGGCATCGGCGGTGATCCGATCCACGGTCTCGACTTCATCGACGTGCTCGAAATGTTCGAAAACGACGACCAGACCGAAGGCGTTGTGATGGTCGGCGAAATCGGCGGCACCGCCGAGGAAGAGGCCGCCGAGTTCATCAAGAACAACATGAAGAAGCCGGTCGTGGCCTATATCGCCGGCGTGACCGCGCCCCCCGGCAAGCGCATGGGCCATGCCGGCGCCATCATCTCCGGCGGCAAGGGCACGGCCGACGACAAGTTCGAAGCACTGGAAGCCGCCGGTGTGGCCACCGTGCGTTCGACCGCCGAAATCGGCAGCAAGATGGAAGAAATCCTCGGTTAGAACGGACCGCGGTCTTTGCACCATCGAACCGGCGTCACGCTCGTGGCGCCGGTTTTTTTTTCGCTGCAAGCAATTCGACAAAGCAAACGCGTCACGAATACGGTCCGTCGCGCGCGCAGGCGAATAGCGTACGCGCCTGCACGTGCTGCCAGCAGCCACAAGCGGCAACAGCTGACGTATCCTTGGCGCCTGTCATGCATATCGTGTCGCGGCTGTGAATGTCGCGGTACGCCGGGGAATGGAACACGTCATGGGCGAATCTTCGCTACGTATCGCGCTGGCCCAGCTCAATGTCTGGGTTGGCGATATCGACGGCAATGCGCGCCAGATGCTCGATGCCGCGGCTACCGCGCGCGATCGTGACGGCGCCGATATCGTGGCGTTTCCGGAAATGTCGCTGCTGGGCTACCCGCCCGACGATCTGCTGCTGCGGCGTGGTCTGCCGGATGCGATCGAATCCGCACTGGCCATGCTTACCGAACGCCTGACCGGCATCACCGCGGTGGTGGGCTACCCCGAATATGCCGGCGAGGTGATCTATAACGCGGCCGCGGTGATCCGCGACGGCGAACGCATTGCCCACTATCGCAAGCAGTGCCTGCCCAACTACGGCGTATTCGACGAGCGTCGCCACTACCGGCCGGGCGAGAGCGCCTGTGTTTTCGAGCTCGGCGCGCACCGGGTCGGCGTGACCATCTGCGAGGATATCTGGGAACAGGGTCCGGCGGCCCAGGCCAAGGCCGCGGGCGCCGAGGTATTGGTCAACCTCAACGCTTCGCCGTTTCATGTCGAAAAACAGAAACAGCGCGAAGGCCTGCTCACGGAACGCGCCCAGGCCAATGATCTGGCGATCTGCTATGTGAACTGCGTCGGCGGGCAGGACGAACTGGTCTTCGACGGGCGCTCCTGTGCCGTGGATCGCAGTGGTCGCTTGACGTTGCGCGCGCCGGCATTCGAGTCCGGCGTGTTCTGTGTGGATACGCTCGGCGGTCACGACAGCCCGGATCGCGGCGATGTGGTGGCCGACGAACCCGACGAGGCCCTGATCTACGATGCCCTGGTACGTGCGACCCGCGATTATGTCGATCGCAACGGTTTTCCCGGTGCATTGATCGGCGCCTCGGGTGGTATCGACTCCGCCCTGGCCATGGCGATCGCCGCCGACGCGCTGGGTGGCGAGCGTGTCTGGGCGGTCTCCATGCCCTCGCGCTATACCGCCGATATCAGCAATGTCGACGCCGCCGATCAGGCCGAGCGCATGGGCGTGCACTACGACGAGCTGCCCATTGAAAAAGGCTTTACCGCGCTGCTGGATACGCTGGCACCGCTATTCGGCGACCGCGAGCCCGATACCGCCGAAGAAAATCTGCAATCGCGCATTCGCGGTGCGTTGTTGATGTCGCTGTCCAACAAGTTCGGCCATGTGGTGCTGGCCACCGGCAACAAGTCGGAAATGGCGGTCGGCTATGCCACCTTGTATGGCGATATGTGTGGTGGCTTTGCGCCGCTCAAGGATGTCTACAAGACCTGGGTCTACCGGCTCGCGAAATTCCGCAACACGCGCAGCGACGCGATTCCCGAGCGCGTGATCACGCGCCCGCCCTCGGCGGAACTGCGTGCCGATCAGGCCGATACCGATACGCTGCCCGAATACGACGTGCTCGATCCGATTATCGAAGCCTATGTCGAAGATGGTGAATCCATCGAAGGAATTTGTGCGCGTGGCTTCGACGAAGAGGATGTGCGTCAGGTCGCCGGGCTGATTCGCCGCAACGAATACAAGCGCCGCCAGGCCGCGCCCGGGCCCAAGGTCACCCGGCGTGCCTTTGGCCGCGATCGGCGTTATCCGATTACCGCAGTGTATGGGGATCTATAGCCGCCACGCCCGTCGAGACGCCGCTTGGGGCATGCACACGCCTGTCCTGGGCTGGTGGCCGTTAAGCTCAGCGGTATAACAGCCCCGTTTCGCCAAATACGCGGCCTGGCCGCCTCGATCAGGCGCCAGGCCTGCGCAGGCCGGGACTTATTGCGACTGGGCTTCGCTATCGCCAGGTTCGGCGTCGACTTCGCCGGCGCTGGCAGGCGCATCCATCGCCGGCAGGCCATAGCGCGGTTTTTCGCCGGCGCGCTGCCGATAGAACTCGTCGCGATGCAGGATGTAGTTCGGATACGACACCTGCAGGATCGCACGTGCGTCCTCGGCCAGATCCGACAGCCCCAGCTTGGCGTAGCTTTCTTCCATGATCTCGAGCGCGCGCGGCACCGAATCCGAGCCCTGGTAACGCTCGATCACGTTTTCTGCACGCCGGCTGGCTGCGACATAGGCACGCCGACGTAGATAGTATTCGGCCACATTGATCTCGAACTCCGCCAGACGATTGCGGATTTCGATCATGTGCAGCTGCGCGTCCTTGCGATAGACGCTCTGCGGATAGTTTTCCACCAGCAGGTTGAAGTCGGTGAATGCCTGTTCGAGAAAGCGGGTATCACGCTTGTCCGGATCGCCGCCGAGCAGGCCCGGGTCGTTGCGATCGTAGTTCGAAAGCCCGCGCAGGTAATAGATGTAATCGATATGCGCATTACGCGGGCGCTGTTTGATGAAGCGATCCGCGGCCGACACGGCGGCATCGTATTCCTGGGCCTTGTAGTGGGCCGCGACCGATTCCAGTTCCGACTGGGCCGCATAGGGCGAAAACGGAAAGCGTGCCTGGACTTCGGCGTATAATCTGAGCGCGCGGTCCGGGTCGTTGTCGACCAGAAACTCGCGTGCGGATTCATACAGGCGCTCGGCATCGGCCGAATCGAGCTTGTTGCCCTCGCGGTCGACCAGCGGTTCGTCGCTGTAGCCGGTTTCGTTGATGCCCTTGTCGCCGCCGCAACCGGCCATTGCAACAACCATCAAAATACAAAGCGCGAGAAAGAATTTCCGCATGCCAGTCCCGGACGTGCGCCGCACGTCGACAGATCAAAAACGAACGCGGAGTATACCTATACGGCCGCGCGATACGCCATGTCACGCTTTGTTTGTGCAAACCGAGAGAAAACGCCATGTCGGCAACTGGCCGCACCCCCGATTTTGAAGCGCCGATTCCCGAAGAGTTCGCCGGTGCGCGCCTGGATCGCGCGCTGGCGGCCATGCTGCCCGACTATTCGCGTTCGCGCCTGCAAAACTGGCTGGCCGACGGCGCGCTGACCGTTGACGGCGAAACCCCGCCGGCCAAGACCAAGGTCGCCGGCGGCGAGTATGTCGCCCTGATCGTGCCCAGCGAGCCGGACGATGCGCGCGTGGTCGCCGAGCCGATCGGACTGAACATCATCTACGAGGACGAGGCCATCATCGTGCTCGACAAGCCGGCCGGGCTGGTCATGCACCCGGGGGCGGGCAATCCGGACGGCACACTGCAAAACGCCTTGATTCATCACGACGAATCGATGGCCGCGCTGCCGCGCGCCGGCATCGTGCATCGGCTGGACAAGGACACCTCCGGCATCCTCGTCGTCGCCAAGACCTTTGCCGCCCATGCCAAGCTGGTCGCCGATCTGGCCGAACGCACGGTCAAGCGTGAATACGAGGCGGTGACGGTTGGCGTGATGACCGCAGGCGGGCATGTCGATGCGCCCATCGATCGCCACCCGGTCGATCGCAAGCGTATGGCCGTACGCGACACCGGTCGTGAGGCGATTACGCACTATCGCATCATCGACCGCTATCGCGCGCATACCCATGTGCGTTGTCGGCTGGAAACCGGGCGCACCCATCAAATTCGTGTGCATCTGGCGCATATCCGTTTCCCGCTGCTGGGCGATGCCACCTATGGCCGCCGCCTGGCGCTGCCGCGTGATTCCAGCGATGCATTCGCTGCGGCGTTGCGCGGCTTCAGGCGTCAGGCGCTGCATGCGCGCCGGCTCGGGCTCAATCATCCGGTGACCGGCGAATACATGAGCTGGAGCGCGCCAAGGCCTGACGATTTCGAACAGCTGCTCGCCGCGCTGGCCGACGATGCCAGGGCACATGACCATGGCTGAGCCGATCGGATTTCTGGCTGCCGACTGGCCGGCGCCGGCCCATATCAAGGCCGGCACCACGCTACGCAGCGGCGGCGTGAGCCTGCCGCCGTTCGACAGCCTCAATCTCGGCGATCGGGCCGGCGATGAGCCGGCCGCGGTGGCGACCAACCGCCAACGGGTGCGCGAATCCCTCAATCTGCCGAATGAGCCTGCCTGGCTTTACCAGGTCCACGGCACGCGCGTGGTCGATGCCGGCTGCGATAGCGCGGGTGAGGCCGATGCCAGCATCGCCCGCCATCGCGATGCCGTCTGTGCGGTGATGACCGCCGATTGCCTGCCGGTGTTGTTCTGCGACACTGCGGGCAGCTGCTGGGGCGCAGCCCATGCCGGCTGGCGCGGACTGGCCGAAGGCGTGCTCGAAGCCACGATCGATGCGCTGGCCGCGCCCCCGGACGATCTCATGGCCTGGCTGGGCCCGTCGATCGGCGCCCACAACTTTGAAGTGGGCGAGGACGTGCGTACGGCGTTCTGCGACCGCGCGCCGGGCGATGCAGCGGCGTTCGTTGCCCGCGACACGCCGGGCAAATATCTCGCCGATATCTATGCACTGGCCCGCGCCCGCCTCGAACGCGCCGGGGTGCACGCCATCTACGGCGGCGGCCGGTGCACGATCGACGACGCCGCCCGTTTCTATTCCTATCGCCGCAACGGCGCCCGCACCGGCCGCATGGCCTCACTCATCTGGCACGCCCGCGAGCCGAACTAGCGGCTTTGGCCAGGTTCAAGCCGAGGGAGCCATCCAACGCGGCCTATTCTTCTTCAACAAACCAAGCCAACACCGGCGAACGCGCCCAAACCGCCTACCAACGCAAGCGCCAAACCGCCATCTGCGTCGATCTGTGTAGATCTGCGGATCGCCTTTGAAGGAACGCAGCCAAGTCACCCGGCTGCGCCACCCAAGCGAGTACGCCCCAAAAAGCTGCCCGCCCACCTGCGTTGATCTGCCTGAATCTGCGGATGTCGTTCAAAGAACGAAGCCACCATCGGCGAAACGCGCCCGAAACCCATACCCACGCAAGCGCCAAACCGCCATCTGCGTCGATCTGCGCGAATCTGCGGACTGTCTTCGAAAGAACGAAGCCGACCCACCAGATGGCGCCCAGCAGCTCATAAATCCAAAGACGCTGCCCGCCCAATCTGCGTAATCCGCAAAATCTGTGGATACTTTCAAAGAACGAAGCCACCATCGGCGAACGCGCCCGAACCGCCTACCAACGCAGACGCCAAACCGCCATCTGCGTCGATCTGCGCAAATCTGCGGATCGCCTTCGAAGGAACGGAGCCGACCCACCTGATGGCGCCCCGCAGTTCGTAAAGCCACAGACGCTGCCCGCCCAATCTGCGTAATCGGTGTAATCTGCGGATGCCCTTAAAGAACGAAGCCACCACCGGCTAATCAGCCCGAACTGCTTACCAACGCAAGCGCCAACCCGCCATCTGCGTCGATCTGTGTAGATCTGCGGATCGCCCTAGAAGGAACGAAGCCGACCCACCCGATGGCGCCCCGCAGTTCATAAACCCACAGAGGCCGCCCGCCCAATCTGCGTAATCCGCGAAATCTGTGGATAGCGTCAAAGAACGAACCCAACCCAGGGCCGGCGGCACGCAACCACCAATGCCCAAGAACCCGGCCGCTACCGCTTCAAACCCGGCGTAATCCGCGTCAGCTGCTGGTCTTCGAACGCGGCTTCTTGCGGCTGGCGGTGGTCTTCTTCTCGGCCGAGCCGGACGCCTTCTTGGCAGCCGTCTTCTTCTCCTTCTTCGGCGGCAGCGCCAGATCGCGCTCGTCGCCCGAGGTGTTGTGTCCGGTGCCGGGCGCGCTATCGCCCAGCATGGGTTTGAGGAAACGTCCGGTGTGTGAGGCTTCGATGGCGGCCACGTCTTCGGGCGTGCCGGTGGCGATGATCTCGCCGCCGCCTTCGCCGCCCTCCGGGCCCAGGTCGACGAGCCAGTCGGCAGACTTGATCACGTCCAGGTTGTGCTCGATCACGATCACCGCGTTGCCGGCATCGCGCAGGCGTAACAGCACCTTCAGCAGCTGGTTGATGTCGTGGAAGTGCAGGCCGGTAGTGGGCTCGTCCAGCAGATAGAGCGTGCGCCCGGTATCGCGCTTGGACAGCTCGCGGGCGAGCTTGATGCGCTGGGCCTCGCCACCCGACAGGGTGGTCGCGTTCTGGCCGAGCTTCACATAGCTCAGGCCCACGTCCATGAGCGTTTCCAGCTTGCGTTTCAGGCTCGGCACCGGGGCAAAGAACTCGAGCGCGGCTTCCACGCGCATTTCCAGTACGTCGGAAATGGTCTTGCCCTTGTAGTGCACCTGCAGGGTTTCGCGGTTGTAGCGCGCGCCCTTGCAGGTATCGCAGGTCACGTAGATATCCGGCAGAAAGTGCATTTCCACCTTGATCACGCCATCGCCCTGACAGGCCTCGCAGCGTCCGCCCTTGACGTTGAAGGAGAACCGGCCCGGCTGATAGCCGCGTGCCCGGGCTTCCGGCGTATTGGCGAACAGCTCGCGGATAGTGCCGAACAAGCCGGTGTAGGTCGCCGGGTTGGAACGCGGCGTACGCCCGATCGGGGCCTGGCTGATATCGATGACCTTGTCGAGATGCTCGAGGCCCTCGATCGAGGTCATGGGTGCGGCTCGTGCGACCGCCCGGTTGACCTGGCGCGCGGCGGCCGGGAACAGGGTTTCGTTGATCAGCGTCGACTTGCCCGAGCCGGATACGCCGGTGATGCAGGTCAGCTGGCCCATAGACAGCTCGACCGATACGTTCTTGAGGTTGTTGCCGCGCGCGCCGTTGATCTTGATCACGCGTTCTTTATCGAAGGCGATACGGTTTTCGGGAATCGGGATCGTCAGGCGCCCGGACAGATACTGGCCGGTCAGCGAGTCTTCGTGGTTGGCGATCTGTTCGGCGCTGCCTTCGGCGATGATATGGCCGCCGTGATCGCCCGCGCCCGGGCCCATGTCGACTACATATTCGGCTTCGCGGATCGCGTCTTCGTCGTGTTCGACCACGATCACGGTATTGCCCAGATCGCGCAGGCGTTCGAGGGTGTTGAGCAGGCGCCGGTTGTCGCGCTGGTGCAGGCCGATGGAGGGCTCGTCGAGCACGTACATCACGCCCACCAGCCCCGCGCCGATCTGGCTGGCCAGACGAATACGCTGGGCCTCGCCGCCGGACAGCGTTTCCGCGCTGCGCGACAGGGTCAGATAATTCAGGCCGACGTCGAGCAGAAACTTCAGCCGGGCCTTGATTTCCTTGAGGATCGGCTCGGCGATTTCGGCACGGTGGCCGGGAATATCCAGCGCTTCGGCGATCTCGTAGGCGCCGGCAATACTGGCGGCATTGATTTCGGGCAGGGTGCGATCGGCCACACGGACATGCCGCGCGGCCTGGTTCAGGCGCGCACCGCCACAGGTCGGGCAGGCCTTGTCAGACAGATACTTGGCCAGTTCTTCCCGAACCGCCATCGAATCGGTTTCTGCATAGCGGCGCTGCATGTTGTCGAGCACGCCCTCGAAGGCATGCTTGCGCACGCGCGTGCGCCCGCGGGCATTCACATAACGAAACTCGATCTTCTCGCGGCCGGAGCCGTGCAGGATGATCTTGCGGGCTTTTTCGGGCAGCTCGCGCCACGGCGTGTCCACGTCGAAGCCGTATTTCTCGGCCAGCGACTGAATCAGGCCGAAGAAATAGGGGTTGCGTCGGTCCCAGCCGCGGACCGCGCCGCCGGCCAGGCTCAGCGAGTCGTCGGTGATCACGCGGTCGACATCGAAAACCGCCAGCGAACCCAGGCCGTCGCAGGCGCTGCAGGCGCCATGCGGCGAGTTGAAGGAAAACAGCCGCGGTTCCATGTCGTTAATCGAATAGCCACAGACCGGGCAGGCGAACTGCGAGGAAAAAACCTCCGGCTCGCCGTCGCCGCGCCAGGGCAGAATCCAGGCAATACCTTCCGACAGGCGCAGGGCGGTTTCGAAGGATTCGGCCAGGCGCTGCTGAATGCCGTCACGAATCTTGAAGCGGTCCACGACCACTTCGATATCGTGCTTCACCTTGGGGTTGAGTTCCGGCACTTCGTCGATTTCGACGATCTCGCCGTCCACCCGCATACGCACGAAGCCCTGGCCACGCATCTGCTCGAAGACGTCGCGATGCTCGCCCTTGCGCGAGCGAATCACCGGCGCGAGCAGCATCCAGGCCGACTCGGCCTCCTTTTCCAGCGTCTGGTCGACCATCTGCGACACGCTCTGGGCGGTCAGCGGTTCGTCGTGATCCGGGCAATAGGGGGTCCCGGCACGTGCGAACAGCAGGCGCAGATAGTCATGAATTTCGGTGACCGTGCCCACCGTGGAGCGCGGATTGTGTGAGGTCGATTTCTGTTCGATCGAAATGGCCGGCGACAGGCCCTCGATGGAATCGAGGTCCGGCTTTTCCATCATCGACAGAAACTGGCGTGCATAAGCCGATAGCGACTCGACATAGCGGCGCTGGCCTTCGGCATAGACGGTGTCGAAGGCCAGCGACGATTTGCCGGAACCGGATAGGCCGGTAATCACGATCAGCTTGTTGCGCGGCAGATCGAGATCGACGTTCTGAAGATTGTGCGTGCGGGCACCGCGAATGCGGATACTGTCCATGAAGCGGGCGCGATGAGAAGGAATAGCCGACCAGTATACGCAGCGCCGCAAGCACGCCCCAAAAGCACGTTACACACGGGCTGCGACCGGCCCTATGCTAGAATGCGCCGCCTGATTGGCAGCGCCAATCGACGGCTCGGCAGCCGAGCGTTCGTGCCCCTGATCGCGTGCTCGCATGGCTCGAGGATGCCGCCTGACCACCGGCTGCAACCGGCAAGCGACGCGCCCACGGCAGGCATGCCGCCGTACGGCCGCCGGTATTGCATCCAACCCTGGCAAGAGTTGCTTCATGACCAGATTCGAAACCCGGGCGGCCTTTTCCCTGGCAGGCATCTTCTCCCTGCGCATGCTCGGCCTGTTCATGATCTACCCGGTGTTTACCTTCTATGCCAAGCATCTGGACGGCTCGACGCCGTTCACGGTGGGCCTCGCGCTGGGGGCTTACGGCCTGACGCAGGCGCTGTTGCAGATCCCCTTCGGCATGCTCTCCGATCGCTTCGGGCGCAAGCGCATGATCTGTATCGGTCTGCTCATCTTTGCCCTGGGCAGCGTGGTGGCCGCGCTTTCGGGCAGTATTTATGGTGTGATCGCCGGGCGAATCCTGCAGGGCGCGGGCGCGGTCGGTTCCGTGATTCTTGCCCTCGGCGCGGATCTGACGCGGGAAGAACAGCGCACCAAGACGATGGCGGTCATCGGCATGACCATCGGCCTGTCGTTCGCGCTCGCCCTGGTGCTCGGGCCCTTGCTCAATGCCGTGATCGGCGTATCCGGCATCTTCTGGACTACGGCCGTCATGGCCCTGGCCGGCATCGGCGTGCTCTATCGTGTCACCCCGCAGCCAAGGGTGCTGCAATCGCATCGCGATACGGGGGCGGTGCCGGCGATGTTCAAGCGGGTGCTCACGGACGGGCAGCTGCTGCGTCTGGATTTCGGCATCTTCGCGCTGCACGCCATGCTCACGGCGAGCTTCATCGCCGTGCCGGTACTGCTGCGCGATGTGGTGGGCGTAGGCGAAAACGAACTCTGGATGGTCTATCTGCCGGTGCTGGCCGTATCGGTCATGATCATGGTGCCCATGATCATCATCGCCGAGGCCAAGCGCCAGATGAAGGCGGTGTTCGTCGGCGCCGTGGTGACGCTGGGTCTGAGCCAGGTCGCGTTGCTGGCTTGGCATACCAGCCTGGTCGAACTGGTGGTCGTGCTCACGCTGTTCTTTGCGGCCTTCAATACGATGGAGGCCAGCCTGCCGTCGCTGATTTCGAAGGCCGCGCCAGCGGACGCCAAGGGTACGGCCATGGGCGTGTATTCCAGCTCGCAGTTTTTCGGTATTTTCGTGGGCGGCACGATCGGCGGCTGGGCCTACGGGCTGGAAGGCCCGTCCGGAGTATTCATCTTCTCTGCGATCGTGGCGGTGCTATGGTTTGCGGTAGCGGTCACCATGAAAGCGCCACGTTTTACCCGCACGCGCATGATCAGCGTCGCGGTCAACGATGCCGCCCAGGCACGCGCGCTTGAAGCCGAGCTGCTGGCCCAGCCCGGCGTGGTCGAGGCCGCGGTTGCGCTCGACGAAGGCGTGGCCTATATAAAAGTCGACAGCGCGAAGGCAGACGATGTCGATCTCGACGCATTTTCCCGGCGCTCCGCACACACGGGTGCGAGCCAGCCGACCTAACATCGATGGAGTGTTGCAATGGCAAGTAGGGGCATTAACAAGGCGATTCTGATCGGCAATCTCGGCGCCGACCCGGAAACGCGCTATACCGCCGGCGGCACCGCGGTGACCAACGTCAATCTCGCCACCTCAGACACCTGGCGCGACAAGTCCAGCGGCGAGATGCAGGAACGCACCGAATGGCATCGCGTGGTCTTCTTCGCGCGGCTGGCCGAAGTGGCCGGCGAGTATCTGCGCAAGGGCTCCAAGATTTATGTCGAGGGCCGGATTCAGACCCGCAAGTGGCAGAACAAGGAAGGCCAGGACGTCTATACCACCGAGATCGTTGGTAACGAGATGCAGATGCTCGACACCAAGGGCGGCAGTGGCGGCGCCAGCGCGCCGTTTGGTGGTGGTGGCGGCGGCCAGCAGCGCGCGCCCCAGCAGCAGGGCGGTGGTGGTGGCTATGGCGGCGGTCAGGGGGGCGGCCGAGGCGGCCAGTCGTCCTATCAGCCGCCGCAGCGTGAGCCGGCCGGCGGCGACCCCGGCTTCGACGACGATCTGGACGACGATATTCCGTTCTAGGCGGACGAGACGCATAGCAGCGCCGCAGCCTTTTGCAGGCGCGCGCTGGCAAGCCCGGCGCTCGGCAGCGATATGATGCAGATCAAAGCCCGCGCGTCGGCGCTGTTCCAGACTGGTGGTTCGCTAGAACCACCGATGGAACACCGCCATGTCCCAGGATCTTCCATCCGGGCGCCTTAGCGTGCTCGATGCCCGTAGCTGTCTACAACTGCTGCGTACCCATTCGATCGGCCGTCTCGCCTTCAACAGCGATCCCAGCCCGCAGGTGCTGCCGGTCAACTATCTGGTAGATGACGAGCGCATTCTCATTTGCAGCGGACCCGGCGCCAAGCATGACGCGGCGCTTGCGCGTGAGCCGGCGACCTTTCAGGTCGATGGCCACGATACGCAACGGCGTTCGGGCTGGAGCGTGATGGTGCGTGGTGCGTTGGATATCGTGCCCGAAGGCGAGATTCGTGCATCGTTGCCACAACCGCTGCCCGGCGGCACACGCGAATATCTCCTGCGTTTGTCGATCTACCAGATCACCGGGCGGCGTATCCCACCCGATTCCAGCTGGATCGCCTCGTCGCAGATGTGGCGCGACCGTGACGCGAGTGATTTGATGGGCTGACGCCGGCACGGCAAAGGCCGACATATCGTCCGGTGCCCCACGTAACACATTGATCCAGATCAAGGCCTGTCCGATCGGCGCAGGCGATCATCGGGGCATGAATCCTTTTTTCGCGAAGGCGCGCGCAGCGCGCCACTACCGCCTGTGGTTCCGGTGTTTAGCCGCGTGTGTTGCGCGCCTACGGGTCATGCCGAGGGCCACGGTATCGCGATGAGCCAGTTTCGTTTCGGGCGCTCGTGTTTCATTGGCCGGGCACGCAGTTTCGATCTAATCACCGCGCGCTGCGCTGGCGCCCACGCGATGCGCGGTGTGCGAAGAGGCGACGATGGCCGCTAACGATGGTGCCAGCGCACGAGAAATACGCGAAGCACTCAAGCATCAGTACTTTGTCGACGGCATGAGCGATGCCCAGCGCTCTCGCCTGGTCCGCGGCATGACGATCCAGCCCTTTGCCGCTGGCCAGACGCTGTTTCATCGCGGTGATATGGCCGACACCTTTTTCCTCGTGCTGGCCGGCCGGGTCAAACTCTATCGGCTGTCGATCGACGGTGACGAAAAGATCATGGGTCTGGTCGGCAGTGGCGAGAGTTTTGGCGAGGGTGTGCTGTTCATGTCCACGCCGCGTTATCCGGTGAGTGCGCAGGCGCTGGAAAAAAGCCGCATCGTGGCGATTAACAGGACCGAATACCTGGCCGAATTGCAGTATTCCTTTCAGACCTGCATGTCGGTGATGTGCAAGCTCACCGCGCGTATTGAACGCCTGCTCGACGAGGTGGAGTCGCTGACTCTGCGTGATAGCCGCTATCGCGTGGTGAACTATCTGCTGGAACTGATCCCCGAGCCCGCAGACGGGCCGGTACGGCTGAGCCTGCCGACCTCGAAGAGTGCGATCGCCGGACGGCTGGCGATTCGTGCCGAGACCTTTTCGCGCACGCTGCGCCAACTCGCCGAAAACGGCACGATCGTGCTGTGTGGCGGGCGCACCATCGAGGTGCCCAACCCGAAGCTTCTGCGCCACGCCTTGCGCACGAAATCGGCACAGGCGTCCTGATTTTGATCCGGATCAATTTTCGCGCTGGCGAACGCGCTAGTCTCGGATAAAACGATCGCTTCGATCACACCGGCACGGGGCAGCCCATGCCAGCCAGGCGCAGCGACCCAAGGCGTGGCAACGACGGCCGCGGCGCCATACGAGGGACAGCGTATGAATGCACCTGATATTTCCGATCCGATCCGCGGTCTGTTCGACTGGCTGGCCGCGGCGCGCGAGCGGGGCGAGCCGGACCCGCAAACGGCTACGCTTGCAACGGTCGATCCCGCATTCGCCAAGCCCAGCGTGCGTACGATCAATGTCCAGATCGATGAAGATGCGCTGGTGTTCTTCGTCAATGCCCATACCGGCAAGGGCCAGCATCTGCAGTGGCACCCCTATGTCGCGCTGTGCTTTTTCTGGCACGGCTTGCAGCAACAGATCACTATCGAAGGCGTGGTCGAAGTGCTTGATGCAGACGCTGCCGACCGTTTGTGGGCCCAGCGTTCGCGCGAGAGCCAGCTGACCGCGCGCAGTTCCGAGCAGCATGCGGTCTTCGGCGATCCCGAGGCCTTTCGCGAGCGACGCGAGCACGAACGCGAGACCTACGATTTCGAGCGGGTGCCGCGCCCGGAGCATTGGGTCGCCTACCGGTTATTGCCAACACGGCTGGAATTCTGGGCGGCCGGCTGGCATCGCCTGCATTCGCGCCGGCTGTTCGAACGCGCCCCCAACGGGGGCTGGCAATCCACCGTTCAGGAGCCATGAGCTCCGGCCCATGCCGGCAGGCGCTATAAAAGAACGGGCCGGCGTGGCCGGCCCGTATACCCTGTCGTTTTCAAAACAGGCTGGCGGCGAAAGAGGGTACGCGCGGCCTTACCAGGCCGGGCGCTGACGTGCGCCTGTCAGCACCATTCCCAGCCTTCGCCATGTCGCAGCACGAGCACGCTACAGCGCGTACGTCGTAATACGCGATCGGCCGTACCACCGAGCAGCAGATCGCGCATTCTCGGGTCGTGTGATGCGATCGCAATCAGCCCGGCGCGCACATCCTCGGCGCGCTGAACGATGGTCGCGGCGATGGGGCCGATCACGGCCTCGCTGGTCCAGCGGATATCGTCGGCGTATTCGAGCCGGGCCAGTTCCTCGAGTTGCGACTCCGCCAGTTTCTGGGCTTCGCCCGCGAAACTCTGCGGCACATAAGGCCAGACCGAGATCTCGGTGGGCACCACGGTCAACACATGCAAAGTCGCATCGTGGCGACGTGCGAGGGTGGTGGTGGCCGAAAAGATCAGGTCGAAATTGGCCTCATGCGACAGATCGATGGGAACAAGCACGCGCTTTTTCATGTCGGCATCCGCCTGAGCCAGCCTGGACCAAAGGACGACGTGTTATCAGTCGTCCAGGGCATCACGGCTTTCGTCGTGGATGTCGGCAGCGTGGGCGTCGCGTTTCTGGCGTACCACCAGGACCGAATGCTGGGCATGCTTGACCACCTGACTGGCGATACTACCGAGCAGCACATCCCAGAATTTCGGGTTGTGCGAGGCCATGATGATCAGATCGGCCCCGAAGTGATCGGCCCGCCGTACGATCGTGCGCGCGACCGGGCCCACGCGAACGTCGACCTGCCAGTTGTCGTCACTGCCGAGATACTGCCGGCCGATACGCTCGAGCTGGGCATGGGCCGTTTCGCCGAGTTTTCTGACGTAGTCGGTGCCGACATAGGGAAAGTCCCCGGCATCGATCTGCGGAATCACACTCAACAGAACGATGGTCGCGCCGGTATTGGCAGCCACCTTATTGACGTTCTCGAACACGCTGTCGAATACAGCGTCCTGATTCAGGTCCAGCGGTACTAGAAGGGTCTGAGACATAACAATCTCCTCTTTTTGTCGGTGATTGCAGTATCGCTTGGGCGCTCGTCGACAGGCTTGATCTGAATCAACTGGCGTATATGCCCGCACAATTCACGACAGCCCCGTGTCGGCGATCGCAAGGTGTTGTTCACAGGCTATATTCTGAGCAACGAACCGCTCGAAAAATAAGGACGATCATGCTGGCGGGGCGGTCGAAAGCGTTCGTCAGTGGCGAATAAGCACGACGCCTTTGGCCAGACAAACGGCGATATCTGCCGTTGATACCTTCAAATAAGGAAAAACCGTCCGCGAATGCACGCCGATCAACGCGAATGCAAGGTCGCTATTGATTACGCAAACAGTTGAGCGTGCGGCGTTAACAGCGGATCGCCCAGCCTTCGTGCGATCTGGCGTTCGTCTTATTCGCGTGTCTTCGCGTTTATTGGCGGACAACCCGCTTGGTTGAGCATCGGTAACGGCGTTCCATTGGGCGAGCGGCGATGTGGCCCGGGCCGGCGTCGATGAGCACTCGACACCGGCCGCGACGCATGCGTGGCGTGAACTCAGTGCTCGTGCGGTTCGTCGTCGACTTCGAGCACCACGGTGCCGGCGGCGGCGATCAGGATCATCATGACCGTGCCCAACACCCATGCGAGATACCAGGCGCCGGAGTCGCCGAGCACGATGGCCAGAAACAGTGCGATCAGGCCGACGGCGAACCAGAATACGAAAAGCAGAATGTTTTTCATCGTTTCGCTCCGCTAATAGGCGTGCTCGTCGTGTTCGATCTTCTCCGGGGTGACCTTGCCGCGCATCACCCAGAATGCCCAGCTGGTGTAGATCGCCACGATCGGTATGAATATCACCGTGAATACCACCATCCACGCCAGCGTGGTCGCGCTCGAGGAGGCATCCCATACGGTCAGGCTGTGGGCCGGTTGGCTCGACGAGGGCATGAGAAACGGGAACATCGCCGTGCCTACGGTGCCGATCGTGCCGGCCCAGGCGAGCGCGCCCAGCCACCAGGCCACATGCGAAAGGCCGCGGCGGGCGCATACGATGCCGGCGAGCACGCCCGCATACACCAGTCCCGGAATCAGCCACAGCACGGGATAGGCCGAAAAGTTGTTCAGCCAGGCGCCGGCTGCGGTTTCCACGCTCTTGCGCAGCGGTATGGCCGCGCCGCCCGGGTCCGCGCCTGCGGTAATCACATAGCCCGGCATGAAAGCCACCCAGATACCACAGATGGTGAACAGCGCCAGGGCGGCCAGGCCCGTCATGGTCAGCAGATTGGCCGCGCGATCGCGTATGACGCCCGTACCGCGATTCATGACCATGGCGCTGCCCTGGTAGAGCGCCAGCGCCAGCGACATCAACCCGCAGAGCACGGCAAATGGGTTGAACAGCGCGATGAAACTACCGGTGTAGTGCGACACCATGTTCCACTCGAAATTGAACGGGACGCCGCGCAGCATGTTGCCCATGGCCGCGCCGAACACGATCATCGGCACCGCTCCGGAAATGAATAGCGTCGTATCCCAGACGTTGCGCCAGCGCTGCGAGGTCAGCTTGCTGCGATACTCGAAGCCCAGCGGGCGCACGATCATGCTCCACAGCAAGACCAGCATGACCACATACAGCCCGGAAAAGGCGGTGGCATAGATCGTCGGCCAGGCGGCGAACACTGCGCCGCCGCCGAGGATGAACCATACCTGGTTGCCGTCCCAGTGCGGCGCGATCATGTTGATCGTGGCGCGACGTTCGTTGTCGGTGCGGCCGAAATAGCGCAGTCCTGCGCCCACGCCCATGTCCATGCCGACCATGACCGCCAGGCCAATCAGCAACACGCCGAGCAGCGCCCACCACACCAGTTTGAGAACGATATAGGTTTCCATGACTCAGGCCTCGCTCCACTGCGATGTATGGCCGGGCGTGGCGAGCGCGGGCGACGATCCGTGCCTCGGCGTGTCGTCCGGGCCCTGCTTGATGAACTTCACCATCAGATACATCTCGACGACGATGAACAGGGTGTAGATCGCCACGAAACCGGTCAGCGAAAAGATCATGTAGCCCACGGAATGGGTGGATGCCGATACCCAGGTCGGTAGCTGACCATAGACCGTCCAGGGCTGGCGACCGAGTTCGGCGACCACCCAGCCGGCTTCGTTGGCGATGAAGGGCACCGGGATCATCCAGGGCGCGATCTTCAGGAACCAGCGCTTGTCGGCGATCTGGCCGCGCAGCGAATAGATGGTGGCCAGAATCAGGAAGGCGAGCATGCCGAATGCCGCGGCGACCATGATCCGGAACGACCAGAACACGGGCGCGACCGGCGGAATGGTGTCGCGCGCGGCGCGGTTGATCTGTTCGGGCGTGGCCTGGGAGACATCGGGCGCATAGCGCTTGAGCAGCAGTGCGTAGCCCAGGTTGTCACCGTGGGTACGAAACTGGCGCAGCGCGTCGGGGTCTTTCGGGTTGTCGCTGAGCGTTTCCAGCGCGCGCAGCGCCGGAATGCCGTCGCGGATACGCACTTCGGCCTGACGCACCAGATCATCGGCGCCGGCGATGCTGCCATCGAAGCTATGCGTGACCAGCGGCGTGAGCACATAGGGGATCTGCAGCTCGAAGCGATTTTCCATGGCCTGCTGATCCGGCCAGGCGACGACGTTGAAACCGGCCGGGGCTTCGGCGGTTTCCCACAGGCCTTCCATGGCCACCAGCTTGTTGGGCTGGCCTTCGCCGCTGACAAAGCCCAGCGCGTCGCCCAGGCAGATCACGCCGATGCTGGCAAACACGCCGAACAGAGCGGCCACGCGAAACGAGCGGATCGCGATCGCGCGATGGCGATTGCGCAGCATGTAGTAGGCGCTGATGCCGATCACGAAGATGGAAGCGGTCAGAAAGCCGGCGATACTGGTATGCACGAACTTGGCCTGCGCATCGCTGCTGAACAGCAGGGCGGTGAAGCTGTCCAGCTCCATGCGCATGGTTTCGGGGTTGAACTCCGAGCCCACCGGATGCTGCATGTAGGCGTTGGCGACCAGAATCCACAGGGCGGAGAGGTTCGAGCCCAGGGCGACCATATAGGTCACTAGCAGATGCTTGCCGCGCGAGAGCTTGTCCCAGCCGAACAGCATCAGCCCCACGAAGGTGGATTCGAGAAAGAAGGCCATCAGGCCTTCGATGGCCAGGGGCGCGCCGAAGATATCGCCCACGAAGTGCGAATAGGTCGACCAATTGGTGCCGAATTCGAACTCCATGGTCAGCCCGGTGGCCACGCCGAGCGCGAAGTTGATCGCGAACAGCTTGGCCCAGAACTGGGTCATGCGTCGGTAGATCTCGCGGCCGCTGATGACGTAGATGGTTTCCATCGTCGCCAGCAGTACCGACAGCCCCAGCGTGAGCGGTACGAACAAGTAATGATAAAGCGCGGTTGCCGCAAACTGGGTTCGGGACAACGCGATGACGGTTTCGAGTTCCTGCATGATCGGCCTCGCTGTCTGGCGCCTGTGCCAAACGCGGCGCCACACCTCACAACGACACAAAATCACGCTAGACCAAGTGCGGTGTGCGGCCGTTGATTTATGTCAAACGATGTGCGCAGGTATGCAGGCCGCGCATGGGTCGCAGGCGATCAGGCGCGCCGACGTTGCGCCGGGGTCGGGCCGTGGGCAGGCACGGCGGCCGGCTCGCGCTTGAAATAGGCACTATGCAGCCGGCGATAGCTCTCGCACGCCTGACTGAGTCGGGCGTGGTCGCCGTCGGCCACCAGGCGGCCGTTTTCGAATACGAGAATGCGCTCGAACGTGCGTACCCGCGCCAGGTCGTGCGAAATCAGAATCAGCGTGCGATCGGCCAGCTGGCGTTGCAGACGTGCCCACAGGCGGGCCGAGGTGGCCCGATCCAGGCCTTCGAATGGTTCGTCGAGGATCAGGATGGGCGCATCGCGCAACAGCGCGCGGGCGATGCCGATACGCCTTACCTGGCCACCGGATAGACGCTGGCCTTCCTCGCCCACGAGCGTGTCGTAGCCTTCGGGCAGGGCGACGATCTCGTCGTGGATGCCGGCGGTACGCGCAGCCGCGATCATGTCGTCGGCACTGGCCTCGGGGCGGCCGACGAGCAGATTCTCGCGCACGCTGGTATGAAACAGATACACCTGCTGCGGTACGAGCGCGATCCGCGCGCGCAGATCCGCGGCCCGATAGGCCGATAGCGCGCGTGCGTCCCAACAGATTTCGCCCCGGCTTTTGGGAGTCAGCCGCAGCAACAGGTTCACCAGCGTGGATTTGCCTGCGCCGCTGGGCCCGACGATCGCGATATGCTCGCCCGGCGCGATCGATAACGTAACCTGCTGCAGCGCCCAGGGGCCGTCGGGCGTATAACGTACGCCGACATCGACCAGCCGGATCGTATCGCGCGTGGGGGCCGGGGCGGGACGTGCCGGCTCGTTAATCACCGGCGCGCGGTGTTCGAAGGCACGCAGGCGGGCCGTGGCTGCACGCGCCTGGCCCAGTGCCTGCCATGCGCCAGGCATGAGTGCGACCGCCTCGAAACAGCCGATTACCAGCAACAACAGCGGCGCGAAGTCCACGCCGTGCAGTGCGTTCGTGCGGATCAGCGGGATCAGTACCACGGCGCTGCCCACCAGGGCGAGATTGGTCAGCAGCAATACGCCGGCATTGGACAGGCCGCTGAGTTTCGACAACCGACGTTGCTGGGTGATCCACTCGTCGGACAGTTCGATGATCGCCGCCCGGCGTGTTTCGACTGCGCCGAATACGGTGAGCTCGCCCAGACCCTCGACCCAGTCCACGGCCGCGGCCTTGAGGCGCGCGCCGGTTTCAACGGCGGCCTGGCCCGGTGCCCGGCCCAGGCGATACACCAGTGTTGGCACGATCGCGCCGGCCGCGAGCAGAAGCGTGAGATTGACCAGCGCCAGCGCGGGGCTGTACCAGGCAAATACCACCACCGCCGCGCTCAGGCAGACGACGCCCACGACCACGGGCACCACCAGGCGCAGATAGATATGGTCGAGCGTATCGATATCCGAGCGCAGGCGCGCCAGCAGATCGCCGTTGTGCAGATCGAGCGTGGATAGTGGCTCGATCTGGCGATAGAACCACAGCCGCAGGCCTGTGAGCAGGCGCAGGGTGGCATCGTGGGTCACCAGGCGTTCGAGATAACGCCCGCCAGTGCGTACGATCGCCAGCCCGCGGATCACCGCCGCCGGGGTGAAATAATTCATGCTCGCGCCCGCCAGCCCGGCCGCGGCCATGCTCGCGATAAACCAGCCGGCTACGGCCAGCAGCGCCATATTGGCGCCCACGGTCGCGATCGATATCGCGATACCCAAGGCGAAGCGGCCCGCATAGGGGCGTGCCTGCCAAGCCCACCAGCGAAAATCGTCGAGCAGCGCTTTCATGCCGCGATCGCCTCGTCATGCGCGACCAGGCGGGCATACAGACCCTGCGCGGCCAACAGCGCGTCGTGCGTGCCCTGTTCGACGATACGCCCGGCGTCCATGACCACGATCCGGTCGGCATGGGCGACGCTGGCCAGCCGGTGTGCAATCAACAGCATGCTGCGCTCGTGCGCCAGCGTTTTCAGCGCTGCGACCAGTCGCTGTTCGTTGTCGGCATCCAGATGCGCACTGATTTCGTCGACCACCACAAAGCGCGCATCGCGTACGAAAGCCCGGGCGATGGCCAGGCGCTGGGCCTGGCCGCCGGACAGTCGCATACCGCGTTCGCCAATCGGGGTATCCAGTCCCTGGGGCAGGGCCGCCACGAAATCACGGGCCTGGGCGCGTTCGAGGGCGTCCCAGAGGTGGGCATCATCGACATCGGCCGCGCCTAGTTGCAGGTTGGCGCGCACACTGGCGTTGAACAGTCGTGGGCGTTGCGGCACCCAGGCCAGGCGTTCGCGCCAGGCCTCGATGGCGATGTCGTCGAGCGATACGCCGTCGATACGCAGATCGCCGTGCTCGGCCTTGATCAGCCCCAGCAGGGCCAGCGCGAGGGTGCTCTTGCCCGCCCCGGTCGCGCCGACGACGGCCACGGTTTCGCCGGGGGCGATATCTAGATCGATATCCGCCAGCGCGGGCGTGTCGCTGTCGGGGTAGCGGTAGCCAAGGCCGCTTAATGTCACCCGCGGCGGCCTGTCGCGGGCGATATCACGGCGGGTACCCGGCCAGTCCGGGGCCGGTGTGGCGAGTATCTCGACCATGCGCTCGGCTGCGCCAATGGCTTCCATGCGTGCGTGATAGACGCTGCCCATATTGCGCAACGGCAGATAGAACTCCGGGGCGAGCAGCAGTACCAGGAATCCGGCTTCGAAGCCGATTTCGCCCCACATCAGGCGAAAACCGATGAGCACGGCGACCAGCGCGATACTCACCGTCGCCAGAAACTCCAGCACCAGCGAGGACAGAAACGCCACACGCAGCACGGCCATCGTGCTCTGGCGATAATCGTCGGACAGGCGCTCGATCAGCCGGGCCTCGCGTGCGCCCAGATTGAAGATACGCAGCGTGGTCAGGCCCTGCAGCGCATCCAGAAAGTGCGCGGACAGCAACCCGAGTCGGCGCCATTGGCGCTGGTTGAGTTTTTCCGCGCCCTTGCCGATGAAGATCATGAACACCGGGATCAACGGCCCGCAGATCAGCAGGATCAGCGCCGAAAGCCAGTCGATGGGGGCGATGACCGCCAGAATGGCCAGCGGCAGCAGCACGGCGAGCGCGGTCTGCGACAGATAGCGCCCGTAATAGGCTTCGAGTTTTTCCACGCCGTCGGTGAGTGTTTCCACCACATCGCCACTGGCGTTGCGGCGTTGCCAGGTCACCCCGAGCTGTTCGATTGCGAGTAGCAGCCGTTTGCGTATATCGGTCTTGATCGTGGTCGCGGCATCAAAACGCGCGCGTTCGGCAAGATAGGCCAGTACGGCCCGCGCTGCGATGAGCGCGAATAAGCCGCCAAGCCAGCCGGCTAGGGCGCTGAGCGCCGCCTGGCCGAAGATGACGGCGTTGGCGATATGTGCGAGTACGATCGCCTGGCCGATGAGCAGGCCACCTCCAGCGCTTTCGATGGCGATCGCACGGGTTACCGGGCGACGTACCGCATCGCTTTCACGCTTGAGCCAGGCCGCGGGCGTTGGCCGGTCGGGCATGGGGTATGAAGCGGGCAGAGGGGCGGGTGGATGTTCGACATAAGCCGGGGCAGGTAGCGACGCTATGGCCCCGGCAATCGGGCGCCCTTGGCCGGGCGCCCGTTACCGTGTCGACACTAGAACTGGTAGCCCAGCGCCAGCGTGTACACCCAGGGATCGATATCCACATCCACATGGGTGGTGCCGGTGGCGGTGCTCACCTTGGCCGTGGTGTCGATCTGCAGATAGCGCACATCGGCGTTGATCAGCCAGTTGTCGGTGAGCGCGTAGTCCACGCCAACCTGGGCAGCCGGTCCGAAGGAGTCGTCGAGCTCGATCTTCTCGACGCCGATCGCCTGGGCTTCGTCCGATACGTCTTCCGAGAAGAAGAACGTATAGTTCAGGCCCAGACCCACATAGGGGGTGAACGCCGATTCGTTGTTGAAGCGGTACTGCAGGCTCACCGTCGGCGGCAGGTGCTTGATATCGCCCAGCGGGGTGCCGTCGAGTGCGCCGCCGCTCAGGGTGAGGTCATGCTTGAACGGCGAGGCGCCCAGCAGTTCGACCGCCAGATTGTCGCTGATCAGGTAGGCGATCGTCAGCCCGAATTGCGGCTCGGAACTCACGTTGACATCGGTACCCTGTAGCGCGGGCGCGAGCTGGCCGTTACGGCTTGAGGTATCATCGTTGGGTGCGACGTAGGTCACGCCGCCCCGCACGATCCAATCGCCGGCTTCGGCCTGGGCGACGCCCGTGACGAAGACCGAGGTCAGTGCGAGGGCCGCGGGGGCGATTACGGCGCGCGGAAGGGACGTCATGGCAGGGCTCCTGTTCTATTTTGGAAGTGTCTGGAGCAAAGATTGGCTGGATTGTCATATTGGTGTATTGATCCAGGTCAATATGGCCACACCGTCTTCGCCGCTCGCGCAAAAGGTTGTGCGCTAACGGTTAATGCGCAATGTGGTTGTCCGCCATACAAGAAGTCTGAAAGTTGTCTGTTATTTGGCTAAGCTTGCGCTGACACACGTGTTTATTTCGTATCGCCAACCCAGGGCAATTGTCCATGCCGGCACTCTCCCAGCAAATGCAGCAGTTGAGCGAAACCTGCAGCCATTGCTCGTTACGCTACCTGTGTTTGCCAGATCATCTCGATAGTCACGATCTGCAAAAACTCGAACGTCTGGTGGACTCCGGCGAAGCCGTGCCCGCGGAAACGGAGTTGTTTGCCCAGGGTGACGGCCTGACCCATATTTATGCGGTACGCGACGGTTCGGCCAAGACGGTACGCATCGACGAAGAAGGCTTCGAACAGATTCTGGGCTTCTACTACCCGGGCGATATTCTGGGTTTCGACGGCTTTGCCGATCAGCAGCACCATTGCAGCGCGGTGGCGCTGGAAACGAGCCATTTCTGCCGGATCCCGGTCGATCAGCTGGATGTGCTCGTCGACGAGCTGCCGAGTCTGCGCCAGCGTTTGGTGCGCTTGATGAGCCAGGTGCTTTCCGAAGACGGGCGCATGATGCTTACCCTGGGCCGCAAGGACAGCGAGGGCCGTATCAGCAGTCTGCTGCTGGGTCTGAGTCGTCGGCGTGCACTGCGTGGCATGCCGCCCACGCCGGTGCCGTTGAACATGAAACGCGCGGATCTGGCCAATTTTCTGTCGATGCGCCTGGAAACCGTCAGCCGCGTACTCACGCGGCTGCAACGCGCGGGTGTAATTAAGGTGTCCCAGAATAAAGTGGATATTCTCGATCGCGATGCCCTGCGCGAACGCTCCAGCCGTGGCGCCTGGGTGGCCGATCAGTCGTGACACCGGCCAGGCAGGCGCCTGCGCGCAGGCAAGCACCTTGCCGGATCGTTTACACTGTATGGCTTGCTTGAATTCGCCCCACGACGGGCCGGACGGGCCATGAACAGCGCGACCCAACCCAAAGTCTTCGTTCAGACCTGGGGCTGCCAGATGAACGAATACGACTCGGCCAAGATGGTCGAGGTGCTGCGCAAGCAGCGCAATGCCGAGCGCGTCAATACGCCGGAAGAAGCCGACATCATCCTGCTCAACACCTGCTCGATTCGCGAGAAAGCGGCCGAGAAGGTGTTTTCGCAGCTCGGGCGCTGGCGTGAGCTCAAGGCCGAACGCCCCGATATCGTGATCGGCGTGGGCGGCTGTGTGGCCTCCCAGGAAGGCCATGCGATTCGCGAGCGTGCACCGTTCGTGGATATGGTGTTCGGCCCGCAGACGTTGCACCGGCTGCCGGAAATGCTGGATGCCGTACAGGACAATGGCGCCGGCATCGTCGATATCGCCTTTCCGGAAATCGACAAGTTCGATCACATGCCGCCGGCAAAAGCCGAGGGCGCGACGGCGTTCGTGTCCATCATGGAAGGCTGCTCGAAATACTGCAGCTTCTGTGTGGTGCCCTACACGCGGGGCGAAGAGATCTCGCGGCCCTTCGACGACGTGATTCTGGAAGTCGCGGAACTGGCCGACCAGGGCGTCAAGGAAATCACGCTGCTGGGCCAGAACGTCAACGGCTATCGCGGGCCGATGGAAGATGGCTCGATCTGCGATCTGGCCATGCTGGTCGAGTTCGTGGCCGAGATCGAGGGCATCGAACGGATTCGCTATACCACCAGCCATCCGCTGGAATTCTCGGATGCGTTGATCGAGGCCTATGCGCGGGTGCCCAAGCTGGCCAACTATCTGCATCTACCGGTGCAGTCGGGCTCGGACCGCGTGCTCGCGGATATGAAACGCGGCTATACGGCCGATCATTTTCGCGAACGTATTGCCAAGCTGCGCGCCGTGCGTCCGGATATCAGCCTGTCGACCGATATCATCGTCGGCCATCCCGGGGAGGGCGAGGCCGAGTTCGAGCAGACGATGCAACTGGTCGAGGACATGCGCTTCGATGCCGCGTTTTCCTTCGTCTACAGCAAGCGTCCCGGCACGCCGGCGGCCGATATGGCCGACGACACGCCGCGCGAGGTCAAGAAACAACGCCTGGCGCGGTTGCAGGCACGAATCGCCGAATTCAACCGCGAATACATGCAGAACATGATCGGCACCACCCAGCGCGTGCTGGTCGAGCGCGAATCCAAACGCGGCGGCGGCCAGATGGCCGGGCGTACCGATTCCAACCGCTGGGTCAACTTCGACGGTCACCCGCGCATGGTCGGGCACTTCGTCGAGATCGAAATCACCGAAGCACTCGACAATTCGCTGCGCGGGCGGGTGGTCACGCGCGATGCCGATGCACCCCTGCCCGATCTCGCGGCCGCGGCCGGCTGATCGGTCCCGCCGCCAACCACACGAATCATTTTGAACGAACCTATCCGCAAGAGCCTCGAACTGACCCCGCCGGACACGACACGGCTGGCCTATCTATGTGGCCCGCAGGATCAGCATTTGCGCCTGATCGAGCGCACGCTCGACGTGCAGGTGCATAACCGCGGTCATCTATTTCAGGTCGAGGGCGACGAGGGCGCGGCCACGGCCGCGATCGACGCGCTCAACGAGCTCTACAGCGCGACCGCAGCTGGCGAGATCGGCCCCGATCGCGTGCATATCGTGGCCCGTACGGCCGAGCGCGAACTCCACGGCGGCGCCAACGGTGCCAGCGCCGAGCCGCGGGATGTCGTGATCAAGACCCGTCTGGGCCTGGTACGCGGGCGCGGGCCCAGCCAGCGTCGTTATCTGGCCAATCTGGCGGATAATGATCTGAACTTCGGTATCGGCCCGGCGGGGACCGGCAAGACCTATCTGGCGGTGGCTGCAGCCGTGGATGCGCTCGAATCCGAACGCGTGCGCCGCCTGCTGCTGGTGCGACCGGCGGTGGAAGCGGGCGAGCGGCTTGGCTTTCTGCCGGGCGATCTGGCCCAGAAGATCGATCCCTATCTGCGCCCGCTCTACGACGCGCTCTACGAAATGCTTGGTTTCGACCGGGTGGGGCGGCTCATCGAGCGTAATGTCATCGAAATCGCACCGCTGGCCTATATGCGCGGTCGTACCCTCAACGAGGCGTTCATCATTCTCGACGAGGCACAGAACACCACCGTCGAGCAGATGAAGATGTTTCTCACCCGGATCGGCTTCGGCTCGACCGCCGTGGTCACGGGCGACATGACCCAGGTGGATCTGCCGGTAGCCAAGAAATCGGGCCTGCGCCATGCGGTACGGCTGCTGCAGGATATCGAAGGCATCAGCGTGACCAAGTTCTCGGCGCGCGATGTGGTGCGTCATCCGCTGGTTCAGCGCATCGTTCAGGCCTACGATCGCGAAAGCGAAGCAGGCGAGCACGGCTAGTCGGCGGCAACCGCATGAATATCGAACTCGCGCTGGACTGCGCGCCCGGCATCGACGTGCCCGATCCGCACATGCTCGAGCGCGCGGCAATCGCCGCCCTCGAAGGCGCGCGTTGCAGTGACGAACCCGTCTACGAGCTGGCCGTACGTCTGATCGACGAGGCCGAGTCGGCCCAGCTCAACGGCGACTATCGTGACAAGCGCTATGCGACCAATGTGCTGTCGTTCCCGGCCGGCGCCGAACTGCCCGGGCTGACCGTGCTCGGCGATCTGGCGATCTGCATGCCGGTGATTGCGCGCGAGGCCGGCGAGCAGCACAAAAGCCGCGATGCGCATCTATGTCATATGGTCGTGCACGGCGTTTTGCACTTGCTCGGTTATGACCATATCGGCGACGATGAGGCCGAAACCATGGAGGCGCTCGAGCGCAGGGTGATGGCGGATCTCGGCCACGACGATCCTTACCGCACCGTGAGTGCCTGAAATCGATTCCGCAGGCCGTAGGGCCGAGCCAGACATCAGGGCTTGAGAGGAGGGCGCGGCTGCGGCCGCATACGATGAGCGACGAGGACGACAGCGAGCAGAGTCGAAGTAGCGGCAACTGGCTGCGCCAGATCGGCATGAGCCTGGCCGGGCCACCGCGCGATCGCGACGAGTTGGTCGAGGTGCTCACCGAGGCACAGGAAAACGAACTGCTCGATATCGATGCCCTGTGGATGATGCAGGGCGTGCTCAAGGTGTCGGAACAGCAGGTGCGCGACATCATGGTGCCGCGCTCGCAGATGGTGGTGG
This sequence comes from Salinisphaera sp. S4-8, assembly GCF_040361235.1. Lineage (NCBI taxonomy): Bacteria > Pseudomonadati > Pseudomonadota > Gammaproteobacteria > Salinisphaerales > Salinisphaeraceae > Salinisphaera > Salinisphaera sp. S4-8. The sequence goes on along the minus strand of NZ_APNF01000001.1, from coordinate 226,224 downwards.
TCGAGTCCGATGCGGCCGCGGCCGATATCCTGTCGATCGCCATCGAGTCCGGCCATTCGCGTTTTCCGGTGATTGGCGAATCCCGCGACGAGGTCGTGGGGATTCTGCTGGCCAAGGACATGCTCCAGCTCGCCGAGGATCGCCAGGACAGCGACGCGTTCGAACTGGGCGCGGTGCTGCGCCCGGCGGTTTACGTGCCCGAATCCAAGCGCGTGAACGTGCTGCTCAAGGAGTTCAAGGCTTCCCGCAACCATATGGCCGTGGTCGTGGACGAATACGGCGGCGTGGCGGGGCTGGTGACCATCGAGGATGCGCTCGAACAGATCGTCGGCGAGATCGACGACGAATACGACCAGGCCGAAGGCGCGAATATCCTGCGCCAGGAACACAACCGGTTTCTCATTCGCAGCCTCACCCCGGTCGAGGAATTCAACGACTATTTCGAGACCGATTTCTCGGACGAGGATTTCGACACCATCGGCGGGCTGGTCGTGCACGAGTTCGGGCATATGCCCAAGCGCGGCGAAACCACCATCATCGACCGCTTCCAGTTCAATGTGCAGCGCGCGGATTCGCGCCGTATCCATCTGTTCCAGATGACGGTACTGCCGGAGGCGTCCGAGTAGCGCATGGCTGCGAAACGCATCGCGCGTATCGCCGCCCTGGATGTGTTGCTGCCCGCCCTGTTCGGCGGGCTGGCAACCCTGGGCTTCGCCCCGTTCGGCTACTACGGGCTCACGCTGGTCGCGCTCGTGGGCCTGCTTGCGCTGTGGTGGCCGGCGAGCGCGCGTCGCGGTGCCTGGCGCGGTTTCGTGTTCGGGCTGGCCCATTTCGGCACCGGCATCTACTGGACCTTTGTCTCCACTTATTACTACGGCGGCGCGCCCTTGCCGATGGCGATCGCGCTGGTGTGCCTGCTCACGGTCTACATGGCGCTGTATCCAGCGCTGGTGGGCGCACTCGCCGGGGCGACACGCGTGCTGCCACGCACGCTCTGGGCGCTGCTGGTGGTGCCTTGTGCCTGGCTGCTCGCCGAGCTGGTACGCAGCTGGGTGATGACCGGCTTTCCCTGGCTGTCGCTGGGGTATTCGCTCATCGATGCACCGGTGACCGCGCTCGCCCCGATCGGCGGTGTGTATTTCCTCGGCGCGCTGATGGTGGCCAGCGCCGGCACGGTGGTGCTGTTATTCGCCGGCTCCATCCCCGCGCGGGCGTTAGTGGTCGTGCTCATCGGCCTGGCGCCGTTGGGGCTGTGGTATACGCCGCCGACCACCGAATGGACACAGGCCAGCGGCGCGCCGGTGAGCGTGGATGTCGTTCAGGGCAACTTCGCCCAGGCGGTCAAGTGGGATCGCGATGTCTTTCGCACCACATTGGAACGCTACCGGGCGATGACCGAGGCCTCCGATGCCGATCTGGTGGTGTGGCCGGAAGTGGCCATCCCCGCACCGGCCAATCAGGTGCAGGCCTATCTCGACGATATCGCCACGCTGGCGGGCGAACGCGATCAGACCGTGCTGGCCGGGATCCTGGTTCATGAAGCCAGCGACGCGCCGTATTACAACGCGGTGTTGGCGCTCGGCGCCGGGCAGGGCCGTTACTACAAGCGCCATCTTGTGCCCTTCGGCGAGTACTTTCCGGTCCCGGAATTCGTCAAGACGCTGCTCGATGGCGTGAATATGCGCTACAGCGACTTCGGCTTCGGCGCCGATGATCAGGCCCTGATCGAAGTCGACGGCGTGAAGCTTGGGCTGTCGATCTGTTTCGAGGATGCCTTCGGTTACGAGATCGCCAAGGCGCTGCCGCAGGCCGGCATTCTGGTAAACGTGACCAACGATGCCTGGTTTGCCGGCACGACCGCCGCGGCCCAGCATCTGGAAATCGCACGTATGCGCGCGCTCGAAGCCGGGCGGCCCATGCTGCGTGCAGCCAATACCGGCATTTCCGCGATCATCGACTACGACGGCCGCCTGCGCGAGCGCACGCCCGAGTTCCAGATCGCCCAGATCGAATCGCAGGTCCAGCCGCGTAGCGGCGAAACGCCCTATATGCGTATCGGCGATCGGCCGTTGTGGTGGGCGAGTGCGGCCGTGACGTTGTTGTCGTTGTTGGGCGGTCTGCTGATCGCGCGCCGCCGCAAAAAGGCGGGCGCCTCAGGGTAGATTCGGCTGCGTCATGTAGTACGAGTCGCCGTCGAGCGTGTCGAGAAACGCGGCCAGATCGTCGATTTCGTCGGCCGTCAGGCCCAGCGGTTCGATTAGTGGCGATAGTCTGGCGAGCGGTACGTCGCTCGTTTTTTCTGCCGGCGGCGCGTTCTGCCACCAGCCCATGTTGTATAGCGCCAGCAGCGATTTCAGGTTGATGCCGTCGCCGAAGCCGTTATGCATATACGGCGCCGTGCGGCCGATGTTGCGCAGTCCCGGCGTCTGGAACGCCCCCACGTCTTCGGCTGCGCCGGTTTGTCGATAACGGCCCAGATAATTGCCGACGCCGTGAACCGATGTCCCCAGATGATGAAAATCGCCGTCGGACAGCAGCGCGCCGTTATGGCAGCGAATGCAGTTCGCCTTGCCGCGAAACAGGTCGAGCCCCCGAATCTCGGCGGCCGTAAATGTATCGCGTGCGCCGCGCATGAAACGATCGAAGCGTGTGTCGGGCGTGTTGAGCGTGCGTATGAACGTCGCGATCGCCTGGCTGATCCGTTCGACCGTAACCGTTGAATCGCCGTAGGCCGCCGCGAACAGCGGCGCATAGGCAGCGATGGCGCCCAGCTGCCCGGCGCTGTGCTCGGGATCGCCGGCCATTTCGATCGGGTTGGACCAGCTGGCGACGATCTGTGTTTCCAGATTCGCGGCACGACCGTCCCAGAACAGGCGGTTCTTGTAGCCGGTGTTGAGCACGGTCGGCGTATTCATGGGCCCGACCTGACGATCGTGACCGACGGCCGTATGCCGGCCGTCGGCCCAGCCGAGGCTGGGATCGTGACAGGATGCACAGGCAATCTGACCGGACGCGGACAGGCGCGGGTCGAAGAACAGCCGCTTGCCCAGCGCCGCCTTCGCTTCGCTGAAGGGATTGTCGGCTGGAAAATACGGCTGCTCGGGCAAGGCTGCCAGCGGTTCGATATCGCGGCCGTCCAGTGTTTGAAGCCGAGGCCAGTCGGCCTGGGGGCCACGGTAACGTTCGACCAGTCGTGCGCGTTCGATGGCCGGGGCCAGCAGCCATACCAGGCCGATAAACGCCGCTGTTGCTAGCGCGATGAGCGCGACGACGATCCATTCGCAGCGCATCCGCCGCGATACGCCGATACGGTGCCGGACACCAGGTTGGTTCACCGGGGCGCGCCCTGGGCCCGCAGGCGCACGGTGGCGATGGGAGCGGCGTATTCGCGCCACGCCCTGGCGAGCGGATACGCCAGCGCGGGCGCATGTGAAAGCGTCTGGTTGTAGCCCGGCGTGCCGGCGCCCCGCGGTGGCTGGGCGCTTGCTTCAGAAGTCATAGCCAACTTCCAGCCAGTACTGGCGACCGACGCCGAACAGCTGCACTCCTGCCTCGTTGCGCACGATATTGCGGCTGTCGGTGACGTTGAGCACGTCGACACCGATATAGGGCGAGTGATCGCCGGGCAACAACCGCAGTCGGGTGCTGAGATCCCAGCGCAGCGTATCGTCCTGTTTTTCGATGTCGTAGCGTTGCAGTCCGGTGGCCGGGTCCTTGCCGTCGCGCAGCACGTACCGGTAACCGTCGGTATAGCTCAGTGCGTTGCGCAGCCACAGGCGGTCGTTGAACGCCGAGGTGACGATGTCGACCTGGGCGCTGATCGGCGTGGCGAAATCCTCTGCGGGCAGCTCCGAGCGGCGGATACGCCGGCCTTTGAACAGCACGTCCTCGTCGGTGAGCGTGTCGTTATAGCCCTTGTCGTCGTCGGCGTAGCGGGCGTCGGTTTCCTTGTCCATCCACGACACGCTGAGATTGACGCCCCAATCGGCGCCGATCCAGACAAACGGCTGTGAGCGCCAGTACAGATCGACCTGGTCGGTGTTGCTGCGCCCCGAGTTGTCGTAGTTGTACAAGTCGCCACTGTCATCGTAATTCGTGCGAATCTGATCCTTGCCCTGGCGACGGACATAGGTCAGGCCGATATCACCGTGCAACAGCGTGCCGGCGATGCCGATCGAGTATTCATCGTCGTAGGGCGTATCGAGATCGCGGTAGGTGTATTCGGCGCGGTTGTCGACGGTGACGAACGCCTCGTCCGGGTTATCGCGTTCGCGGGTCTCGCGCAGTCGTGTTTCCTCGGCGCGCAGCTTGTAGGCAAGAAACGACTTTCCGTAGTAGCGATTGGCGCCGGCGATCAGGCGCATGTTCTGGCTGTTGTCGAGATAGACGCCGGCCTTCACACGTGGCGCAGCGTTGGTGTTTTCCAGCAGGCCATCGCGTTCGACACGCAGCCCGACGCGGCCGAACAGGCGCTGGCCGTCGGCGGCCAGCTCGCCGAACACGGCGCCGTTGGTGTTGGAAAACGCGATATCCCCGGCGCGATAGGTCGCCACGCGGCTCAGAAACTGGTCCGACGGCGCATAGGAGCCAGGGCCGATCGGGTCGGGCAGTGGTGTTTGGGTGTAGTCGAGTCGGTACTCTCGGAAGACGAAGTCCTGATCGCGGTGCTGTTCGTAGTCGAGATAGGAAATTTCGGCACCGTAATCGGTGCTCCAGATAGTGTTGATGGGCGTGGTGAATGTCAGCGATCCGCCGAGCTTGCGTTGCCGGTTCTCGAGATCGCCCAGGCCGCCGATGATGCCGCCATCGAATAGCGACGTGCTCTTGAACTGGGTGAGGCTGTGGTTCTCGTATTGATGCACATCCGTGGTCAGTCCGGCGTTGAGATTGGCGTCCACCCGTGTGGCGCCGATGTGATTGCCATAGTTGACGCTCAGGTTGATGCCCTCGTGGCCGCCGACGAAGTCGGAGTCGAGATAGTTGATCAGGAAGCTGTCTTCATCGAAGTTCGTATACGACAGCGACGCATCAAGCTCGTAGTCGCGATCGAGCAGATCCATGCGCACCACGCCGTAGCGCGACTTGCTGTCGAGTTTGCGGCTCTGGCTGGGCGTGTAGAGTTGGCCGGTCTCCAGAAAATTATCCAGATCCATCGTGAGCAACTGCTTTTGGCTGATGGTCGAGCGCTTTTCGCTATAGCCGGCAAAGATGCCGAGGTCGCCCACGCGCGTCGCCCCGTCGAGGGTGAACTCGCTTTTGCGGAAATCGGGCTGGAACTCGCCGGGCACGCCGTTGGGCATTTGCGCGGCGGCGCTTTCGAACTCGCGTTCCTGGGTTTTGTCGATATGCAGGTTGGTGAGGCTGTCGCTGGTGCCGCGATAGGACACATGGCCTTCGTTTCGGCCGGCATAAGCACGTGTTTCGGCTTTGACCACGCCACCGGTAAAGCCGCCTTCGCGGGCCGAAATGTTGGTATCGCTGACCTCGATGTTCTGTAAGAAACGGGTATCGATGAACTGGCCCTGGGAATGGCCGGCCACGCGCGCATAGTTGTCGGCGCGCTCGCTTTGCGCCGGATCGATCAGGTTGTCGACCGAAGCGCCGTCCAGCGCGAAACGGTTCTGATAGGGCGAGGCGCCACGAATGGAAAATTCAGCCGGCTTGATATCGCCTTGCTGCTGGCTCGAACTCGCACTGTCGGCTACCCGCACCGATGGAATGACCGATAGCGCCTCGGCCAGATCCGAGCGCGCCGCGCTGCGGATATATTCGGCCGGCAGGGTTTGTACCTGGGCATCGAGCGGGTCGGCCGTAACCAGAATCTGGTGCAGCGCCGGCATGTCCAGCGATAGGGCGTCGGTCAGGCTGTCTTTTTCGGCTGACGTTGCGGAATCGCCCGTGATGGCTTGCCGGGACGCGCGATCGTCTTCGCTCGCGCGAATTGGCTCGGCTTGCACGGTATAGGTTGCGCCCAGCAGCGGCGGTAGAAACAAAAGTCTGTGCATGATCTCCCCCATAGAAATTCCGGGAGAGCATAGTCATCTTGATCAGTAATACAACTGATTCTCATTTAGATTGAGTGCAATGGAATTGAATTCCAAGCCACCGGCGCCCGCTGATGTCATGAGCCGCGGTCGTGCAGGCATGCCGATCGCCAGTCAGCATTGCCTGGCTAGAAGTGCAGTGAAGCGGCGCGAATGTATCGAGTACACTAGGCGGCCGTTTTTGCTTTCCGATCGATAGCCGCCGATGGATTCCACCTACCGTTTCGATGCAATCGAGGCCGATGTCCAGGCCCGCTGGCGCGACGCGCGCGCGTTCGAAGTCAAGCGCGACGACCGCGAGAAGTTCTATTGCCTGTCGATGTTCCCGTATCCCAGCGGCAAGCTGCATATGGGGCATGTGCGCAACTACACCATCGGCGACGTCATCTCGCGTTATCAACGCATGTGCGGCAAGAACGTGCTCCAGCCGATGGGCTGGGATGCCTTCGGCCTGCCGGCCGAAAACGCGGCGATCAAGAACGGCGTGCCGCCGGCGAAATGGACCCGCGAAAACATCGCGGCCATGCGCGAGCAACTCGCACAGCTGGGTTTTGCCTACGACTGGTCCCGCGAGATCGCCACCTGCGATCCGAGCTACTACCGCTGGGAGCAGTGGCTGTTCACCAAGCTGTTCGAAAAAGGGCTGGTCTATCGCAAGGAATCGATCGTCAACTGGGACCCGGTCGACCAGACCGTGCTCGCCAACGAGCAGGTCGTGGACGGGCGCGGCTGGCGTTCCGGCGCGGTCGTCGAACAACGCGCCATCCCGCAGTGGTTTGCCCGCATCACCGACTATGCCGACGAACTGCTGGACGACCTGGATGCGCTCGAGGGCTGGCCCGAGGCGGTCAAGACCATGCAGGCGAACTGGATCGGGCGTTCGACCGGTCTGGAAATCGATTTCGAAGTCGTGGGCTACGACGATCCGCTGACGGTTTATACGACACGCCCGGATACACTGCACGGCGCCACCTATATGGCCGTCGCCGCCGATCATCCGCTGGTCGCGGCCGCCGCCGAGCACGACGCCGAACTGGCCGCCTTCTGTGAAGAATGTCGCAAGGCTGGCACTGCCGAAGCGAGCCTGGAAACACGCGAGAAGAAAGGCTATCGCCTGCCGATCGAGGCGCAGCACCCGCTCTCGGGCGAGCGTATGCCGATCTTTGCCGCCAATTTCGTGCTGATGGGATATGGCACCGGCGCGGTCATGAGCGTGCCCGCCCATGACCAGCGCGACTGGGAATTCGCCAGCGCCTACGATCTGCCCATTGTCCCCGTGATCGCCACGGCCGAGGGCAATACGCCCGACGTCAGCGCGCAGGCGAGCGTGGAAAAAGGCGTGCTTATCAATTCCGGCGACGACGACGGCAAGGATTTCGACACGGCATTCAACGATATCGCCGATCGGCTGGAAGGCCGCGGTATCGCCCGCCGCAAGACACAATATCGTCTGCGTGACTGGGGTTTGAGCCGTCAGCGCTACTGGGGTGCGCCGATTCCGATCATTCACTGCGACGATTGCGGCGCGGTACCGGTGCCGGAAGCCGACCTGCCGGTGGTGTTGCCGGAAGACGTGACTCCGGAGGGCGCGGGCTCGCCGTTGCCGGACATGCCCGAGTTCGTGAACGTGGATTGCCCGCAGTGCGGCAAGCCGGCCCGCCGCGAAACCGATACCTTCGATACCTTCATGGAATCGTCCTGGTATTTCGCGCGGTTTGCCTGCCCGGACGCCGATTCGATGCTCGACGATCGCGCCAATTACTGGCTGCCGGTGGATCAATACATCGGCGGTATCGAGCACGCCATTCTGCATCTGCTGTATGCGCGCTTTTTCCAGAAAGTCATGCGCGACGAAGGGCTCACCGAGGCCGGCGAGCCGTTCAAGCGCCTGCTCACCCAGGGCATGGTGCTCAAGGACGGGGCGAAGATGTCCAAGTCCAAGGGCAATACGGTTGACCCGCAGGCGCTTATCGAAACCTACGGCGCCGACACCGTGCGTCTGTTCTCCATGTTCGCCGCGCCGCCGGACCAGTCGCTGGAATGGTCGGATGCCGGCGTGGAAGGGGCCAATCGCTTCATCAAGCGCTTGTGGCGTCTGGTTGCCGAACATGTGGAGGCGGGCATCGTCGCCCCGGCCACGCAGGCGGACGGCGAAGCCGGTGAGCTGCGCCGCAAGCTGCACGAAACCATTGCCAAGGTGGGCGACGACATCGGCCGTCGCACCACGTTCAACACCGCGATCGCGGCGGTCATGGAACTGTGCAACGCGCTGGGCAAGATCGATGGCGGCCAGCCGTCGAACCAGGCCGTGCGCCAGGAAGCCCTGGAAGCGGTGGTGAAAATGCTCGCGCCGATCATCCCGCATGTCTGCGATGCGCTGTGGCGCGAACTGGGCCACGACGATCTGCTGCTGGATGTCGCCTGGCCGCAGGCCGACGAATCCGCGCTGACCCGCGATACCCTCACGCTGGTGGTCCAGGTCAACGGCAAAGTGCGCGCCAAGATCGACGTGCCGGCCGCGGCCGATCGCGATGCCGTGGCCGAGATTGCCCAGGCCGAGGCCAATGTGGTGCGCTTCATTGACGGCGCGCCGATCAAGAAGACCATCGTCGTGCCGGGCAAGCTCGTCAATCTCGTGGTATAGATCGCCTCATGAAATCGATATCTGCTGTCCTGTTCGACCGACGTGTGGCCCTGGGTGGCGTACTGATCGCGCTCACCGCCATGCTCGCCGGCTGTGGTTTTCATCTGATGGGGGCGTCGCCGCTGCCCGATGGCATTGATCGCATGTACGTCAGCTACAGCGACGACTATCGGGTCGGTGATCCGCCGCTGGTGGAAACCCTGCGCCAACGGCTGCGTGAACGTCATGTGCTGGGCGATAGCAGCGCGCCGGCGCGGTTGTCCATCGACGAAATCGACAACCGCCAGCGCATCGTCTCGGTCAGCCCCGTCGATGGTCAGGTCGCCGAATACGAACTCACCACCGAAGTCGCCTTCGATTACGAGGTCAACGGCGCCACCCAGCTGGAAAACGAAACCTTGTCGGTGACCCGCAGCTACAGTTTCGACAACACCGAACGTCTGGGCGCCGAACAGGAACAAAGCGAACTGCTGACCAGCATGCACGAAGAACTGGCCAACCTGATTCTGTTACGCGTCGCCAGCGCGAATGAAAAGCTCGCGCGTTAGACTGGCGCGCGAACCGTCGCAATCGAAACCGCGCGCATGACCGATCGCAGCATCCTCAAGCCCAGCCCGATCACGCCCGCTGACGCGGCTGCCTTCATCCGTGGGCGGCGAACCGTCGATCAATTCACCGGCGATATCCCGGACCCGGCGATCATCCGCGAGGCCGTCGAACTGGCGCGTTGGGCACCCAACCATCATCTGACCGAGCCATGGCGTTTCTATACGCTCGGGCCCAGAACGCGCGACGCCATCATCGACCTCAACACCCGGCTGGTCGCCGAACGCAAGGGCGACGAAGTGGCGGTGGCCAAGCGCGAACGCTGGCAATCGGTGCCCGGCTGGCTGGCCATCACCTGTGTTGTTGATGAAGACCCGGTCACCGCGCGCGAAGACTATGCCGCCTGTGCCTGCGCGATTCAGAATATCGCGCTGTATCTGCATAGCGCGGGCCTGGGCAGCAAATGGATCAGCGGCGAGGCCACGCGTCACCCCGATCTGGCGCCGATACTGGAGATCGACAGCACGCACGAATACTGTGTGGGTCTGCTATGGTACGGTTATCCGAAACGCCGCCCGCGCAGTCAGCGCCGCGATCTCGACGAGATACTCACACAGCGGCCCTGACCCGCGTTGCAAATCGGCACGCCACGGGCGTTGCAAAACCCGCGTACCCCCGATAGAATTGCGCGCTTTCGCAGCCGCCCGGCTGCCTAATCGCGTTGGTTCAGGATACAGTGCAATGAAGACGTTTTCTGCAAAGAAAGACGAAGTCCCCGGTGACTGGTATGTCGTCGATGCCGACGGCAAGACGCTCGGTCGTCTGGCTTCGGAAGTCGCCACGCGCCTGCGCGGCAAGCACAAGCCGGAATACACCCCGCATATGGACGTGGGCGATCACATCGTGGTCGTGAACGCCTCCAAGATCAAGGTGACCGGCAAGAAGCCGCAGCAGAAGATCTATTACCGGTTCACCGGTTATGTCGGCAACATGAAGTCCGTCACGCTCGAGGATCAGCTCGCCGCCCATCCCGAGCGCGTGATCGAGCACGCCGTCAAGGGCATGCTGCCGAAGAACCCGCTGGGCCGTCAGATGGCCCGCAAGCTGCGCGTCTATCCGGGCGCCGAGCATCCGCATACCGCACAGCAGCCGCAGACGCTGGAGATTTAGTCAATGGCAACCGAACAAGCCTACGGTACCGGCCGTCGCAAGACCGCCACCGCCCGCGTTTTCATCAAGCCGGGTAGCGGCCAGATCACCGTCAACAAGAAGACGCTGGACGAATACTTCGGCCGCCCGACCTCGCGCATGATCGTGCGTCAGGCGCTGGAAGCCACCGATTCGAGCGACCGGTTCGATATCAATGTGACCGTCGCCGGCGGCGGCCCCAACGGCCAGGCCGGCGCGATTCGCCACGGCCTGTCCCGTGCGCTGGTTCAGTACGATGAAATGATGCGCGCACCGCTGCGTGCCGCTGGCTACATGACCCGCGACGCGCGTAAGGTCGAACGTAAGAAGATCGGCCTGCACAAAGCTCGTAAATCGCCGCAGTACTCCAAGCGCTAGCGACGATTGCCGACCGCTTGCTGCCTACCCGGTGAGCGGTCAGCCCAGTTTGCTGGGGGATCGTCTAGTGGTAGGACTACGGACTCTGACTCCGTCAACGGGGGTTCGAATCCCTCTCCCCCAGCCAGCATCAAAAGCCCGCCATCGGCGGGCTTTTTTTATGGATGCCGGCTGGGGGAGAGGTCCTGGTTCGAACCGCTCGGTTCGACGAGCACGCCAACGGCGTGTGAAGGACAGTCGCGCGTTGCGCGCGACTGGGCCCGAAGGGCCGAGCGGCGCAGCCGCGAGCAATCCGTCAGTGAACGCTCGTCAGACGGTTATCGCCGCCGCAGCAAACAGAATTACCTAGCATCAAAAGCCCGCGATCGGCGGGCTTTTTGGTGTCCGGCCTCAAAGCGCCGAGTCGGCGTTGGCGAGTTTGAGCTGCTGATGAGGCAGGCGCTGCGCTCGGACGCCCTGTCGCAACGCATTTGAGCACTATTCAGAGATTCCGCCATTAAACCGGCGTCACTCAGTCGAGCAACCGACTGGATCGCTATGCGACCGCTCCGCTCGAAAACAGTCGCCAATGGCACGTTTGTTGCTCCAATACATGTGTGAATCGTCCATGGGACACGGACATGCGTGTGTTGCTCGTAGATCGTCATTCGGCTCGCTTGTCGACGCTTCGTGCCGTCATCGAGCAGGCCGGCTTCGAGGTCGTCGATGTGCTCGACGAGGACGCCGATCTGTATGCGGCGGTCGATCGCCATGCGCCCGATGCGATCGTGGTGGGCGCGGAGTCGCCCTCGCGCGACGTGCTGGAGGACCTGGCCACGTTCGGCGAGCGCTATCCCAAACCACTGTTGATGTTGTCTTCGAAAGACGATCGCCGGCTCATGGCGCAGGCGTCCGAGGCGGGTATCAGCGCTTATGTCATGGAAGGGCTGTCACCGGCGCTCGTGCGCTCGCTCGTGGACGTGGCGATGCGTCAGTACCGGCAGATGGAGTCGCTCAAGCGCGAACTGGCGGAAACTCGCGAAACCCTGGCGGATCGTCAGGTGGTCAATCGTGCCAAATGCCTGCTCATGGAGCGCAGCGCGATCAGCGAAAAACAGGCCTATACGCGGCTGCGCAAGACCGCCATGGACCGCGGCGTGCCGTTGCCCGAAATCGCACGTCAGCTCATGGTTCACGCGGCCAACGAGTGACGCCTCGACTGCACGAATAGAGTGCGATTGTGCACTGCGAAACGTCGATGCGGGTCGTAGCGGCGTCGTGTTCGCTTCGGCTGGCGCATTCCGTTCGATGGGCAAGTGCATGAACTGAAATGGATGCGGATGCCGCCAGCAGTAGGTGGCACGGTTTTCGCTTGGATAAGCCCCGAGTGCGATAGCGCGAACAATCGCGACGCACGACACAACTCGATCAGGACAACGAAGTCCGGCATGCCGCGTGGCGCATCTCGCTACGCAGGCAGCCGGGCTTTTTTTATGCGCGAAAACGGGCCCGCAGCGGCGGGTGGAAAAGGACGCAACGCGATGACCAACTGGCACGAAGCAACATTTGGACGTATGCCGCACGCGGTGGATCCATGCGTGGAGCGGCCGCGGCTCAGGCTCGGTTTTATCGCGCTCAATGACTGTGCGCCGTTGGTGATGGCCAAGGAAGCCGGCTTCTTTGCCGCGGAAGGCCTCGATGTGACCCTGTCGCGCGAATCCTCCTGGGCGGCGATTCGCGACAAGGTGGCGCTCGGCCTGCTCGATGGCGCGCAGATGCTGGCCGGTATGCCGATTGCGTCCACCCTCGGCGTGGGGGCTGCGCCGCATGCCATGGTCACCGCGGTATCGCTGGGCCTGAACGGCAATGCGATCACCGTCTCCAATGCGTTGTTCGAGCGCATGCAGGCGCTGGATTCGCAGGCGACGTTGTCGCGCCCCTGTTCCGCCCAGGCGCTGCGCAAGGTGATCGAGGCCGATCGCGCGGCCGGGCTCGCGCCAATGACGTTCGGCATGGTGCACCCGACCTCGGCGCACAACTACCAGCTGCGCTACTGGTTGGCCGCGGCCGGTATCGATCCCGACCGCGATGTAAGCCTGATTGTCGTGCCGCCCGCGCGCATGGTGGCCAATCTGCGCGCCGGCCGTTTGGCCGGTTATTGCGTGGGCGAGCCTTGGAACCAGATGGCGGTACGTGCGGGCTTGGGCAGGGCACTGATCACCGGCTACGAAATCTGGAACAACGCCCCGGAAAAAGTGCTGGGCGTAACCCGAGAATGGGCCGAAGCTTATCCGCGCACCCACCGCGCGCTGGTGCGCGCGATCGTACGAACCGCGGCGTGGCTGGACAGTCACGATAATCGCGAAGCTGCGGCCGACATCATTGCCGCGCCCAGCTATGTGGACGCACCGGCCGAAGTCATCCGGCGCACCCTGTCCGGGCGGTTCTGCTATCAACCCGGGGCGGCGCCGCGCCCGGCACCATTTTTCAACGTCTTTCATCGGCATGCGGCGACGTTTGCCTGGCGTTCGCATGCCATGTGGTTCATCGCCCAGATGCTGCGCTGGGGCCAGCTCGGCGAAGCGGTGGATATTGCCGCGACTGCGGACTGCGTGTATCGCCCGGATATTTATCGCGCGGCGGTACAGCCGCTTGGCATCGCTTGCCCGGCCGGCGATCACAAGATCGAAGGCACGCACAGCCAGCCCTGGTCGCTTGCGGCCAGCGACGGTCGGCGTATCGCCATGGCTTCGGATCGGTTTTTCGACGGCGAGATTTTCGATCCGGGCGACGTCATGGCCTACCTCACAGCCCATGCGCCGCGCCTTGAACCGGCGCTATACCGACGCCTCAAGGCGCTCAATTCGCCCCTCGCGGCGTGTGTCGAAGGGATGCCAAAAACCGCGGCGACCCACTGATGCGCCTGTGTAACCCCTTGTCTTTGCTTATCGATTTCATCCGCTGGAGCGCCTGAATCATGGAACTTGCCAATAAAGCGACCCGCATCCGCCTGTTCGATTTCAAATCGGTACAGATGCGGGCCTTCCACATGAGCTGGCTGGCCTTTCATCTGTGCTTCTTTGGCTGGTTCGGCATCGCGCCGCTCATGGCGGTGGTGCGTGAAGACCTCGGGCTGGACAAGTCCCAGATCGGTTCGACCATCATCGCCTCGGTGGCGATTACGGTGCTGGTACGCCTGCTCATCGGCCCGTTGTGCGACAAGTTCGGTCCGAGGAAGACCTATTCGTCGCTGTTGATTCTGGGCTCGATTCCGGTGATGTGTATCGGTTTTGCCGACAGCTTCGAAAGCTTTCTGCTGGCGCGGCTGTGTATCGGCGCAATCGGTGCATCGTTCGTAATTACCCAGTACCACACCTCGGTGATGTTCGCGCCCAATATCGTGGGCACGGCGAATGCCACCACCGCGGGCTGGGGCAATCTCGGCGGCGGGACCACCCAGATCGTCATGCCGCTGATCTTTGCTGCGATCGTATCGCTTGGGGTGAGCGAAACACTGGGCTGGCGTCTGGCCATGGTGGTGCCGGGCGTGATTCTGTTTGTGCTGGGTATCGCCTACTGGAAATTCACCCAGGACGCGCCCGACGGCAACTATTCGGACTTGCGCGCCGCCGGCAAGATCCCCGAGGCCAAGGACGAAAACAGCGGCTGGTCTAGCTTTCGCAAGGCGGCGAAGGACTATCGGGTCTGGGCACTGTTCGTGGTCTATGCCGGCTGCTTCGGGGTCGAGCTGACCATCAACAACGTCGCCGCGATCTATTTCTTCGACAACTTTGAAGTGAATCTGGAAACCGCGGGGCTCATCGCCGGCCTGTTCGGCCTGATGAACATCTTCGCGCGCACCATGGGCGGCTTCTTTTCTGATCTGTCTGCCCGCTACATGGGCCTGAACGGGCGTGTGCGCTTTCTGTTTCTGGCCATGTTCATCGAAGGCATCGCACTGATTGCGTTTTCGCAGATGGAAGTGCTGGCCGCCGCCATCGCCACCATGATCGTGTTCAGTCTGTTCGTACAGATGTCCGAAGGCGCGACCTTCGGTCTGGTGCCGTTCATGAACAAAAAGGCGCTGGGTGGTGTGAACGGCATCGTGGGTGCGGGCGGCAATGCCGGCGCGGTACTGGCCGGCTTTCTGTTCAAGAGCGAATCGCTGTCCTACGGCCAGGGGCTGATGATTCTCGGCTGCGCGGTGATCGTGTGTTCGTTCTTCGCCTTCTTCGTGCGCTTCTCGGCCGAGGTGCTGGCCGAAGAAAAAGCGGCCTTCGATACCGCCTCGGCCGGCGACGACCCGATCAAGGTCCGTGGCAGCGATTCGCCGGAACCGGCATAGGAGCCGTGCGGTGAGCGATAACGCAACCCAACCCAGGCTCGATCTGGTGGTCATCGGCAACGGCATGGCTGGCGTGCGCGTGCTCGAAGACCTGCTCGACGCCGCGCCCGAGCGCTACAACATCACCGTATTCGGTGCCGAGCCGCATGCCAGCTACAACCGCATCATGCTCTCGCCGGTGCTGGCGGGCGACAAGGATTTCGCTGAAATCGAAACCCACGGACGCGACTGGTACGAAGACCACGACATCACTCTGTATACCGGCGAAGCGGTGGTCGATATCGACCGGCGCCGGCGCATGGTGGTCTCCGAATCCGGGCGTGAGATCGGCTACGACCGGCTGCTCATGGCCACCGGTTCCACGCCGTTCATTCTGCCCGTGCCCGGCCACACGCTCGATGGCGTGATCAGTTTTCGTGATATCGGCGATGTTCATCGCATGGTCGAGGCCAGTACCAACGGGGGCAAGGCGGTGGTCATCGGCGGCGGCCTGCTGGGCCTCGAAGCCGCGTACGGCCTGCACAAGCGCGGCATGGACGTGACCATCGTGCATTTGATGGAAACGCTCATGGAGCGCCAGCTCGACCCGCGTGCGGCCGAGCTGTTGCAGTACTCGCTGGCCCAGCGCGGTCTGTCGTTTCGTATGGGCGCCAAGACCGCGGCCATTCTCGGCGATGAAAACGGTCAGGTCACCGGCCTGCGTTTCGACGATGCCGACGACTCGGAGCTGGCCGCCGATATCGTGGTCATGGCGGTGGGCATTCGGCCCAATGTCGAACTGGCGAAAAAAGCCGGTCTGCATTGCGAAAAGGGCGTGGTGGTCAACGACACCATGCAGACCTACGACCCGCGGATCTATGCCGTGGGCGAGTGTGTCGAGCATCGCCAGGCGGTCTATGGCTTGGTCGCGCCGTTGTGGGATCAGGCCAAGGTCTGTGCCAACCATCTGGCCTATCGCGGCCATACCCAATACGAAGGCTCGGTAACCGCCACCCAGCTCAAGGTTACCGGCATCGATGTCTATTCCGCTGGCGATTTTTCCGACAGCGAGGGCAGCGAGGCGCTGGTGTTCTCCGATCTGCGCCGCGGCGTCTACAAGCGCATCGTGCTGCGTGACGACCGTATCGCCGGTGTCGTGCTCTATGGCGATACCCGCGACGGCGGCTGGTATTTCAAACTCATGCGCGAAGGCGTGGATGTATCGGGCTTTCGCGATCTGCTGTTGTTCGGCCAGGCCTATGTAGCGCAGCAGGAACCGATCGACGCGGAGGCCGCGTGATGAGCGCCGTGACCACACGTACGACCTGTCCCTACTGCGGTGTGGGCTGCGGGGTGAATGCCGTCGTCGATGACGATGCGGTCAGTGTGGCCGGCGACGATGCGCATCCGTCCAATCGCGGCCGTCTATGCTCCAAGGGCACGGCCCTGGCCGATACCGTGGGCCTGAATGATCGGCTGCTGTATCCCATGGTGGATGGTCGGCGGGCGAGCTGGGACGACGCGCTCGATGAAGTCGCGACGCGCTTTGGCGAGATCATCGCCGAGCACGGCCCCGACGCGGTGGCGTTCTATGTCTCCGGCCAGCTGCTCACCGAGGATTACTACGTCGCCAACAAGCTGATGAAAGGCTATATCGGCTCGGCCAATATCGATACCAACTCGCGGCTGTGCATGTCGTCGGCGGTGGCCGGCCACAAGCGAGCCTTTGGCGAGGACGTAGTGCCCGGCTGCTACGAAGATCTGGAGCTTGCAGATCTGGTGGTGCTGGTCGGCTCGAATACGGCCTGGTGTCATCCGGTGGTCTACCAGCGCATCGTCGCGGCGCAGGAAGGGGATGCCAACAAGAAACTTGTCGTGATCGATCCGCGCCGTACAGCCACCGCCGAAGGCGCCGATCTGCATCTGCCGCTGGCGCCGGGCACCGACGTCCATCTGTTCAACGGCCTGCTGGCCTATCTGGCCGGCCAGGGCATCGAAAGCGATCTGCCCGGTGCTAGCGAGGCGCTCGCCCAAGCGCAGCCGATGAGCGATATCGAAGCGGTGGCCGAAGCCTGTGGCGTGGACGCCGAAACCGTGGCCGCCTTCTTCGCGCTATTCGCAAAAACCGAACGTACGGTGACGGTGTTTTCTCAGGGTGTGAACCAGTCCTCGGCGGGCACGGACAAGGTCAACGCTATTCTCAATTGCCATTTGCTGACCGATCGGATCGGCAAGCCGGGCGCCTGTCCGTTCTCGATCACCGGCCAGCCCAATGCGATGGGCGGGCGCGAGGTCGGCGGGCTGTCCAGCACGCTGGCCGCGCATATGGGCTTCGACGCGGCCGAGCGGGTACAACGCTTCTGGGGCTCGCCGGCCATTGCTGACGAACCGGGACTCAAAGCCGTCGAGCTGTTCGAGGCCATCGAGCGCGGCGAGATCAAGGCCGTCTGGATCATGGCCACCAATCCGCTGGTGAGCCTGCCGCATGCCGATCGTGCCAGGCGCGCGCTCGAGGCCTGCGAGTTCGTCGTGGTATCGGATTGCATGCGGCATACCGATACGGTCGACCGTGCCCACGTACTGCTGCCTGCCGCGGCCTGGGCAGAAAAAAGCGGCACGGTCACCAACTCCGAGCGCATCATTTCCCGCCAGCGTTCGTTCTTGCCCATGCCGGGCGCGGCGCGTGCGGATTGGGACATCATCTGCGATGTGGCCCGCCGGATGGGGTTTGCCGAGGGCTTCGCCTTCGATAGCGCGGCCGCGATCTTTCGTGAGCATGCCGCGCTGACCGCCTTCGAAAACGACGGCGATCGCGTGCTCAATCTCGAAGGCCTGGCCGAGATCGACGACGCCGAATACGACGCCCTCGAACCCGTGCGCTGGCCGGTGCATGCCACCCAGGCGCTGCGTGCGGTGGGGGCGATGGCCGCCGAACAGGACAGCCGGCGTCTGTTTGTCGACGGGGTGTATCCCACCGCCGATGGCAAGGCGCATCTGGTGGCGGTCACGCCGCGCGGCCCGGCCAATGCGGTGAGCGAACAATGGCCGTTGGCACTGAATACCGGGCGCATACGCGATCACTGGCACACCATGACGCGTACCGCCAAGTCGGCGCGCCTGTCGGCCCATATTCCCGAACCGTTCGTAGAGGTACATCCCGCCGATGCCGAACGCTACGGCGTGGTCGACGGGGCGATCGCGACCGTCTCGACGGCGTGGGGCCAGGCCCATGTGCGGGTGATCGTGACCACAGCACAACGCGCGGGCACGCTGTTTGTGCCCATGCACTGGAATGACCAGTTCGCCGCGCGAGCACGAGTGGGTGCGTTGGCCAATCCGGCGGTCTGCCCGATTTCGGGCGAACCCGAATTCAAACATACGCCGGCCGCGATCGCGCCCTTCAAGGCTGCCTGGCACGGCTTCATTCTGGCCAGCCGGCCGCTGCTGCTGGCCGGTGAGGCGAGCATCGACTACTGGGTGAAGGTGCCGGGCGAGCGTTTCTATCGCTACGAAGTCGCCGGCCTGAACGTGCCCGGCGACTGGGCGACGACTGCACGCAGCTGGATTGGCGTGGGCGAGCGCACGGCCGACTGGATGGAAGCCGCGGACGCGAAAGCCGGCCGCTATCGCGCCGCCCATATGGATGCCGGGCATATCGAAGCCTGTGTATTCGTTGCCCCCGAGCCGGCTGCACTGCCCGAACGCAGCTGGCTGGCCGGGCTGTTCACCGGCGAACCGGTCGACGAGGCCGAGCGTATCGGCCTGCTGGCTGGCCGGCCCGCTGACCCGGGTGCCGATCCGGGCCCGCAGGTGTGTTCGTGTTTCGGCGTGGGCCGCAACACCATTCTGCGCGCGATCAACGAACAGGGGCTGGGTTCAGTTGCGGCCGTGGGCGAAGCGCTCGACGCGGGCACCAACTGCGGTTCCTGCAAGCCCGAAATCGCCGCGCTGATTGCCGAAGCGGGCGAAGAATGACGACAACGATGGTTATGAACAGACGTCACCGTCTACGCGGATTCCAGACAAGACCTTTGTCCGCAGATCGACGCAGATTTACGCAGACAAGACAGGAAAGAAGAGAACCGGCGCGAGCGAATGGACAGATGAGAACAGATGGAAAAGTTTTTGTAGAAGAAAGGATGGTCGTCCGGAACGCCCTGTTGCGCTCGCGGCCGGTGGGTTCTTACAGCCGCTGTGCCATTCGCGTTTATTCGCGTTCATTTGCGGACGATTTCTTCGTTCATCGCTTGCCCGCGAACGAATTCAATCGATCCTCGCGAACCGACATTCGCGGTCGGTTGCGTCCTTTATCTGCGTAGACCGGCGTTGATCCGCGGATGACGCCTTCAAGAACACGACTCGTGATTTAACGATTCGGAGCCCAACATGACCGACCAGAGTTTCGACGAAGAACAGCAGCGCTATCTCAAGGGCGTGACCGCCGGGCTGCATATCGCCCGCGGCGTGCCCGGCATGACGGGGCTGACGACCGGCAAGCGTCTGCGCCCCGACGATTTTCATTCGCAGGCGCGCATTCGTGCCCAGGCGATGGGCGGCGAGCTGACCAGCCAGGAACAGGCCAAGGCCGATCTCAACCCCAACGACATGTGGGACGAGATGGTGCAGCTGGCCAACGCCGGCGAATACCCCAAGGGCGAAGACGTCTTTCTGATGAAGGGCCGCGGCATGTTCTATGTCGCGCCCAATCAGGACAGTTACATGTGTCGGCTGCGTATGCCCGGCGGTATTTTCTCGTCCCACCAGTTTCGGGCAGTGGCGGATCTGGCCGAAACCTACGGCGGTAGCTATACCCATGTCACCACGCGCGCCAATCTGCAGATTCGCGAGATCGGTGCTAAGGATCCGGTGAACGTACTCAGCGGCCTGGCCGACGTCGGCTTGATCGTGCAGGGCTCGGGCGGCGACAACATTCGCAACATTACCGGCAGCCCGCTGGCCGGCATCGATCCGGACGAGCTGATCGATGTCACGCCGTACTGCAAGCAGATGCACCACCATATCCTCAATCATCGCGAGCTCTACGGGCTGCCGCGCAAGTTCAATATCGCGTTCGACGGCGGTGGGCGTATCAGCGCGCTGGAAGGCACCAACGACATCGGCTTTTCGGCGGTGCTCCCGAAAGCCGACGGCCCGCTGCCACGCCGGCCGTATTTCCGGATGGGCCTGGGCGGCATCACCGGGCACAAGGATTTCGCCCGCGATACCGGCGTCATGCTCAAGCCCGAGGAATGCGTACCCGTGGCCCATGCGGTGTTGCATGTATTTCTGGCCAACGGCGATCGCACCAGTCGCGACAAGGCACGGTTGAAATACGTGCTCGATCGCTGGGGCTTCGACAAGTTCATGCGCGAGGTTCAGAAGCAGCTGCCGTTCACCCTGCGGCGTTATCCGCTGTCGCGCTGCGAGGCCCGGCATCCGGTCGAAAAAGCCGGCCATATCGGTATTCACGACCACGGCGACAATAAACAGTACGCCGGCGTAGTACTGCCGGTTGGCAAGCTCACCGTAAAACAGATGCACGGCCTGGCGGATCTTGCCGACCGCTATGCCGATTCGAAGATGCGTACCACCGTCTGGCAGAACCTGGTGCTCGGCAACGTCGACAAGTCCGACATCAACGCCCTGGTCAGCGGTATCGAGGAACTCGGCCTGCACGTGAACGCCAGCCCCGCACGTACCGGCATGGTGGCCTGTACCGGCAGCTTTGGCTGCAAGTTCGCCAACGCCGAAACCAAGGGCAACGCGCTCAAGCTGGTCGACCATCTCGAAGCCAAACTGGATCTCGACGAGCCGCTCAATATCCATATGACCGGCTGCCCGAATTCCTGTGCCCAGCATTATGTGGGCGATATCGGCCTGCTCGGTGCGCGCGTGGCCGACCCGGACGCCGACGATCCGGAAGAGGCCGATCAGGTCGATGGTTTCCACGTCTATATCGGCGGCGGCTACGAAAGCGAGGAAGGCATCGCCCGCGAGCTGGCGAGCTCGATTCCGGTCGTACACCTGAACGCCTATCTGGAAAACCTGCTCGGTCTGTATCTGGAAGAACGCCACGACGGCGAGCGCTTCGTTGCCTTTGCACGGCGCCAGAACATCGACGAGCTGCGCGAGCGCCTCGCCCAGCGCTCGGACAAGGCAGCCGCGGCGCAAACCGAATCCGAGGAAAAAGCCTATTCCGAAGCCGAGGCCCAGGCCGATACGCCGGAAGAGGTCAAAACCGAGCGCGACGAAGCCGCCACGGATGACTACGACCGTAGGCCCGAGGAAGCCGACGAAACGCAGCAGCACTCCGCCTGATTAGGCCTTCAGGGTCGAAGGCAGTGATCCGCAGATTACGCAGATTTCACAGATTGAATAAGGGCGTTGCTCAATATTTGCATGCGAAGTCGCTTATCGGCGTTTTCCAGGAACAGCCATTTCGACTTTCTTCAAATCTGCGTCATCTGCGCAATCTGCGGATGGAATTTTTCGAAGCGGGCAACAGCATCGTATGCCCGCGTACGAGGTAGAACAGGATGCCCACACAAGTCGATTTGATCCCCGAAGACGCGCCGTTCGAGGCCGAACAGCGCGAATGGCTCAACGGCCTGATATCGGCGCTGGCTGGCTGGGAAGGCTCGCTCGGCGGCGCCGAGCAGGGCAGCGGCGAGGCCAAGGAATCCTTTCCCTGGCACGATCCGGGCCTGGAAATGGACGAGCGTATGGAGCTTGCCGAAGGCAAGCCGCATGAACGCCAGCTCATGGCCGCCATGGCCCAGCTTGACTGCGGACAGTGCGGCTATCTGTGCAAGACCTATGCAGAAGCCATCGCCTTCGAAGGCGAGGATCTCAACCGCTGTGTGCCGGGCGCCAAGGAAACCGAACGCAAGCTCAAGGAGCTGGTGGCCGAGCAGGAGGCGGCCAAGGGCGGTGCGAGCGAAGAGGAAGACAAGCCCAAACCCGAACCCAAGCCGAAGAAGAAAGCGCCGCTGGGCACACGCGACAACCCCTACATGGCCAAGCTCAAGTCGAGCACGCCGCTCAACGCTGAAGGCTCGAGCAAGGACACCCGCCATGTGGTGATCGACCTCGGGGATTCCGGCATCGAATACGAGGCCGGGGATTCCATGGGGATCTATCCCGAGAACGACCCGCGCACCGTGGACGCCATTCTTGCCGATATCGATGCCTCCGGCGGTGAAAAGGTCAAATCCCACGACGGCGAAAACAAGCTCCTGCGCGAGGTGCTGCTCAAGGACGTCGATATCACCAAGCCCAGCGACGATGTCGTCTCGGTGCTGGCGGAATCGGCTACCGATGCGGATGAAGCCGAAGATCTGCGCATGCTCGCCGAGCGCGGCGTGGAAGAAGGCCAGACTTTGCTGGAAATCGTGCGGGTCTACCCGAGTGCCCGGCCGAAATTACAGGACATGGTCGATGCGCTCGGCCCGCTCCAGCCGCGGTTGTATTCGATTGCCTCCTCGTCGCGGCAGTACCCAAACGAAATCCATACCACGGTCGCGGTGGTAAAGACGGCCGTGTATGGGCGCGGTTACAAGGGGGTGGCATCGACGTTTCTGGCCAAGCGTCTTTCGCGCCACGGTGAAGTGCCGATGTACATCCAGCCCAGTCAGGAATTTCGGGTCAACAAGGATCCGGATCACCCGGCGATCATGATCGGCCCCGGCACCGGCATCGCCCCGTTCATGGCGTTTTTGCAGGAACGCGAGGCGCGTGGCGACGCGGGCAAGAACTGGGTGTTCTTCGGCAACCCCGAGTCGGCCAAGGATCATATCTACAAGGAACAGCTGGAAAAATGGCGCAGTAGCGGGCTGATCAGCCGGCTGACGCTGGCGTTTTCGCGTGATCAGAAGGAAAAGGTCTACGTACAGAACCGCATGCGTGAACAGGCACGCGAATTCTGGGCCTGGCTGGAAGCGGGCGCGGTGATCTATATCTGTGGCGATGCCGAGCGTATGGCCAAGGATGTCGACAAAGCCCTGCACGATATCGTCATGGAGCAGGGCGATATGAACGAGGCCCAGGCCAAGCGGTATGTGGAAACGCTGTCCTCAGAGCATCGCTATCTGCGCGACGTGTACTGATCGGCCATCAGTCGCCAAAGCGCGGATCGTCCCAGACGCTGCGCATGCCGCCCGGCAGCGCGCGCAGTCGCCCGAGCGCGAGCCAGAACTGTTCCGGCGCATGAAAATCGGAACCCACTGATCCGGCCAGCCCGTGTTGATCCGCATCGCGGGCGGCGGTGACTTCCTGCTGGCGGTCGGTGGTGCCGGTACAGATTTCCAGGCCGTCGCCGCCGACCGCCGCGAACGCGGTCACCGCGCGTTGACGCCAGGCGCCCGAAAACCCGTAGCCGAAGGGATGCGCCAGTACCGCAATCCCGCCCGCGCCGTGGATCCATTGCACGGCGCGCAGCAAAGTCGTCCACTCCACGGATACATGGCCGTCTCGGCCGGGGCGTAGATAGCGTTTGAAGGCCCGGGCGTTGTCGCGGCAAATGCCGTCCTCGACCAGCAGCCGGGCGAAATGCGGGCGCGTTATCTGGCCGTCGCCGGCGAGTTCTTGTGCGCGTTCCAGCGCATTCGCAACCCCCTGTTTTTCGATCTTGTATGCGATGCGCTCGGCGCGATCGCGGCGGACCTGCTGCAGGGCGGCTAGGCCTTCGGTTAGGCCGGCGTCGTTTGCCTCAAACGCCAGGCCCACGACATGCAGCGTACGCCGTTGCCAGGTCACCGAAATTTCCACGCCGTTGACCAGGCGTATGCCGTGCGCGCTGGCGGCCGTTCGTGCTTCGGCCAGGCCGTCGATCGTGTCGTGGTCGGTCAGCGCCAGTGTTTCGACGCCGGCGTTGGCGGCGCGGGCGACGAGTTCGGTGGGCGTCAGGCGGCCGTCGGAGCGCGTGGAATGGCTGTGGAGGTCGATCACGGGTCGTATGGTCGCATGTTGTTCTGCTCAAACTCTTTGGCGGGTATTGTTACTGAGGTTGGGTACTGGATAAGAGTCGGCACTCGTTCCTGTTCTGGCTGAAGAAATCCCGCGATTGAGCCACGCGCTTTTTGGTATTCGCGAGCTAGTCGTTCCTTCTGTTTCGCACTGCTGTGCGAGTGACTTTCATTTGCTTGTCCAAATTTAAGTAACCAACACAAAAGACACCCGGCACAGCGCCGGCTTCGCCGGTGCACTCCGATGCGCAGAGTCGACGGGATGCGCGCAGAACTCGGATCGCTTTGGCGATCCTCAGACATGCTGCGCGCACCGGCGCAGTGCGCCGGACACCCGTCGCCACTACGCCTCTGCGTCGCTGTACTAACGGGGCCCGCATACAAACCGAAGACGCCCTTCGGTCAAGCTATTAGTACGGGTACGCCAAAACCTCCAGGCACCGAGCTACCGCCGGATTAGCCCGTGGCCAATCCGACATAAACAAAACGGGGCATCGAGCGAGCGCCAGCGAGCTTGTCTGTATTCGGGCCCCTTGGGCGCAGCGCTGAGCAGCGCAGCCAGCAAGCGGAAAAGACGGCCGGATGTTTGAGCGCAGCGAGTTTCCGGCCGTCCCGCTTGCTGGCTGCGATGGGAGGGTATCGGCGCGAAGCGCCGACGCAAGACAGGGTGTCCTTTGCTTTGGTTACTTTCATTTGGACAAGCAAATGAAAGTCACTCGCGCAGCAGCGCGAAACCCCAAGCCGAAATCAACCCGCAACGTCGATTCCGAAAGCGAACGCTTCGGATTTTAAGTCTTCAATCTCTCCCCCATCGCTCGAATTTTTTCCGCGGCGCAGCGTGAAAACCAATCGCAGGTTGAACTCAGCGTCGATTGAAAACGTGCGGCGAGCATCCCGCTCCGAGACGGTGACTGAAACAAAAAACCCCACGGCACGTTCCCATGCCGGGGGGGCAGTCTGTCGGCCGTAATTGACGGCCGACCTTCGGGCCGGTTTACCGACTATCAGTCCTGATAGTCCTCGGCATGGTCGGCGTGCAGCACCCAGTCGGCCGCGCTAAAGCGGTCGTTGGCGTTCATGGCCTGGTGCCAGTACGGGTAGATCAGCCGCGGCCGGCTGACGCGTTCGATCGCTGCATGCTCGTCGGCGCTCAGTTCGAGCTGTGCGCTGGCGAGGTTGTCTTCCAGTTGATGCGCCTTGCGGGCGCCGATTACCGCCGTGGTCACGCCCGGGCGTTCGGTGATCCAGGCCAGGGCCACCTGGGCCGCGGATACGCCGTGGGCATCGCCGACCTCGACCAGGGTTTCGATCAGGTCGAACAGACGCTTTTCGTCGTGGATCGGCGGTTCCTGCCAGCCCTCGGAGAAGCGCGTACCTTCCGGCGCATCCTGGTCGCGGCGATACTTGCCGGAGAGCAGGCCGCCGGCCAGCGGGCTCCAGATCATGGTGCCGAGACCCGCATCATAGGCCATCGGCATGAGCTCGTATTCGGCTTCACGCGCCTGCGGCGTGTAGTGGATCTGCTGGCTGATCGGCTTGGTGAAGCCCTCGCGTTCGCAGACCTGCATCACCTTCATCGCCTGCCAGGCCGAGAAGTTGGAGATGCCGTAGTAACGGATCTTGCCGTGGCCGACGAGCGTGTCCATGAGCTGCAGCGTTTCTTCCAACGGCGTGGTGCCGTCCCACATATGCAGCTGGTAGAGATCGATATGGTCGGTATTCAGCCGCTTGAGGCTGGCTTCGACCTGTTCGCGAATATGCAGTCGCGACAGCCCGCCTTCGTTGGGGCCGTCGCCCATGGGAAACCGCACCTTCGTGGTCACGAGCACATCGTTGCGCTTGTCGCCCAGCGCCTTGCCGAGGATTTCCTCGGACATGCCGGCCGAATACATATTGGCGGTATCGAATAGATTCACGCCGTGGTCGATGCTCATATCGATGAGCTTGCGGGCGTCTTCGACGCCGGTGTTACCCAGCTTGGACATGAAGCCTTCGCCGCCGAAGGTCATGGTGCCGAGGGTGAGTTTGGAAACTTTCAGGCCGCTATTGCCGAGCGTGCGGTACTGCATGACGGGCTCCGTCGCTGTATGTGCGAGGACGGTTGGTATGACCGATCGACGTTTCAAACCAAGATCGGCGTTGCGCCGGAATCCGATACAGGCGATCGAACACAATCGGGGCGAGTTGTTGCGGCGCAGCAAAATCGCCTAGACTCGGTCCCTTTCGAGATCGAGGCGCGTTTGTCCATGTCCTTGTTATCCTCCGTCGGTACACGTATCGGCCGTCAGTTCGACCGTAACCGGGCGCGGGTGCGGCATTTGCGACAGCGTGTTTTCGACCGGCAGGCGCTCGTGCAGGCTGGCCAGACGCCGTTTGAGATCATCCACGACGACGGTCTGGTGTCGTTGCGCTATTACCCGCCGTTGGCCGAGAAAGAAATCGTGCTCGCCAATGGCAGCCGCGTCGCGGTGGCCCAGACGGCACAACGCACGCCGCTGGTGATCGTGCCGCCGCTGGCGGTGAACATGCTCATCTACGATCTGTTCCCCGAGCGCAGCCTGGTGCGGTATCTGCGCGCCCGCGGCTTCGAGTTGTATCTCGTGGATTGGGGCCGTCCCGGCCGCGGCCAGGATGATCTGCATCTGGCGGATTATTTCGATCGGCTGTTGCCGGCCGCGCTGGATCGTGTGCGTGCGCACAGTGGCGTCGAGCGGTTGAATCTGCACGGCTGGAGTTTCGGCGGCCTGTTCAGTCTTTGTCATGCCGCGATCGCGCCGCAGGGAATCGCCAACCTCGTGCTCGTGGGCGCGCCGGTGGATTACCACGACAACGGCGTGCTCGGCGAGCGCTACAAGGCATTGGCCCGCGCCGGGCACTGGACCCACGACAAGACCGGGCTGACCGCGCATGGCCTGCCCACGTCGTTGTTGCGCTCCCCGGGCGTATTGAACTCGCTGGTGTTCAAGGCGACGAGTCCGAGCGCCGCGATTCGCAGCTATATGGGCCTTCTAGCGAATCTGCATGACGAAGACTACGTCAGCAATCACGCCACCAACGCCGCCTTTCTCGACGACATGGTGGCCTACCCAGGCGGTGTGGTGGCTGATTTCATCGATTATCTGTGGATCGACAACGTGCTCGGTGAAGGCCATCTGCCCATGCCCGATCCACCCGCCGACCTGTCGGACGTGCAGGCGCCGATTCTCAATATCAGCGGGCGGGGCGACCCAATCGTCACGCCATCCTGCAGTTAGGCGATGACGCGTTTCGTGGCCACCGACGATGTGACTTGCCGTACGATCAAGGGTGGGCATGTGGGCATCGTGTCCAGCGAAACGGCCTTGGCCGAAACCTGGGGCGAGATTGCGGATTGGCTGATCGCACGTGACTAGAAATTTACTATCGGTGTCGACTAGCCGCTGTTAGAGCGGGTGGCTACACTCGGACCAGATAAAAAATAGTGCGGGACGAGGGGCAGCGAATGGCGGAAGACGCAGACAGTATCGTGGTCGGCGCAGGGCTGGCCGGGCTGGTCGCAGCCGCCGAGCTGGCGGACGCCGGCAAGTCCGTTTTGATCGTCGAACAGGAAGGCGAGAACTCGATCGGCGGCCAGGCGTTCTGGTCGCTCGGCGGGCTGTTCATGATCGATACGCCCGAGCAACGGCGCATGCGCATCAAGGACAGTCCGGAACTCGCGCTCAATGACTGGCTCGGCTCGGCCGCCTTCGATCGTGACGAGGATTACTGGCCGCGCAAGGTCGCCGAGGCGTTCATCGAATTCTCCGCGGGCGAAATGCGGCCCTGGTTGTACGAACAGGGCATGCGCTGGTTTCCGGTCGTGGGCTGGGCCGAGCGGGGTGGTTCACTGGCCAGCGGGCACGGCAACTCGGTGCCGCGTTTTCATCTGACCTGGGGCACCGGCCCCGGCACGGTGGCGCCGTTCGAACGCCGCGTGCGCGAACACATGCAAAGCGGGCGGATCACGCTCAAGTGCCGGCATCAGGTCAGCCGGCTGATCATGACCGACGGCGCGGCCACCGGCGTGGCCGGCGAGGTCCTCGCGCCGAGCACCGTCGAGCGGGGCCAGCAATCCAGCCGCGACATCCAAGGCGAATTCGAATTCAGTGCCGGCGCGGTGCTGGTCACGGCCGGGGGCATCGGCGGCAATCACGAACGCGTGCGGGCCAACTGGCCGGTCGAACGACTGGGGCCGGCGCCGGCGCACATGATTTCGGGCGTGCCGCATCACGTGGACGGACGCATGCTCGATATCAGCCGTGACGCGGGCGCGGCGATTATCAACAGCGATCGCATGTGGCACTACACCGAAGGCATCAAGAACTGGGATCCGATCTGGCCCATGCACGGCATTCGTATCATTCCCGGGCCGTCTTCGTTGTGGTTCGATGCGACCGGCCAGCGCCTGGCCGCCCCCTGTCTGCCGGGCTTCGATACGCTATCCACACTGCGCGAAATTCTGGCAACGGGCTACGACTACTCCTGGTTCGTACTCACCCAGAAGATCATCGAAAAAGAGTTTGCCCTGTCGGGTTCCGAACAGAATCCGGACATGACCTCGCAGCAGTGGCGCGAAGTGCTCAAGAGCCGACTGTCGAAAGGCGCGCCGCCGCCGGTCGAGGCGTTCAAGCAGCACGGCGAGGATTTCGTCGTGGCCGACAACCTCGACGAACTGGTGGCGGGCATGAACCGGCTGGCCGGCAGCGATCTGATCGATCGCGCTGCGCTCGAAGCCCAGATCGTGGCCCGAGATGCCCAGATCGACAACGCCTATTCAAAGGATGCCCAGATCACGGCCATCTACGGCGCGCGCCGGTATCTCGGCGACAAGCTCTTTCGTACCGCCACGCCGCACAAGCTGCTCGATGCCGCCAACGGCCCGCTGATCGCGGTGCGTCTGCATATCCTCACCCGCAAGACGCTGGGCGGCCTGCATACCAATCTCGACGGGCAGGTGCTCGATGGATCAGGCCAGCCGATTCCCGGCCTGTATGCGGCCGGCGAAGTCGCCGGTTTCGGCGGCGGCGGCTATCACGGCTACAACGCGCTCGAAGGCACATTCCTCGGCGGCTGCATCTTTTCCGGGCGCTGTGCCGGCCGGCATGCGGCCGCACAACTCTAGGAATATCCGCTAGTCGATCACCCGCAGCGTAACGGGTGCTACGCCGCTACGAATCATGCCGATTTGTTCAGCCGCGCGCCGCGACAGGTCGATGATGCGTCCGCGCGTATAGGGCCCGCGGTCGTTGATGGTCACAACGACATGGCGGCCGTTGTTCTCATTGGTGACTTGCACCCGGGTACCAAAAGGCAGGCTCCGGTGGGCGGCGGTCAGACGGCGCGAATCGAAGCGCTCGCCGCTGGCCGTGCGGCGCCCGTCGAACGCGCTTGCATAATAGGCCGCCTCGCCGCGCTGATAGATCGCGCCTTGGCTTTGCAGGCTGGCACAGCCGGCCAGCGACGCGAGCAGCACGACGGTTAGCAACACCGCGATTGCGCTAAACCGCGGGCGGCCGGGTTCTTGCATATGTTTCATAGGCGTCGCGAGCCATTCGCGGCGCGCAAGCGATAATACGGTGCGAGGGCCAGGAGAGAGTTTCGTTTATGCGCCATAAGGTTCTGCTTTTCGATCTGGACGGTACGCTCACCGATCCGCGTGAAGGCATCACGCGCTGCGTGCAGTATGCGTTGTCCCGTCAGGGCGTTCAGGTCGACGATCTCGCCCGGCTGGAATGTTTCATCGGGCCGCCACTCAAGCAATCGTTCATCGAATTCTATGGGTTCGACGCGGTGCAGGCACAGGCCGCGGTCGACGATTATCGGGTGCGATTCGGGCGTAGCGGCATGTACGAGAACAGGCTCTATCAGGGCATTGTCGAACTGCTCGCCGCGTTGAAGGGCAGTGGTCGCCAGTTGTTCGTGGCGACTTCCAAGCCCTGGTTCTATGCGCGCCAGATCGTGCAGCATTTCGGGCTGGATTCGTACTTCTGCAGTGTCTACGGCAGCGAACTGGACGGCACGCGTACCGAAAAGCATGCTCTGATCGCGCATATCCTGCGCGAAGAGAAGATCGCGGCCGGCGATGCGCTGATGATCGGCGATCGGTCGTTCGATCTCATGGGTGCGCGTCACAACGGCGTGGCCAACGCGGCGGTGGGGTACGGCTATGGCAGTCGCGCCGAACTCGAGGCCGAAGCGCCCGACTACTATTTCCCCACGTTGGCCGATATGCAGCGCACGCTGTTGTCCTGTCGCGCCTGACAGCATCCGCTATTTTTCCATACGCTAGCGTATTGCGCTAATCTTTGCGCTTTGATTTGTGCAAGGATTTCGAAGATGACCGATGCCGATGCGCGTACGCCGCTATCGCAACTGCTGGCGGGCATGACCTGTGATGACGATGTCTGTCGTGTTCATGTGCCGGATGACTGGCTGCAAGGGCGCGCCATTTACGGCGGATTGACCGCGGCGCTGTGTCTGCAGTCGATCTACGAGCAGCACGGCCGGGACTTGCCGCCCCTGCGTAGCGCGCTGCTGAGTTTCATCGGCCCCGCCGGGCCCGATGTGGCCCTGCGCCCGGTGGTGGTGCGCCAGGGCAAGTCCACGGCGTTCATCACGGTCGACATGCTCAGCGACGACAAGATCGCCGCGCGTGCCACCTTCTGCTTCGGCAAGGCACGGGATTCGAAAGTGGACCAGGCCGATCTTGCAGCGCCGAAGGTGGCTGACCCCGATGCGTGTGAGTCCTTCTTCGAGCGCGCCGGCGGCACCGCCCCGAATTTCACCCAGCATTTCGAAGGCCGTTTCGCCGGCGGCTCGATGCCGGTCAGCGGATCGGATAATCCCGAATATGTCATCTGGCTACGCCACCGGGACGCTGAAATCGACCCGGTGGTGGTGGGCCTGGCGGCCCTGGCAGATGCGCTGCCGCCGGCGGCGATGGCCAGTTTCAGCGAGTTGGCGCCGATCAGCACCATGACGTGGATGTTCGATGTGCTCGACGACGACCCGCGTACCGAAAACGGCTGGTGGTTGAGCCAGAGCGTGGCCGAGCACAGCGCCGATGGCTATTCCTCGCAGGCCATGCGGGTCTGGAATCATGCCGGCCAGCCGATCGTGGTGGGTCGCCAGAACGTCGCGATTTTCCATTAGGGCCCTGCCGCAGGACGCCAGCGCCTGGCGTCTCGGCATTTAAACGGATGGTTGCACCGCGGCGGCAGAACTAGAGTCGGGAGCGTTTATCCCCAAGGAGTTCTGCCGCCATGAGTGATCAGAAGCAGCCCAAGCAGTCCCAGTCCGAACAGCCCGGCGACGAGTCGGCCATGCGGCCCGAGCCGGAATATATCCGTGATAGCTATCGGGCCACGGATCGGCTCAAGGGCAAGGTCGCGCTCATCACCGGCGGTGATAGCGGCATCGGGCGCGCGGTCGCGGTGCATTACGCCGCAGAAGGCGCGGATGTGGCGATCGTGCATCTGGAAGAGCACGACGATGCCGCCGAGACGCAACGCCTGGTCGAAGCCCGCGGCGCGCGTTGTACGGTATATGCCGGCGACGTCGGGGATCCCGCGTTCTGTTATCAGCTGGCCGATGACGTGCTGGCCGCGTTCGGGCGCGTGAATATCCTGGTCAACAATGCCGCTGAGCAGTACGACTGGGACGATATCACCGAGATTCCCGACGACCAGCTGCTGCGCACCTTCCAGACCAACATCTTCAGCCACTTCTATCTGTGCAAGGCGTTATCGGCGCAGATGGGCGAGGGCGATACGATCATCGCCACCTCGTCGGTGAATGCCTTCAAGGGCAACGATACGCTCATCGATTATTCAGCCACCAAGGGCGCGATCCAGGGGCTGGTGCGTTCGCTCGCCCAGTCGCTGGTCGGGCGTGGCATACGCGTGAATGCGGTCGCGCCCGGCCCAGTCTGGACGCCGCTCATTCCGGCAAGCTTCGACGCTGAAAAAACCGCCCACTTCGGTGGCCAGGTGCCCATGGATCGGGCCGCGCAGCCCAGTGAAATCGCTCCGGCCTATGTCTATCTGGCCTGTGAAGAGTCGTCCTACATGAGCGGCCAGACGCTGCATCTCAACGGCGGGGTCATTCTCAATACCTAAGGCAGCCAAGCTGCCAGCGACCGCGGCTCAACAGCGGCTTTCCCCAAGCCTGGACACAGCATCGTCTGTGTCCAGGCTTTTTTGTGCCCGGGCGAAACTGTCATGCCAGTTTCATTGACGGGATCGATAATATGAATAACAATCATTCTCATTAACAGGGGTGTCGCGTAATTCGACTGTGGCACCGGGTTCATTTCGTCAGGGAGAGACGTGGGGAATGTCGGATTTCGAACACAAGGCAGCGCACGCGCAAATCAACCGCCGGTTCTGGGTGCATATCGCCGTCTGTAGCGCACTCGGCCTCGGGATATCGGTGTTACCGGCGAGCGCGTTCGCGCAGTCGGGTGATTCTGAAAACGCCGACGGCGCCGTCGAATCGCTGCCCACGATTGATGCCGGCAGCAACGACGGCGCGAGGAATCAGCGCCTGGGTTCGCAGACGCTGGCCCCGCTGATGGTCGAAGGCGAGGCGATCAACAGTGCGGACGCGCCCACCACCGGCTATTCCGCCGATGCCACGCGCGCGGCGACCAAGACCGATACGCCCTTGATCGAAACGCCGCAGGCCATCGACGTGGTTCCGCGTGAGCAGGTTGAAGATCAGGGCGCGCGCACGATCAACAATGCGCTGCGCTATACGCCCGGCGTATTCACCGGCCTGGCGGGCTCGTCGTCGCGCCAGACCACCATCGCACTGCGCGGTTTTCCGGGCGGTGATATCAACAACACCTTCCTCGATGGCATGCGCCTGGCCAACGATCCCGGCGCCTATTCGAACATCCAGATCGATCCGTTCTTTCTCGAGCGCATCGACGTGATCAAGGGCGCGCTCTCGGCACTCTATGGGCGCGCCCAGCCGGGCGGGCTGGTCAACTATGTCACCAAGAAGCCGCTCGACGAACAGCAGGGCCTGGCCCGGGTTTATGGCGGCAGTTTCGGCACCTACGGCGCGGGCCTCGATGTGACCGGGCCTTTGCCGAACGCGGATATCGGTAATTACCGGGTGACGGTCAGCGGCGAAACCAGCGATACCCAGTACGACGTGGTCGAGCGCGAACGCTTCACGATCATGCCGCAGGTCAGCTTCAATCTCGCCGACGACACCTCGCTGTTGTTGCAGGCCTATATCCAGCGCGACCCGGAAGGTGGCTTCCATGGGTCGGTGCCCTACGACATCAGCGTGAACGGCGATCGCTTCGGCCGCACGGTGGATGACGAATGGGTGGATAGCGCACGCAACTACGAAGATTTCGACCGCGATATCAACCTGTTCTCGTTCCAGCTCGATCACGAAGTCAACGACAACGTGACGCTGACCTCGAAAGGTCGATACTCCGACGTCGATACCTCGCTGAAGCAGGTTTATCAGAACGGCTTCACCGCCGACCCCAGCGATCCGCCGGCCACGCTAACGCGTTTCTACTCCCGGGCCGAAGAAAATCTCAAGGCGCTGAGCTTCGATAACTACGGCGAAGTCGCATTCGATACCGGCGATATCGAGCATCGTATGGTCGTCGGTTTCGGCTACGAAGAGCGCGACAACACGGTACGTTATGCGGGCGGCTTTCAGGCGACCTCGCTGGATCCGTTCGACCCGAACTACGGCGGCGCCCCGATTCTCGACGACGACAGCCTGCTTGCACCCAATGATCGCAAGACCCGCCAGGTCGGCTTCTATCTGCAGGATCAGATGGAATGGAACCGGTTCCATCTCGTGCTGGGCGGGCGCCAGGATTATCTCAAGCGTGAATACGTCAACGGCACCAGCGGCGAACGCACCGATCGTAGCGACGATGCATTTACCGGGCGTGCTGCATTGCTCTATCAGTCTCGCTTTGGGTTGTCGCCCTATGTGTCCTATAGCGAAGGCTTCAACCCGACGGCCTATACGCCGGCCAACGGCAGCGTGGCGCCGCCCGTGGAAAGCCATCAATACGAAGCCGGTCTGAAATACCAGCCACCCGGCGTGGATGCGATGTTTACGTTGGCGGTCTACGACCTCACGCAGGAAAACGTGTTGCAGCGTTTCGCCGTGAGCCCGCCCCGCTTCGATAGCGTGGGCGACGTACAGTCCAAAGGCATCGAGTTGTCCGCGCGTGCAGATATCACCGACAGACTCAACGTAATCGCCTCCTACTCGAATAGCGATGTCGAGTATCAGGACAGCGTGCCCGATCAGGGTGTGATTGCCGGCAATACCTTCACCCGTACGCCGGATCAGCTGGCCTCCGCCTGGGCGAAATACGACCTGACTTCCGCGATCGATGTGGGCGCCGGCGTGCGCTATGTGGGCGAAAGCTATGCCGATGCCGCGAACAACGTGAAAGTGCCGGACTACACCCTGGGCGACGCCATGGTCAGCGTGAAGCTGGGCGAATTCGCGCCGTCACTTGACGGGGCGACGCTGCGGTTGAACGCCAACAACGTATTCGACAAGGAATACGTCGAGGCCTGCTTCAGCCCCAACAACTGCTACTACGGCTATGCCCGCGAGGTGATCGCTACGCTGGATTATCAGTTCTAGGGTTTTGACCCACTCATGAGGTGGCCCGTCGTCGCGACGATGACGGGCCGCTGATATGTCGAAATAAAAGCGAGGGGAGAAGGGCCGCGCAGCCTGCGTGCGCGGGATCGTGCGTTTTTATCTCGAAAAGGAGGCCTGCGTGTTGCGCACCTCGAATCAGACGGCATCGATACACGGCGAACAGTCGATCGAAGCAGCCGAAACCGCCCGCCGGGCGCAGATATTCAACGAACACAATCTCGACCTGTTTCGTGACCAGGTCGATCAGGCCGCCGACGCGGTGGCTGCGGCCATGCGGCGCGCCAAGCGTGTACATAGCGGGGTTCTGCCCAGCGAACTCGCGCCCGACTTCGAAAAGCTCGACCTCGATGACACCTGTGATGACATGGGCGCGGCGTTGGCCGAGCTACGTCGGCTGTATCTCGATCACGCAGTGTATTTTCATCATCCGCGTTATGCCGCCCATCTGAACTGCCCGGTGCTGGTGCCCTCCATCGCCGCCGAGGTCGTGCTCAGTGCCATCAACTCGTCGCTGGATACCTGGGACCAGGGCGCGGGGGCGACGTTCATCGAACAAAAGCTCATCGCATGGACGGCCGAACGCGCGGGTCTGGGCGAGGCCGCCGACGGCGTGTTTACCAGCGGCGGGACGCAATCGAATCTCATGGCCATGCTGCTCATGCGCGACGGCTGGTGTGCACGCCAATACGGCCACGGCACGGTGCAGAAGCAGGGACTGCCGGCCGAGGCGGCCAGGCTGCGCGTGTTCGTCTCCGAGGTCAGCCACTTCAGTCTGTCCAAGGCCGCAGCACTGTTGGGCATGGGTCATGATGCGATCGTGGCCGTGCCCTGCGATGCGGCCCGACGCATGGATATCGATGCGCTGAAAACCGCGATCGCCGATTGCCGTGCAAACGGCGATATTCCGATTGCGGTCGCGGCCACCTGTGGCACGACGGACTTCGGCAGTATCGACGACATGCAGAGCATCGGCGATATCTGTCGCGCCGAAAAGCTCTGGATGCACGTCGACGCGGCCTACGGCTGTGGGCTGCTGGTTTCGAACCGCCATGGCCACAAGTGTGCCGGTATCGACAACGCCGATTCGCTGACCGTGGATTACCACAAGGCGTTCTTCCAGCCAGTCAGCTGCAGTGCGTTCATCGTGCGTCGCGGCGCCGACCTGGGGCTGATCACCCATCATGCGGATTACCTGAACCCGCGCGAAGCGGCGGCCGGTACGCCCGATCAGGTCAACAAATCGCTGCAGACCACCAAGCGTTTCGATGCGCTCAAGCTGTGGCTGACACTGCGTACGCTGGGTGCCGATACGATCGGCGAGGCCTTCGACGGCGCGGTGGCGCTGGCCCGTGCGACCTACGAGCTCATGCTCGCCGAGCCACGCCTGGAACTGTTGCACCGCCCCGAACTGAGCACGATCGTGTTTCGTTACCGGCCGTGCCTGACTACATCTGAAGCCGCGCTGGACCGGCTCAACCAAACCATCCGCTCGCAGCTGGCACGCGACGGCGAAGCCATGATCGCGGCCACCAAGGTCGACGGACGTCGCTATCTCAAGTTCACGCTGCTCAATCCGGCGACCACGCCCGCCCAGATGAGCGAGATCGTCGATCTGATCGTGGCCTACGGCATGGCCGCCGAGACCGGCGCGCCGTCGATCGCCGTCGAGTCGAGCGCGAACCGAGGGTATCGCCGTCATGGATGAGCTCGATCGACCCATCCACGACGTGGCCGGTATCGGTATCGGGCCGTTCAATCTCGGTCTGGCCGCGCTCGCCGCACCCATCGACGATCTCGACGCGGTGTTCATCGACGAAAACGCGCATTTCGACTGGCATCCGGGTCTGCTGCTCGACGGCGCGACCCTGCAGACGCCGTTCATGGCGGATCTGGTCACGCTGGCCGATCCGACCAGCGAATACAGTTTTCTCAACTACCTGAAGCAGACCGGGCGGATCTACGCGTTCTATATTCGCGAAAACTTCTTCATGCTCCGGCGCGAATACAACCAATACTGTCGCTGGGTTGCCGAGCGACTGGATAACCTCGTCTTTGCCACGCGGGTGGTGGCCACCGACTACGATGACGCCAACGCCTGCTACGTGCTCACCCTCGAGGATACCGCCAGCGGCGAGCGACGTGCGCTCTACGCCCGGGCGTTGGTGCTCGGCAGCGGCCCCGATCGGTATGTGCCGGCGTGCTGTCGCGACCTGGACCAACGCGCGATCCATGCCTGCGAATTCGGCCCGGCAAGCGAGCGTCTCCAGGCCAGCGATTCGATCACCGTGGTCGGCAGTGGTCAGAGCGCGGCCGAGGTCTTTCATGCCCTGCTGCTGGAGCAGGAACGCCACGGCTATCGGCTGGACTGGTTCACCCGCTCGCCGCGTTTCTTTGCGCTGAACTACGACAAACTCACCTTGGAGATGACCTCGCCGGAGTATGTCGACTATTTCCATGGCCTGTCGGAACACCGGCGCCACAAGCTCGGCGAGGAACACAAGGCGCTCTACAAGGGCATCGACGAGTCGTTGATCAACACCATCTACGACTTGATGTACGAACGCGACGTGGCCGGCACGCTGGATGTTGGCCTACAGGCGAATGTGGAATTGCGCGATGCCCGCAATTCCGCCGATGGCCTTGGCGTGGAGCTGGACTTCTTCCAGCACGAGCAGGGCGCGGGTTTCACCCATCGCAGCGAGCGCGTGGTGCTGGCCACCGGTTTTGCCTATCGCGTGCCGGACTATATCGACGGAATCGCCGATCGTATCCGCTGGGATGCCCAGGGGCGTTTCGATGCATCGCGTTACTACGCAGTCGACCACGACAACGCCGAGATCTTCGTACAGAACGCCGAAATTCATACCCATGGTTTCGTCACGCCCGATCTGGGCATGGCCTGTTATCGCAATGCCTGCATTCTGCGGGCGTTGACTGGCGTCGAGCACTACCCGATCGAGCAGCGCATCGCATTCCAGCATTTCGCGGTGAATACGCCCGGCGCGCCGGCCACGGATCGACGCCGTGCCCCGGCTTGAGCGGCCCGTACATCGGTCGACTTCGATCTTTTCAACTTCAAGCAAGGAAACCCGCGTGAGCGATAGCCCCGTGCTTCAGGCACGCCAGATTCCTGGTATCGGCGAACTGGCGATCACGCCATTCGATATCGAGCGCCATGTGCCCACGGCCCACGCCTGGCTGCGTAGCGACCATGCCCGTTTCTGGGGCATGCAGTCGCTGGATGCAGACCAGATTCGAGATTACTTCACCGACGTGGAAGCCGCGCCCGATTTCGATGCCTTCATCGGCCTGCATGAGGAGCGGCCCACGTTTCTCATGGAGCGCTATGCGCCGGCCGCCGAAGCCGTCGGCGCGCACTACGATGTGCAGCCCGGCGATATCGGCATGCATGTGCTGGTCGCCCCGGCCGACAAGCGCATCCCCGGATTCACCTGGGCGGTGTTCGTTCAGATCATGGATTTTCTGTTCAGCGACGCGCGCGTCGAGCGCGTGGTGGTCGAGCCGGACGTCACCAACGAAGCGATTCATCCGATCAACCGTCGGGCCGGCTTCGTCTACCACCGTCAGGTCGCATTGCCGGGCAAGACCGCCTGGTTTGCGACCTGTACGCGCGCCGATTACCGCGACGCACTCTGCGACTTCACAGCCAAGGATTCTGCCTGATGACCCGTATGCCCATCACCGCCACCGAACAGGCCATCGCCCATCTCGACGAACGTACCTGGCGTGCGGCCAATACCCGTATGGTCACGAAGATGCTCAGCGAATTCAGCCACGAATTGTTGATCACGCCGGCGCCAGAGGCAGGCAACGACGGTATCTATACGCTGGCACTCGAACAGGGCGTGCAGTATCGCTTTGCTGCGCGTGTGCTCGAACTCGAACACTGGCATATCGAACCGGGCACACTGGAAAAGACGGTCGACGACGTGCCCGCGGCCCTGGATGCGGTCATGCTCGTCACCGAGCTGCGCGACGTGCTGGGCATCGGCCCGGCCGCGCTGCCCATCTATCTGGAAGAAATCACCGCCACGCTCTACAGCATCGCCTACAAGATCGTGCATGGCGGGCCGGTGGCCGCCGATTTCGTCGACGGCGACTTTCAGCGTATCGAAGCAGCAATGACCGAAGGCCACCCCGCCTTCGTGGCCAATAGCGGGCGTATCGGCTTCGACAGTATCGACTATCGTGCCTATACGCCGGAAGCCGCCGCGCCCATCCGGCTGGTCTGGGTCGCGGCCCATATCAGTCGTGCCGAGTTCGCCTGCAGCGCGGACCGCAGTTACGCCGAACATATGGCTGCCGAGCTGGACGGCGCAACCCATGCCGCGTTCACCGAGCGCCTGGCCGATGCTGGACTGGATGTCGCCGACTATCTGCTTATGCCCGTGCATCCCTGGCAATGGCACAACAAGCTGGTCTATCTGTTTGCCGGCGAGATCGCGAGCCGGCATCTGGTTTATCTCGGCTTCGGTCAGGACACCTACCAGGCCCAGCAATCGATACGCACGCTGTTCAATCGCGACAATCCGGCGCGCTGCTATGTGAAGATGGCGCTATCGATTCTGAATATGGGCTTCACCCGTGGCCTGTCGCCGTATTACATGCGCGGCACGCCCGAGATCAACGACTGGATCGACACGCTGATACGTAGCGATGCCTATCTGCAGACCAAGGGCTTTTCCATCCTGCGCGAAGTCGCCTCTATCGGTTACCGCCATCCGCAGTTCGAAGCGGCCGCGCCGAAAACCGACGCCTACAACAAAATGCTGGCCGCGCTCTGGCGGGAAAGCCCGATCAACCAGATCGAGAAAGGTCAGCGCCTGATGACCATGGCCGCGCTGCTGCATCGTGACGCCGATGATGTGTCCGTGATCGGCGCGCTCATCGATGCCTCACCGCTGGATATCGACAGCTGGCTGGCGCGCTATCTGGACGCGTACATGAGCCCGCTACTGCACTGTTTCTACGCCCACGATCTGGTGTTCATGCCGCACGGCGAGAACATCATTCTGGTGCTGGAAGACAATGTGCCGGTACGCGCGATCATGAAGGATATCGCCGAAGAGGTCGGCATCATGAACACCGAGGTCGAGCTGCCCGGCGAGGTTGCCCGGTTATCGGTCGAGGTGCCGGAAGAGCTGAAGGTGCTCAGCCTGTTTACCGATCTGTTCGACCTGATCTTTCGTTATATCGGCGCAATCCTGCATACCGAACGCGGCTATTCGCAGCAGGCGTTCTGGCAGCAGGTGGCCAACTGCGTGCACGACTATCAGGCTGCCCATCCGGAATTCGCCGCCAAGTTCGCGCGCTACGACCTGTTCGCGCCCGAGTTCAAGCGCTCCTGTTTGAACCGGCTGCAACTGCGCAACAACGCCCAGATGATCGATCTGGACGATCCGGCCGGTAATCTGCAGTTTGCCGGTACGCTGGCCAACCCGATCGCACGGCCGCCGGCTTAGCCGCCGGCCAGCGCGGGCGCATCGCAGGCTTCAGGCCACCCAGGCCTGGGCCGAGTCGCGGTCGGCCGAGCGAAAGGTTTCGCATTCGGTGTTCGGCGAGAGCTTGTCGATCACCGTGGTGGCGGTCCGAATGCCTTCCACGTCGGACACCACGGCCAGCTTGTCGAAACGCTCCCAGTGCTTGATCGCGTCCTTGAGTTCGTTGAACGCGGTCGACGCCGACATGCCGCCCAGCGACTTGATTTCCACATACAGGCGCAGTTTGTCGTGCTTGGCCAGCTGTTCTTCCATTTTGGACAGCACATTCGAAAAATCGCGGGAATTGATTTCGCCGTCGATTTCGATGGGCACGACATAGTCGACATCGGGCTTGAACGGGGCAATACGTAGCATCGTGTAGCTCTACGGTTTCGAAATGAACCGTCACGCTATCAGAGATGGCCGGCGTTTCGATGACACGGGGCGAGGTGCGCCGGGCAGCCCGTGCGACACTCGGCGATCTGATTCGACACGAGCCGATTGGCATGGCCACATCAACCATTACGCAGATCACGCTGGACGCGTTTCGAGACGATATCCAGTCCCGCGCCATGCCGGGCTGCGGCGCGGTCGCGGCCAACGCCGCGGCCAACGGTCTGGCCCTGGTGCTCAAGGGGCTGCGGCTGACGCAATCCAACGATGACGACGCCCGGGCTCGGCGGTTGATCGCGCAGGCGGAGCGCCTGATGGAACAGCTCGGCGACTATGCCGACGAAGATATCGCCGCCTTCAAGGCTTATCTGGCAGCCAAGAAACACGCCGACGAAAACGATTCAGAACAGGCGCTGGAGCGCGCCGTCGAACGCATCAATCAGGTGCCGCTGGATACGGCCCGCTGCTGTCTCGAGGCCCTCGAATACACCGAACAGGCCATAGGCGATATCAAGGCTGCCCTGCAAAGCGATGCCCGGGCCGGCGCACAGCTCATCCATGCCGGCCTGTCGATGGTGTTGATCAACGTGGATACCAACATCGACGGGCTCGAAGACGA
Organism: Salinisphaera sp. S4-8; assembly: GCF_040361235.1. Taxonomy (NCBI): domain Bacteria; kingdom Pseudomonadati; phylum Pseudomonadota; class Gammaproteobacteria; order Salinisphaerales; family Salinisphaeraceae; genus Salinisphaera; species Salinisphaera sp. S4-8. Next base: position 184,965 of record NZ_APNF01000001.1, on the reverse strand, counting down.
AGCCGAGCGGCGCCAGCTGGCCGGCCAGCGCGCCGCGCTACAGGCCGAGGCCGACCGGCTGCTCGAGCGTCTGCTTCGCGCTCGCTCGTAATCGCGCACGCCTTAACAATCCGGCACCGCAGCGTCATTTCTGATGTACAAAGTCCGGCACCAGGTCCGCGACGCCGATTTCAGTTACTTCGATCTCGCGCTTTGATGCCTTATTTGCGCTTCTTGGCGTTCATTTGCGGACAGCATGCTTGTATGAACGCGGCCGACCTCATACACAATTAACGCTATTCCTTGGCGAGTCAAGAACGCTCCCGCGAACGGTCGATACGCGCGCGTTTGGCCGCGTATTCGGCCAGGGCACCCCAGTCCTTGTCGCCGTCGCCGTTGGCAATGATCTCGTTGAGGCTGTCTCGCACCACGCCGCCCAGCGGCAGCGGTACCTGACGGTCGTTGGCGGCCGACAACGCCAGGCCGACATCCTTGTTGCCAAGGGTGGCCGGCATGTTCGCGGGCCGGTATTGGGAGTCGCGAATCAGGCCGGCATAGCTTTGATAGCCCAGACAGGCGAACAGTGTGTTGGTGACGATATCCAGGAATTTACCCGTCTCGATGCCGTAGACCTCGCCCAGCGCACAGGCTTCGCCCATGGACTCGATCGCCACCGCCAGCATGAAGTTGACCTGGATCTTCACCACATTGGCCATTTCGGCCGAATCGCCTACCGGCCAGACCTTCTGGCCGATTTTTTCCAGCAGCGGGGTGGCGGTGTCGATCGCCTGTTGATCGCCAGCCGCCAGAATATTGAGCTTCGCCGCAGCGGCCACATCGGCCCGACCCATCACCGGTGCGGCGACATAGGCCACCCCGTGTTCGGCGTGCAGGGCCGCCATGCGCTTGGCAAACGGTACGGAAACCGTCGCCATGTTGACGTGGATCGCGCCGTGCTTCATCGCCGCGAGCGCGCCGGATTCGACCATCACCTGTTCGCAGATCGCATCGTCGGCGAGCATGGAGAACACGACGTCGGCATCGGCCACCGCGGCCGCAGGTGAATCGGCGGCCTGTGCGCCGGCCTCGCGCAGCGAATCCACCGCCGCCTGCGAACGGTTCCAGACGGTCAGGTCCGCGCCGCTGGCCAGGAGGTTGCGGGCCATGGGCGCGCCCATGGTGCCGAGCCCCAGAAAAGCTGTTTTCATGAATCGCTCCGAGTCAGGACGAGAAAGGCGTCATACGCTATCACGTGCATGATGCACGGAGTATCGCGATGGGCTTTGCTAGGTTTTGGCCGCCGGTCCACTTCGACTGGCAATCGCCACACCGGCCACAGCCACGCCCATGCCGACGATCTGAAGCGTATTCAGTGTTTCGTCGAACAACAGATAGGCGAGGATCGCGACCACCGGCGGCACCAGATAGAACAGTGAGGCCACGCTGGCCACCGAGCCGCGGCGGATGAGAAACAGCAGCAGCGAAATCGCGCCTACCGACAGCCCCAGCGACGACCACAGCAAGCCGGTCCAGGCCTGCCAGGTCATCTCGAAACGCCCGCTTTCGAGCCAGAGCACGACCGGCGCGGTGACGATGGTCGCGCCGATGAACTGTACGGCGGCGTTGGTGCGGATATCGGCTGCCGAGCCGGTGCGTTTTTGCCAGATGGTGCCTAGCGTAATCCCGAACATGGCGGCGAACACGGCCAGTAGCGGGGCGGCGCTGATATCGGCCATATCCACGGCCAGACGCGGTTCCAGCACGAGTAGTGCGCCGCCAAAACCCAGGGCGATGCCGAGCCATTTGCGTATGCCCACCGTTTCGCCCAGCAGCGGGAAGGCCAGCACCGCAGTGAGCAGCGGTTGCAGGCCCACCACGAGCGCAGCGATGCCGGCGGGGAGTCCGTCATTGACTGCCCAGAACACCCCGCCCAGATAAATACCCTGTAACAGCACGCCAGCGACCAGTGCGTTCGTCCAGGCGCGCAGACCGCGCGGCCAGGGCGCGCCCACCGCGATCGCGATTACCGCAAAGGCGGCAATCGTGAGCAGATAGCGATAACACAAAAAGGTCAGTGGATCGGTATAGGGCGCGACCAGCCGCGCGGCGATGAAGCCGGTCGACCAGATCAGTACGAACAGCAGCGGCAGGGCACGGGCGAGCATTACGGCGCTCCGGTCGATTCAGGGCGACGGCGATATGGCGCGCGATGTGCCGTCATCAGTCGAGATCGGCACTGGTGGCCCAGTTGGGCATGAGGTCGTTGCTGGGCTGTTCCTTGTCGAGCAGCTTGTGCGCGGTTTCCACCCCGGCAATTGGCAGGCCGGTGGGGTCGAGCTTGCCGATCTGGACCAGCAGCGAGGCCTGATCCCAGTAGATATGCTCGTTGTAGAGCTTGTTGCCACGAAAGGTCACGATCGCCACGAAAGGAATCTCGACGTATTTGCCGGTGGGCTCGATACCCGGCAGCAGCCAGTCGATTTCGCAGTCGTGGGTAAAGCACAGCACGAATTCGTCGACCATGCGGTCCACGCCGACCGTGCGCGAAATCGGCTTCATCTGAAGATCGGCCGGGTTCTTCGGGATGAAGTGGTGCTTGTAGAAGCGTTTGAGATAGTCGTGGCCGGTGCCGCCGGTCATGGTCGGCACATGATTCACATAGGGCTCGGCGACCATGGTCTTCATGGTTTCGTCGACGTCGCGGGCCGCGAATTCCAGCTCGAAGTGATGATCGGCCAGGGCAGCCAGGTCGTAGCGCGGGCCGAGGGCGGCGCGCAGCACACCCAGCGTGCGCGTATGCGCCAGTCGGGCCGCGCCCGGGTTGTAGTGGTCGTTGCCCCAGCGGTTGAAGGCATGATCGGCGTTGTCGTAGACGAACACCTGCACGTCCGGGTTGCCGGCAAAGACGCTGCGGATCTTGTCGATCGTCTCGGGCGGCGAGAACTTGTCCAGGCCGCCGAAGTGCAGGGCCATCGGGCAGTCGATAGCCTCGGCCAAATCCAGCGACTCGTCGATGCCTACCCCGTAGTAGCCGACCGCGCAGTCCACGTCGCAATGGGCAGCCGCCAGATAGGCGAGCTTGCCGCCCAGGCAGAAACCGACGACGCCCACATCGCCACGACCGGGTTCGGCGACGACTTCATCCAGCGCCCGAGCGGCGGCCACGGTGGCGGAGATATCGGCCATGGTGCGTTCGATATCCAGATTCTGGAAATAGCCGAATGCCTGTTCGAAGTCCTCGGGGGCGTAGCCGAGTTCGATATTCGGTTCGAACTGATGAAACAGGTCCGGCGCGATGGCGACATAGCCTTCCTCGGCATAGAAATCGCACACCTCGCGAATATGGCGATTCACGCCGAATATCTCCTGCAGCACGATCACGGCCGGGCCGTGGCCGGCTTCGGGAAGGGCGCGGTAGGCGTCGAAACGGCTGCCGTCCGGGGCATCGATCTGAATAGTGTCGGCACTCATAAATACTGTCTGGCTCATGCAACGGGTGCGCATTATCGAACAGCGGCGGATCGAGGCCAAACGTGGCGCCGGCATGCGAAGTATCAAATGATCGTAAAATAGTATAAAGTGATCATATGATTAATCGGAGTCGGTCATGACATCTGCTGCTGTCCAACAGGCCGCCCCGGGCGATATTCACGACGCCGAGCTGCGGCGGCGGGTCAGCCCCGGGGCGTTGCGCACCTGGTTTGCGATCGCCACGCAATGGGGGCTGACCGATATTCAGGCGGCACGCCTGCTGGGCACGCCGGTGAGTACCTACCGGCGCTGGAAGCGCGCCCCGAATATCACCCTCGACGTCGGCCAGATGGAGCGTTTGTCGCTATTACTGGGTATCTACAAGAGCCTGGAAATGCTGCTGCCGCGTGCCGACGCGGCTGATGGCTGGATCAAGCAGCCCAACCGCAACCCGTTGTTCGGCGGCAAGACCCCGCTGGAGCGCATGCTGGCCGGACATATCGAAGATCTGGCCGTGGTACGGCGTCATCTCGATGCCGAGCGGGGCGGTTGGGCATGAGTGGGCTGGCCCTCGACGATTTCGCGCGCCGGCCTGTGCGCTGGCAGCCCAGCTATCGGCTCGTGCCCTCGCGTTTTCCGCCCCGCGGATTGTTCGATCGTGTAGCCGACGCGGCCGATCTGGAGGCTACTTTCGCGGTCGAGTCGCTCACCAACGACCGTCTGCGCGACGAAGTCGGCGAGCTGTCGCGGGTGCCGGTCGACGAGCGTATGACCGGCCCGGGCGCGACGCCGGTGATGGCGGCGTTCACCCACGTCAATCCGGCTGGTTCGCGTTTTTCCGACGGCAGTTTCGGCGTGTTCTATGCCGCGAAGAGCGAAGCCACCGCGGTGCGCGAGACGGTGTTTCATCGCGAGCGGTTTCTTGCCGATAGCCAGCAGCCGCCGATGACCATCGAAATGCGGGTCTATCGGGTCGATCTCGACGGCGATCTGCGCGACCTGCGCGGCGATCGACCTGCCGCCCTGCCGCTGCTCGATGGCGACAGCTATGCCCAGTCGCAGCGCTACGGCGTGCAGGTGTATATGGCCGGCGAGCCGGGCATCGTCTATCCCAGCGTGCGCGATCCCGGCGGCGAATGTGTGGCCGTCATGCGTACGCCGGTACTCGCCCCCGCGGTTCAGGGCCGGCATTTCGGCTATATCTGGGACGGCGTACGTATCACCGATGTGGTCACCCTCGGCGAAAGCGGGATCACACCCCACGGTTGAGCTGCGCGCGGCCTTAGCGCCGCCCGCGTTTTTTCGAGCCATGACAGTCGTTTGGCACCGTGCTGCGACAATTTGCCTCATGGGCAATTGCCCGAGCCGCCCCTAAGCTTGCCGTCGCTTGCTCAGGGGAATGATTCATGCGGATTCGTATTGCCGCGGCGTGGCCGCGTGTGGGTTTTCTTGTGGCTTTGTCTTTCAGTGCAGCGCCGAGTCTGGCCCAGCCCGATAATGTGGCAGGCGAGACGCTCGCGCCGTTGACCATCGAAGACAGTGCCCTGGTGCCAGCCATTGCCGGCGAAACCGAAGTCAGCAATCGCCTGAATCTCAGCGCCGAGGAATCCCCGGCCACGGTCGATACGCTCACAAGCGACACCATGCAGCGCCGCGGACTGGCCACGTTTACCGAAGCCGCGCGCACCTTGCCGGGCGTGACCGGCGGCAATATCCCGGGTTCGCCCGCATCGTTGTCGATGCGCGGTTTGCCGCGCGGCAATGTGAACTACCTGTTCGATGGCATGCGCGCGGCCGATTCGGAACTGGTGGTGCGCGATTTCGATACCTTCAACTTCGAGCGTATCGAGATTCTCAAGGGCCCCGCCTCGGTTTTGCACGGCGACGGCGGACTGGCCGGCACCGTAAATCTGGTCACCAAGAAACCCTCGCTCGAGGCCAACAGCGCCGAAGCGCTGGCGAGTGTCGGCAGTTTCGATACGCTGCGTGCCGGCATCGGCGGCAATCGCGTGCTCTCGGATCGGGTCGCGGTGCGCGCGGATCTGTCGCATCGCCGCTCGGACGGTTTCATCGACGACAACGATTCGCGCACCACCCAGCTCACCACCGGCGTTCTCTTCGAAGCCACGGATCGTCTGTCGCTGTCGGCGTCCTATGATTATTTTCGCGACCACTATGAGGCGTCGTACTACGGCGCGCCGCTGGTGGGCCGTGCAGTGGCCCGCGATCCCGCCGATATCGTCAGCGCGCCGGGCGATCTCGTGCTCGACAAAGCCGAGCGCGATACCAACTACAACCCGCGCAATTCGGTGATGGAATCGGACAGCCACTGGCTGCGCACACGCGCGGCCTACACGCTTAATGATCGGTGGGAATTCATCAACGAACTGGCCTATTACACGGCCGATCGCAACTGGGTGGAAACCGACAGCTATACCTTCAATCCGGCGACCGGGCTGCTGGATCGCTCGACCGGACGGATCGCCCACGATCAGGATTTCGTCAGCGAACGCGCCTATACCCACTTCGACGGCGAACTGGCCGGCCATCGCAATCGCTTCGCCGTCGGTGGCGAATACAAACACAGCAATTTCACCACCCCGCGGCGTTTCGGCAGCGCGACGTCGGTGACTGTCGCCGACCCAGATCGTGGCCATGTGCCGGGCGATAGCGCGGCCAACTTCGCCACCCGCGTGAACTACGACAGTCAGGTCGATACGGTCGGCGTATTCGCCGAGAACGCGCTCAACCCCACCGACGAATTCATCTTCGTGGCCGGCGTGCGCTACGAACATATCGATCTGGATCGGCGTATCGACGACCTGGCCGCCGATACGCGCACGACCTTCGGCCGTTCGTTCGATCCGGTGTCCTGGCGTGTGGGGGCGGTATATGAACTCAGCGACCGCGATCAGCTCTATGCCCAGTTCAACCATGCGGTCGCGCCCGTTGGCAGCCTGCTGCTGTCGAACACCGCGCGCGCGGAGTTCGATCTGTCGGAGGGCGATGCCATCGAAATCGGTCTGCGTAATCGCTTCTGGGACGACCGCGCCACGCTGACCACATCGCTCTACCAGATCAAGCAGAACGATATCCTCACCCAGGACCCCAACAACCCGCAGCAGACGGTGCAGGGTGGCAGCCTGCAATCGCGCGGCGTGGAACTGGATCTGGGGCTGGCCCTGACCGAGCGCTGGCAGGTGGATGCCAATCTCGCCGTGCTGGATGCCGAATACGCCCGGCTTTTCGATGGCAGCGGACGCAATCTGTCCGGCAACACGCCAGTGAACGTACCGGAGCGTGTGGCCAATCTGTCCAGCTATTACACACTCGCGCAACTGCCATTCACCGTGGGCGCGGATGTGCAGCACGCAGGCGATTTCCATACCGATACGGCCAATACCATTCGGGTCGACGGGCATACGATATTCGGCGCCTGGGTGAGCATGCCGCTCGATACCGTCGGCGCAGACGGCACGCTGACCCTGCGCGGGCGCAATCTCACCGATGAATTCTATGGCGAGTGGTCGGGTTACAGTGCGAGCCAGATCTATATCGGTGCGCCGCGTAGTGTGGAGCTGGCCTGGACGGGCACCTTTTGAACGCGGTGCGACGCGACGGCGCTGACGCCACGCCGTCGAAAGTACGCCCGGCCGAGCGCTGGTATGCCACGGTCTGGCGCTGGCATTTCTATGCTGGCTTGGTGGTGGCGCCGTTTCTGTTGATTCTGGCGGTGACGGGCGCGATCTATCTGTTCAATACCGAGCTCAACGACCTGATCTATCCGGATCTGATGTTCGTCGGCAGCAGCGCCCCGGCGATGCCCGCCAGCCACTGGGTCGCCAGCGCCGAACAGGCCTTTCCGGGCGCCTCCGTCACGCGAATCAATATGCCGACCGCTGTCGGGCGTAGTGCGATGCTGTTCGTGACCCCGGCGCAGGGCGCGCCGCGGCGCGTATTCGTGGATCCGGCCACGGCCGCGGTGCTGGGTTCGTTCGTCTATGAACGCACGCTCGTGGGCATTGCCGATACCGTGCATGGGTCGCTCATGCTCGGCTGGATGGGGGATGCGCTCGTCGAACTGGCGGCCTGTTGGGCGGCGATTCTGATCGTGACCGGTCTGTATTTGTGGTGGCCACGACGCCGCGGCCGGGCGGGCGTGTGGTATCCACGTCTGGCGGCGCGCGGCCGGCGCTTCTGGCGCGATCTGCATGCGATTACGGGAATCTATGCGGCGGCGCTGATTCTGTTTCTGATCTTCACTGGCTTGCCTTGGGCCGGTATCTGGGGCGGTCAGCTGTTCACGCCCGCCGTCGAAGCCCTGGGCCTGGGGTATGCCGGCGCCCGCACGCCGCCGACGTCGGCGGCCGAGGCGCCGCGAACCACCCCGGCCGAACGCGGCCGCGGCACGCCCTGGGCGCTGGAAAACATGGCTGCGCCCAAGTCATCGCCAAAGTCATCCGGCGGGCATGACCACCACGGCGGTGCCATGCCACGCGATGAACACCCGCTGCCCGCGCCCGATATTGGCGTCGATCGCGTTCGTCGGATCCTTGCCGAACAGGGCCTGGCCGAGGACTACTGGCTCATGCTGCCCGCCGGTGCCACCGGCGTGTACAAGGCGCAGACGTATCCCGATCGCCCACAGGGGCAGCGCACGTTATTCATCGACCGCTACAGGGGGGCGGTGCTGGGCGATATCACGTTTAGCGATTACGGCGTGGCGGGCAAGGCCATCGAACTGGGCGTTGCCCTGCATATGGGCAATTACTTCGGACTGGCCAACCAGCTCGTCATGCTCGCCACCTGCCTGGCGATCGTCATCCTCGTGAGTACCGGTTTCGTGATGTGGTGGCGTCGTCGCCCGGCCGGCGGCCTGGGTGCGCCGCCGCGGCGCGCACCGATCCGGTTGCGTTATCTGGGCGTGATCATGATCGCCATGGCCGTGCTGTTCCCGCTCGCCGGGGCCAGCCTGATTGCGGTTCTGATCGGGGACCGCTTGTTTCAGATGCTGCGGCGCGGCGCGCCCGTGCCGAGCTAGTACCGCACCGGCTTCTTGTCGAGCTTGCGCTGCAGGGTCCGCCGATGCAGACCCAGCGCACGGGCGGCTTCCGAGATATTGCCCTCGTGCTCGGCGAGTACGCGCTGGATATGTTCCCACTCGAGACGCTTGAGTGACATGCGCTCGCCGGGGTCGTGCTCGGGGCGGTCGTCGGCCTCGCCGGCCAATGCGGCGAGCACGGCCGGCGCATCCACCGGTTTGGCCAGATAGCCGGCCGCGCCGCGCTGCATGGCGGTCACCGTGGTGGCGATACTGGCATAGCCGGTCAGCACGATGATTTTCAAATCGCCCACGCGTTCGCGCAGTGGCTCGATCAGCGCCAGTCCGGAGGTATCGCTGCCCAGGTTCAGATCGAGCAGGGCATGGCTGGGTTGCCATTGCGTGGCCCGGGCCAGCGCGCTGTCGCCGTCATGGGCAATCGCGGTTTCGATTGCGCGGCGGCCAAGGGCGCGTGCCAGTGTGGCGGCGAATACATGATCGTCGTCGACGATGAGTACGCGCATGGGCGTTGTGTCGGTGTTCGATTTCATATCGACGCAAGTGGCAGGAGAAGTCGGGTACGCGTGCCGCCTTCGGGCCGGCGCCTGAGGCTGATTTCGCCGCCCAGACGTTCGAGGCTGACATGCGACACGATCAACCCCAGGCCACGGCCATCGTGTTTGCTGGAAAAACGCAGCCGGCCGGCGCGGGCGGTATCCGTATCGGCAATACCGGTGCCCTGATCGTCGATAACCACCTCCAGCCGATCGGCATCGCGTCCGGCCGCGATGTCGACCCGATCGCTGGCGTTGGCCTGCGATGCGTCGGCGGCGTTGTTAAGCAGATTGGTCAGCGCCTGGCCGAAGGCGGGCTCGTCGGCGAGCCTGGCCGAGTCGAGGTCGGGGCTGATCGATAGCGGCGCTTGCATATCCGGGCGCATGAGTCGCCAGCGTGCAACGATATTTTCCAGCGCGCCGGTGACGGCGACGGGCCGGGATGCGTCTTCGGCGGGCTCGGCCACGCCCAGCAGCTGGCCGATTTGATGACGACACAGCGCCAGTTGCTGGTCGAGCGTCGCCAGATCGGCTTGCAGTGATGTATCCGCAGCCTGGGTGTCGCGCAGTTCGGACACGATCACGGCCATGGTCGACAGCGGCGTGCCCAGTTCATGCGCCGCGCCTGCGGCGAGCGCGCCGATGGCCGTGATCTGTTCGTTGCGCAGCATCTGTTCGCGTGCGTCGGCCAGGGCGCGATCCCGCTGGCGTACGGCCGTGGCCATACGGCCGATGAAGATTACCAGCAATGCCGCGCTGACGACGAAGCTCGCCCACATACCCAGCACATGCAGGGCGAAATCGCCGTGATGGGCCATCGGCTGGGCGTAGAAAAAACGCAGCAGTAATACGGTATAGGCACTGGCCGCGAGGACCGCGACCAGCCAGGCACGCCGGCGCGGCAGGGTGGTCGCCGCGATCGCGATCGGCAACAGATAGAGGGAAACGAAGGCGCTGGCCGAGCCGCCGGTACAGACAAGCCAGGCAGTGAGTGCGGCCACGTCGAATAGCAGATGGGCCAGCAGTTCGGCTTCGGTGGCCGGGCGCGTGCGGCGCAGGCTCCAGCCAATAAGCAGATTAACCCCGGCGACGACCGCGGTGACGGCGATCAGCGCACGGCTATCGAGGCTGATTGTTGCCAGCGCGGGCGCGGCGGCCACGGCCAGCAGTACGCAGGCGATCGCGGCCCAGCGCAGCCAGTACAGCCAGGTGAGCAGACGCAGGGGCGTGAGTTTGAACACAGTCTGCATGGGCAGTGTTGCCCTGTGCCGGGCGCTGCGGCGAGCGGGCCTCGGGCATGGATTCGGGCGCCAGCCCGCCATGATAGCGGCTGGCCCGACGTATCGGTATGTCTGCGACAATCGGTCGCAGCCGGGATCATGTGTCGGGCCAGCCTGCCGCGTTAATAAGAACGCCCGGCGCGTTCGGCCAGAGTAATGCCGCCGAGTACCAGGCTCAGTGCCACCACATGGAACAGGTGCAGGCTTTCGCCGAGCAGAACCACCGATAGCAACGTCCCGAAAATGGGCACCAGATTCAGAAAGACGCCGGCGCGGTTGCCGCCGATGAGCTCGTTGCCGCGAATGAAGGCGGTCTGGGCGATCAGGCCCGGCACCAGGGCGGCGAATGCGACCACCGCCAAACCGACTGCATCCGGCCAGATGATCGTGCCGCGGGCGTATTCCCAGCCCGCGAAGGGCAACGAACCGAGCCAGGCGGTGGCCGAAATCACGGCGATGAAGCTCAGCCAGTGCATGGGCGGTTTGATGCGCAGGGCGGCGGTATAGCCGCCATAGCAGGTGATCGCGACCAGCATGAGCGCATCGCCGCGATTGAGATCCAGCGCCAGTAAACGCGACAACTGGCCGCCCGATACGATCAGCGCCACCCCGGCCACGGTAATCACGAAACCCAGCAACTGTCGGGCGGTAATGGTTTCGCGCAGCACCAGAAAATTGAGCGCGAAGATCACGCCCGGCATGCCGGCCTGTTCGATGACCACGTTGATCGCGCTCGTATGATTGAGTGCGCTGTAGAGGGCGGCGTTGAAACCGGTAAAACCGATCGCGCCGTAGGCGAAAAGCAGCGGCATATGGCGGCGAATCACCGGCCAGTCGTGTTTGAGATGCGGCCAGGCGAACGGCAGGGCAGCCAGACCGGCCAGCCCCCAACGCAAATGGGTGAGTAGCAACGGGCTGATATGGCCGACCGCGAATTTTCCGGCCACCGCGTTCAGCCCCCAGGCCAGCGTGGTGGCAACGAGCAGCGGATACGCCAGTGCGGCCTTCGATGCGAACGATCGCATTACGCCGTATGCGTGCGATTTTCGGGTGTGACCTGTTCGGCGAGAAAGCCGCCGGATTGCATCTGCCACAGACGCGCATACAGCCCGCCCGCGGCCAGCAGCTCGGCATGCGTGCCGGCCTCCACGATCGCGCCCTCGTCGAGCACGATCAGCCGGTCGAGTTCGGCGATGGTGGACAAACGATGCGCGATCGCGATGACGGTCTTGTTTTCCATCAGGCGATGCAGGTTGCCGGTAATGGCCGCCTCGACTTCGGAATCCAGCGCCGAGGTGGCCTCGTCGAGCAACAGAATTGGCGCGTTCTTGAGCATTACGCGGGCCAGGGCGATGCGTTGACGCTGGCCGCCGGAGAGCTTCACGCCGCGTTCGCCCACCATTGCTTCCAAGCCGCGCCGGCCCTGGGCATCCACCAGATCGTCGATGAAATCGCGTGCCTGGGCGGCAATCAGCGCGGCCTCGACTTGCGTATCGCTGGCCTCGGGCCGGCCATAACGCACGTTGTCGCCCACCGAACGGTGCAGCAGGGCCGTGTCCTGGGTGACCATGCCGATATTCGCGCGCAGCGAAGCCTGGGTCACGTCGGCGATGTTCTGGCCGTCAATGGTGATGCGGCCGGATTCCACGTCGTGAAAGCGCAGCAGCAATGACAACAGCGTGGACTTGCCGGCGCCGGAACGCCCGACCAGACCGATCTTTTCGCCAGGCGCGACGGCAAGCGAAAAATGCTCGATCACCCCAGAACCACGGCCGTAGTGAAAGCCGATATCGTTGAACGCGATCGCACCGTCGCGCACCAGCAGCGGTTTGGCCTCGGGCGCATCCACCAGGGCCCGGCTTTTCGAGAATGTCGCCATGCCGTCGCGCAGGGTGCCGATATTCTCGAACAGCTGCGACACCTCCCACATGATCCACTGCGCCATACCGTTGATACGCAGCACCAGACCCAGCGCGGCCGCCACCGCGCCAGCGCTGATCGCCGCCGATTGCCACAGCCCGATACCGAGGGCGGCCACCGCAATCAACAGCAGCGAGTTGAGCAGATACAGGCTGGCATAGAAGCCGTTGATCTTGCGCATCTGCGCATAGACCGTGCTCAGAAACGTCTGCATGCTCTGGCGGGCATAGTCGCCTTCGCGCTCGGTATGGGCGAACAGCTTGACCGTGGCGATATTGGTATAGGCATCGACCACGCGCCCGGTCATTGCCGCGCGCGCATCGGCCTGGCGCTCGGCCACCCGGCCCAGGCGGGGCACGAAATAGCGCAGCAGGGCGATATAACCCGCCAGCCAGAACACGAACGGTATCGCCAGGCGCCAGTCCGCACCGGCGACCAGCACCACGATGCCGGTGAAATACACCGCCACGTAGAGCATCACGTCCAGGAACTTCATCACCGTTTCGCGCACGGCGAGTGCGGTCTGCATGAGCTTGGTAGCGATGCGCCCGGCGAACTCGTCCTGAAAGAAGGTCAGCGACTGGCCGAGCAGCCAGCGGTGGACCGTCCAACGAAAACGCATCGGAAAATTGCCGGATAACGCCTGAAACGTTACCAGCCCTTCCACGAACACCAGCAGCGGCAGAACCACGAGTATGACCAGCGCCATGCCGGTCAGCGCCAGGGCGTTGTCGGCCACGAATGTCTCGCGCGGCGAGTTGGCAAACCAGTCGACGATATGCCCGAGAAAGGCGAACAGCGAGACTTCGATCACCGAAATGGCCGTGGTCAGCACGGCCATGGCCACCAGCAACGGCCACACCGGCTTCGCATAGAAGACGATATAGCGCAGCAGACTGTCGCGCGGTGGCGTGCGCGCCTCGTCGGGAAAGGGTACGACCAGGCGTTCGAACAGACCAAACATGGGCGAACGGGCGACATGGCGCCGGATTACGAAAGGCGCGCCAGTCTAGCGTATGCCTGCCCGGCGGGCAGCCCGGGTCCGTTGCGGCGGCAGTCCTGTTGTGGAAAGCGGTGCGACCGAGCGCGCGCCAAGGGCGTGCGCTCGGTCGTGCGGCCCTAGAACAGACCCTGGGCCTTGGTGGAATAGCTCACCAGAAGATTCTTGGTCTGTTGATAGTGGTCGAGAATCATCTTGTGGGTCTCGCGGCCGAAGCCGGATTCCTTGTAGCCACCAAAGGCGGCATGGGCCGGGTATTGGTGATAGCAGTTCGTCCATACGCGCCCGGCCTGGATGGCGCGGCCCACGCGATAGGTGTTGTGCACACTGCGCGACCAGACGCCGGCGCCCAGGCCATAGGGCGTGTCATTGCCGATTTCGATGGCCTCGTCGATGTCCTTGAACGTGGTCACCGACAGCACCGGGCCGAAGATCTCTTCTTGGAAAACCCGCATCTTGTTGTTGCCGGAGAATACGGTCGGGCGCAGGAAGTAGCCGTTGGCGAGATTGCCGTCGAGCTGTGCGCGCTCGCCGCCGGTCAGGCAGTTCGCGCCTTCGTTGTTGCCGATATCGATGTATTCGAGAATCTTGTGGTACTGGCTGCTCGAGCACTGCGGGCCCATCTGGGTCTGCGGGTCCAGCGGGTCGCCCACACGGATATTGGCCACGCGTTCGACCGCGCGCTCCATGAACGCATCAAAGATCGATTCCTGTACCAGCGCACGCGACGGGCAGGTACAGACTTCGCCCTTGTTGAAGGCGAACAGCGCCAGGCCTTCCAGGGCCTTGTCCAGGAAGTCGTCGTCGGCGTCCATGACATCCGCGAAGAAGATGTTCGGCGACTTGCCGCCCAGCTCCATGGTCTGCGGGATGAGATTGTCGGCCGCAGCATGCAGGATGCGCCGGCCGGTGGTGGTTTCGCCGGTGAACGCGATCTTGGCGATACGCGGGCTGGAAGCCAGGGCATTGCCCACCTCACCGCCGGGGCCGAACACCACGTTGAGCACGCCGGGCGGTAGCAGGTCGCCGACCAGATCCATGAGGACCGCCATGCTCATCGGCGTATTCGAAGCCGGCTTGATCACCACGCAGTTGCCAGCGGCCAGCGCCGGTGCGAGTTTCCAGGCGCCCATGAGCAATGGGAAGTTCCAGGGAATGATCTGGCCGACCACGCCCAGCGGTTCGCGAAAATGATAGGCCACGGTGTCGTGGTCGATCTCGCCGATCGAGCCTTCCTCGGCCCGAATACAGCCGGCGAAATACCGGAAATGATCGGCCGCGAGCGGGATGTCGGCATTGAGCGTTTCACGAATGGGCTTGCCGTTGTCGCGGGTTTCCACGCGTGCGAGCAGCTCGAGGTTGTCGTCGATGCGCTGGGCGATCTTGTAGAGCACGTCGGCGCGTTCGGCCGGCGATGTCTGTGCCCAGGCTGCGCGTGCGCCGTGGGCGGCATCCAGCGCCTGTTCCACATCGCTGGCGTCGGATTGGGCGACTTCGCAGAGCACGCTTTCGTCGATCGGGCTTTTGTTGGTGAAGTAGCGGCCCTTGTTCGGGGCACGCCACTCGCCGCCGATGAAGTTATCGTAGCGCTGGCGCAGGTTTTGCTGTTCGAGTGTGCGGGGGTCGACCTTTTCGTCCATGACGTCGCTCCTGAGCTGAAATGGAGGCTGTCCGCGCCGTCGGCCGATCGCTGATCGCCGATCGATTGGGTGGGTCGCGCGAACTGATTGTCATGACTATGGCGCGCCCCGATTGACCCACGGGTTGATCTGGATCAACCCGTGCACGGCGTGCGGCGCTAGATTCGGGTAATGGTTTGAACCCGAAAGGCGCAATCATGGCCAAGAAGATGAAAGCGGCCGTCGTGCATCGCTTTGGCGAGCCGTTGACGATCGAAGAAGTGGATATCCCCACGCCGAAACGCAACGAAGTGCTTGTGCAGATCAAGGCGACCGGCGTGTGTCACACCGATCTGCATGCGGCCAACGGCGACTGGCCGGTCAAGCCCAACCTGCCGCTGATTCCCGGCCACGAAGGCGCCGGCGTGGTGGTCGAGGTCGGCGAAGGCGTCACCCATCTCAAGAAAGGGGATTCGGTCGGCATAGCCTGGCTACACGATGCCTGTGGTGCCTGTGAATACTGTATTACCGGCTGGGAAACACTCTGCGAACAGCAAAACGACAGTGGCTATAGCGTCAACGGCAGCTTTGCCGAATACGCCATCGGCCATGCCGACTATGTCGGCCGGCTGCCCGACGGCGCCGACTATGTCCAGATCGCGCCGATTCTGTGTGCCGGCGTGACCACCTATAAAGGCCTCAAGGAAACCGATGCCAAGCCCGGCGAATGGGTCGCTATTTCCGGTATCGGCGGATTGGGGCATGTCGCCGTGCAATATGCCAAGGCGATGGGTTTCAAGGTGGTCGCCCTCGATGTGGGTGAGGACAAGCTGGCGCTGGCGCGTGAACTGGGCGCCGATGTCGCGATCAACGCGCGCGACGACGACGCCGTGGATCAGGTCATGACCGCGACCGGCGGCGGCGCGCACGGCATGCTGGTGACCGCGGTGTCGCCACCGGCGTTCTCGCAGGCCCTGCACATGGTGCGGCGCAAGGGCACGATCGCCATGGTGGGCCTGCCGCCCGGCGAATTCCCCACACCGATCTTCGATGTCGTGCTCAAACGCATCACCCTGCGCGGCTCGATCGTGGGTAGCCGCAAGGATTTGAGCGAAGCACTCGCCTTTGCTGCCGAAGGCAAGGTCAAGACCCACGTGCACGAAAAACGCCTGGAAGACATCAACACCATCTTCGAGGATCTCGAGCACGGGCGTGTGGACGGCCGTATCGTGGTCAAGTTCTAACGTATTAGAGTTCAGGGAGAACGCATATCGATCGGGCGCTGGGGCAAAGCGCCCGGTCGATATGGCGTTTTGTGCGTACGCGCGCTTTCGGCTGTCAGTTCCGGCGTTTTGCCCGCGTCGCGGCCCGGATTCGTAATTGGCCCACGATGCCGGCCGGGAAGAAATAGACGCTGAGAATGAACAGCAGGCCGAACCACAGCAGCCAGCGATCGGGATTGATCAGTTCGGCGAGCAGCGTATCGGCGGGAACGAGTGCGTCGAGCTGCTTTAGCAGATCCTGCAAATAGTTCTGGGCCAGCAGAAAGAGCACGGTGCCGATGATCGCCCCGTAAAGCGTGCCCATGCCGCCGATCACGCACATCAACAGAATGAAGATCATCAGTTCGAAGTTGAGCGTGTTTTCCGGGTTAACGTAGCGATTGAGCAACGCGAATAACACCCCGGCCACGGTGGCCAGCAGGGCGGATACGACGACCACGGCGGTTCGATACAGCACCGTGCGATAGCCGAGCGCCTGGGCTCGGAATTCGTTTTCGCGAATGGCCTGCAGTACGCGCCCGAACGGCGAGTTGACCATGCGCAGCAGAAAAATGAAGACCGCGATCATGGTCGCGAAGGCGATGTAGTAGGTCAGATGTCGCCCGCTCAAGCGCACGCTGAAAAGCGCCTCGTCGAAAGCCTGACCGATCTCGCCGGGGCTTGAGAGCGCGCCGCCGATAAAACCGAAGATATTGAAGCCGGGCAGCTTGAAATCGAATGGGCGAAACGCCGGCCCCAGCTCGCGCGGGCTGCGTACGGCCAGCCCGTCTTCACCGCCGGTCACGTTATAGAGCTGGGTTACCAGACTTAAAAACGCGAATGCGACGGCAAGCGTGACGAGCGCGAAGAAAATGGCCTTCACGCGTAGCGACAGCAGGCCGAGCAAAAGCGACAGCAGCAAACTCGCGACCAGCGCGGCGCCGATGCCGATGATCAGGGCGCCATAGCCGCTGCCGTAATGATCGCTGGCGATCGCGATGCCGTAGGCGCCGATGCCGAAGAACATTGTATGGGCGAACGATACGATATGCGTATAGCCGAGCATCAGGTCGTAGGATGCGACGACGATGATGAACACGCACATCATGCCGAGCATGGAAAACGTGCGGATACCGTCGAACAGGAACGGTCCGAAAGCCAGAGCCAGAAATATGAGCAGCAGTGCGGCGCTGAGCAACCGACTGCGCGGGTAGTCGCCGGAAAACAAGCGGTTCAAAACGGCGGCTCCTCTAAAGTTTGATGACCGGGATCAGGCCTTGGGGGCGCCACATCAGCACGGCGACCATCAACGCAACCGTCGCGACGGCCGCAAGGCGAGGTTCGAGATAGCCGACATACAGGTTGATCAGCCCGACGAGCACGGAGCCGTAGAAACACCCCTTGATCGAGCCCAGCCCGCCGAGAATGATGACGACGATCACGGATATCATCAGTTCATCGCCCATATGCGCGGTGATGATTTCGCGATACATCGCCCACATGGTGCCGCCCAGGCCGGCCAGGGCAGAGCCGGCGATGAATACGCCAAGAAACAGCAGGCGAATGCGATAGCCCTGAATTTCCACCATCTCGCGGCTTTCCACGCCGGCACGAATGAGAATGCCCACACGCGTGCGTTCGATGATCCAGCTCAACAGCGCGTAAATGGCCAGACCGAGCACGACGGCGATCAGACGGTATTTTTCCAGTGCAATACCACCGGCCACCGGCAGCCATTCCGGCAGGAACACGGCGCCCTTGAGCGCGTCGGGCCGTGGGACGGGCAGTTCGTTCGGGCCCCAGACGACCTGGATCAACTCCATGATGATGATCGAGCCGCCCACCGTGACCAGTATCTGTTTGAGATGATCGCCGTAGACCGGCCGGATGATCAGGCGCTCAAACACCAGCCCGAGCAGGCCGGCTACGAGCAGTGCAAAACAGAATGCTGGCAGGATTGCGATCAGGTTCATCCATAACGACGGATGATTGGCTTGCGTGCTCAGCCAGAGCAGCACGCTGGCACCGGCGAATGCGCCCAGTGAAATAAAGGCGCCATGGGCCAGATTGAGAACGTTCATCAGGCCGAAGGTCAGCGTCATGCCGGATGCCATGAGAAAGACCATCGCGCCCATGGCCAGGCCGCTGATGGTGAGTACCACCCATATGCGTGGCTCCATCAATGCCAGCGCTGCGAGCATCATCGCCAGCAGGACGAAAAGATGTGGCTTGTCACGCCGAAAGGCATGAAAGCGCGCCATGGGGCCCGCGCGCCCGGTCGGTTCCTCGATACGCACGTCGTCAGCCGCCATGCCTAGGCTCCTGTCTTCATTGATGTTCGCCCATGCCCAGCCCTAACAACTGGTGCTGCAGATCGTCGTCGTGGGCGAGTTCGGCCATCGAGCCGGACCAGGCCACGCGGCCGTCGTTCATGACCGCGGCCGATTGCCCGAGGCGGCGTGAGAAGTTGAAGTTCTGTTCGACCAGCAGGATGGTGACCTGCTGACGCTTGAGCTGTTCGAAGGCGTCGGCGAGGTCGTCGATGATGGCCGGCGCAAGTCCTTTGGTGGGTTCATCGATCAGCAACAGTTCCCGCGGCTCGATAATGGCGCGGGCGATGGCGAGCATCTGTTTCTGCCCGCCGGACAGATTGCCGGCCGGTTTGTCCCAGAATTTCTTCAGCGGCGGAAACAGATCGACGATCCATTCCAGCCGAGCCGAGTCCATGGCCCCGCCGATCGCGGCGAGGATCATGTTCTCGCGAACCGTGAGCAGGCTGAAGATACCCATGTTTTCGGGTACGAAGGCGATACCGCGGCGCACGATACGCGGCGTGCTCTGGCCCGTGATCTGTTGGCCCTGAAAACGGATATCGCCGGCGGTGACGGTGGTCAGCCCCATGATCGTGCGCAGCGTCGTGCTCTTGCCGGCGCCGTTGCGCCCGAGCAGCATGGTCAGTTCGCCTTTGGGCACGACGAGGTCGACCCCGTGCAGGATATGGTACTGGTCGATATCCGCGCAGACCTCGGTCAATGACAGCAATGCGTCGCTCATCAGGCAAGACTCCCGGCGGCAGATTGCTCGGGGCTGGCGCCGAGATAGACCTGCTGGACCACTGGCGAGGCGATCACCTGTGCGGGTTCGCCGTCGGCGACCAGTTCGCCGTTATGCAGTACCACGATGCGGTCCGATAACGAACGCACCACATCCATCTTATGTTCGACCAGAAGGATGATCTTGTTCTGGCGCTTCTTGATATCGGCGATGAGGTCGAGAATGACCGGGACTTCGTCGACGCTCATGCCGGCGGTCGGTTCGTCGAACATGAATACCTCCGGTTCGAGCGCGAGCAGCAATGCCACTTCCAGCTTGCGCTGGTCGCCGTGGGGCAGGTTGGCCACCGGCGTGTCGGCACGTTTGCCGAGGTTGACCTGCTCGAGATAGGCGACAGCGCGGTCGCTGATATCGCGCCGGCCGGCGGCCATCTGCCAGAAGATATGGCCGATGTGGTAACGCGATGCCACGGCCAGGCGTACGTTCTCCAGCGCGCTGAGCCCTGGGAACAAATTGGTAAGTTGGAAGGCACGCCCCAGGCCCTTGTCGGCACGCGCGGGCGCGCCGAGTGCGGTGATGTCTTCGTCGAACAATCTGACGCTGCCGGACGTAGCCGTGAGCTGGCCGGAAATGAGATTGAACAGGGTGGTCTTGCCCGCGCCGTTCGGGCCGACGATTGATGTCAGCGTGCCAGCATGAAAGGCGCAGGACACCTTGTTAACCGCGGTATGCCCACCAAAGGTGATGCTCAGATCGCGGATTTCGAGACCCGACTGATCCGGCGGCGCGGCTTGCGAATCGGGCATCGACGTATCGTTCGCCACGTCGGAATCATTTGGTTGCATTGCTTGTCCGCCGATCGTCTGGTCGCGGCGTGAAGGCGCCATGCCGTGGCGCCTTCACTGCCTTGCGATGCCGCTTCAACGGCCGTTACGTACCGGAATATCCATTTCGTCCGCTTCGATTACGCGGACCAGGGTGGGTACGCCGGCCTCGACGGTGCGATCGGCAAACCAGTCGTCGCGTTCTTGCGCGTCGATGCGAAAGTGATACATCTGCTGCATGGCCTGATGGTCGGCAGCGCGGATATTCATCGGCCCCTTCGGGGTATCGAAGTCGAGGCCCTCAAGGGCTTCGATGAGGTCCTCGGTGTCGGTCGAGCCGTTTGTCTTGCGAATTGCCGCGGTAATCGCCATCGCCTGGGCAAAACCCTGGGCGGTAAAGAAGTCCGGTGCGGCATTGAAACGCTTCATATGCTGCTCGACGAACCAGTCGTTGATATCGTTATCCGGCGATTCGAAATAATAGAAGCCTGCGCCCTCCATACCGGGGAATTCGGCGTAGCTCACCAGGGCCGGCAGGATGTTGCCGCCGGTCGCGAGCTTGATGCCGAAGCGGCCCGGCTTGAGATCCTGGATACGGCTGAGCGGGTTCGCGCTGCCGGCCCAGATGGCGAAGATGTACTTGCCCTTGTCGCAACCGTCGCGATCCTTGAGTGCCCCGAACAGCCGTTGCGCGGCTGCGGTGAAGTCCGTCGCATCCGTGGGCAGATATTCTTCGTGTACGACCTGGCCGCCTTCGGCCTGCATGGCTTCCGTGTAGGCAGCGACGCCGTCGCGCCCGAAGGCATAGTCCTGCGCGATCGTGGCCACGCAAACGCCCGGCGCGCCGAGGGCGACGGCATTCGAGACCGCGTCCTGAGATGAGTTGCGGCCCACCCGGAACACGTAGCGATTCCAGTCCTTGCCGGTAATCGCGTCAGCGACGCCTCCCGGCATGATCACGCGCTCGTACATCTGCGCGATCGGCAGCGTGGCCAGTGCAACGCCGGACGATACCGGCCCGACGACGATATGCGCATCGTCTTCGGCATAGGCTTCTTCAACGAGTGCGCGGGCACGGGCCGGGTCGAGCTGTGTGTCCTTGTCGATGATCTCGATCGAACGGCCTTCGATTTCCATCGAGCCGTCGGTCGCATATTCGAAACCCATCTTCATGCCTACGCGAAGCTGTTCGGCATAGGCCGATAAGGGCCCCGTGAAACCGGTGACATGGGCGATACGAATGGAGTCGGCCGCCAGCGAAGCGGGCGTGGCGACGACCGAGGCGAGGGCGAATGCAATCGCTGTAATGGAACGCTTCATCGGATCTCCTTGATTTATTGGCCCCTGCCGGGGGCGCTGTGTTGTATCGAAAAGCGCTGGAGGTAAATATGACACCTCAGTCACGTTTGGGCAAGCGATTTGGTCGATCGAGTTATAAAGCCGTGCAAGCCGTCTTGAATAATAAAAATCTTATATAAAACAGTAAGATGAATTGATTTAGCCTTTGGAGCGCAATACTGGTCGGTCAATTTGTTGACGAAACTGGTCGCGCTGACTTAGCTTATAAATGACGAGTGAGTCAGGATTCATTCAACCAAGGTTGCTTTCGATGCCCATAGGTCATGCTGATGCCGCGGCCCAATCGGGCCCGGGCGCGCCGAAGACGGCGCGCGGCGCGCGTACGCGTGCCCGCATACTCAAGGCAGCGGAATCGACCTTCGGCTCGCTGGGTTATCACCGGGCCGGCGTGAGCGACATCACGCGTGATGCCGGTGTCGCACAAGGCACGTTCTACAACTACTTCGTCGGCAAGGAAGAGATCCTTCGCGAGCTGGTGCGAGATATGGGCCATCAGGTGCGTGCGCGCCTGGCTGCGGAAGTCGTCCATGCGCGCGATCGACTCGAGGCCGAAGAGAAAGGCCTGCGCGCCTTCCTCGAATACCTGCACGACAATCCGTACCTCTATCGCGTGTTGCAGGAAGCGCAGTTCGTCGACGAGTCGATTTATCGCGAATATTACGAAGCCTTCGGCCGTGGTTATCTGCGCATGCTCGCCGATGCCACGCGCAAGGGCGAGATTCGCTCGGGTAACAACGAAGTCCGGGTCTGGGCATTGATGGGCATGGCGAACTTTCTGGGCTTGCGCTATGCCCTGTGGGACGACGACGTGCCTTTCGACGACATCGTGGCCACCATTTCCGATCTGTTTCGCCATGGCCTTGCGATGGACGGGCAGGAAAGAAACCCATGAGTGCGGTACGGACCCGTATTGAAGACGGTATCGCGCGCCTGACGCTCAATCGGGCGGAACGCCATAACGCACTCGTGCCGGAATTGCTCCGCGCCGTACGAAACGGGCTTGCTGAAGTCCGGGAATCCGATGCACAGGTCCTGATTCTGGATGCCAGCGGCCCGTCGTTTTCTACCGGTGGCGACGTGGCCGCTTTCTACGACACCCGCCGTGCCAACCGAAAGGCCTATGCACAGCAGGTGGTTGGCGAACTCAACGCCACATTGCTCGATCTGCTCGATATGCCGGTCCCGACCGTGGTGGCCGTTCATGGCATGGTCACGGGCGGTTCGGTGGGTCTGGTGCTGGCCTGTGACATCGCCGTGGTAGGCGATGGCGCCAGCTTTGCGCCCTGGTACACCGTGGTGGGCTTCAGCCCCGACGGCGGATGGACGACGTTGATGCCCGAACGCATCGGCCGCGCGCGGGCACTGGATATACAGCTGACCAACCGCGCCGTCGATGCCGACGAGGCCTATCGCCTGGGTCTCGCGCAGTATCGCGCCGGTGCGCACGACACCGGGGCACGTGCTCTGGACGTGGCGCGCGTCATCCGTGCCGCACGCCCCGGCAGCGTCGGCCACACCTTGGCCCTGACGCGACCCGATCGAACCACAGTGGCCGCCGGTCTCGAAGCCGAGTACCGGTCCTTTCTTGAACAAATCGACAGCGAAGAAGCGGACAAGGGCATGGCCGCCTTTCTGAAGCGATGACAGTTTCTGTCGAGGGATCGCATGTCGGTCACGTTCGGGATCGGCCCTCGGCCGCCGGCAACAGCAGAATAAAAATCTGGCAGTGCGGATCATGAAAACAACGATTTGGGCGGTTGCGCTTTTACTCGGCGTATTGCCCGCCACGGCGGGTGCGTTTCAGACCTTCGCGGATGAGGATCGATCCGCGGAACTCACTGGCGAACCGGTGCAGCAGCGCTACCAGTTCAATACCCCCACGACCGTGACCTACGACCGGGATTCGCTGGGCGGCGGCGCCACCGGCGCCCGCGTCTACGTCGCGGATATGGGCAATCATGAAATCAAGGTGCTGAATCTGAACGGCGCCCTGATCGGGCGGCTGGACGATGCCGATCAAAGTCTGGCGGCAGATAGTCCGCGCGCCGCGGTACCGGAGATTCGCGCGCCGCTGGGTATCGCCTTCCTGTCGAAAAGCGAAGCGGACGACGACCGCCTGGCCGGCCTCTACGTCAACGACGTAGGCCGCCAGCAGATCCACTTCTTCCGTACCGTGGCCGGCGCCGCCGGCGATTTCGAGTACGTTACCTCTATCGGCCAGCCCGGCCACAGCGGCGGCGAGGAGCTGTACCTGCCGCGCAACATGACCATCACGCCACAGGGCTT
Organism: Salinisphaera sp. S4-8; assembly: GCF_040361235.1. Taxonomy (NCBI): domain Bacteria; kingdom Pseudomonadati; phylum Pseudomonadota; class Gammaproteobacteria; order Salinisphaerales; family Salinisphaeraceae; genus Salinisphaera; species Salinisphaera sp. S4-8. The sequence continues at coordinate 161,316 of NZ_APNF01000001.1, read as the reverse complement.
TATCTACGTCTCCGATGAGTTCAACCACCGGGTCAAGGCGTTCAGTATCGATCCGGACAACGGCTATCAGGTCAGCCTGATCCAGACCCTGGGCTACCAGGAAAGTGGCGACTATGTGCAAGCCGGCCCGATCATTCGCGGCGTGGACAAGGACTACGGCAGCGACTCCACCTACTACGACGACTACGCCGGCGAACCCGCCAAGCGTGACGGCTATCGTATTCCACAGGGGATGACCTACTACCAATCCCCGGACAACGGCGCCACCTATCTGTACGTGGCGGACAACGGCAACAACCGCATCAAGATCTTCCGTGTCGACAGCGCGACCGGCCAGCTCACCCTGGACGACATGCTGGGCCGTTTCCGCGACGATGACGGCGATGTGGACCACCTCAAACGCCCACGCGGCGTGCGCACCGACCTGGACGGCAACCTCTACGTGGCCGACACCTACAATGGCCGTATCCTGCGCTTCGACAACCTGGCCGCCACCAGCGACAGCAATCCGATCCGCTATCGCGCCAGTAAAAGCAGCGATGCCCGCGCTGCGTGGATGTATGGTCGTCTTGGCATCCATCAGGTAGAAATGCGGGCGCCGACCAACGCCGGTACCGAGGACGAGGCTTTTCAGTTGCCGAACGATCTGGTGCCGGTGATCCGTGCCGACGGCAGCTTCTACCGCGAGAACATCTACGCCTGGGGCTACTACTACAGCAACGCCCGGGTGCATCTGGTCAGCGATTCCGGCAACAACCGCATCAAGAAATGCTGGACCAATGCCAGCGGCACCAGCGTGCTGCGCTGCTCGGTGTCCGCTGGTGTGGGCACCGTGGCCGATCATGAGTTCTGGGGCCACCCGCGCGACCTGGCCGGCCAACTGCACTCCGCCAGCGGCATGGCCTGGCTGGCAAGCAAGAACCGGCTGCTGGTCAGCGATACCCCCAATACCCGTATCAACATGTACGACGCCGACGGCGACTACCTGGGCCGCTTTCCGGGCACCAATATCAGCTACGGCGTCACCGGTATCGCGACCTTCGACGACGTCAACATCGGCGAGGCGGTCGCGGTGCTGGTAGGCGCAGACGCCACGTTGCCCTGGCCCTATACGGGTGATGCCAGCCTGCGTATCTATGATGCCAATGGCAATCTCGAAGAGCTGTTCAACCTGAGTTACCGCACCGGCGGCCTGTCGGCACCGAGAATAGCGCTCACCACCAGTAACACGAACTATCCGGTGTCGGTCTCTGTACATGCTGAAGGGGGCGACGAGCATGCCGTCTATATCACCAGCTTCGGCAACTATGTGTGGCGCTTCGATTACGACAGCGGCAGCGGCACCCTGAACGGCAACTGGTACGCCGGCGGCCCGGACGCCAGCAAGGGCAACGACCTGGGCGAGAACTGGAGCCTGGGCCCGGACTTCTTTGCACAGGGCGCCGCCGGCACCTTCGACCAGATCGGCGACGTGCTGGCGCTGGACGACCGGGTCTATGTCACCGATCGCCGCAACCAGCGGCTGCAGGCGTTGAATCCGGCCACCGGCGTCCGACTCGGCCAGATCGGCCTCGGCGGAGGCACCTATGACCACCCGGAGGGGCTCGATCCGGACCGGCTGTTCCTGCCCGCCGGTCTGGCTTATGACGCCGCCCAGAATGCGCTCGTCGTGGCCGATGGCTTCAACATGGTCGCACGGGTCTGGAGCAATCCCGATTCGTACCCGCCCAATGCCGGCGGTGTGATCGAGCCGGCCTATCAAGGCCACTGGCTGGATCGTTCCCTGGGGACCCGCCCGGGCGGTCTGTTCGATACCGAGCAGGTCGCGGTGGGCAACGGACAGGTGTTTGTCTTCTCGCTGATCAGCAATCGTGTCACCCGGTTTGACTGGTCCGAGCTCGAGCAGTGATCCGTGCTGGCACCTGGCACAGACATCGATAAAAACAATGACGGAGGAGGCAGACATGCAGATGTTCGACCTGCTTGCCCACCGCGCCCGGGTCACGCCGGAGCGGCCGGCGCTGGAGGATCTGGAAAGCGGCGAACGCTATGACTACGCCGGTTTGAACGAAAGGGCGGCGCGTCTCGCTGCGGCCGCTCGCGAGCATTGGGGGCTGGAGGAAGGCGACCGTCTTGCCTATCTGGGCCACAGCCGGGCCGAGTTCTTTGCCATGTTGTTCGGTTGTGCCAAGGCGGGCTTGATCCTCGTGCCGTTGAACTGGCGTCTGGCGGTGCCGGAGCTGACCGTGCTCATGGACGACTGCACCCCGCGCGCATTGATTTTCGGCGCGGAGTTCGGTGACGCGGCGGCTGCGCTTGCGCATCAACAGCCGGGCTTGAAACTCGTGGCTCTAGACGGGGCCGCTGGCGAGCAGCGCGATTATCAGCGTGATCTGGCCGATACCGCGCCGGATCTGAGCGCGCATCCCGACAAGGATCCCGACACGCCCTGGTATCTGCTCTATACGTCGGGCACCACCGGCAAACCGAAGGGCGTGATTCAGACCTTTCGCATGATGATGGCCAACTATTTCAATATCGGCCTGGCGGTAGAACTGACAAGCAGCGATGTATTGCTCAATGTGCTGCCCCTGTTTCATACCGCCGGGATAAACCTCTATTCCTCGGCCGTATTTCTGGTCGGTGGCTGTGTACTGGTGCCGCGTAGCTTCGAGCCGGATCAGGCGCTACAGGTGCTCGAGCAAAGAGCCACGGTTTTCTTCGGGGTGCCGGCGGTTTATCAGGCCCTGTTGGCACAGGATGAGTTCTCCGGCGAGCGGCTTAAGTCCGTGCGTTCCTGGGGGTGTGGCGGCGCGCCGTTGTCTCTGTCGGTTGCACAACAGTATGTCGATGCCGGTATCCATGTACGTACCGGTATGGGGATGACCGAAACCGGCCCGACCGTCTTTTTACTCGACGAAGACAGGGTGATCGAAAAGATCGGTTCGGTCGGCCGCCCGCAGCTGCTGACCGAAGTTCGTATCGTCGACCTGGCGGGTGACGATGTCGGCTGTGACGAAGCGGGCGAACTCTGGATTCGCGGCCCCAATATTACCCCTGGTTATTGGGGCCAGCCCGAGGCGACCGCACAGGCCATCGACGAACAGGGCTGGTTGCATAGCGGCGATATCGCCCGGCGCGATGCGGATGGCGATTATTTCATCGTTGATCGCCTGAAGGATATGTATATCTCGGGCGGGGAAAACGTCTATCCCGCGGAGGTCGAATACGTGCTGGGCCAGCACGAGGCGATCACGGAGGTTGCAGTGGTCGCTGCGTCGGATGAGCGCTGGGGCGAAGTCGGCGCTGCCTTCTACGGTGTGAGGCCGGGCGCTCCGACGCCGGATGCCGAAACGCTGCGCGCGTTCTGTCGCGATCGTCTTGCGGGCTACAAGGTGCCCAAGACGTTCACGCAGGTGGACGCGTTGCCACGAAATGCCCTTGGCAAGGTCACCAAACAGGTGCTGCGTGAGAATACGTGACGATATAAGCGCTCAAGCGCTCGACAGCTGCCGGCCGGGTACGCGGTTCGAGCGTGAACTGATACTCACACAGGCCGACTTCGATGCGTTCGCCGAATTGAGCGGCGACCATAATCCGATCCATGTCGACCCGGTCTATGCAGCGGCCAGCCGCTTTGGCGCCACCGTATCGCACGGCATGCTGTTGTTCGGGGCGGTACGGGCATTCGTCGACGACTTATATGCGAACAGCCGGTTGCAGACACAGACGCTCAAGTTTCCGGCACCGGCCTATGCCGACGAGCCGCTACGCATCGAGCTCATCAGCGAAGACGGGTCCGACGCCGATGTCCTGACGCTTGCGACCCGGGTTATGAAGCCGGACGGACAGCTCTGCCTGGACGGCGTCTGCACGGTTTTGCCGCCGCCAGGGGATAGCCGATGAGCGAACAACGGATTCCGCGCTTCGATGCCCTGGCCGTCGGCGATCGGGCAACGACCACACGCTGTTTTACGGCTGCGGACATGGAGCGGTGGTGCGAAACCATGGCGCTGGCCACAGCCCCTTCTCAGGTGCCCGAACCGCTGGTCGCGGCGCTGTTTTCTTATTTGCTGGGGGAAAAATTGCCCGGGCACGGAACGAACTATCTCAAACAGGACATGCAATTCGAGTGCATGGCGCGTATTGGCGAAACACTGACTGTCGAGGTGTGTGTCAGCCGCCTGCGGCGGGACAAAGCGCTGGTCGATCTTGATACCACGTGTACTGGCAGCGACGGGCGCATGATCTGTGCCGGTCGGGCGCTGGTCCTCTTTGCGTGCTGATCGGATGCTCGATTCACGACTTGGGGCCTGGCTGGAACAGGTGAACCGGCATACTGCGCAATCGGACGACACCGAAAGCGCGGCCGAGCCGGAGGCGGTACGCCGCAATCTCGAAAAGATGACGGCCCAGTTTGTCAGTGCCGGGCCGGACGTGGCCTGGGTCGAAGATCGTTTCGTCGAAGCCCTCGGCAGGTCGGTCGGCGTGCGCTTGTACGATCCGGCGCCGGGGCGCGCGAAGCCTATTGCAGTGTTTCTGCATGGCGGCGGCCATATGGCCGGAAGCGTTGCCGTCTACGATCCGATCTGCCGCCGTATCGCCCAGGCCTGCGGTTGGCTGATCGTATCGGTCGAGTATCGGCTCACCCCCGAGCATCCCTACCCGGCAGGGCTGGATGACTGTCTGCACGTCGTGCGGCATATCTGGCCCCTGCTGGAATCCGAGGATCGGCTGTTCGAACGGCGCCTTGCGCTTGTGGGCGATTCCGGGGGCGGGGCGTTGGCCGCGACGATCAGTGCCGCTGCTCAGCATGATCCGACGCTAGCCATCGATACCCAGGTGTTGATCTACCCGAGCCTCGATTACACCCTCGATCAGGCCTCGGTTAACGACAACGGCCAGGGCTATCTGCTCGAGCGAGCCCGTATGGTCTGGTATTTCGATCACTACTTTCAGCAGCACGAGGATCGCCGTGCCGTGTCGCCGTTGTATCTGCCGATCACGCCGGATTTGCCGGCCACGCTGGTGATCAGTGCCGGCTATTGCCCTTTACGCGACGAAGCGATGGCCTATGTCGAGCGCCTAGCCGCCAACGGCGTGTCGTATCGGCATCGACACTTTGCCGACATGATCCATGCCTATCTCAATCTCGAAGCGCTGGTGCCGGAGGTCTGTGCCGAAACGTATCGCGAAATCGGTCGTTTCCTGTCGCGGTAAGGCGAACGCCGCCGGCATCTTGTCGATGCCGGGCGAGCGAGCGCTGTCGGTCGACTATTCGGCAGTGGCGGCGCGGCGACCGGCGAGCTGGCCGAATCCGTAGCTGGCCGCGAGATAAGCGACGAACGCGCTGAGGACCGCGTTGACCGGCGGGATGCCCGGCAACAGGTTGGCGGCGGCAAAGCCGACCGCCCACGACCCGACGGCGATCCAGTTCACTGGCTTGAGATCGGCCGCGGCCAGAGCCGGGTAGTGGCGACGCGCGATGATGAAGAAGTCGGCGATCAGAATCGCGCCGATCGGCGGCAGGGCCGAGCTGAGAAACGACAGCCAGCCGACGAAGTTGTTGTACAACCACAGGGCAGCGAGCGTGCCGATCGTGCCGTTGACGATCACGATCCAGTGTTTGGGGAGGCGGGTGATGTTCGCAAAGCCGAGCGAGGCGGCATAAAGCGCGTTGTCGTTGGTCGTCCAGATATTGAGTCCGAGCACGAGAATGGCCGGCAGAATCAGCCCCTGGGCGAACATGACCTGGGAAATATCGGCTTCGCTATAGACGAGTGCGCCCACTGCACCAAAAGTGAACATCAGCGAGTTGCCGAGAAAGAACGCGATCAATGTCGTGCTGACGCCGATTGTCGGGCTGCGGGCAAAGCGCACGAAATCCGGGGTAAGTGTGGCGCCACTGATGAACGAACCGATACAGGCGGTCAGCGCCACGGCAAGCGTGATCGGGTCGTCCGGCGTGATCGCGGCCAGTGCATTGATGCCACCGGCTTTGCCGACCGCCATTGCGACCGACATGTTGCCGAGCACGAAAATCGCCGGCACGGCGATAAAGCTCAGAATCGTGAGGGCCTTGAAACCGACCCATGCCGTAGCGGTCATGAGCACGCCGCCGATGGCGATCAACAGATAGATATTGATCCCGGTCGCGGCTTCGATCGGTAACGCAAACATCACCACGCCTACGCCGAACCAGCCGACCTGGGTGCCGCCGAGCAGAAACGAGGGCAGCCAGGAGCCGCGTACGCCAAACGCATAACGGCTGAGCAAATGCGTAGACAGTCCGGTACGGCTGGCGATGAAGGCCAGCAGCACCGCATAGAGCCCCAATACCAGATTACCGGCGAGCACCACGCTGGCGAATTCGAACAGGGTCAGTCCCTTGCCGAGCGTACCGCCGGCCCACATGCTGGCCGAAAAGAACGTGAAGCCGAGCATGACGGCGAGCATGGTCCAGAAGCCACGACGCGCGCCGGCCGGGACGGCAGAGAATTCGAAGTCCTGAAAATCGTGTTCGGTATGGGCCATCGTGAATCGGTAGCGTGAGCGAGGAGATACATTGCGCCGTGGCCATGCACGACACCGGGTTTGCACCGTGACAGCGCAGTGCCCGCCGTATTATCCCCGAGTTATAGGGCGAGCCGAAGCTGAGCAAGGCCCATGCCATGATCGAGTCGCACGGGCTTTGGCTGCCGCCGATCGCCTGGGCAGCGGTTATGCGGTATCGATCGGCCGGCGTGTCGCGGGTGGAAAGCGCAGATCGAAGCCATCCGCATACACGCCGATGCCCAGCGCCTGCGACCCAATATCCGGAAAGCCGCTATCGTGCGGGATGTCATGGTTGCGCAGGCGCGCGAAGCGCCCGCGCGTGTTTGCCTGGATCACGGTGCGGTAAAAATGGCCGTGCCAGGGTTGTTCGAGCGTATGCCATGCGCTCGGCAGCATGCCGGTGCCCAACGGTAGACGCGGCCCGTGACGGCTCAAGGCCAAGGTCAGTGGTGCATGAGCGGGCAGCTGGACACGAACACGCTCGCTGTGGGCGTCATGTGCGAGTGTGTCGAAGGATGCCAGGCGCTTCGGCAGGCCCCAGTTGCGCTGGCCGTTATCGACACTGGCCTGGGTCGATACCCAGATATGCGTAATCGCGGCGGTCGGGCGCTGACCGATATCGAAGCGGCCCGGGCACAGCAACAGTTCCCGGTAGGGGCCGACGTTCGAGCTGGCGTAGTCAACCACCATCAACACACCCATGCCGCCGCGGGCGCGCCCGGCCAGTGCCGGCATATCCCGGGCACAGATTTCGCCGAAGGCCGGCGAGCAGGACAGGGCAATGATATAACCGCGCCCGGACAGCTGCCAGGGCGCCGGTACCGCATGATTGGATTCGTTCATATCGCCTCGCAAGCCGTGCGTATCGTTGACGCGCGTGCGCGATAAGCGGATTCGCACAAATAGTTGCTAGAGCATATCAGCGAGCCGGCTCACAGGGCCCGGCCGTTGCGGCCGTGTGCGCTGCCGCCGGATAGGTGCGGCGCATAAAAAAGGCAGCCCGCAGGCTGCCCTTTATCAGTCCAGCTTATCAATCCGGCATTGGAAGATCGTGGTCGACCTCTGCCGGATGGCCGATTACATGTTGGAATCGTCCTGCTGGCTGAGCTCGTCGGCGCTGGTGCTACCGCTTTCACGCATGCCGGTTTCGCCGCCCACGCTGTTGCCGTTGCCCATGGTGTCGCCACCGGACATGGTGTCCTGGTGGCCCATGTCTGCGTCGTTGGACATCGAGCCGTGGCTTTGGCCCTGGTGCTGACCCTGGCGGCGGTTGTCGTTGGAAAGCGTACCTTCGTTGGACTGCTCGGCATTGTAGTCCGCGCTGCCCTGCTGGCCTTCGCTGCTACCGTAGCTATCGTCACGCGTCTGACTCTGGCCGCTGAGCGTGCCTTCGTCTTCTGTACCGCTTTCGACGGCCATGCCGTTATCGCTGTTCATGCCGGCTTCGGCGGACAGGCCCGAATCCGTATTGGTGGACGCGTTGGCGCTGGTGTCGGCGCTACCGCTGGTCTGGGCGGCAAAAGCGGCCGGCGTGAAGCTGATGACGCCGGCGACCACGAGCGAGGTCAGAACGGACGGGGTAAAATTCTTGATGGAACGCATACTGCAACTCCTGTTGATGTCGTTTCCCGAACTCAAAATGGATCGTCGGGGGCAGCGTACCGGTGCGTTTTGAATGGCGACTGAACGAAGCCTCGCACCGCAACGTGATGACACGGTGGATACTAGAGACGGCACGTGCGATACGACATCCGCAATTACACGCAGCCGGAAATCGTCGCCAGGTAAACGCGAGGGATCTACACAACCATTTGTAGGGATATGGGATATTTTATCGGCCGATCGGTAATGTTGGTTTTTGAGTTCGTCGGTTTGGGACATGGGTATGACGAGGTGAAGGCATGAAGACCTATCGTCGCCTGTGCGGGTTGGCTGGCGCCGTCGTGCTGACGCTTTGTCTGGGCCTGGCGGTCACCCCCGCGTTTGCACACAACGATCGCGTGCTCGTGTTTGCCGCCGCCAGTCTGAAGAATGCGATGGACGGTGTCGTCGACGCCTATACCGGCGAGCACGATACGGATATCCGGGTCAGCTATGCCGGCAGTTCCACCCTGGCGCGCCAGATCGAGCAGGGCGCGCCGGCCGATATCTATGTCTCGGCCAACCGCCGCTGGATGGTCCGGCTGGAAGCAAACCACGCGATTCGCGCCGACTCGCGTTTCGACTTGTTGCGCAATCGCCTCGTGCTGATCGCGCCCCGTGTGAGCGATATCACGCTCGAACTCGAACCTGGCGTCGATATCCGCGCCGCACTGGGGGGTAACGGCTATCTGGCGATGGCCAATACCGATGCCGTACCGGCCGGCATCTACGGCCGGCAGGCGTTACAGTCGCTGGGGGCGTGGTCGGCGTTACAGGGGCATATCGCCCAGGCCGACGATGTACGCGCCGCGCTGGCACTGGTTGCGCGCGGCGAGACGCCGCTGGGCGTGGTCTATGCCAGCGATGCCGTGGCCGAGGATCGTGTACGCGTGGTGGCCCACTTTGCCGAGGATAGCCACGATCCCATCGTTTACCCGGCGGCGCTGCTCGCCGATGTCGACAACCCCTCGGCCGAGCGGCTTTTGCGTTTCATGCGGGGCGATCGTGCGCGTGCGATCTTCGAGCGCTGGGGTTTCGTCGTCGTGCCTGCCGATTGATCCACGATGGTCGATCCCGCCACGCTCGAAGTGCTGTCGCTAAGCCTGTGGGTCGCCACGACCGCGGTGCTGTTCAGCCTGGTTCCGGCGCTGGCGGTGGCCTGGTTTCTTGCCCGTTCGCGCTGGCGCGGCAAGATGCTCGTCGACGCACTCGTGCATCTGCCGCTGGTCATGCCGCCGGTGGTCACCGGCTATCTGCTGCTGATCGCGCTCGGGCGCAACAGCGTGCTCGGCGCATGGCTGGCCGACACCGTCGGGCTGGTGTTTGCCTTTCACTGGACCGGTGCGGCGCTGGCCGGGGCCATCATGGGTTTTCCGCTGCTGGTACGGCCGATTCGGCTTTCGCTGGAAGCCATCGATCAACGCGTCGAGCACGCAGCGGCCACGCTGGGCGCATCGCCGCTATGGGTGGCGCTCACGGTGACCCTGCCGCTGGCGTTGCCGGGCGTGATCGCGGGGCTGGTGCTGGCCTTCGCCCGGGCGCTGGGTGAATTCGGTGCGACCATTACCTTCGCCTCGAATATTCCGGGCGAAACGCGCACCCTGCCGATCGCGATCTATACCTTCATCCAGGTACCCGGCGGTGAAAGCCGGGCGGCCTGGCTGATTCTGATATCGGTAGCGGTATCGCTGGCCGCGCTGGTGGTGTCCGAGCTGATCGCGCGCCGGGTCAAACGCCTGCAGGCAGCGGCCTGATGCTGGCGCTCGACATCACACACCGGCAGGGCGATTTCACCCTGGAATGCGCGTTCGAAAGTGATGCCCGGGTTACCGGTCTGTTCGGGCCGTCGGGTGCGGGCAAGAGCAGTCTGCTGCGCATCATGGCCGGGCTCGTCGTCCCCGATCACGGGCGTATCGAACTGGCCGGCCGGTGCGTGTTCGATAGCGCGGCCGGTGTGCATGTGCCGGCCCACAAACGCCGCATCGGCTATGTCTTTCAGCGTGCGCGGCTATTCGCGCATCTCAACGTTCGCCACAATCTCGGCTACGGGGCCTGGTTCGCGCGCGCAAAGCCGGGCCGTGCACGCTTCGAGCAGATCGTCGACATGCTCGATATCGGCCCGTTGCTGGGTCGCCGGGTCGCCGGGCTGTCCGGCGGCGAGCAACAGCGCGTGGCGATCGGGCGGGCGCTGTTGTCGAACCCGTCGTTGTTGTTGCTCGACGAACCGCTGGCCTCGCTGGACGCGGCCCGGCGTGACGAGGTGCTGCCCTATCTCGAACGCCTGAGTGCGAGCGCGGAACTGCCGATCGTGTTCGTCAGCCATCAGCTCGACGAACTGCTGCGCCTGGCCAACCGGCATGTGGTCGCGATGCGCGACGGGCATATCGTATTCAGCGGTGCGACCGCCGAGTTTCTGGCTCGCCCGTCTCTGCTGGGCGCCGAGCAGGCTCGAGACGCGGGTGTGCTGTTGCGTGCGCAGGTGCTCGCCCAGCTAGGCGAGCACGGACTATCCGAGCTGACCTGCGCGGGGCAGTCGTTGTATGTGCCGCGGGTCGCATATCCGGCCGGGGCGGCGATTACACTGCATGTACGCGCCCGCGACGTCATGCTCGCCCGTGAACGGCCGACCGGTATCAGTGCCTTGAATGTGCTCGCTGCGCGTATCGATCGTCTCGTGGCCGATGGCGACTATGCAGTCAATGTGCATATGCGCGTGGGCGAACAGCCGCTGGAAGCGCGGATCACACAGCGCTCGGCCGAGGCGCTGGCGCTCGCGCCGGGCCAGACGATTCATGCCGTAATCAAAAGTCTCGCCCTGGCCGAACAGGCCTGGGAACGGCTGGGTGGACTCTAGCTTCAAACTTTCTGCTAGATTCAAGGCGCATGTCTTCCTACGGAGAGGAAAATGAAGAAAGGGTTGTTTGCAGCCGGTGCGGTGGCGCTGACCGCTGTGCTGTGTGCGCCGGCGTTCGCGCAGCAGTCGGAAACGATGAGTTCGAAATCTGCGGACGCGGCCAAGGCCGGGGAATTGCCGCTGGACAAGGTCTGTCTCCAGCGCAGCGATATCTACAGCGCAGGGGCCGTGGTCACGATGAACGAAAAGCCCTACGTCTGCAAAATGGACAAGAACGCCGGTACGGGCGCCTTGAGTTGGGTGCCCATGGAGGCCGAGGGCTAAAGCGCCGGCTTGATGGGATAAGTGTCGATGTATTAACCGCCGGGCAATGACGGCCCGGCGGTTTTTATCGCTTCAGCCGGCGTGGCCGGCAAAACGTTGGTGGATTTCGAGCACGTGCACGATGCTCGGCAGCAAGGCCGCCAGGGTTTCCTCGGCGCCGGCGCGGCTGCCCGGAAACGTGAGTACCAGCGACTGCTGGGCAAACCCTGACACCCCGCGCGACAACACCGCATAGGGCGTACGTCGCTGGCCGAAGGCGCGCGCGGCCTCCATCAGCCCGGGCATGGCTGTGGTCAGACGCGGCGTGACAGTTTCGACCACGCGATCCTTGGGCCCGATGCCGGTACCGCCGACCGTAATGATCAGCTGCGTGCCGTTGGCGATGGCGGTATCGAGTGCGTCGCCAACGCGGGTCTCGTCGTCGGGCAGTATCTGATAATCCAGGGGTTCGAACCCGGCCCCGGCGAGGCCGTCGGCGACCTGGCGCCCGGCCGTATCCGGTTTGTGGCCGTCGGCTACCGGGTCGGACACCATCAGCACACAGGCCGACAGTGGTTGCTTGAGGTGGCGCTTGAAGTGGCTCTTGCCGCCGGTCTTGTCCAGCAGACGCGTCTCGCCGATCGCCAGTTCTTCGGGTTCGGCATAGGGCTTGAGCATGTCATAGAGGGTGAGCGCGGCCATGCTGGCCGCGGTCAGCGCTTCCATTTCCACGCCGGTGGGGCCGATCGTATGCACCTCGGCTTCGATCACCACGCGCTCGGCCTCGACATTAAAATGCACCTCGGCCGCATGAATCGGCAGCGGATGACACAGCGGCAGCAGTTCGTCGGTGCGCTTGGCCGCGAGAATACCGGCGATACGGGCGCTGGCCTGTGGGTCGCCCTTTTCGGTATCCCGCTCGGCAATCCGCTGCAGGCAATGCGCGGGCGCATAGAAGCTGGCCGTGGCTGTCGCCGAGCGGAGTGTCTCGGGCTTCATGCCGACATCTTTCATGATTGCGGTCCTTGTTCGCGCGCGTTATCTGCAGCGCGTGGGCGTTCCGGCTGGGGCACTTCCGTACCTTCCAGATAGGCGCTGCTGCCGTCGGCATAGTATTCGTTCTTCCAGACTGCGACCCGCGCCTTGAGTTCTTCCAGCGCGTAGCGCGCCGCCTCGAATGCAGCCTCGCGATGCACCGCGCGTACCACCACATACACGCTGACCTCGCCCAGACCCAGCCGGCCGGTGCGATGCTGGATACGACAGGCGTGTGCCTGGAATTTTTCCATCGCCTCGGCTTCGATATCGGCCAGGGTGCGCGCGGCGAGCGGCCCGTAGGCAGAATAATCCATGGATGTGACTTCGCGGCCGGCGTTATTCAGACGTACCGTGCCGCCGAACACCACCAGCGCGCCGCACTCGGGGTTGTCGGTTTCGGCCATCAGGGCGTCGAGATCAAGCGGTTCGGCGGTTAGGTGGGCGGTATCGGCTGGCGGTTGGCCGCCGGAGACCGGCGGAATCAGTGCAACCTGGTCGCCATCGGCCAGCGGTGTGTCGGCAGCCAGCAGCGTATCGCCACGCGCGCAGGCCGTACGCGAGAGCAGATCGGCCGCGCCGGGAAACTGGCGCTGGGCCTCGGCAATCAGCTGGGCCGGCGTATACGGCGCACTCACCGGTAACGCCAGTGCGGCTGCGCCCATGCGTGCCTCGAGCTCGCCGAAGCATTCCAGGTTCACGGTAATGGCATCGCTCATGGTCGACTCGTGAAAATATCAGGCCCTAGATTCTGACAGGCGGGCAGGCAATACGCCGAACGCCGGCTTTGCGGCCTGCTCAAGGTTCGGCGTTGGCGCGCGGCCGTGCGCGCCATTCAGTGCACCAGAATGCCAGCGCGCAGCCTTCCAGGAGGGCAGCGACTGCCAGCGCGCCCGGCCAGCCGCCCGCTTCATAGGCAATGCCGGATACCAGCGAACCCAGCGCGCCGAATAAAAAGAACGTACCCATATACGCGGTGGTGATCCGGCTGCGCGCGTCCGGGCGCAGGGTGTAGATGGTGCTCTGGTTGAGAATCTGCACGCCCTGTACGCCCAGATCCATGAGCAGCAGGCCGGCGATGATCGCACCCAGGCTGTGCGGGTTCAGGCCCATGAACACGAACGAAGCGCAGGCCATACACAGGAACGCGCCGGTCGCCAAGCGTCCGTAACCCGCGTCGTGGAACCGCCCGGCCAGCGACGCACCCAGCGCGCCCGCTGCGCCGAACAGGCTGAACAGGCCGATGGTGGTTTCGCTGTAGTGATAGGGCGCATCCGCCAGCAGAAACGGCAGTACGGTCCAGGTGATGGTGAAACCGGCAAAGCCGAACGCGCCGTAGACGATACGTCGGCGCAGCAGCGGTTCTTCAACCAGCAGCGCGCCCACCGAGCGCAGCACCTGGCCGTAGCGCAGGGCGTTGGCTGGCGGGCCGTTATCGGGCAATACGCGCCATAGCACCACGGTCTGGGCCAGCATCGCCAGCGCCGCGCAGCCGAACACGGCGCGCCAGCCGGCGATATCCGCCACGATGCCGGCAAACGCGCGCGCCAGGAGAATGCCGATCAGCAGCCCGCTCATTACGCGTCCGACCACCGCGCCGCGTTGCATGGGCGCGGCGAGCGTGGCCGCCATCGGCACCATGATCTGGGCCGAGGTGGCCGCCAGCCCGATCACGAAACTCGCGAGCACGAAATACCCGAAGGCCGGCGAAAGCGCAGCCGCGGCCAGCGCCAGTGCGGTTACCAGACACACCAGCGTGATCAGGCGACGACGATTGAAGAAGTCGCCCACGGGCACGATGAACACCAGCCCGGCCGCATAGCCGAGCTGGGTGACGGTGATGATGCTGGTCGCGCCCGCCGAGGAAATATCGAAACTGCGGGTGAGCAGGTCCAGCAACGGCTGGGCATAGTAGATATTGGCGACCGACAGCCCGCAGGCCACGGCCATGCACCAGGCCAGCGGCGCCGACGGGGTGAGTTCGCTGTGTTCGTGGGTCACGGCGTGCGGGCCTCGTGAAAAAGGAGGCGGATTCTAACGCTGTATTGCACAGGGGTGGGGGTACGGCATCGCGAACCCGGATGGATTCGCCCGTGTCGTCGAAATAGCCGGCAAACGATGCCGCCGCAGTGCTTGAGCGCCCGTGCGCGGTGGTTGGGCCGTCTGCGCGCTGTAACCCGCCCAGCGGGCATGTTCTTGCCGGATTACGCTTGGCTAATCCCTCCACGCTGGGATTCGGGTCAGGCGGCTTTTAGGGCGTTCAGTGGTGAACGCGAATCAGGTGTGGACGGCGCATGAAAAAGGCCCGCCTGAAAGCAGGCGGGCCGATGGCCGCGAGGCGGCGAAACGCTGCGATCGGGCGATCGATCAGTCGTCGTCGCGCTCGCTACGCAGGATCTCGCCGCTGTTGGCGTCGATCGTGAGTTCCACGCGCTGGCCGGCCGGGTCGGTGGCCTCGACGTCGTAGCGGTCCAGATCGCGGTCGATTTCGTCGATCTGGGTGTAGTCCTGGCTTTCGAGCATTTGTACGACGTCGGCGACCGACTTCATATTGGCATCGGCGTTCGTGTTGGCGTTGGCGTTGGCATCGTTCTGGGCGAACGCCACGGCCGGGCCGACGGTCAGCGCGGTGGCCAGGGCGAGGGTAGCGATACGACGGTTGCGATGGGACATGGTGTCCTCCTTGGTTGAGTTCGGCGCCGAGTGTGGGGCCGCGTTGTCGAATGCGTGGTGAATACCGTGTTCATCGCCAATTAATCGGCGCCGCGTCGACAATAGGCGCCATGTCACGCTGGATGATCATCTGCCTGTCCTGTGTATGCGCCGGCGTTTTGCTGCTCGGCGCAAGTGCGGCGCTGCATGCCGACGATGTCGATGCCGAGCAGGCACGCCGCGCGCGCGCCGCCGGCGACATTGCGCCACTGGAACAGTTGTTCGACAAGGTCGAGCGCGAATGCCGTGGCCGTTTCGTGGAAATGGAACTCGACGAGGACGACGGCCAGTGGACCTACGAGATCAAGCTCATCGGCCCGCACGGCGATGTCGCCGAACTGGAATACGATGCCGCCGATCTGCGCCTGCTCGAAGCCGAAGGCCGGCATCTGGATGCGTTGGAATGCGTGCCGCCCGGCACCCCGGACTGACCTCGAAGAGTTCCCCTATGAGACTGCTGGTTGTCGAAGACGAACCCACGCTGTGCGAGCAGCTGTTCGAAGCCTTGAGCGAGGCCGGTTATGCCGTGGATATCGCCCGGGACGGCGAGGACGGTGCCTATCGCGGTGCCACCGAGCCCTATGACGCAATCGTGCTCGATCTGGGCCTGCCGCGCCTCGACGGGCTGAGCGTGCTGCGTGGCTGGCGCGGCGACGACATCAACGTACCGGTGCTGGTGCTGACCGCGCGCGGCGAATGGCATGAAAAGGTCGACGGCATGGATGCCGGTGCCGACGATTATCTGGCCAAGCCTTTTCGTATGGAAGAACTGCTCGCGCGTTTACGGGCGTTGATCCGCCGCGCCAGCGGCATGGCCTCGCCGGTTGTCGAAGTCGGCGATGTGAGTCTGGATACCCGCAGCGCGCGGGTCGCGGTGGCCGGGCGACCGGTCAAGCTCACCGGCCACGAATATCGGGTGCTGGCTTATCTCATGCACCATGTCGGCGAGGTGGTATCGCGCAGTGAGCTCATCGAGCACATCTATGCGCAGGACTTCGATCGCGACTCGAATACCATCGAAGTCTTCATCCGGCGGCTGCGCCAGAAACTCGACAACGGCGCGATCGTGACCGTGCGCGGCTTCGGCTATCGCTTCGAGGCGCAAACGCAGCGCGCGAGCGGCTGAACATGGCTCGCGCTTCGTTACAGCGGCGTCTGTTCGTGGGCGCGGCCATCTGGATCGTGCTTGCGCTGGTGACCACGGCGGTGGTGCTGTCGGTGCTGTTTCGCGACCATCTGGAAAACGAACTCGCCCGCCGCCTGGATGCGGATTTCCTGCAGTTGGTGTCCCAGTTCGATGTCGACGCCCAGGGGCGGCTGCTGCACCCGGTGGCGATGAGCGATCCGCTCTATCAGCGCGTACTGTCCGGGCGCTACTGGCAGATCGAGCGCGCCGGAGCCGTGAGCCTGCGGTCGCGCTCGCTGTGGGATGCCCGTCTTGAAACCAACACGCAGCACAGCGGCGATCGTATCCGTATGAACGGCCCGCGCGGCCAGCCCCTGTTGGCTGTGGTGCGCCAGATCACGCTACCCGATGTCGACGAACCGCTGCGCTTGACCGTGGCCGCGAGCCTGTCGCCGGTCGACGCTGCGGTGGCCGATTTCCGGCGCACCACGCTGATCGCACTGGGCGTGCTGGCGGCGGGGCTGATTCTCGCGGCCGCGTTGCAGGTGCGCCTCGGACTGCGACCGCTGGGTCAGTTGCGCGGCGAGCTGGCGCGGATTCGTGCCAATGAGGCCACCCGTCTATCCGGCGACTACCCAGCCGAGGTCGCGCCGCTGGTGGCCGATCTCAACAGCGTGCTGGCCCATAACGAAACACTCATCGAGCGCGCGCGCCGGCAGGCGGGCAATCTGGCCCACGCGCTGAAAACGCCGCTATCGATTATCGACAACGAAGCACAGCGCATGGGCCAGGACGGCGAAACCCGCCGTGCCGCACGCCTTGGCCACGAGGTCGTGGCCATGCAGCGTCATATCGACTGGCATCTGGCGCGTACCCGTATCGCCGGGCGCGCGGGCCATGGTCTGGCCACGCCGGTCGATGAGGTCATGGCCCGGCTGCAACGCACCTTGCAGCGGCTCTATGGCGAGCGCGGCGTGATTATCGAAATCGAGGCCGACCCGGCGGTTCGCTTTGCCGGCGAGCAGCGCGATCTCGAACAGATGCTGGGCAACCTGATGGAAAATGCCTGTAAATGGGCCCGTGGGGTCGTGCAAGTGAGCGCGACGGCCGATGCCGACACGCTGGTATTGCATGTCGACGACGACGGTCCCGGCATGCGTGGCGACCAGCGCGAACAGGCGATCCAGCCCGGCCAGCGCTTCGACGAAACCGTGCCCGGTTCCGGGCTGGGGCTTGCGATCGTCAGCGATCTGGCCGAGGCCTATGGCGGCGAACTGATACTCGAGCGCGCCGGGTTGGGTGGGCTGTCGGCCCGCCTGCGGTTACCGAAATCTGCAGGCGGGGCCTAGGGAAGCTCTGCACAACCTGTCACGGTCGCGCCGGCGTGCTTTGCGCGCGATTGACAGGCAAGTGAGAGCGTAGCGTGCCCAAGCCGATAACAAGTCGCACGGTAGCGAACACTGACGCCGATCAAGCGCGCGCAAAGCCGGCGGCCCCTGCGCGGTTCGGCCTCACAGACGCCGCGGCTGCGTTGCCAGGCTTGACCGATTTCCTGGGGCAGGCGCTGCGCTCGGACGCCTTGTCGCAACGCATTTGACCTTGAAAGTCTTTTCAGGGCGAACGCGAACCGCGAGAGGTTATGCAGAGCTTCCCTAGCGCGTATGCGTCTGCACGCCGCCGGCGGCGGCCACGATCAGCACATCGGCGGGGCGGCGGGCAAACAGGCCGACCGTGACCACGCCGGGCAGGGCATTGATCGTATCCTCGAGTTCGATCGGGTTCATGATCTCGAGGTTGTAGACATCGAGAATCGGGTGGCCGTTGTCGGAAACGAAACCGGCACGCAATTCCGGTTCGCCGCCGAGCTTGACCAGCGCCCGGGCCACGCTCGATCGACCCATTTCGATGACCTCGATGGGTAGCGGGAAGCGTCCCAGCAGATCGACCTGCTTGGATTCATCGACCATGCAGATGAATTTGCGCGACGCGCCGGCGATGATCTTTTCGCGGGTAAGCGCGCCGCCGCCGCCCTTGATCAGTTCCAGGTGTTCGTTGGCTTCGTCGGCGCCGTCGATATACACGCCCAGTTCGCCGGCGCTGTTGAGATCGATCACATCGAAACCGGCCGCGCGCAGGCGTTCGGTGGAGGCGTTCGAGCTGGACACACAGCCGGGGATGTCGGGCTTGCGCTCGCCGAGTACGTCGATGAAATGATTGACCGTCGAGCCCGTGCCCACGCCCAGATATTCGCCTTCGCTGACGTATTCGTAGGCGGCTTCGGCCGCGGCGCGCTTGAGATCGTCCTGTTTGCCCATTAAAGCTTTCCTGCTTGCGTGTCGAGAATAAAAGCGTGAGTGAAATTATCGGTCGCGGGCGCCGAATATATCGGTGCCCACGCGTACATGCGTCGCACCTTCGGCAATCGCGGCCTCGAGATCGGCGCTCATGCCCATCGACAGGGTATCGAGCGTATGGCCGCGCTCGTTGAGGCGTTGCATGAGTTCGCGCAGCGCGGCAAAGGGTTTGCGCTGGCTGGCTTCATCGTGGCTGGGCGCCGGGATGGTCATCAGTCCGCGCAGTTTGACGTGGTCGAGCTCGACGATCTGATCGGCGAGTTCGGCGACCGCGTCGGGGGCGAGGCCGGATTTGCTGGCTTCGCCGTCGATGTTGACCTGGATACACAGATTCAGCGGCGCGAGGTCTGGCGGACGCTGGTCGGACAGGCGGCGCGCGATCTTGAAACGGTCGATGGCATGCACCCAGGAGAAATTGGATGCGATATCACGGGTCTTGTTCGACTGAATGTCGCCGATAAAGTGCCAGAGGGGTTCGCGCGCGGCCAGCGCGTCGATCTTGGCGAGGGCGTCTTGCAGATAGTTCTCGCCGAAATCGCGCTGGCCGTGATCGAGCGCATCGCGCACGCGCGCGACCGGTTTGGTCTTGGATACCGCGACCAGCGTGATATCGGCCGGATCGCGATGAGCGGCGTGCGCGGCGCGCGCGATGCGTTCGCGGACTTTATCGAGCGCGTCGGCTACGGATGGGGTTGAATCGGTCGACATGGAAACAGTATTCGTTCGGCTGCGTTGGGTTAGGATTAGGATAACGCGGCCAGCCTAGTAGGGAGCACGTCGGGGACCCATGGATATTTCCCAGTTACTGGCCTTTTCGGTCAAGCAGAATGCTTCGGATCTGCATTTGTCGGGCGGTTTGCCGCCGATGATCCGTGTCGATGGTGATATGCGGCGTATCAATCTGCCGCCGATGGAACACAAGGAAGTGTTCGATCTGATCTACGACATCATGAACGATCGTCAGCGCAAGGCGTATGACGAGCATCTCGAGACCGACTTTTCGTTCGAGATTCCGAACCTCGCGCGTTTTCGTGTCAACGTGTTCAACCAGAACCGGGGCGCGGCGGCGGTATTTCGCACCATTCCCTCGGAGGTGCTGACCCTCGAGGAACTGGACGCGCCCAAGGTCTTTCGCGAAATCGCGGGCCTGCCACGCGGTCTGGTACTGGTGACCGGGCCGACCGGCTCGGGTAAATCGACCACGCTGGCGGCGATGGTCAACCACAAAAACGAAACCGAACTCGGCCATATCCTGACCATCGAGGACCCGATCGAGTTCGTGCACAGTTCGCAGAAATGCCTGGTCAACCAGCGCGAAGTCGAGCGCGATACCCATTCCTTCGCCGCCGCGCTGCGCAGCGCGCTGCGCGAGGATCCGGACACCATCCTGGTCGGCGAGCTGCGCGATCTGGAAACCATTCGCCTGGCGCTGACCGCGGCCGAAACCGGCCATCTGGTATTCGGCACCCTGCATACCAGCTCGGCGGCCAAGACCATCGACCGTATTATCGACGTCTTCCCGGGCGCGGAGAAGGACATGGTGCGCGCCATGCTGTCGGAATCGCTGCGCGCGGTGATCTCCCAGACCCTGCTCAAGAAGAAGGCAGGCGGACGTGTGGCTGCCCACGAGATCATGATGGGCACGCCGGCCATTCGTAACCTGATCCGTGAAGGCAAGATCGCGCAGATGTACTCGGCGATTCAGACCGGGCAGTCCACCGGCATGCAAACACTCGATCAGTGCCTGCAGGATCTGGTGCGCCGGGGCGTGGTCGCGCGCGACGAGGCCGGCCGCAAGGCGGTCAATCGCGAGTCGCTGGGTAACTAGAGGAGACGCACGATGGACCGCGCACAGGCGACCAAGCTTCTCACCGTACTGCTCGAGCGACTGGTTTCAGAGGGCGGCTCGGATCTGTTCATTACCGCCGGCTTCCCACCGGCGATCAAGCACGACGGCCAGATTTCGCCGCTCATGGAGCGCCCGCTCACCCACGAGCAGTCTTCGTTGATCGTGCGCTCGATCATGAATGATCGCCAGGCGCGCGAATTCGACGAATACAAGGAGTGCCAGTTCGCGATCTCGCCGCCGTCCGGGCGTTTTCGTGTCTCGGCGTTCGTGCAGCAGGGTCGGGTTGGCGCGGTCATGCGCGTGATCAATACCGAAATTCCGGATTTCGACGAACTCGGTCTGCCGCCGGTGCTCAAGGATGTGGTCATGAGCCAGCGCGGGCTGGTGATCATGGCCGGCGCGACCGGCTCGGGTAAATCCACGTCGCTGGCGGCGATGCTTGGCCATCGCAACAACAACGCGGCCGGGCATATCATCACCATCGAGGACCCGATCGAATTCGTGCATCCGCACAAGAAATCGATCGTCACCCAGCGCGAGGTGGGCGTGGATACCCAATCCTGGGACAACGCGCTCAAGAACACCCTGCGCCAGGCGCCCAACGTCATTCTGGTGGGCGAAGTGCGTACGCGCGAAACCATGGAATACGCGATCAACTTCGCCGAAACCGGGCATCTGGTGCTGTGTACGCTGCACGCCAACAGCTCGAACCAGGCGCTGGATCGCATCATCAACTTCTTCGACGAAGCCAAGCGCGAGCAACTGCTCATGGATTTGTCGCTGAATCTGCGCGCGCTGCTGTCGCAGCGGCTGGTGCGCAAGGAAGGCGGCGGGCGCTGTGCGGCGATGGAGATTTTGCTCAACACGCCGCATGTGGCCGACATGATCTTCAAGGGCAAGGTCGGCGAGCTCAAGGACGTGATGAGCCGCGGCAACGAGCAGGGCATGATCACCTTCGATCAGAGTCTGTTCAAACTCTTCGAGGCGGGCGAAATCGACTACGCCGAGGCGCTGCGCCATGCCGATTCCCAGAACGAACTGCGTCTGAACATCAAGCTCAACAGCAAGCGCGCGCGCAAGAATCTGGCCGACGACGCCGACGTCAATGCGCTTTCGATGCACGACGACGAAGACGAGGACGAAGCGGCTGCCGACGAAGGGATGTCCCGCCATGAGCGATAGCGAGCAGCAAACCGACGACGCCCTCGAGGCGGTCGAGCCCTATCTGCAACTGGCGATCGACAAGAACGCCTCCGATCTGTACTTCACCACGCATGCGCCGGTGATGTTGCGTGTCGAGGGCGAGATCTACCCGGTCAAGAGCAAAACGCGCGAGCCGCTCACGCCGGAACGCGTCGAAGCGCTGGCCTTGAGTATCATGACCAAGGAGCAGAAAGCCGGCTTCGAGCGCGACCATGAGGTGGATTTCGCCTACCGCTACGGGCTGCAGGGGCGCTTTCGTGTGAATGTGTTTCGCCAGCGCGGTTCGGCTGCCATGGTGTTGCGCAATATCGGCAATGTGCCCAGTTTCGATACCTTCGACATGCCGGCGGTGCTCAAGCGTCTGTCCATGCAAAAGCGCGGGCTGATCATGGTCGTGGGCGCGACCGGCTCGGGCAAGTCGACGACGCTGGCGGCGATGATCAATCATCGCAGCGAGAATGCGAACGGCCATATCCTCACCATCGAGGACCCGATCGAGTTCATGTATCGCCACAAGCGCTCGATCGTCAATCAGCGCGAGTTGGGCACCGATACGCTGGATTTTGCGCGCGCGGTGCGCAGCGCCATGCGCGAAGCGCCCGATGTCGTACAGATCGGCGAAACCCGCGATCTGGCCACCGCTGAAGCCGCCATTCAGCTGGCCGGCACCGGCCATCTCGCGCTCACCACGCTGCATGGCAACAATGCCTACCAGGCACTGCAACGCCTGATCGCGCTGTTTCCCGAATATGCGCGCGAAGCGCTGTTCATGGATCTGTCGCTGAATCTGCGCGCGATCATTTCGCAGCGGCTGGTGCGCGGCGTCGGCGGCAAGCGCGTGGCCGCCTTCGAGATTTTGCTCAATACCCCGTATATCGCCGATCTGATCCGCCAGGGGCGTATCGATTCGGTACGCGAAGCCATGTCGGAAGGCGATGGCGGCGAAGGCATGGCCACATTCGACGACTCCTTGCTGGCGCTGGTGCGCGAGGGCCAGATCAGCCAGGAACAGGCGCTGGCCTATGCCGACTCGCGCGAAAACCTGCAAAGCCGTATGGCCTTCGAGCATCTTTAGGGAAACGCTGCACAACCTGTCACGGTCGCGCCGGTGTGCTTTGCGCGTGGCTGGCAGGCAGAGGTGGGCGTAGCGTGCTGGTTGCACGGCGCGCCTGCCTCGACGCCGACCAGGCGCGCGCAAAGCCGGCGGCCCCTGCGGGGTTCGGCCTCACAGACGCCGCGACCGCGTTGCCAGGCTTGACCTGCCAACAAGGCAGGCGCTGCGCTTGGACGCCTTGCCGCGCCTCTGTGAGGGCTCGAACGCGATCCGCGAGAGGTTATGCAGCGCTTTCCAGGCCCATTTTTTGCGGCATGGCCGTGGCACTCGTCTTGCCACGGGTGGTGTATTGCGGCGAGGATTGGACTTGTTTGTCTAACTGGATGGTGGATGAGTTCGCAATCGCCCGCTAGCGCGGCGTCTTCGCAGGGCGTACCCGACCCGGCCAATCCGGCGGTGATCGGCTGGCGCGAATGGGTCAGCCTGCCCGCGCTGGGTATCGACTGGATCAAGGCCAAGATCGATACCGGCGCGCGGACCTCGGCGCTGCATACCTTTCAGCTCGATGTCGAGCACGAGCACGGCGCCAAGGTTGCGCGTTTTGGCGTGCATCCGTTTCAGCGCGATAACGACACCATCACCTGGTGCCAGGCGCCGGTGGTGGATGAGCGCAGCGTGCGCGACTCCGGCGGCCATCAGGAATGGCGTTTCGTGATCGAAACGCCGGTGCGCATGGCGCAACGCGAATGGCCGATCGAGATTACATTGACCGCGCGCGATACAATGTTATTCCGCATGCTGCTCGGCCGAACCGCCATGCGCTGTCTTCGCGTCGACCCGCTCGCTTCCTTTCTCACCGGCCGCCCGCCTGAGGCCTGATCGCTATGCAAATCGCAATTCTGTCGCGTAACCGCAATCTGTATTCCACGCGTCGCATGGTCGAGGCCGGCAAGTCACGCGGCCATGAAATGACCGTGATCGATCCGTTGCGCTGCTATATGAACATCGTGCCGCACGCGCCCGAAATTCATTACAAGGGCAAGAAGCTCGAAGGCTTCGATGCCATCATTCCGCGTATCGGCGCCTCGATCACGTTCTACGCCACGGCCGTGCTGCGCCAGTTCGAGATGATCGGCGTCTATCCGCTCAACGAATCGGTGGCCATCTCGCGCTCGCGCGACAAGCTGCGCTCCATGCAGCTGCTTTCGCGCAAGGGCATCGGCCTGCCGGTGACCGGGTTTGCCCATTCGCCGGACGATACCGACGATCTGCTCGAGCTTGTGGGTGGCAACCAGTACGTCATCAAGCTCACCGAAGGCACCCAGGGCAAGGGTGTGGTGCTCACCGAAACCCGCGGCGCGGCCGAGTCGGTGATCGATGCCTTTCGTGGCCTGGATGCGCACTTTCTGGTGCAGGAGTTCGTCAAGGAAGCCAAGGGCGCGGATATCCGCTGCTTCGTGATCGGCGACAAGGTCGTGGCGTCGATGAAGCGCCAGGGCCGGGAAGGCGAGTTCCGTTCCAACCTGCATCGCGGCGGCTCGGCCTCGGTTATCAAGATCACGCCCGAAGAGCGCTCGACCGCCGTGCGCGCGGCCAAGATCATGGGTCTGAATGTCGCCGGTGTGGATCTGCTGCGTTCCAATCACGGGCCGGTGGTCATGGAAGTCAATTCCTCGCCGGGCCTGGAAGGTATCGAAACCGCTACCGGCAAGGACGTGGCCGGCCAGATCATCGGCTTTATCGAGAGCTACTCCAAACGTGGTAAAACGCGCACGCGTGGCGGTGGTTGAGCGCTAGCGCCGAGCAAGCCGCTATACTGCAAAACGGCAGCGTCTTTGGCGCTGCCGTTTTTCTTTGAGTTGCATCAGTCATTTGGAATCGAGCCCGCGTATGAGCGATACCGATCACAAGTCCAGTCGCGCCGATGAGTACCCGTCCTTCAAGCCGCTGCAAATCGGTGGGCAGACCATCGAAGCCGGTACGCGCACGAGCATCGATCTGCCGGTTACCGATCTGTATACCCACGCCAAACTCACCATGCCGGTCAACGTCATCCGCGGGCGCCGGCCCGGGCCGACGCTGTTCGTCTCGGCGGCGGTGCATGGCGACGAGCTCAACGGCGTGGAGATCATCCGCCGGCTGCTCAAACTGCGCGGGCTCAAGCAGATGCGCGGTACGCTCATTGCCGTGCCGATCGTCAACGTCCACGGCTTTCTGCGCCATTCGCGCTACCTGCCGGATCGGCGCGATCTGAATCGTTCGTTTCCCGGCACCTCGAAGGGCTCGGTAGCCTCGCGCCTGGCCAAGGTTTTCGTCGACGAAATCCTGGCCAAGGCCGATTACGGGATCGATTTGCATACCGGTGCGATTCATCGCGCGAACCTGCCCCAGATCCGGGCGGATCTATCCAACGACGAAACCCGCCGGCTCGCCGAGGCGTTTGGCTGCCCGTTGCTCATCGATGCCAGCCTGCGCGAAGGCTCGTTGCGCGAACACGCCAATGAAAAGGGCGTACCGCTGTTGCTCTACGAGGCCGGCGAGGCTTTGCGCTTCGACGAGTTTTCCATTCGCGCGGGCGTGCGCGGCATCTCCGGGGTGATGCGCGAACTCAAGATGCTGCCCATGCGCGGCAAGCGCGCGCCGCACAAGTCGGTGGTCGCGCTCGACTCCAACTGGGAGCGCGCGCCCGAGTCCGGCATTCTGCGTTCGCTGGTCGAGCTTGGCGAATATGTGAGCAAGGATCAGGTGCTGGCCTATATCGCCGACCCGTTCGGCGAAACCGAGGTCGCGGTGACCTCGGAGCATCCCGGTATCGTGATCGGGCGTTCCTATCTGCCGCTGGCCCACGCCGGCGATGCGCTCTACCACGTCGCCCGGGTGAAAGGCGCCCAGAAGCTAGCCAGTCGGGTTGAAGCCTATCAATCTGACAACGAACCGGACGATTTCGACGACCGCGGCGAATCCGGCGAGCCACCCATCGTGTAGCCGCCCGCCGGTGCGGGACGGCTCAGTCGCTAAAGATCAGTACCACGCAGGCGGCGGTCAAAGCGCCCATCACGGCATTGAACACGCGCCATGCCCGGGCCGAGCGTAGCCGCGTGCCCAGCGTCCGGCCGAACAAGGCCCAGAACGAGATACAGGGAAAGGCCACGATCTCCATGAAGATCGCCAAAGCCAACGCGTTGAGCAGTAGCGGGCCGTCATTCGGCAGGAAAGAGGCGGTCAGCGTCAGCCCCATGATCCAGGCCTTGGGGTTGGCAAACTGGAATGCGGCAGCTTCCCAGATCGTCAGCGGGCGTGCGGTGTCGGCGTCGGCCAGCGCGGGCGGCGGCGCAGTGGCAATACGCCAGGCCAGATACAGCAGATAGGCGCTGCCCGCCAGGCGCAGCCCCCATTGCACACTTTCGTAGCGCTCGAATATCGCGCCCAGCCCCAGGGCGGTGGCCATGAACAGCAGCACACAACCGCCGAGAATACCCACCATATGCGGCAATGTGCGGCGATAACCGAAACGCGCGCCGGAGGCCGTCAGCATGATGTTGTTGGGGCCGGGCGTACCCGACATGGCCACGCTGAACAGGGTGACCGAAAGTAACCAGCTGGCGGAGATCATGGCGTCTCGGGCGATCGGTGAGCGAATGAATTGTACGGGTTCAATTTTACGGGTAAGCTTTTAATGTTCCGGTTTTCGTTACTCTAAATATCGATTTTTCACCGTCAATGTTTTTATTGTCACCATGACAATCTGGGTGCCACAACTGTCAGGGTCGGGGCCGCGCTACCGCCAGCTGGTTGAGGCGGTCGTCGCCGCGATCGAGTCGGGCGAGCTCGGCGAGCAGGAGAAACTGCCGCCCCAGCGTCGCCTGGGCCATGCGCTGGGCGTGACCACGGGCACGATCACCCGCGCCTATGCCGAGCTCGAGCGTCGCGGCTGGGTCGAGGCGCGGGTCGGCAGCGGTACCTATGTGCGTGGCCCGACGACCGAAGCATTCAGCCACGTCAGCCCTGCCGAGGCTTCCGCCCAGGTGGATTTGTCCTTGTCATTGCCGCCGCCCTGCGCGGCGCGTGCTGATGGGCTGGCCCGTGCCATGGGTGCGATTCAGCGCGACCGTAGTGCGCTCGTTCATGCCATGGATTATCAGCCCGAGGGTGGGCTGGATCGGCATCGTCGAATCTATGCCGAGTGGCTCACGCGCCTGGGCCTGCCGATGAGCGCCGATGAATTGCTCATCGATCAGGGCGGCATGAACGGCATCTTCGTAAGCCTGTCGGCTCTGCTTTCGCCCGGGCAACGGCTGGCGGCCGAGACGCTGACCTATCCCGGGGTCATCAGCGTCGCCCAGCAGCTGGGTATTCGCACGGTCGGCATCGAACACGACGGCGAGGGTATCGATATCGACGCCCTGGCAATGCGCCACGAACGCCAGCCGTTTGGCGCGCTCTATGTCATGACCGAGCACCAGAACCCCTCCACCGCGGCATTGTCCGAATCGCGCCGGCATGCGCTGGCCGCACTCGCGCGCGAACGTGACTTCTGGCTGATCGAAGACGGCGTGCAGTACATTGGCGAGCGTGGTACGCCGTTGTATCGGCTGGCCCCTGAACGCACGCTCTATCTGTTTTCGGTCGCCAAGATCCTGGGTGGGGGCATGCGCTCGGGTGCGATCCGAGTGCCGGCGTCGTTACGTACGCAGGTGGCCGCGGTACTGCGCAATCAAAGCTGGATGCCGCCGCCACTGATTGCCAGTCTCGTGTGTGCCTGGATCGAAAGCGGCGATGCCGACCGGTTACTGGCCTGGCAATGCGAAGAAATGGCGGCACGCCATGCGCTGGTGAAGGACTATCTGGCGGGCTACGACTACAGCGCCCAGGCCGACGGTTTCTACATTTGGCTGCGATTGCCACCCGGGCGCCGTGCCGGGCCGTTCGTCGAACAACTCGCCGAGCGCGGCGTGCGGGTCACCCCGGCCGAGCCGTTCTGTGTCGGCAGCGAACCCGCACCGCAGGCCGTGCGTGTGTGTATCAGCGCGGCATCCGATCGCGTAGCACTCGGGCGCGCCCTGGGTGTGATTCGCGACAGCCTCGAGGCGCCCGGCCCGGCGCTCTGGGAAACACTTTAGCTTTGTTAACGCGCGTTGCGATTGCCGGCGATGATGGCCATCACCGCCATGCGAATGGCGATACCGTTACGCACCTGTTCGAGAATGACCGACTGATCGCCATAGGCGATCTCGGCATTGATCTCCACGCCGCGATTGATCGGGCCCGGGTGCATGACCAGCGCATCGGGCTTTGCATGGGCGAGATTGGCGGCGGTCAGGCCGAAACGCTGGTGATAGTCATCCACGCCCTCGAGCGCGTCGCCGTCGATGCGTTCGCGTTGAATACGCAGGCCCATGACGATATCGGCATCGCTCAGGCCCTGGGCGATATCGCCGCTGGTCCGTACGCCGAGACGCTCGGCGTCGTCGGGCAGAAACCGATCCGGCCCGATCACGCGAATATCGGTGGTGCCGAGCGTACGCAGTGCATGGATGGTCGAATGCGCGACCCGCGAGTGGCGCACATCGCCCACAATCGCCACGCGCAGATTGTCGAAATCCGGGCGGTGGCGGCGAATAGTGAAGACATCCAGCAATGCCTGGGTGGGATGGGCATGACTGCCATCACCGGCGTTGATGATGGCGACGTTGTCGGCCGCATGGGCGGCAAAGCGCGCCGCTGCACCGTTTTCCGGGTGCCGGATGGCGAAGATGTCCGCGCCCATGGCCTGCAGTGTGTAGAGCGTGTCGAGATCGTCTTCGCCCTTGGCGCGCGAGGAATGCGCCACATCCATGTTGATTACGTCGGCAGACAGACGCTTGGCGGCGAGCTCGAAGGTGGTGCGTGTACGGGTGGAATTTTCGAAGAACAGATTGAATACGGTCTTGCCGCGCAGCAGCGGCACTTTCTTGGGCGGTGTGCCGGGCTCGGGCACGAAGGTTTCCGCTGTATCCAGAATCTGCTCGACCAGCGTACGGGGCAGGCCTTGCGTGGTGATCAGATGTCGTAGACCGCCGTCGCGGTCGAGCTGAATATCGTCGGTCATGGGGTCGTTCCGTAGTCGTCGGATCGGTTTTGCAGGGCCTTCAACACGGCCATCGCCGCGTCGGCCTGGTTCACCGGCACGAACAGATGATCGTGGCATGTACCGGCCACCACGTTGCAGGCGATGTTCGCCTGGGCCAGCGCGCTGGCCACCGCGGCGGTCAGCCCGACCGCGGCGAGTGATGAATGCACCTGCAGCGTAATCCAGCAGCAAGGCGGCTCGGCAGCGCGCGCGCCGGCGGGCAGTTCGCTTTCGCGGGCCACGATCGAAAGGCCCTCGGGCTCGTGCATCAGGCACACGAGCCGATCCAAATCGATCGCGTCGACATGATCGATGCGTGCGAAGCGATAAATGCCTGCCTGGCGTTCGGCGCGCAGATCACGCAGCAATACGGCGAGATCCTGTATGCCGTCGTCGCTGCGGGCCGGGGGCGGGCTCACTGCATGATCAGGCGCAGCGGCTCGGGGCCGGTGAGTTTGATGCGTTCGCCGCGGGCGATATCCAGCTGCAGCCCCACGGCATCCGGGGCGAAGGGCAGTTCGCGGGCACCGCGATCCACCAGCACCGCCAGCTTGACCGCGGCCGGTCGGCCGTAGTCGAACAGCTCGTTGAGCGCGGCGCGCACGGTACGCCCGGTATAGAGCACGTCGTCGACGAGAATCACGGTCTTGCCGTCGATATCGGCATCAATGCGCGACGGGCCCACACTCGGGTGCAGGCCGATGGTGGAAAAATCGTCACGGTAGAAGCTGATATTGAGCGTACCCAGTGGCGCGGCCAGACCGAAATGGGCATGCAGGCGTTCGGCAATCCAGGCGCCCCCGGTTTCCACGCCAACCATCACGGCCTCGGGGTCGGCGGCGATGAGCGGCGCCAGGGCCGATTCGAGCGCGGCGAGCGCAGCATCGACATCGAAGGTCTGGGGCGGGTTCGGATCAGCGGGCGTCATGGCATGGCTCGGGTTGGCGAATGGCGGACAAAAACGACTGCATTACGAAGCACCGGCGTTGGCGAGCCAGCCTTCGAGAATGACCTGGGCTGCCATCGAATCGGAATCGCCCTTGGCCAGGCGTTTGCCGCGGCTACCGCTGGCGCGTGCGGTGCGCAGGCGTTCCATGGCTTCAATCGTGGAAAAGCGTTCGTCCATGGCGTGCACCGGGATATCGAAATGCTCGCCGAGCTGACGCATGAAGCGCTGGGCGTTTTCGGTCATCGGCTGGCTGGAGCCATCGTTGGCCAGCGGTAGCCCGACCACCAGCGCGCCCGGGCGCCATTCCGCCACGATTCGGGTCAGTGCCGGCCAGTCCGGGGCGTTGCCGGCATTGCTGTGGTGCAGGGTAGTCAGCGCCTGGGCGTTGCCAGTAATCGCATTGCCCACGGCCACGCCGATTCGCTTGGTGCCGAAATCGAAGCCCAGCAGCACATTGGCATCACCGGCCATACATGTACTTCCTAGGCATGACCGATCAGTGCCGACAGCTGATGGGCTTCAACGCCCAGCAGGCGTGCGGCCGCGGACCAGCGGCTTTCGACCGGCGTCGAGAAGATGATCTCGTCGCTGGCCGGCGTATTCAGCCAGCTGTTGGCCAGCATTTCGTCTTCGAGCTGGCCTTCGCCCCAGCCGGCATAGCCGAGTGTGATCAGATAGTCACTGGGGCCGAAGCCGTTGCCGACGGCCTCCAGCACATCGCGCGAGGTCGTGAGCGCGAGCCCGCCGGCGATCTTGAGCGTGGATTCCCAGCGCCCCTCGTCGCGATGGAGCACGAAGCCGCGCTCGGTTTGAACCGGCCCGCCCCAGAACACCGGCTGCTCGGCCGGCACATGCGCCTCGATATCCATATGCGCGAGCATGTCGCGTACGGACAGATCCCCCGGTTTGTTGATCACGAGCCCCATGGCGCCGTCCTCGTTGTGTTCGGCGATAAAGGTCACGCTGTCGGCGAAATCGCCGCCGACACGGCCCGGCATGGCGAGCAGGAACTGGTTGCGAAAAATTCCCTCTGTCATGGCCGTATTATCCGCCGACGGCTTGCATACGGGCAAATGGGTGCGCGCCGGCAGTCAGTTGTTGCCGCCGATTTCGCCCGCGCTACCGGGTTCGAACAGCCAGTCGTAGGCAAAACTCAACTCGTCGGTCAGAGAGGCCAGCGCATCGGCGAACGGCGGGTAGGGCGCGGCGGAGCGTACGATCGCCAGTGCGGCGTTGTCGAGCGCGTCGTTGCCCGAGGAGCGCAGTACGCGCACGGCCAGCAGGGTGCCGTCTGCGCGCACGCGAACCGCCATGGTCAGCCGGCGCGGATGGGCGGCGTCCAGCAACGCGCTCGGATAACGCCGGCTGCCGCGCGCTTCGATGCGCTGTTGCCAGCTGGCGAGATATTCGGCCCGTGCGTCTTCGGCGGCCGCCGAGATTTTTGCGGGCTGCGGTTGCTCGAGGATCTCGATCGGCGGGCTGGGCGGTTGCGGCGTCTGTTCGCTTGCCTTGACCTTGGGTTCGGCGACCATCACGAAGCGCGTGACCGTGCTCGCGCCGGCCGGCTGCGCGCGTGTGGGCTGTGGCCGGGGCATGGTCGGGTTGGCGGCAATGGCCTGTTGCGAGCGCTCATCCGCGCCTTGCTGATTGCGTGTGGCGCGTATCGCGGTGTCCGGGGCCGTGTCGGCGGCGTCGGCCACGGTGCGCGTGGCCGACAGCAGGCGGGCGTCGTTGGCCCTGGACGGGTCGGATTCATTCGACCAGCCCAGCAGCAGCGCGTGCACGATCAGCGCGATCGCCAGGCAGAAACAAAAACGCGCACGAACGCTGGACATCGCCGCTTTAGGTCAGCCGCCGCTCGATCGCGTCGAACAGTTTGCCGGCGATGTTGATGCCGAACTGCTTGTCCAGCTCGCGTACGCAGGTCGGGCTGGTGACATTGATTTCGGTGAGCTTGTCGCCGATCACATCCAGGCCGACGAACAGCAGTCCCTTGTCGCGGACGTA
Source organism: Salinisphaera sp. S4-8 (assembly GCF_040361235.1). NCBI lineage: Bacteria > Pseudomonadati > Pseudomonadota > Gammaproteobacteria > Salinisphaerales > Salinisphaeraceae > Salinisphaera > Salinisphaera sp. S4-8. The sequence continues at coordinate 129,565 of NZ_APNF01000001.1, read as the reverse complement.
GGGGCCGATTTCCTCGGCAATCGCGCGATCGCTATCGGTGAGCGGCCGGCCCACGCCGCGCCCACCGGCGGCCAGGTTGCCGCGCAGCTCGCCCTCGGCCGGTACGCGCGCCAGCGCATAGTCGATCGGCACGCCATCGACCACCAGAATGCGCTTGTCGCCTTCCTTGATCGCCGGCAGATAGGCCTGGGCCATGGCATAGCGCGTGCCGTGCTCGGTGAGCACTTCCAGGACCACGGAAATATTGTCGTCGCCGGTCTTGACCCGAAAGATGCGCGAGCCGCCCATGCCGTCGAGCGGCTTGATCACGGCATCGCCATGTTCTTTGATGAAGCGCTTGAAATCGTCGCTGCGCCGGGCCACGAGCGTGGGCGCGGTCAGATGGGCGAAGCGGTTGATCGACATCTTTTCGTTGACATCGCGCAGCGCATCGCAGCGATTGACCACCAGCGTGCCTTCATTCTCGGCGAGTTCGAGAATATAGGTGGCATAAATGTATTCGGTATCGAACGGCGGATCCTTGCGCATGAGGATGGTATCGAGATCGGCCAGGGCCAGAATCTCCGACTCGCCGGTAAAGCGATACCAGTCGTCGTTGTCGTCGAATACTTCCAGGCGGCGGCCCGTGCCGTAGCCCACGCCGTCGCGCACGAACAGATCGGACATCTCGAAATAGATGATTTCGTACTCGCGGCGCATGGCTTCGAGCAGCAATGCCAGGGTGGTGTCCTTGTAAGGGGTGATATCCGCGATGGGGTCCATCACGACGCCGAGACGGGTGGCCATGCCACAGCTCCTGCAAAAAGAGTGCGAGCGCGGGGCGCGCGCAACGATTATCGATCAGCGCGCATGGTAGCGCAGGCATGCCATGCCTGGCTTTCGTCCACGCAACCTTGAGTCGCCGCGTTTTCTGCGAACACATGCCCGCGGCTGGTCGGGATGGCTTCGTTCCTTGAAGGCAACCGCAGATTGCGCAGATTCAAGGGATTAAGAAGGGGGTGTTTTCGGCCCTCGCGCTCGCGCCAAGCTTCCTGCATGCGGAAGTAGCGTGAAGCGGCCTGTCACGCAATCTGCGTTGATCTGCGTAATCTGCGGTTCCTGCCTTTCGTTCAAAGATAACGCACTACCCGAAGCGCGCCTTGATGGATAGTTAACCAGCAGCCAGTCAGACGGATTCGACGTGGCGTTTCAGACGCTCTACGCCGGGTCGTTCGCTCAGGCAGCGGTTTTCAGTTGAGCCGGGGTTTGCCCGGACAGCTGGGTGACGATCTGCTGCAGGCGCCGCGCGGAAAAGACTTCCACCCGATAGCTGCGAATGTACTCGGCCAACTCGGGGCCGTGCACCATATTGGCCGGACGTTCGGCCGGCAGATCGCTTAGCGTTACCAGCACCGGGCTGACGAAGCTGCGGTTTTCCTCGAGCAATTCGGCCAGTTCCTGGGCCTGCTGTTCGCAGCGCTCGACCGGATCGGCGTCGTTGGCCGCATCCGGCATGGGCCGCTGCGCCCAGTCCGTGGAACCCAGGTCGTGGGCGATGCCGGCATCCAGCGGTTCGATGATGAACAGACCGCGCGTACTCACCAGTACCAGGCCGAGATGAATCAGCGCGCCCGGGGTCTGTACGGCCAGATTGCGCAGTACGATATAGCGACGTGAGCGCAGCATCCACCACCAGGCGAGTGCCGCGCGCCAACGCGACAGACGCACGACGACCGACGCATATTCGCGACGAAAAGAAAGTTCGAGAGAAATCAGCGCTTTCACGGCAACTACTTAAGGCTGATGAACGACATCCGGCGACCGCCGAATGGGCTGCGACGCCATATATTACGGCGCTTGCAAGCGCTTCTGAAGAACTTGAGAAATTAAATTTCTGTGGCAGTCCGATAGGCGTATTGAATGGACTTGAAGACGTCTTCCGAGCGGCATTGTCGGCGTCTTTCCATCAGTGGGCTACCGTGCGAAACCAGAACAGGCCCGGCGCCAGTCCCAGGCCGGCGAAAACGCACACGGCCGTCTGCAACGACAGCTGGCTCATCAGTACGCCGAACAGGGGTGCGCCCGCGGTCTGGCCCACGGCGATCGTTAGAAATCCGATCATCAGGCCCGTGCCAGGGCGATCGGGTAGCGTCGTGGTGCCCCAGACGAGATAGACGCCGGTGAGCATCACGTAGGCCGCGCCGAACAACGCGCCGCCGACGAGCATGAGGGTGGGCGTGGTGAACGCCAGCCCGGTCATGGCGATGCTGGCCACGAGCGCCACCAGGAACAATCGATGTACGGTATTGATGCCCAGGCGCGCGACCAGCCAGCCGGCCGCGGCACCCAGGATGCCGGCCGCGCCGATCGCTATCCAGAGCATGCCGGTCAGTCGGGTGGACCAGTCGAGCCGTGCCTGCGCGATCTCGCCGCCAAATGACCAGAGCGCGGTGCTGGCGGCGCCCATGAGAAACGACGCTGCGACCAGGCGTAGCAGGTTGGCGTGCAACGGCGGCATACCCAGCCCGTCGATACGACTGTTTTTCGAGCCGCTGGCCGGCAAGGCCAGGTACGAGGCGACGCCCAGCGCGGCGGCCGTGGCAGCGAAAATCATGAAAACGAGGCGCCACTGCTCACCGAGCCCCAGCGCGAACGGCCCCGACAGCGCCACGCCCGCGCTGGTGCCGGCGTTGATGATGGTGTTGGTGAGATCGCGACGCGCCGGGGCCACGGCAAACGACACCGCGTCGGCCAATGGCGGCGAGGCCAGGCCGGTACTGGTGCCGGCAAGAATGACGAATACCGCCAGCCATACCGGTGATGTACAAACCGCGATGCCGACCAGCCCAGCCGTAGCCACGGTCGCTGCGGCGACCGCGACGACGCGCGCGCCGAAACGCTCCGAGCAGCGGGCCGAGACGATGATGGCGACACAGTAGGCAGCAAAGGCGCCGCCGGAGATGACGCCGGCCAGGGTGGGAGACAGCCCCAGGTCGCTACGGATCTGGGGCAGGAACAGGCCGAAGGCAAAGCGGGCAAAGCCGTAGCAGACCGCGATCAGCCCGAAGCCGGTCGCGCCGATACGAAGCGCGGGCGTCATGGCCGGGCCCGTGCGTTTACCAGCTGACAGGCACAGGTGCGTGCGGCTTCGATTACGGCCGCGCCACGGTAGGTGGCAGCGGTGGTTGCCCCTTCGAACAGGGCCAGGACCTGATCAGCCAGTTGTGGATCCGCCTGGCCGGTTTCGCGCACGACCAGATCGGCGATGCGCTCGGTCAACTGCTGATGGTAGGCCGCGACCTCGGCGGCGATCTCCGGTATGTCGCCGCCGGTCTCGGCCTCGGCCCGGAAGAACAGGCAGCCGCGTATGCCTTCTTCGGCGAACCACTCGGCGAGCGAGTCGAACAGCGCGGTGGTCGTGCTGAAGTCGGTGTGTTCGAAGAAACGCCGGTGGCGTTCCGCCAGTACCTGCGCCATCAACGCATTCTTGTTGCCCGCATGCTTGTAGACGGTTCGGCTCGAAAGCCGCGCTTCGCGAACCAGTTTGCCCATGCCGGTGGCATTGAAACCGTTGCGATCGAACAGGCGTTCTGCAGCCGCCAGCAGCTGTTGATCAATATCCATGCGTTCAATGTAAAACGATCGTTTTACATGCGTCAACCGGGTGGGCCGTCGCTGCGAGATCCGCTCCGGCGCGGGCCGCGGATGTCCGACCGACCGGAAGGCAACGCAGGTCGGTTGGGCCACCGCGGGCGCAGGCCGTACCGGTCGCGAATGAATGCTGAAAAAGCGGCAGGGGTGCGGGCGTGGCGTGCGGGGCCATTGCCCGGCCGGTCAGTGTGCGGGGCCGGCCCAGGGAAGCTCTGCACAACCGGTCGCGGTCGCGCCGCGTGCGTTGCGCGCGATTGACAGTCAAGTGAGAGCGTAGCGCGCCCAAGCCAATAACAAGTTGCACGGTAGCGAACACTGACGCCGATCAAGCGCGCGCAAAGCCGGCGGCCCCTGCGGTGTTCGGCCTCACAGACGCCGCGGCTGCGTTGCCAGGCTTGGCCTGGCAATGAGGCAGGCGCTGCGCTTGGACGCCTTGTCGCAACGCATGTGACCTCGAAAGTCTTTTCAGGGCGAACGCGACCCGCGAGAGGTGATGCAGAGCTTCCCTAGCCAGCCAGATCGCCCCAAAGCGACTGCAGCGCGGCAAGTGCCGCCATGCCCGCGGTTTCAGTACGCAGCACGCGCGGGCCCAGGGTGATGGGCTGCCAGCCGGCGGCAGTGGCGTTGTCGATCTCGGTGTCCGACAGGCCGGATTCCGGGCCGACGAGCAGGCTGATGTGTGTGGTCCGGGTCAGCGCGTTGAGGCCGCCGGTGGCACTCGGCGCCAGCATGAGCCGCACACGATCGGTATCGTGATCGAGACAGTTGGACAGGGCGGTGGCCGCTTCGAGCGGCGGACACACCAGACGCCCGCTTTGCTGGGCCGCGGATTCGACCACGGCCTGCCAGTGCGCCTGTTTCTTGGCCAGCCGCTCGCCTTCGAGCTTGACCTTGCCGCGTTCGGTGAAGACCGGGCGGACGGCGGTTACGCCCAGCTCCACCGCCTTGGCCAGGGCGAAGTCCATACGATCGCCGCGGGCGATCGCCTGATAGAGGGTGATCGACAGCGGCGATTCGCGTTCCGGCGAATGCCGGGCCTCGACCGCCAGCGTCATGCGCTTGCGCTCGGCTTTTACGATCCGGGCGTCGTATTCGTGGCCATCCCCATTGAATAGCGTGACCGGGGCATCGACGCCGAGCCGCAGCACGGTGGCCAGGTGATGGCGTTTGTCGTCACCCGGGTCGAGCGTGCCGCCCACGGCCAGCGGCGTGTCGACGAACACCCGCGGTACATGACCACGCCGGCTCATTTCAGGCGCTTGATCAGCACCGCGGAGTTGCGCTGATAGTTGTAGAGCGCGCGCTTGGCCAGGGGCAGGGCATCCAGATCGGCCGGGGCAAAGCCGTGTTCGACGAACCAGTGCGGTGTCTTGGTCGTGAGCACGAAAATGCGTGTCAGCCCGGATGCACGTGCCCGGCGTTCGACTTCCACGAGCAGCCGTTCGGCCCGATCCTGGCCGCGATAATCCGGGTGTACGGCCACACAGGCCAATTCGCCCACGCCTTCGTCTGCGTAGGGCATGAGCGAGCAGCAGGCGGTGATCAGGCCATCGCGTTCGAGCACGATATAGCGCTCGATATCCAGCTCGATCTGCTCGCGCGAACGTGCCACCAGAATGCCCGCCTCGGCCAACGGCTCGATAAGCGCCAGCACGCCGCCCAGGTCGTCGGCCGTGGCCGTGCGGGTGATGTCGTAGGTATCGGCTGCGATCATGGTGCCGGCGCCATCGCGCGAATACAGCTCGCGCAGCAGCGCACCGTCGGTATCGAAACTCACCAGATGTGCGCGCGCCACGCCGGCCTGGCAGGCGTTGATGGCCGCCTGCAGCCGAGCCCGGTCGGCACTTTGCAATGGGGCGGACTCGGCTGCGAGCAAGCGCCGTGCGGCGTAGGTGTCCAGCTCGGCCGGCGTATCCGCAAAGCGTTCGTGCAGCGCGGCTCCGGGATGCAGTACCACGAACTTGTCTGCCGACAACGCGGTGGCGGTGGCGGTGGCCACTTCCTCGGCATAAAGATTGAAGATCTCGCCGGACGGCGAATAGCCCACACAGGACATCAGCACGATCGCGCCGCGCTCCAGATGCGCATTGATGCTGGCCACGTCGATACGCCGGACCTCGCCGGTATGGCCATGATCGATACCGCCGGCAATGCCCACGGGCCGTGCGGTCACCAGATTGCCGCTGGCGGTCACGATGCGGGCGCCGCCCATGGGCGTGCTTGCCAGGCTGGTGGATAGCAGTGCTTCGATATCCATCTGCAGGCTGCCGACCGCGCGTTTCACGCAGGCAAGTGCTGCACTGTCGGTTACCCGCACGCCGTCGACGAAATGGGTTTCGAGCCCCGCATCGGCCAGGGCGGCATCGATTTGCGGGCGTGCGCCGAACACGATCACCAGCCGTACGCCCAGGCTTGCCAGCAGGGCGATGTCGTAGATCAGATCGGTAAACGCAGGCGAGGCTGCGGCTTCGCCGGGCACATGGATCACGAAGGTACGCCCGCGATGGGCATGCACATAGGGCGCGCTCGCGCGCAGCGAGGCGACCATGTCGGCGTGGCGCGGTTCGTCGTCGCGCGCGGGCGCGTGTGGCTTCGAGGCAGTGTGCGGCGTGTTCATCCGCGTATTATGCGGATGTCGCGGCTAGCGGGCGAGGCAGAAGCGCTCGATGAGCCCGTGCAGGATACGCTGCATCGGCGCGACCCGTTCCAGGGCCAGATATTCGTTGGGCTGATGCGCCTGGGCGATATCGCCCGGGCCCAGCACCACGCTGTCCATGCCCATGGCGTTGTAGAACGAGCCTTCGGTGCCGAAATCGACGGCCGCTGCGCCGTGGCCGGACAAATCCTCGCAGGCGCTGACGATCGGCGAATCGCCCGCCGTTTCGAAAGCCGGTGTGCCGGTAAACAGCTCGCGGAATGTCACCCGACAATCGCTGTCCGCGAGCGCGGCCGCGACGCGCTCGCGTAGCTCGGTGCGCAGCTGCTCGGCGGTCATGCCGGGCAGAAACCGCAGATCGATATCCAGCCGACAGCGCGCGGGGATACGGTTGGCGTTGTCGCCGCCGGAAATCGCGCCCAGGTTGAGCGTGGCATGGGGTACGGGAAAACCGGCGATGCGCTGGCGCTCGGTCAGTTCATCGCGCAGTTCGCGAATGGCGCTCAGCGCGCGATACATGCCCTCGATGGCGTTCGCACCCAGGGCCGGGTTGCTGGAATGCCCGGAAGCGCCGTGCACTTCCAGCGTTTCCATGAAAATGCCCTTGTGCTGGCGAATAGGCACCAGATTGGTCGGTTCGCCGATCACGCAGTAGCGCCCCGGGCGCTGCCCGTGTTCACGGTGGGCATCGAGCAGGGCACGGGCGCCGTCCATGCCGCATTCCTCGTCGGCCGATACCAGCAGGCTCACGGGCGCGGCGAGATCGCGCGCCGCGTATTCGCTGGCCACGGCCGCGGCGATTGCGATGAAACCCTTCATGTCGCAGCTGCCCAGACCGTAGAGCTTGCCGTCGCGTTCGGTGAGACTAAAGGGATCGGTTTCCCAGCCGTTATCGTCGAAAGGCACGGTATCGATATGACCCGCGAACACCAGCCCGTTTTCGCTGGCCTGCTCGGCCGGGCCCAGGCGTGCGATCAGGTTGACCTTGTCGTCGCGCTCGGGCATCGGCATGACCTGGCAATCGAAACCGGCCTGTTCGAGTCGATCGGCCAGGTCTTCGACGGCGACACGGTTGCCGCAGTCCCATGCCGGATCACCGCTACTGATGGTGCGATGACGGATCAGGGTTTCGAGGGTGTCTTGCCAGTCCAGTGTTGTCATATGCGATAGCGAGCGTCGAGGTCGGCCCGGCTTGCCGGGTATCGGAATAACCATGGTATACCGGGCGCCGAAACCCGGTCATGGTGAGTCGCGTAAAACACGCTGGCGCCCCGTATGAGGAATATGTACATGATCAAGCCGATGCGATTGTCGAAAATAACCGCGCTGGCGTTAACGCTGGCTGCCAGTCTGGCCGCGACCGGCACGGTCTCCGCGGCCGAGCAGAAAATCTTTATCGATCCGGAAACCGGTGAAATCGTTAAGCCGCCGGCGCAGAAGTCCGAAGGCACGAACCCGGGTGAGGTCGGTCAGAAGGCCCGTGCCGCAGCGCCGAAAGCCTGGAAGAACAGCGAAGGCGCGCAGATGCTCACACCCAGCTTCGAATCCGCGCCGATGGCGCGCGCGGTGCGCTGCCCGGATGGCAGCTTGCATATGGGTCACGTCGGCCACGACGAGGCCAGCGATGATACGGAGGCCCTATGCGCGGCGCACAATCGTTAGTCGGCATGGCGGGCATCAGCCTCGCGCTGTTGTTCGGCACAGCGGCGGTGCAGGCCGCGGATATGGTGCTGGTGGTCAGTGACGATGCCGACAGCGGGTTCAACGATCCCACCCCGGCCGTCCCGGAAGGCGGCAATACCGGCGTGACGCTGGGCGCACAGCGGCGGATCGCCTTCGAATACGCGGCCGACATTCTCGGCAGCCGTATCGACAGCGGCGTGCCGATTCGTATCGTCGCGGGTTTCAACGCCGCGCTGACCTGCGAGCGCAACAGCGCGACCTTGGGCGCGGCCGGGCCAATCAGTTATGTCGCCAATTTTACCCAGGCCTCGCGCGTGGCGCGCGATGTGTTCTACCCGCTGCCGCTAGCCAATGCGCTGCTTGGTGAGCGCGTGGCCGATACCGACAACGATATTCGGGCTAGCTTCAACCCCAACCTCGACGAGGGCACCGATTGTCTGGGCGGGGCGCGCTGGTATTACGGCACCGACGGTGCAACGCCCGACGGTCGTCCGAGTTTCGTGAGCACCGTTGAGCACGAACTCACCCATGGCGTGGGTTTCGTATCGCTGGTGGCCTTGACCGACAGTGCCGAGCCGCAGGCCGGCCAGTTTCCGCAGGTCAGTGGCGGCGGTGCACGCTTTCCCGATATTTACAGCACCTTCATCCAGGATCTGTCCTTCCCCAACGACCCGCTCTGGACAGATCTCACCGACGAGCAGCGCGCCCAGTCGTTGACCAACGGCCCGAATGTGGTCTGGAGCGATATCAATACCGGTAGCCGCGCGGCCAGCATTCTCACCGACGGCCTCAACGAAGGTCGGGTGATGCTTTACGCGCCGTCGCGGGTCGCCGAGGGCAGCTCGATATCGCACTGGGATACCTCGCTCGATCCCGATCAGATCATGGAACCCTTTGCCACCGGCAATGACGATGTGGCCAGCGGCATCGGCCTGACCACCTGCGTGCTGGAGGATATCGGCTGGACGCTGGCCAACGGTGCGCGTTGTCCGGACGAAGCCGATCAGGCCATCGCTGATCCAGAAGAGCCCACCGACGAAGCGCCGACCGAGCCGGTCAGCGAGCCGGCCGGCGGCGGCTCCACGAGCGGCGGCGATGACGGGGGCGGCGGTGGTGGCTGTACGCTGACCGGCGACGGGCGTTTCGACCCGCTCTGGGCCTTGTTGCTCGCCGTCGCGGCCTTCGGGGTGTGTCGCCGTCGCCGGCTCGGCTGAGCCGGCAACGCGATCACCTGGGCGAGACCCGGTGTATGCGGCGGCGCTTGTCGCCGCCGTGCCTGCGCTCTGGCTGATCACGCTCGCGACGCCCGCGCAGTTCGTACTGCGCTGGCCCGGTTTCCCTGTTCTGATCATGGCAGCGGGCGTGCTGCCCCTGCTCGAAGAGATCGTGTTCCGGCTGGGCGTGCACGACTGGCTGCGTAGCCGTATCCGCAGGCGTTGGGGGCTGCTGAGCGCGGCCAATCTCCTCACCGCTGCGTTGTTTGCTGTCGCCCATCTGCTGGCGCACCCACCGACCTGGGCGCTGGCGACTTTTTTTCCTGCCCTGGTGTTCGGCGCGCTCTGGGAGCGCCACGCCAGGCTATGGTCGCCGGTGAGCGTGCACGCCTTCTATAACCTCGTCTATTTCTGCTGCCTGGCGGCTGCATAGCGCCTGACCGCTCAAGGCGCGCGACCCAGGCGTTCAACCCGCCAAGCACACTCGCGCAGGCGCGCTTGTGCGCTGGGTCAATACGCGGCTTTGCTACCATGGCGTATTGCAAACGAGTTGCGCGATATGAGCCAAGGCACAAGTCAGAACAATATCTTCGACGCCCTGCAGGTGGGCCTGACCCAGGCCGAATCGGTACAGACGCCGGGCGAGGTGCATGGCACGCTCACCGGCATGCTGTGTATCGATAACGAAATCAGCGCTACGCGCGCGGTCGAGGACGTCAAGAACGACAAGATCGAAGGCGCGCTCGCCGCGCTGCGCGAAATGACGCTGGAAGGTCTGTTCGATCCCGATCTGAGTTTCACGCCCTTGTTGCCGGGCGACGATGTCGATCTCGAGCGCCGCGTGCAGGCGTTGGCGCGCTGGTGTGCCGGCTTTCTCTATGGCCTGAGCGCGGACGGCAGTTTCGAGATCAACAGCCTCTCGGGCGAGGTGCGCGAGGTGGTCAACGACCTCACCGAACTTTCGCGTGCGGGGCTGACCGCCGAAGACGCCGACCACGAATCCGCCGAGGCGGACTACGCCGAGCTGGTGGAATACGTACGGGTGGGCGTGCAGATGGTATTTCTCGAACTTCAGCCCAAGCGCGAAGGCCCCACGCGGCGCGAATCGCTGCATTAAGGGTGCGCGGGTAAGCGCAGCGCCCGGGCCAGGCTGTTTTCGTGACAAGGCTTTGATGAGGGACCGGATGAGAGATCAATCACAGCTGCAGCATCGCGACGATCCGGCGCTCCATGCCGCGCGCCGCGCACGCCTGGCCGACATCGTGGGTAGCGACGGGGTGGCCATGATCGCCGCCACGCCCGAGCGCAATCGCAATAACGATGTCGATTACCCCTACCGGCCGAACAGCGACTTCCGGTATCTGACCGGCTTTCTCGAGCCGGAGGCCATTGCCGTGATCGCGCCGGGTTTCGACGCCGGCGACTACCTGCTGTTCTGCCGGGCGCGAAATGCCGAGCAGGAAGTCTGGATCGGCCGGCGCGCCGGCCCGGAGGGCGCGATGGCCGATTACGGCGCCGATCGCGCCTTCGCCATCGATGAATTCGAGGACTGGATCGACCGTTTGCTCGACGGCCGCCGAAAGCTCTATCTCACCCTCGGTACGCATCCGGAATTCGAACAGAGCGTGCTCGATCACATGTCGGCGCTACGCAGCCAGGGCCGCGGCGGCGTGCCGCCTTGCGAGCTGGCTGTGCTCGAGCCAGTACTCCACGAGATGCGCTTGCGCAAATCGGCCGCGGAGGTCGCGCTCATGCGCCAGGCCGCCGCGACGTCCGCGCGCGCGCACAGTGCGGCGATGCAGGCAGTACGCCCGGGCATGCATGAGTACCAGCTGGCGGCGGTGTTGCACTACACCTTCGAAAGCGACGGCATGCAGTGGGCCTATCCCACGATCGTCGGCGCGGGCGAAAACGCCTGTGTGCTGCACTACATCGAAAACAGCGCGCCCATGGCCGATGGCGATCTGGTGCTCATCGACGCAGGCGCGGAACATCGCGGCTATGCCGGCGATATCACCCGTACGTTTCCGGTCAACGGGCGATTCTCCGAGGCGCAGCGCACGCTTTACGACATCGTGCTTGCGGCCAACCGGGCCGCGATCGAGGCTGCCAGGCCCGGCGAGCCGATGAACGCGGTCCATCAGGCCGCGCTGCATGTACTCGTGGCCGGGCTGATCGAGGTGGGCCTGCTCGAGGGCAGCGTGGACGACGCCATCGCCGAGGAAAGCTATAGCGCCTATTTCATGCACGGCACGAGCCATTGGCTGGGCATGGACGTACACGATGTGGGCGATTATAAAATCGATGGCGAATGGCGAGCGCTCGAACCGGGCATGGCATTGACCGTCGAACCCGGGCTGTATGTCCGCGCCGATGACAACCCGACCTCGCGTTTTGCCAATATCGGCATTCGCATCGAGGACGATATCGTGATCACCGAAACCGGCTGTGACGTGCTCACGGCCGATGTGCCCAAGGACGCCGACGAGATCGAGGCACTCATGGCCAAACCCTACCGGAGCGAAACCCCGTGAGCCGCGACTACGATATCGCCGTGGTCGGCGGCGGGCTGGCCGGGGCGACATTCGCCTGCGCGCTGGCCGATACCGGCCTGAAGATTGCGCTGGTCGAAGCGGTGGCCTTCGATGCCCCGGCCGACGAGAACATGAAAGCCCGTACCACCGCGATTGCGGCCGGCACCCGGGCGATGTTCGAAGAACTGGATCTGTGGGCCGACATGGCCCACGATGCCGCGCCCATCAAGCGCTTGCATGTATCCCAGCAGGGCCGCTTTGGCAGCGTGCGCGTGAATGCCGCGGATTACGATCTGTCGGCCCTGGGCTATGTGCTGCATAACGTCACCATGATCGAGGTATTGCGTGCACGCCTGGCGCGTATGGATCAGGTCGATGTGGTCGCGCCGGCGCGTTTCGAGTCACTCACCCGGGATGCCACGGGTGGGCGTATCGAGCTGAACTGCGCGCGCGGCGAAGGGGCGAGCGAAACGCTGCGCACACGGCTGCTGGTCGGCGCCGATGGCGCGCAATCCTCGGTGCGCGGCGCGCTGGGTATCGGCGCGCGCATCGACGATTATCGCCAGCGCGCGATCGTGACCTTCGTCGAACCCGAACGCGCGCACGGCGGCTGTGCCTACGAACGCTTCACCCCGGACGGCCCGGTTGCCCTGTTGCCCTGTACCCGTGCCAGCTGTGCGGCGGTTTGGACGTTGCCCAGCGAGCGCGCCGAGCAGATGTGCGCGGTCAGCGAGGATGAATTCATCGACAGGTTGCAAGCCGCATTCGGCCAGCGCCTGGGTACGCTCAAGCTGGCCGGCCCGCGTGGCAGCTATCCCCTGGCGCGGGTGTTGTGCGACCGGGCCGCGGTCGAGCGGGCCGTGCTGATCGGCAATGCCGGCCATGCGCTGCATCCGGCGGCCGCGCAGGGCTTTAATCTGGCGATTCGCGATGCCTTGCTGCTGGCGGCGATGCTGCGCGAGCGCCTGGCGGGCGATGCCGATTTCGATCCTGGCGATGCCGACCTGCTTACCGGCTGGGCCGAGGCCCGGCGGCCCGACCAGCATCGCGTGGCCAATTTCACCGACGCCATCGTGCGTTTGTTCTCCAACCGTATTCCCATGCTCGATCACGCCCGCGGCGCGGGCTTGTTCGGCCTGTCGCTGTTGCCATCGATTCGTGACGATATGGCCCGGCGCAGCATGGGTCTGGCCCTGGCGCCGGCACGTCTTCGCGAGGCCAAGTCATGAGCAAGCAAAGCCCCCGTTACGATATCGCCATTGTCGGTGGCGGCATGGTGGGCGCCGTGCTCGCGGTGGCGCTTTCGCGTGCCGATTTCTCGGTCGCGCTTGTCGAAGCCAAGCGTCCATCGCGGTTCGAGCTCGGCGACGACTACGAGCTGCGCGTATCGGCCATTGCGCCAGGGACGCGTCGCGTACTCGAGAATCTCGGTCTGTGGGCCTCGGTCGAGCGCCGGCGCTGCTGTGCGTTTACCGGCATGAAGGTCTGGGAGGCCGGCGGCGCGAGCGAGCTGTTTCTGGAGCATACCGCGGTCGGTCTGCCGGAACTCGGGCATATCGTCGAGAACAATCTGATCGTCGACAGCGCCTGGCAGGCGCTGACCGATGTCGATATCTATTGCCCGGCGAAAATGGAAAGTCTGGCCATCGACAGCGACGCAGCCCGGCTGCGACTGGACGACGGCACGGTCGTGAGCGCGGCCCTGGTGGTCGGCGCGGAAGGTGCGAATTCACCGGTGCGCGCGGCCGCGGGTATCGAAACCACCGGCTGGCCCTACGGTCAGCGCTGTACCGTGGGGACGGTGACCCCGGCGCGTCATCATCGCCATATCGCCTGGCAGCGTTTCACCGAAACCGGGCCCGTGGCGTTTTTGCCGCTGTCGGACGGTCGCTGTTCGCTGGCCTGGCATGCCGATGATGCACTGGCCGCCGAGCTGGCTGAACTCGACCACGATACATTCTGCGCGCGGCTGACCGAGGCCAGCGGCGGCGTGCTGGGCGAAATCGAGCATATGGACAAGCGTGCCTCGTTCCCGCTCAAGCTCCAGCATGCACGCGAATATTGTCGCCCCCGTGTGGCCCTGGCCGGCGATGCGGCGCATGTGGTTCACCCGATGGCAGGTCAGGGGGTCAACCTCGGCCTTCTCGACGTGGCGGGCATGGTCGAAGCGCTCGAGGCGGGGCGCGCGGCGAATCGCGATGCCGGCGACATGACCTATCTGCGCCGCTATCAGCGCGCACGCATGGCTGAGAATCTGATGATGCTGGGCACGACCGACGCCTTCAAACGCGTTTACGGCAGTGCCAATCCGTTGCTGCGCACGCTGCGCCAGAGCGCAATCGGGATCGCGGCTAATCTCGCGCCGATTCGCCAGATCATGATTCATCACGCCGTAGGGTTATCCGCCAACGGCCCGCGGTTGCTGCAGTAGTCGAAAAATCTGCTGTATTTTGCAGGTAAGTAGGGCCTCGCGGTTGGCGCTTGGCCTGTGTCGATGTCGCCGGTATAGTCGAGGGCACGGTCAATAACCGCGTGGGAGAGAACGGGCAGTCGCTCGTCACCGAAGGCGCAAATTTCCGCCCGGAAACGCTCAGGTACCCGAACCACGTGCATGCGGGCGTTTATACGCCAGCTTGATCGACTCTGGAGAGCAGCCGGCGACAGTCCGGCTCACCGAAGGGGCGAATCTCTCAGGTGCCAGGACAGAGGGGCGGCAGGCGAAAGCCCGGGCCGGCCCGTGTTCTGTTGATTCATCTGCAAAGAGATTGTCATGGCCAAACGAACCCCGCTTTACGACGCGCATGTCGCCGACGGCGCCAAGCTCGTGGACTTCGCCGGCTGGGATATGCCGATCGACTACGGCTCCCAGATTTCGGAACACAATGCCGTGCGCGAAAGCGCGGGCATGTTCGACGTCTCGCATATGGCAGTGGTCGATATCAGCGGCGCCGAGGCACGCGAATTCCTGCGTCGGCTGCTGGCCAATGACGTCGCCAAGATCGACGAGGCCGGCCGCGCGCTTTATACCTGCATGCTCAACACCCGCGGTGGGGTGATCGACGATCTCATCGTTTATCACCTGAGTGGCAACCTGTATCGCATCGTGGTCAATGCCGCGACGACGGAAAAGGATCTGGCCTGGATCGACAGCCAGGCGCGCGACTACGACGTGGCGATCAATCACCGCCAGGATCTGGCCATCATCGCGGTGCAGGGCCCGCGCGGGCGCGATATTGCCGCCGAGCTCTTCGACGACGATTTCAAGGCCGCCGCGCTCAAGCTCAAGCCGTTTCGGGTCGCGACCCAGGATGATCGCTCGATCGGGCGCACCGGCTATACCGGCGAGGACGGTTTCGAACTCGTGTTGCCGGCCGAGGAGGCCGTCAATGCCTGGAAAACGCTACGCGGCAAGGGTGTAGCGCCGATCGGCCTGGGCGCGCGCGACACCCTGCGCCTGGAAGCCGGGCTGAATCTTTACGGCCAGGATATGGACGAGGACCACACGCCGCTGGAATCCGGCCTGGGCTGGACGGTGGCATTCGAGCCCGAAGAACGGGATTTCGTCGGCCGTTCGGCGCTCGAGCACATGCGCGCCGAGGGCGTCGGCGAGAAGCTCGTCGGGCTGGTGCTGGAAGGCCGCGGCGTGATGCGCAGCGAAACCGCGGTACGGGCCGCCGACAGCGATGTCGACGAAAAAGAAGCCGAAGGCGAAATCACCAGTGGCAGCTATTCACCCACCTTGTCGTGCTCGATCGCGCTCGCGCGGGTACCGGCCGATTGGGAAGAAAGCGTCGAGGTGTGTCTGCGCGGCAAGTGGCAGCGCGCGCGCATCGTGCGCTATCCCTTCGTGCGCCACGGCAAGCGCCGTATCGACGACTGAGCCCGTTTCTCAGTAGCCTTTATCCACCAAAACATAGCGCGCACCGCGCGAATCTGCTGCAAGGGAGCCCCATGAGCGAAGTACCCAAGGATCTGTCCTATACCAAGACCCACGAATGGATCGATTACGACGGCGATGGCACCTGCACGGTCGGTATCACCGACTATGCCCAGTCGTCGCTGGGCGATCTGGTGTTCGTCGAACTGCCCGAGGCCGGGACCAAGGTCGGTGCCGGTGATGCCGTGGCCGTGGTCGAATCGGTCAAGGCGGCATCGGATATCTATGCCCCGCTCGATGGCGAGATCGCCGAAATCAACGAACAGCTCGAGGATTCGCCGGAACTGGTCAACGAAGATCCCTTCGGCGAAGGCTGGTTGTTCAAGATGACGGTATCCGATTCCGAACAAGTCGAAAAACTGCTGGATGCCGATGCCTACGAAGGCATCGTCGAAGAAGAGGAAGACTAGCGGCGCTCGCACTGGCGCCGGTATTGCCCGGCGTCGGTGCCGCTGTGCCCGCGTATTACGTTCTGCGAGGATTCATGCCCTTCATTCCGCATACCGAAGACGATATCCAGTCGATGCTGGCCACCATCGGCGTGGACACGATCGACGATCTGTTCGACGAGATCGACCCGCGCCTGCGCGATGTCAGCCTGGATTCGATCCCGCCGAGAGCGAGCGAACAGGCGGTCAGCCGGTTGATGCAGGAACGCGCGGCACGCGATGCGGGTGGCCTGTGCTTCATCGGTGCCGGGGCCTACGAGCATCATATTCCGGCTGCGGTGTGGGAGCTGACCACGCGCGGCGAATTCTATAGCGCGTATACGCCGTATCAGCCGGAAGCCAGCCAGGGCACGCTCCAGGTGGTCTACGAATACCAGACCATGATGACCGGGCTGACCGGCATGGATGTGGCCAATGCCTCGCTCTACGACGGCGCATCGGCGCTGGCCGAGGCAGTGCTGATGGCGGTGCGCGCCAATCGCAAGTCCAAATCGGCCCGTATTCTCATGCCGGCGAGCATGCACCCGTTCTATCGCCAGGTCGCGCGCAATATCTGTGCGAATCAGGGCATCGTGTTCGAAACCGTCGCCTATGAACCGGGCACCGGTCGTATCGACAGCGCCGATCTGGAACGCTGGGCCGGCGAAGACGTGACCGCGCTGGTGATCCCCCAGCCCAATTTCTTCGGTGTGCTCGAAGACGTGGACACGCTCACCGACTGGGCCCAGGCCAATGGTGCGCTGGCTATCGGCGTGATCAACCCGCTTGCGCTGGCCGTACTCAAGGAGCCGGGCCGCTGGGGCACGGGCGAGGGCGCGGATATCGTGGTCGGCGAAGGCCAGCCGCTGGGTGCGCCGCTGGCCTCCGGCGGACCGTATTTCGGCATTCTGTGCTGTCGCAAGAAGCATGTCCGCCAGATGCCGGGGCGCGTGGTCGGGCGAACGCAGGACATGGACGGTCGCACGGGCTATGTACTGACCCTTCAGCCGCGCGAGCAACATATTCGCCGCTCCAAGGCGACCTCCAATATCTGTACCAATCAGGGCCTGCTGGTAACCGCGGCCACCATCCATATGAGCCTGCTGGGCGCGACGGGGCTGGAAAACACCGCCGCGACCTGTATCGCCAATACACGCGCGTTGGTGCAACGACTTACCGCGATCGACGGCGTGGAACGCGTTTTCGACAGCGCGGCCTTTCACGAAACCGTGCTCCGCCTGCCGGCGAATGCCCAGCGCGTGCTCGATGCGCTGGCCGAGCGCGGCATATTCGGCGGTCTGGCGCTGGCCGATTTCTACGACGGACTGCAAGACACCGTGCTCGTCTGTGCCACCGAAACCAAGACCGAGGCCGACCTGGATGCCTATGCCCAGGCCTTGCGCACGGTGCTCGCCGAACAGGCGGACGCGGCCTGACACGAAGCGATTCGCCGATTATTCACGTTTGTTAAAGGACACCTCATGACCCAGCAGATTACGCTCAAAGGCAATCCGATCGATGTCGAAGGCCGCCTGCCCGCACCGGGCGACACGCTGCCCGATTTCAGCCTGACCGGGGCCGATCTCAAGGACGTCAGCCTCGACACTTTCGCCGGCAAGCGCAAGATTTTCAATATTTTTCCGAGCATGGACACGCCGACCTGTGCAATGTCGGTCAAGCGTTTCAATGCCGAGGCCGATGCGTTGGACAATATTGCATTGCTGCAGATTTCGGCCGACCTGCCGTTTGCGCACTCGCGTTTTTGCAGCGCCGAGGGCCTGGACAACGGTACGACGCTGTCGATGATGCGCGACAAGCGCTTCGGCAAGGACTATGGCGTACTCATCGCCAACGGCCCCATGGCCGGGCTGTGTGCCCGCGCGGTGATCGTGGCCGACGAGCAGGGCACCGTGCTGCATAGCGAACTCGTGCCCGAAATCGCCGACGAGCCGAACTACGAAGACGCGTTGGCCGCACTCAAGGTCTGAGTCGTCGCTGTAAGGCGGTAGTCCGCAAATGAACGCGAATTAAAGCAAATAAAAGCAAATAAAAGATTAAGAGGATAGGCGGTAGCCCGGTCGATAGGCACTTGGGCAGCCGATGTTCTCTGCATTCGCGTTTATTGGCGTTCATTCGCGGACTCCAATGGCTTCGTCTTGAAGACCCCGAACATCGAAAGTAACCACGTCATGACCGAAAAACTCATTTTCGAACACAGCCGGCCCGGCCGTCGGGCGCTGGCGCAGGCGCCGGCCGAGGCACCCGCGATCGACGATATTCCGGCGGCGCTGCGGCGTGAATCGCCGGTCGGATTGCCGGAAGCTTCCGAGATGGATGTGGTACGCCATTACACCCGGCTGTCGCAGCTGAATTTCTCCATCGATACGCATTTCTACCCGCTGGGTTCGTGCACGATGAAGTACAACCCGCGGGCCTGTAATACGCTCGCCTCGCTGCCCGGCTTTCTCAACCGGCACCCGCTGGCGCCGGCCAGCCACGGCCAGGGCATGCTGGCCTGTCTCTACGAGCTGCAGGAAATGCTGACCACGGTCACCGGCATGCAGGCAGTCTCGCTTACGCCCATGGCGGGCGCGCAGGGGGAATTCACCGGCGTGGCCATGATCAAGGCCTATCACGAGGCGAGGGGCGATCACGCACGCGACGAGATTCTGGTGCCCGATGCGGCCCATGGCACCAATCCCGCCACGGCGGTCATGTGCGGTTGCACCGTGGTCGAGATCCCCACCGATGCCGACGGCGACGTGGATATCGCCGCGCTACGCGAGGCGGTATCCGAGCGCACGGCCGGCATCATGCTCACCAATCCCTCGACGCTGGGCGTATTCGAACAGGACATTCTCGAAATCGCCGAGATCGTGCACGGCGCGGGCGGGCTGCTCTACTACGACGGGGCCAACCTCAACGCCATTCTGGGCAAGGTACGCCCGGGCGATATGGGCTTCGACGTCATCCACATGAATCTGCACAAGACCTTCTCGACGCCGCATGGCGGCGGCGGGCCAGGTTCGGGTGCGGTCGGTGTGGGCAAGCGCCTGCGCAATTTCATGCCCATTCCCGTGGTGGGGCGCGACGGCGAGGGTGATAACGCAACCTATCGCTGGCTCACCGAGAAGGATATTCCGAACACCATCGGGCGGCTGTCGGCCTTCATGGGCAATGCTGGCGTGCTGCTGCGGGCCTATGTCTATGCGCGGCTGCTGGGTGCCGAGGGCATGACCCGGGTCGCCGAATTCGCCACGCTGAATTCGAACTATCTGATGACGCGTTTGCGCGCGGCAGGCTTCGATCTGGCCTTTCCCGAACGCCGTGCCAGCCACGAATTCATCGTCACCCTCAAGCGCCAGAAGCAGCAGCTGGATATCACCGCCACCGATGTGGCCAAGCGGCTGCTCGACTACGGTTTTCATGCGCCCACGATCTATTTTCCGTTGCTGGTGCCCGAGTGTTTTCTCATCGAGCCGACCGAAAGCGAATCCAAGGAAACGCTGGATGCCTTCGTCGCGGCGATGGTCGCGATCTGGGAAGAAGCCAAGGTCGATGCCACGACCCTGAAAGAAGCACCGGTCAAGCTGCCGATCCGGCGTCTCGACGAAGTCGCGGCAGCCAAGCATCTCGATCTCAAACACGATTCAGCCACCGCCGCCGGCGTTTGAGCCGGGCGAGCGCGCATGCTGTGGCATGATGCGCGGCTGATCTTGAAGTGCGGCGCGCTTGCCTGCGCCCAGTTTCACCGAACAAAGGACAAGCTATGTCAGCTCTGATCTGCGGATCCTTCGCCTACGACACGATCATGGTCTATACCGGCCATTTCAAGAACGAAATCCTGCCGGATCGCGTGCATATGCTGAATGTCTCGTTTCTGGTGCCGGAAATGCGGCGCGAGTTCGGCGGCTGTGCCGGCAATATCGCCTATTCGCTGAAACTGCTCGGTGGCGAGGGCGTGCCCATGGGCACGGTCGGCACCGATTTCGACGACTATGCCGCCTGGATGGATGAGCACGGCATCAGCCGCGAATACCTCAAGGGCGTGGATGATGCCTACACCGCGCAGGCCTATATCACCACCGATCTGGACGATAACCAGATCACGGCCTTTCATCCGGGCGCGATGAATTATGCGCACGAGCAGCAGGTGCCCGCCGATGCCGGCATCACGCTGGGTATCGTCTCGCCCGATGGCAAGGACGGCATGGTCCAGCATGCCGCCCAGTTCGCTGAAGCGGGGATCGATTTCATCTTCGATCCGGGCCAGGGCCTGCCCATGTTCAACGGTGACGAACTGCGGCGTTTTCTCGAGCAGGCGGCCTATGTCACGGTCAACGACTACGAAGCCGAACTCATGTGCGATCGTACCGGCTTGTCGGTGACCGATATGGCCAAACAGCTCAAGGCCATGATCGTGACCAAGGGCGGCGAAGGCTCGGTGATTCATGCCGACGGCGAACAGATCAAGATCCCGGCCGGTTCGCCCACCGCGCTGGCCGACCCGACCGGCTGCGGCGATGCCTTTCGTGCCGGGCTGATCTGGGGCCTGCAGCAGGGCCTGGACTGGCCGACCATCGGCCGCGTGGCTTCGCTCATGGGTACGATAAAGATCGAACGCCCGGGCACCCAGAACCACCGTTTCACAATGGATGAGTTCAAGGCGCGCTACAAGCAGGAGTTCGAACGCGAACTGGCCTGATACAGCCGGAGGTTCGATGATGATCAGCATGCCACCGCGCCTGGCCACGCCGCGCCTGTTGTTGCGCGAACCGGAGCGTGGCGATGCCGAGGCGATCTTCGCCTTTGCCAGCGACCCGACGGTGACGCAGTTCATGACCTGGGCGCAGCATGTCGATATCGACGACAGCGTCGAGTTTCTCGACGACGTGGCCGAGGGCTGGTCGTCCGGCGAGGATTTCTGCTGGCTGATCGAACACCCCGAGCGCGGCGGCATCGGTACCGTGGCCTGTTCGTTCAACGAACATGGCGCCGAGATCGGCTATGTCCTGGCGCGCTCGGCCTGGGGCCAGGGCTTTGGGCGCGAGGCGGCCACCGCGGTATTCGAGGCCGCGCAGGCGATCGACGATCTGTATCGGATCTGGGCGACCTGCGATACCGAAAACATCGCCTCGCGCCGTATTCTCGAAGCCCTGGACATGACCTGCGAAGGGCGGCTGCGGCGCTGGTCGTCACGGCCGAATCATCCGGATGCCGAGCGCGCGCCGCGGGATGTGTTCATGTATGCCTGGGTACGTTGACCGGTCGCCCGGTGATTACAGCGCGTCGCGTGCCGGTTGCGTAAGAACGCTGCAATGCGCGCTTGCCATAACATGACGCTCGTTTAGAGGGGGGCCGTGCCCAGCGTGATATGACGCGCTGTCGGTCGCGGGCCTGCCATCCACGCGCGGTGTGCGCCCACGCGGCGCTCGCAACAAAGCGCAACACGCCATAGAATTCGTCGCCATGTTCGTGCATCCCGATATCGACCCCGTCGCCGTTTCCATTGGCCCGCTTGCCGTGCACTGGTACGGGCTGATGTATCTGCTGAGTTTTCTCATCGGCTGGGGGCTGGGCATCGTGCGCACCAAGCAGGCGCATATCCACTGGCAGCGCGAGGAAGTGGGCGATCTGCTGTTCTATGTCGTGCTCGGCGTGGTCGTGGGCGGACGCGTGGGCTATATGCTGTTTTATCAGCCGGGCCTGTTGCTGGAAAACCCGTTGCAGCTGTTCTATATCTGGCAGGGCGGCATGTCCTTTCATGGCGGCATGCTCGGCGTATTCGCCGCTGCCGGCTGGTTCGCGCGCAGTACCCAGCGCGCCTTTTTCGATATCACCGATTTCGTGGCGCCGATCGTGCCGGTCGGCCTGTTCTTCGGGCGTATCGCCAATTTCATCAATGGCGAGCTCATCGGCCGGGTCACGGATGTGCCCTGGGCGATGATCTATCCGCGGGTCGATATGGCGCCGCGCCATCCTTCGGAACTCTATGAAGCCGGCCTGGAAGGTCTTTTGCTGTTCGCGATCCTGTGGTGGTTCGCCAGCAAGCCGCGCCCGCGCATGGCGGTGTCCGGGCTGTTTCTGATCGGCTACGGTTGCCTGCGTTTCTTCGCGGAGTTCTTTCGCCAGCCCGATTCGTTTCTCGGCTTCGTCGCCTTCGACTGGATGACCATGGGCCAGGTGCTGTGCACGCCGATGATTCTGGGCGGCATTGTGTTGCTGGCGCTGGCGTATCGTCGCGATAGGGTGGCCTCATGAGTATGCCGTCGCTCGAACAGCCCTATCTCGATCTCATGCGCGAGGTGCGCGAGCACGGCACCCGCAAGGCCGATCGCACTGGCACCGGCACGTTATCGGTGTTCGGTCGTCAGATGCGTTTCGACCTGAGCCGGGGGTTTCCGGTGCTCACCACCAAGAAGCTCTACTTGCGCGCGATCATCCACGAACTACTGTGGTTCATCGCGGGCGATACCAATATCGGTTATCTCAAGGACAACCGAGTGCGTATCTGGGACGAGTGGGCCGATGAAAACGGCGACCTCGGCCCGGTGTACGGCTATCAATGGCGTAGCTGGCCGGCCCCGA
This sequence comes from Salinisphaera sp. S4-8, assembly GCF_040361235.1. Classification (NCBI taxonomy): domain Bacteria; kingdom Pseudomonadati; phylum Pseudomonadota; class Gammaproteobacteria; order Salinisphaerales; family Salinisphaeraceae; genus Salinisphaera; species Salinisphaera sp. S4-8. The sequence continues at coordinate 106,895 of NZ_APNF01000001.1, read as the reverse complement.
ATGGCGAATCGGTCGACCAGCTTGCCCGGGTGGTGGAGTCGATCCGCCACAACCCGAATTCGCGCCGGCATATCGTGACCGCCTGGAATCCGGCCCAGGTCGACGATATGGCCCTGCCGCCCTGTCATCTGCTGTTCCAGTTCTATGTCGCCGAGGGGCGTCTGTCCTGCCAGCTGTATCAGCGCAGTGCGGATATATTTCTCGGCGTGCCCTTCAATATCGCCTCCTATGCGCTGCTCACGCATATGATCGCGCAGGTCTGCGGGCTACAGGTGGGCGATTTCGTGCATACGCTCGGCGATGCGCATTTGTATCTCAACCATCTGGATCAGGCCGACGAACAGCTCGCGCGCGCGCCGTTGGCGCCGCCCACGCTATGGCTCAACCCGGAAATTGACGATTTGTTTGCCTTTGGCTTCGACGATATTCGCCTCGAGGGTTATGAAAGCCATGCGCGGATCAGCGCGCCGGTGGCCGTCTAAGCACGCGCTTGCTTGCCAAACCGGTCTCGGTTATTCAATAGTCATGCGATACCGTCATGCTCAGGCGCTTTGCGCCTCGGGCATGGCTTCGAAGGCAAAACGAAACATTTTTCGATTTTCCAGCTTGCGTAGCGCAGTATTCGACATGGCGAGCGTATCGTCACGATAAAGCGCGATGTCGCCAGATATCGTTGCCATTAATTAATCGTGCCCGAAAGGTCCGCAACTCGACTGGCTTGTACGCTAGACTGCGCTCCAGCCTGGTTGACTGGTGTGTGCATCAATGTCTCGATCTCGAACCGTACGCGTGCTGGTTATCGACAACGATCCAGAAGATCGGGCGCTGCTGGCCGATTTGCTGCATTCCGGGCCGCGGCATCGCTATGCGCTGACCATGGCGGCCAGTTATGACGAAGGCCTCGCGGCGCTCGCCCAGGGCGGTTTCGATATCTGCCTGCTCGATTACGAACTCGGCGGCCGTACCGGTCTGGATCTGCTGCGCAGCCCGGCCGCGGCGGCATTGCATGCGCCGATCGTGGTGCTCACCGGCCACGACGATTACGAGATCGATGTCGCCGTGATGGAAGCCGGGGCTGCAGAGTTCCTGCCCAAGGGGGATCTCAACGCGACCCTGCTCGAGCGCACCATCCGCTACTCGATCCAGCACTATGAAAATCAGCGAAAATTCACCTATCTGGCGCGCCACGACCAGGTGACCGGTCTTTTCAATCGGGCGGTGCTGCTCGAGCGCTTGCAATACATGCTCGAACGCCCGCAAGCCGAACGCCATGCGTTTGCCGTGATCTATTTCGATCTGGACGGCTTCAAATCGATCAACGACAGCCTGGGTCATGGCGTGGGCGATCGGGCGCTGTATACCTCGGCGAGTCGTCTTCGCAAGGTCTGTGCAGCCCATCCGTTGCTTGCGCGCCTGGGGGGCGATGAGTTCGTGGCCGTGGTCGACAGTCCCGATCGCCGCGAAGTCGAAGCACTCGTGGCCGACGTGCTGGAGACTTTTCGCCAGCCCATCGTCATCGATACCCACCGCATCTTCGTAACCATTTCCATCGGTGTGGCGATGTACCCGGCCAATGGCGATGATGCCGATGCGCTGATCAACAACGCCGACGCGGCCATGTATCAGGCCAAGCAGGGCGGGCGCGATACCGTGCACTGGTTCGACGGCGAAAACGACGGCCGTTCGCGCTCGCGTCGCGGCCTGGATAACGAACTGCATGCCGCGATCGAGGCCAGCGAACTGCATCTGGTCTACCAGCCCCAGTTCGATCTGGACTCCGGGCGCGTCGTGGGCCTTGAGGCGCTGGCCCGCTGGAATCATCCACGCCTGGGCCCGATTTCGCCGGAAGAATTCGTGCCCATGGCCGAATCGCGCGGCTGTATCCGTGCGTTTACCCGCTGGGCACTGACCACGGCCTGCCGCCAGTATCTGAACTGGCGCGATGCGGGTGTGCTGGACGCCGATGTCGTGCTGGCGGTCAATGTCTCGTCGCAGCATGCCCGCGATGAAGATTTCCTGCCGATGGTGCGTCAGCTCATCGAGACGCTGGCCATGCCGGCCCAGCTGCTGGAACTCGAATTTACCGAGAACGCGCTCATTCTCGGCCCGGACGATACCAACCCGCTGGTCGAACAGCTCAAGCGATTGGGGGTTCAGGTCGTTATAGACGACTTCGGGAAAGGTTATTCCTCCTTGAGCTATCTCACCCGGCTACCGGTGGATTCACTCAAGATCGACTTGAGCTTTTTACATGGCGTATCCGACAACAGCCGCGACCGTGCCATGGCGCGGGCGATCATCGCCCTGGGCGCCAGCCTGGGCCTGCGCGTGGTCGCCGAGGGCGTGGAAACCAGCGATCAGCGCCAGTTTCTCGTCGACAACAAATGCGCGTTCGGCCAGGGGTTTTTCTATGCACCGGGTTTGCCGGTCGCCGATTGCACCCGCTTGCTCCAGCAAGAAACGCCCGCCAGCATGCTTTATCACTAGCGCCTTTGCTCGGCGCAGTTCGCGCCGCAGCGCGGTGGGCGCCGCGATGGGGAGGGTTCCTCGGGCGGCGGCTCAGCAGCGCGCTATGCGCGCATGTGGCGGTGTGTCATGAGTTCTGCCACGAGTGACGGCCCGGAAACAGAGCATGCCTCGCTGGGCACGGCCGCGCTGGCATTGCTGCTCGAGCAGATGCCGGACGCGGGGCTGTGCCTGCTCGACAGCGCGGGTGTGATCGAAATGTGGCACGCCAGTGCGGAAGCGCTGTTCGGCCATATCGCATCGCAGGTCCAAGGCCAGCGGCTGGAAACCCTGTTGCCCGAAGAGCGTCGTTTCGAAGCCGATCTGCCGCGCGCCCTGTTCGAAGCCAGTGCCCGTGGTCGGGCGCGTTTCGAGGCCGCGCTGATGACGCGCACCGGTCAACGCCGGCTGTGCAGTATTGATCTGACGCCACGTACCGATGCCGCTGACGATGTGATCGGCTTTATCGTGCTGTTGCGGGCGACAGGGCCGCGGCGGGCTGCCGATGCGGTCAACGCCAATGAAAATCTGCTGGCTGCGCATCGCCTGAATCTGACCCGCGCCAGCGACGAGCCGGCCTGGATCGGTATCGATATGGCCGCGCGGATCGCGGGATTGGCCGAAAGCGCGGCACGCTGGATGGGCTGCGATGTCGAAGACACCCTCGGGCGTGGCATTCAGGCCTGTGTCGAACTGCGCGACGAGCCGGCCTGGCCGGTGGTGCTCCATCGCGCGGTTCGTTCGGGCGAGCCCATCAGCCTGGCGGTTCGCCCGGTCGGCGCGGCGGCCGATATGCCCACGCGTACGGCGCGTGTATTACCGCTACGCGGTGCGGATGGCCGTTTGAACGGCTTTACCCTGCTCATCGATGCCGGCGATGCCGTACGGTCGGCCGAGCCTACCGGCGGCGAATCGCGCCTGGGGCTGGATCGGGCCAGTGATCGGGCCGGCGTGCTGGCCGCGGCACACGATCTGCGCGAACCATTGCGCAAGATGCAACATAACGCCCGCCAGCTGGAAGCCAGCGAAGCGCCGCGTATGAGCGAAAGCGGGCGCCAACAGCTCGCTGCACTGCGCGGCGCGGCCGATCGCATGCAGCACATGATTGGCGGCATGCTGCGCCTGGCACGTATCGACACGGGTACGGGCACGATCGAACGCCACGATCTGAATACGCTCATCGACGAAGTGCGCGATGACCTGGCCTTGCTGATTGAAGAACATCAGGTCCGCTTCGAATTGAAGCCTCTGGGCGCGATTCGGGGTGATGGCGCTCAGCTGCGCGCACTGTTCCAGAATCTCATCGACAACAGCATTCGTTACCGACGCCCCGACGAGGCACCGGTCATTCGGATCGAAGCCGATCTCGAACACACCGGTTCGGGTATAAAAATCGTGTATTATCAGGATAATGCGCGCGGTATCGGTTCGCCGGAACAAGCGTTTCAGCCATTTCGGCGCGACGCGGGTTCGGCGCACGCCGATGGCACCGGTATCGGGCTGTCGCTCTGCCGGCGGATCTGTCGTCGCCACGGCGGCGATCTGCGTATCGAGCGTACCGACGAAACCGGCACCCGGTTTATTCTGGAGCTCAGAGATCTGCCCGAACAGGGGAGCGCCGCGCACGATTGAGCCGCCGCGCGTGTCGGCCCGGCGTTATCCATTTTTTCGAATTTGACCGAGCACGCCATGTCCGCAGCAACCGACCTATCGCCGGCCGATGTCCGCCTGAGCCTGATCGCCGCCATGGATCAGAATGGCGTGATTGGCGCCGACGGCGGCATGCCTTGGCATATCCCGGGCGACTTGCGCTGGTTCAAGCAACAAACGCTGCACAAACCGATTCTCATGGGCCGGCGTACATTCGAATCCATCGGCCGGGCGTTACCCAAGCGAGACAATCTCGTGCTGACCCGTGATGCGGGCTTTTACGCCGAGGGTGTACAGCGCGTCGGCGATATCGACACGGCGATCGCGTTGGCGGCGGCCGAGGGGGCAGGCGAGCTGATGGTCATCGGCGGCGCCCAGGTCTACGGACTCACCCTCGATCGTGCGGATACGCTGCAGCTGACCCGTATCGAAGCCACCTATCGCGGCGACACCTGGTTTCCCGAAATCGACTGGCCCCAGTGGCAGCGGGTCTACGAAGATTACGTACCCGCCACCGCCGATACGCCCGCGCATCGGTTCATGACCTGGCAGCGGCGGGTCTGAAACACCGCGTTCGAAGCCTGTCGCTCGTCAGCGCCGGCAGGTCGTCCGGCGCATGACGATGGTCGACGACGCGAAGTCGCGCATCCGCGCTACGGCGCGGCCGGTGGCTCGTGTAGCATTGGGACACCGCGTTCACGACGCGGCTTTTGCAAGTCGTGTACGTCGATACGGTATGTCCGGCAACCGCCGCAGGCCCCAAGGAGAAAACCATGGCAGAAGACCTCAAGTCGCGTTTCGAGCAGGCCCAGAAAGATGTCGAAACCCTGTCGTCGCGACCCAAGAACGACGACCTGCTCGCCCTGTATGCCCATTACAAACAAGCCACGGTCGGCGATGTCGAAGGCAAGCGCCCCGGCATGACCGATTTCAAGGGCCGCGCCAAGTACGACGCCTGGGCCAAGCTCGAAGGCATGGATACCGATACCGCGATGCAGGCCTATATCGACAAGGTCAATTCGCTGCTCGACGCTGACAAATAAGCCGCCGCCTGGCTGCAATGCAGGCTTGGTGACGGTCCATGGCTCGACCCGCGTGCTCGCGCGGGCCGAGCCGGGCTTGGCAGCACGTATCCAACGCCGTGCGCGAATTCGAGCCGATTCGGCCAGGGGTTTTGCTTAGTGCAGGGCGGCCCGATGCGCGGGTATCGCGCCCACGACGCATCGGGGTTCGCCCGCTTTGCGTAAACTGCGCGCCATGAACGATTCCATCGATTGGTTGGTCTTCGACCTGGGCGGCGTGGTCGTAGACGTTAAACCCGCTGCGCAAATGTTGGCCGAACTCGCCGAGCAGACGCGCACGAGCAGCGGCCATCTGGCCGAGGTATTGCGCGAGCGATTTACTACCCAGCCGTTCTCGCTCGCCGAGCGGTTTCAGATCGGCGAACTCGATGAAGCCGGTTTTCATACCGCGCTCAATCACACCCTGGTCGAGCCGATCGCGCCCGACCGGCTCACCCATGAACTCGAAGCGATGCTGCTGGGCGAGCACGAAGCAATGCGCGCGCTCATGCAGACGCTCGCGCGGCATCATCGTCTGGCCTGCTATAGCAATACCAATGCGGTGCACTGGCGTTACATGCAACAGCATTTTCGTTTCTTCGATGTACTCGAGCGCGCGTTCGCCTCGCAGGAAATCGGCTTTGCAAAACCCGATCGGCGCGGTTTCGCCCATGTGGCCGACGCGCTCGACGCCGAGCCGGGCGCCTGTCTGCTCATCGACGATCGCCAGATCAATGTCGACGGCGCGAAAGCCGCCGGCTGGCAGGCGCTGCGGTTCGAGAATATCGAATCTCTGCGTCGCGATCTGGCCGCGCTTGGCGTGGCGGGGGTGGCATGAATATCCCCGACGCGCTGCGCGCCCCTGGCGATGGCGATGAAGCGCCGCGTGCCGATCAGGTCGATGCGCTACGCCAGTTCCTGGCCGCCGGCCAGCGTCTGTTCGTGCTTACCGGCGCGGGTATCAGCACCGGTTCGGGTATTCCCGACTATCGCGATCGTGATGGCGGCTGGAAGGGGGCAAAACCGATCCAGCACCAGGCGTTCATCAGCCAGGCCGGCAAACGCCAGCGCTACTGGGCACGCAGCATGGCCGGTTGGCCCGCGGTGGCCCGTGCCCGGCCGAATGCGGCGCATCATGCGCTCTACCGTCTCGCCACGGCCGGCCATATCGGTACGCTGGTGACCCAGAACGTCGACGGTCTGCATCAGGCAGCGGGCCATCGCAGCGTGATCGATCTGCATGGCCGCCTCGACCGCGTGATTTGCCTGGCCTGCGATACGCGCTTAGCGCGCCACCGCGTGCAGGAGATGCTGGTCGAACGCAATAGCAACTGGCTGCACGATAGCGATGCCATTCGCCCGGACGGCGATATCGAGCTCGGCGACGTCGACTATCAACGTTTCGTGGTGCCCGACTGCCCGGTCTGCGGCGGCATTCTCAAACCGGACGTCGTGTTTTTCGGCGGGGCGGTACCGCGAAAGACGGTCGCCCGAGCCTGGACCGGGCTGGCCCGCGCCGAGGCCATGCTCATCGTGGGCTCGTCGTTGATGGTGTGGTCGGGCTTTCGTTTCGTACGCGAGGCAGCGGCACGCGGGCTGCCGATCATGGCGATCAATCATGGACGCACGCGTGCCGACGAACTGATCACCCACAAGCTCGACGCCGATTGCGTCGCATTACTGCGCACTGCAATCGATTGATACCAACGGCGCCGGCGCCCGGCCTTTCGCCCGACGGTTCAAAAGCGTTCTTGATCATGTATACGGTTGCGCATACGACGCGAACAGCCAGCCACTCGGCCTCGAGTGATCCTTATTCGCGTGCCCCCGCTGGACACGCAAACTGCGACATCTGCGGTTTTTCTTCTTCAAACAAGGAAAAAACCGTCCGAGAATGCACGCCAATAAACGCAAAGGTTGGGTAGCTGGTTATGCCAACAGGTACGCATCCGGCGTGAATGGCACGTCTAGCCATCGAGCCTTCTGACTTTTGCCTCATTCGCGTGTATTCGCGTTCATTGGCGGACAACCTGCTCGCGAGCAAAGCCGTTTATCCGCAGATTACGCCGATTTTTTGATTCGGCCGTCGTGGGCGATCGACTGCATTGGCGCATTGGCTGGGTTGGCACTAGCGGTAAGCCAAGGTCCGCAGATCAACGCAGATCACACAGATCGAAGACAGGCATCGCGGTCGTTCGCTTTCGGCTGGCGCACCGGCCGCGCTTGTTCATCCGTGTAATCCGCGGTTGCTCTTCGTCTTGCGACAAGGAAAACGGTCCGCGAATGCACGCCAATGAACGCAAATGTTGGGTAGCTATGGGTTATGCCAACAGGTGGGCATCCGGCGCGCACGGCAGCCCACGTGGCCGTCAAACCATCTGACTTTTGCCTTATTCGCGTGTATTAGCGTTCATTTGCGGACAACCTGCTTGCTTGATGGACAAGTCCGCAGATCGACGCAAATCACACGGGTCTAAGATAGGCCATCGAGGTCGTTCGCTTTTGTCCGGCGCATGGGCCGCGCTTGTTCATCTGTGTAATCTGCGAAATCTGCGGTTGCTCTTAAGGAACGAAGCCATCGCAGGGTCGATTACCGGTAGCCGTATATATCGCGCTGCGTCTGCGATGGCCTTTTGTATGCGGCGTGGCCAGCAGCTTTCGCAGCCTTTGAGCGCTCTGTCTTTCGCCTTATTCGCGTGTATTCGCGTTCATTGGCGGACAAACGGCTTGCTTGCGCATAGCCAGCTGCGTTTCATGTCTCATCAAAAAGGCGCTTAGCGCGGTGTGCGCGGCATTGCATCGACACTGCCGAAAGGCACGGCCCCCACAACGAGGCGCGTCGCGATAACATAGCCGACAAATCTGATCTGCTTGCGAACCATGAATCCATCTCCGAATGTGCGTGTCGTGTCATCCGGTCCCGTGATCGACAGTATGGTTCGCCACTGTGACGCGAGCGTGACATGAGCCAGCCCAGCGCCCATCCCAATCTGCGTGTCGGTATCGACCTCGGGGGTACCAAGATCGCCGGTATCGTGCTCGATGGCGAAGCCGAAGTCCGGGCCGAGCGGCGCGTGGACACGCCGGAAAACGGCTACAACGCCACGCTCGAGGCGATCATCGATCTGGTCATGGCATTGGAAGCCGAGGTCGGCGCCAGCGGATTGCCGCTGGGCGTGGGCACCCCGGGCAGTGTCGTGGCCGGCACGGGCCGGCTGCGCAACGCCAATTCCCAGTGTCTGAACGGCCGTGCGCTCGGCGCTGATCTCGAAGCCGCGCTGTCGCGGCCGGTGCGCCTGGCCAACGATGCCGATTGCCTGACGCTTTCGGAAGCCCGTGACGGCGCGGCCGCTGCGCATCGCAATGTCTTTGGTGTAATTCTGGGCACCGGTGTAGGCGGTGGGGTGGTCGTCGACAAACAGCTGATCACCGGCCGCAACGGCCTGGCTGGTGAATGGGGCCATGTGTGTCTGCCGTGGCCGTCGGCGGCGGAAACACGCCAGCCGCCGCGTTGCTGGTGCGGGCTCGACAGCTGCCTGGAAGCCTGGATTTCCGGGCCGGGCATGACGGCCGACCATGTACGCCGCGGCGGCTACGATATACCGGCGCGGGCCATCGTCGAGCGCGCCGAGGCCGGCGAACGCTTGGCCGGCGCTACCCTCAAGGCGTGGTTGCAACGCGTGGCGCGGGCGATGGCGATGATCGTGAATATTCTCGATCCGGATGTCATCGTCGTGGGCGGCGGGCTCTCCCAGATTCGCTGGCTCTACAGCGAGGTCCCCAAGATCTGGGCTCAGCATGCCTTCGCCGAGCATATCGACACGCCCCTGGTCGCCGCGATCCACGGCGATGCCTCCGGCGTGCGCGGCGCCGCGCGTCTCTGGCCGCTGGACTCGGACAGCTGACAACTTTATCGGCCTCAGGGTCAATACGTCCGGGTAGATACATAAGCGAACCTTAAGTTTCGATCCCTAGTCTCGCTGCGAATCCTCATTATTCGTGGAGCGAGCGATGACAGGCAGGTCGAAACCGATCCGTGGGCCGTGGCTGCGCTATTACCAGCCGCAAACCTGCGGGCGCAGCGTTGTGGAACGCTTCGCCGCCGATCAGTACGCGCTGCATTATTCGGCCCAGGTCGCCGAATTCTATCCGCATCAGCTGGCGCTGTTCGACAATCAGGGTCTGCGTGCCTGTCTGGGGTTTCGTACCGCCAGTGACGGGCCGCTTTTTCTCGAGCAATACCTGCAGATGCCCGTCGAACGGGCGATTAGCGGGCGCCTGGGGCCGTCGTTGGTGCGTTCTCATATCGTCGAAGTGGGCGGGCTGGCTGCCGACTGGGCGGGCGCCGGCCGACGGCTGATCGTCATGGCCATCGCCTGGCTGCACGGCGCGGGCTACAGCGTGGCGGCCTTTACGGCCACGCGTGGACTGGTCAACAGCTTTATCCGCCTGGGCCTGAGCCCGCTCGATCTGGGCAGCGCCGAGCCCGGGAGACTCATGCCGGCCGATACCGACTGGGGCCGTTACTACGCCCACGCGCCACGCGTCTATGCCGGCCTGATTGGCGACAGTGCCGCACGCACGCTACCTGCTGCATGCCAGGCCCAGGCATGTTGAGTGTTGCCGACATGCTGGGCCGGGGTTGTACGGTTTTAGCGCCCGGGCGGTCGTTCGAGCGTGATGCACTACTCGACGAAATCGATGGCTGGCGCGCGCTTGTTACCGCCCGCGCGGCACGCGTGGTCGGGCTGCTGGCCGACAACAGCCCCGAGTGGATCGCCGCCGATCTGGGCATCCGCGCGGCCGGCGCCGTATGCGTGGCGCTGCCATCGTTCTTTGCCGACACCCAGCTTGAACACGTCATCGCCCACGCCGGCATCAATCATGTGCTCACCGATACGCCGCAGCGTCTGACTGGTCTGGATAGCGGGCTGCGGCACGTAGGCAGCGATCGCGGTTTCACCGTGCTCGCCCGCGAGGTCGCGGCGGCGCCTGCGCTGCATCCGGATACGGTGCAAATGACGTTCACCTCCGGCAGTACCGGCCGCCCGAAAGGCGTGTGCCTGGGCGCGGCGAGCGCCACCCGGCTGGCCGAGTCGCTGGCCGGCACGCTGGCAGCGCTGGGTATCCGGCGCCACCTGAGCGTACTGCCCTATGCGACCTTGCTCGAGAACGTCGCCGGCAGCTATGCGGCCCTGGGTATCGGCGCGGCGGTCTGCGCGCCGCCGCTCGCCGAAGTCGGCTTCACGGCCGATGGCGGCTTCGAGCCCCAGCGCTTTCTCGCCTGTCTGCATTACTGGGCACCGGATAGCGTCATCGTGCTGCCGGAACTGCTCAAGGCGCTGGTGGTGATGGGTGAACATGGTGCCCCGATGCCGGCGAGCCTGCGCTTCATGGCGGTCGGGGGCGGCAAGGTCGGCGCTGCGCTAATCGAGCGCGCCCGGGCGCTCGGATTGCCGGTGCATGAAGGCTACGGCCTGTCGGAATGCGCGTCGGTGGTCAGCCTGAACCGGCCGGGCCATACGCGCGCGGGCAGTGTGGGCCGGCCGTTGCCGCATGTGCGGGTGCGCATCGCAGAGGACGGCGAAATCCATGTCTCGGGCAACGCCATGCTTGGCTATCTCGGCGAGCCGGTCGTGGGCGGCGAGATTGCCACCGGGGACCTGGGGGCCTTCGACGAAGACGGCTTTCTGTATGTGCGCGGCCGCAAGAAAAACCAGTTCACCACCAGCTTCGGGCGCAACGTCAATCCGGAGTGGCCCGAGTCGTTGCTCGCCCAGACGAGCGCATTACGCCAGGTGGCGATTTTCGGCGAGGCGATGGCGGTGAACATCGCCGTGGTCGTGCCAGGCGCGCCCGGTGCGGCCCAGCTGGCCGCGGTGACAGCCGCGATCGCCACGGCGAATGCCCAGCTGCCGCGTTATGCCCGCATCGGCGGCTGGTTCGTCGCCGACGCGCCGTTTACTGCCGCCAATGGCCTGGCCACGGCGAACGGGCGGCTACGCCGTGACGCGATCTGGCAGCACTACCAAAGCCGCATTCATGAAACAGCCCAGGCGCTCGCGCCCAGGCTATCCAGTCCAACATCAACGGAGCTCTGACCCCATGAATTTCTACGATCAGCTACAAAAAGATACCGAGGCCGAACGTGCATACCTGCATTCGGCGCCGATCATCAAGGCGGTGTTCGATGGCCGCGCCTCGCGCGAGAGCTATATCGCGTTTCTGACCCAGGCTTATCACCACGTCAAGCACACCGTGCCGCTGCTCATGGCCTGTGGTTCGCGGTTGCCGGCCCGGCTGGAATGGCTGCGCGAGGCCCTGGGCGAATACATCGAAGAGGAAATGGGCCATCAGGAATGGATCCTCGGCGATATCGAGCGCATGGGCGGCGATGCCGATGCCGTACGCCATGGCACGCCCGCACTACCCACCGAGCTGATGGTCAGCTATGCCTATCACGTGATCGACCGCGGTAATCCGGTCGGCTTTTTCGGCATGGTCAACGTGCTCGAGGGCACGAGCATCCAGCTGGCCACGCCGGCTGCCGAGATCATCCGCAAACAACTCGGCCTGCCCGACAAGGCACTGACCTATCTGAACACGCACGGCTCGCTCGATCAGGACCATATCAAGTTCTTCGAGAAACTCATGAACCGGCTCGACGACGAGGCGGACAAGGCCGCGGTCACCCATGCCGCGCGTGTGGTCTTTACCCTCTACGGCGACATGTTCCGTACCCTGCCGTTGCCGGCCGACACGCAGGTGGCCTCGTGAAGCTCGAACAGGCACGCGTGCTGTTGACCGGAGCGACCGGTGGTATCGGCGAGGCGATCGCCGAGCACCTGGCGGGCGAAGGCGCGGCATTGCTGCTCACCGGGCGCCGCGCCAGCGAACTCGAACGCCTGGCGCGGGTACTGCGTGAGCGCGGCGCTCAAGTGGCCATCATGCCGGCCGATCTGACCCATGCCGCCGACCGCGACGAGCTGGCCGCGCTGGCCAGCGAATGGCAGGGCGGGGTGAACGTGGTCATTCACAACGCCGGACGCAATGTGAGCGGGCTGTTCGAGTCGCTCGACGACAATCAGATCGACAATATCGTGGCCACCAACATCAGCGCGCCGATGCAGCTTACCCGTGCCTTGTTACCCGCGCTGCAGGGCCAGCGCGAGACGCTATTACTGTTCATGGGTTCGGGTTTCGGCACGCTCGGCTATCCGGGCTTTGTGGCCTACAGCGCCACCAAGTTCGCGCTGCGCGGTTTCGCCGAAGCCCTGCGCCGCGAATATGCCGATACGGGCCTGCGCGTGGCGCTGCTGTCGCCACGGGCGGTCGATACCGGGTTGAACGACAGCCGTATTCGCGCGCTGCATACGGCCATGAACATGAAGGTGGACCCGCCGGCACGCATTGCCGATGCCGTGGCCGCGATGATTCGCAGCCCGCGTGCAGAGCGCAGCATTGGCTGGCCCGAGCGGTTCTTCGCCCGGGTGAACCGTATGGCACCCGGTGTGGTCGACGGTGCACTGCGCAAGCAGTTGCCCCTCATTCGGTCCCGATTGACGTATCTGCCGACAGAGTCGGTTCGAGGTGATTCATGAAAAAGATGTTGATCGGGGTCTTGCTGGCCCTGTGGTTGCCGTTGGCCGCCAGTGCGGCTGACACGATGGATGCCCGGCTGCTCGATCTGCAGCATGACTGGGCGCATGTGAATTACGAGGTCCAGGGCGACGATGCCCAGGCTAAGGCGTTCGAAGCGCTCGAGCAGCGCGCTGCAGAGCTGGTTGCCGACTATCCAAACCGCGCCGAGCCGCTGATCTGGGACGGCATCATTCTTTCCAGCCAGGCGGGCGCGCAGGGTGGTCTGGGGGCACTGGGCCTGGTCAAACGCGCCCGCAAGGACTACGAACAGGCCATTGATATCGATTCGCAGGCGCTGGCGGGCTCCGCGTATACCAGTCTGGGTGTGCTTTACTACAAGGTGCCGGGCTGGCCGATCGGCTTCGGCAGTGACGACAAGGCCGAGGCGCATCTGAAACAGGCATTGGCGATCAACCCGGACGGGATCGATCCCAATTATTTCTATGCCCAGTACCTTGCCGAGGAAAAAGCGGACTATCGCGGCGCACTGCCGTATCTCGACCGGGCGCTGGCAGCCCCGAAACGGCCGGAGCGCCCGCTTGCCGATGCCGGTCGCCGGGACGAGATTCGTGCGCTGCGCGACGACGTGGAGGCACGCATTGGCCACGGCCACTGATCCGGTACCGGCCGTCCTGGTCATCGAGGACGACGAATCGCTGCGTGCCGGCCTGGATAGCGGTCTGCGCCAGGCGCATTATCGCATCGTGACCGCGGCTGATGCCGCCAGCGCGCTGGCGGCGCTCGCCGCGCACGAGTTTGCGGCGATCGTGCTCGATCTGGGCCTGCCGGATATCGACGGCGTCACCCTGCTCAAGCGAATCCGACGTGACGGCTATGCGATACCGGTGGTGATCCTGAGTGCGCGTGATGCGCTCGACGAGCGTGTACGTGGACTCGATGCCGGTGCCGATGACTATGTGCTCAAGCCGTTCGCCCTCCAGGAGCTGCTGGCCCGTGTACGCGCGGCGATTCGCCGTGGCGTAGGGCAGGCCAGTCACCGGCTCAGTCACGGCACGGTCGAACTGGATACGGCGTCCTGGGAAACACGTGTCGACGGCGCACGGGTGGCGTTGAGCCGGCGCCAATTCGCGCTGCTGGCCGAACTGCTACGCAACGAAGGGCGGGTGCTGACCTCGGATCATCTCGAAGCCGCGGTCTACGGCTGGAATACCGATATCGAGAGCAACGCGATCCAGGTGCATATCCATGCGTTGCGACGCAAGTTGCCGCACGGGTTGATTCGTACCGTGCGCGGGGTCGGTTACATGGTGCCCGAGGCTTCGTGAGCCTGCTGCCCGGATCGATTCGCGCACGGCTGCTGATCGGGCTGATCGTGGTCATGCTCGGCATGAACGCCGCGCTGCTATCGTCGAGCTATACCGCGGCCCGCCACGAAATCAACGAAATCTTCGATGCCCAGTTGGCCCAGTCCGCACGCGTGCTGGAGGGCCTGCTCGCCGCGGGCACGCCAGAGTCGGCATCGGTATTGCGCGAGTCGCTCAAGCGTCACGGCTGGCAGGGCATGGGCGACTACGACGAACAAGACGAGGCCGAGGATCAGCACGAAGGCGCAGAAATCGCGGCCACCGGACACGAGTATGAAAGCAAGCTGGCTTTTCAACTGCTCGATGCCCAGGGCCGGATACAGGCGAAGACGCTGAGTGCGCCCCAGGCGCCGTTCACCCGTATCGAGCAGGGCTACGACACGGTGCGCCTGAGTGGGCGTGCATGGCGCGTGTTCGTGCTGCCGCTGGCTCAGTCCGATGGTACTTTGCAGGTTGGCCAGCGCGAGGATATCCGCGGCGAACTGGAAGGTCGCATTGCCTGGAAAACCGTCCAGAAGAGTCTGTACGGCATGCCTTTGATGGCGTTGCTCGTCTGGCTTGTGGTCGGCCTGGGCTTGCGGCCGCTGTCACGGCTCACCGAGACCATCCGGGCACGCAACGAAAGCGATCTCGGCCCGCTTGCGATTCGCGCGCCGCGCGACTTGCGACCGATCGTCACGGCGCTGGATTCGCTGTTCGCGCGTTTGCAGCGTGCATGGTCGCGCGAACGCCGCTTCCTCGACGAGGCCGCCCACGAGTTGCGTACGCCACTGGCAGCGATTCAGCTGCATGCCGAATCCCTGGCTACGGAAACCGATCCCGAAGCACGCGCGCGCAGTCTCGATCGCCTGCTCCAGGCCAGTAATCGGGGCTCGCATCTGGCGTCACAGTTGCTGACACTGGCCCGTATCGAATCCAACGAGGTCGCGGTCGCCCTCAAGCCCACGGCGCTGGCGCCGCTGCTTCGCGAAGAAGCCGCGCTGATGGCGCCACTGGCCGAACGGGCGGGTATATCGCTGTCGCTCGAGGCAGAGCCAGGCATACCCGCGGTTCGCGCCGAAGCCGGCTTACTCGGTTTGATGCTGCGCAATCTCATCGATAACGCGATCCGCCATTCGCCCACCGGTGGCACCGTACATATTCGGGCGCTCCTGGCGGCGGGGCGCCCGACCCTGCTTATCGAGGATGAAGGGCCGGGCATTCCGGCAAGCCAGCGGGCCGCGGCCATGGCGCGCTTCGGCCGGCTGAGTTCGAACCGGCAGGGCAGCGGTCTAGGCCTGGCGATCTGCGCGCGAATTGCCGAGCAGCACGGGGCTGAGCTGGAACTTCTTTAACGCGACGGTATGGGCGGTTTGTGCGTGCGTATCCGCCTTAAGACGGCATGAAACCGGGCGCCGCCGGCTTGGACTCACAAGTTACTATGCTAGAGTCAATAGGGTATTTTCTCCAAGAGGAGTGGTTATGGCCGAGAAGAATCCCGAAAAGGGCTATGTGGCCCTGCTGGGTTGGTCGCTAGGCGCAGTCGAAGCGGCGGATCGTTTTGATCGGCGCTATGTAGTCGTCGCCCCGGATTGGGCAGAAGACTACTGTAAACAACATGATATCCCGTATATTCCGTGGAATTTCGAGCGTTTGAACGACCGCTCGATGGAAATCGCGGAAAAGCTCAAGGAAGAGGGCGTCGACGTCGCCATTCCGCTGTTCGAGGAAACGGTGGAATGGGCCGGCGCCATCAACTCGGTGCTCATGGACAACCCGCGCCTGCACGGTCAGGCGGTACTGTTCCGTGACAAGGCACTGATGAAACGCCGTGCCCAGCTCGGCGGCATTCGCGTGGGCATTTTCGAGGAAGCGCACGAAAAGGACGACGTCTATCGTTTCTTCAAGCGCGTGAACCAGACGTTGCTCAAGCTCGACGGTGACCCGGAAGATCCGATCCATCTCAAGGCCTTTGACAAGGCCGGCTGTCTGGGTCATCGCATGATCAAGTCGGCCGAAGAGATCGATTCCATTCCGGACAGCGAATATCCGCTGCTCATGGAAAGCCATCTCGATGGCTGGGAATTCGCGGTCGAAGCCTGGATCTGGGACGGCAAGATCCAGTTCCTGAACATCTCCGAGTACGTGACCCTGGGTTACTCGGTATTTGTGCCGGCCACGCCGGAGCTGGAGAGCTGGCGTAACGCGATCACCGAACAGATCGAGAAGCTCATCAAGACCTTCGATATCAAGTTCGGCCAGATCCACCCCGAGTACTTCGTGACCTCCGATGGCACCATGTACTTCGGTGAAGTCGCCTATCGCCCGCCGGGCTTCAAGGCCTTCGAGCTGATCGAGCGTGCCTACGGCTTCAACGCCTATCAGGCCACGATCCTGGTCATGGATCCGAAGACCAAGCAGGACGAGATCGACGCGTTCTTCCCCGAGCCGGTCAAGGATGCCAAGGGTTATGCCGGCTGCTTTGGCGTGTATCCGCGCAAGCGTGTGGTCAGCAAGCTCGAAATCCCGAAGGAAACCGAAGAGCATCCGTACTTCGATTTCCACGAGCTGACTGCACCGTTGCAGGATACGGTCACCAAGCGCACCGCCTTCGGTACCCATTGGGGGCTGGTGTTCTTCTTTGGCGACAATCCGCATCAGTTGCGTGATCTGCTCAAGCATCAGGAAGAACTGGACTTCTATGTCTAGTCGCGCCTGATGGCTTGCGGCCGTTGTGCCGCATAATCAGAAAGGCCGCATCGGTTAACCGATGCGGCCTTTTTCATGTGCGTGATCCGCGGTCTCGAGCCCGGCTAAAGCCTAGTCCTGCCAGCCGCGGCCAGCGGCCCAGCCCTCGGCGACCAGGCTACGGATGCGGGCGACCGCTTCGTCGGGCACGGCCTCGGCATCGCCGATTTCGCGGTTCTTGTAGTGATAGACATACAACCGCGAGGTGAATTGTTCGAACGGCAGCGAGGATTCGCCTTCGAGCTCGCCGTGGCTGTGCGTCGAGGTGACGATGTCCTGGCCCCAGTTCTGACCCTTGTCGCGGTTGGGATTGAAGAAATACACGCGCCACTCGCCGGCCGGATCGTAGGCCACACGCTGAATGGAAATGGCATGCCAGCCGACGAGTTCGGCGTTGAAGTTGGTGGTGGCGATACCGCAGGGCTGGGCATAGACCAGATCCCGACCGCCGTTGTAGAGCGGATGGTAGGAGGCATAGAAATCGCGCACGAATGCGTCGAAACCATGCACATCGCCGGTGGCCGTATCCAGCAGTTCGCCAAACCCGCGGTGTACCCACCAGCCGTGCAGTTCCGGGTTGACCCAGCGGTGGCCATCGCCTTCACGCCCGATGGTGCGCCGACTCATTTCCATATAGATACGGTCGAGATGCGGGGTGAGCAGCAGTGAGACCGGGTCGAGCTCGGTATGCAGGGTGGTAGCCAGGCCGAACGACAGCTCGCTGGAACGAATGGTCTGGCCTTCGAAATGCATGAGCAGTTCGTTCTCGCGGGCGGCGAAGGCGATCAGCTCCAGCAGATAGCCGACATCGTTCTGTGCCCACAGGCTGATCGCACGTGCGGCCTGACAGGTCGGATTGTGGCCCTGGTCGACGCCGCGCGGCTGGCCCAGTACCGACAGCGTACCGGCAAGCAGTAGCACGTTGGCATCGGGCGGATCCTGCCACTCGCTGGCTGCGCGCAGGTTTTCGGCCACGGTTGGATGAATGGCCAGCACCATCAGACGGCGCAGCCCCGGCAGTACCGGGCGAATGAAGGTCATGCCCTGTTCGAGCAGTTTCGACAGGCCGTAGATCGAGCGCGCGGTTTCGCGCCAGATGGCGAAACGGATGATGTCCGATATGAGCGTCTGATGGGCGCCGAGACTGACCTTGCCGACGGCGTTGAGGGCTAGCGCCGGGCCAACCAGTTCCGGGGCATTATCGACCAGATGCCGCAACAGGTCGGCATGCTGGGCGGATACCAGCCCGGTACGGGCCATGGCCTGGCCGAAATTGTTGGCCTCTTCGGCCAGGGCGTTGATATCCAGTTGTTCGAGCGCGGCCGCATAATCCTCGCGCGTGCCGATACGCGATAGCGGCGTCGGGCCGTTGAGCGCGTGCATCCATTCGCGTGCACGCGCGACGGACGGGTCGTCGTCGGGGAGTTCGGTGGTGGCGCGATCGGCTGCGCGCAGCAGCGCCTCGACGCGTTGAACCATGATCGGGCGTTGCAGCAGTACGCGCTCGGCTTCGTAGACCAGCGCATCCAGAATCGCCGATGCCCCCAGGCGATCGAGGATGAATTCGAACAGGTTCTTGACGCGCTCGGCGGCCGCGGGATCGGCTTCGCGGGTTTCTTCGGTGGCCACCGGGAAAAGCAGATCGAGATTGCTGGCCAGAATCTGTTGCAGAAAACGCCGGGCCTGGTCGGGCGTCATGCTCTGGGCGTCTGTAAGCTGCTCGGCAATGGCCAGCATGCGCAGTTCGCTCAGGCATTCCAGCGTGGCGTTGACACCGCCGGCGCGCAGGGTGGTGCTGACCAGCGCGGGCTGGAGCGCTTCCGGGTTTTCCCAGTCGCCATTGGCGAATACGCCCGCAGCATCGAAGCGCGGCGCATAGGCATAGAGATGACCCACGCCTTCGCGGCTTCTGAGCAGTTTTTGGGCACGGGCGAGCAGTTGCTGCTGCTGCATCGCCTTGCCAAAGGAACGCGCGGCTTCCAGGCGTTCGAGTACCTGTTCGAAATCTTCTGCGAGGCGGCCTGGATCGCTCAGGCTGCCCACTGTGACCTGGGCCATGGATCGCCCTCCAGTGAACGGATGGCCTTGACGGGCCATCGGGCACGGGCTCCGGCGTTGGTCGTTCTGGCGTGCGGTTCGGGTGTCGTACGCTGGCTCGCCGACGGTCGAACGTCCTCAACCGGTTGTCTGCCCGTTAAAATTAAAGGGTGGACGTTAACACAGCGCGGCCGGCGTTCTACGCACCTGCCATGCATGGTCGTAGCCATGTTATCGGCGCAAATGCCGGTTGCTTAACGATGGGCGGTGTTGCGGCGATCTGCCGGGCTGTGTCGCAGTGGTCGGTTTGAAAGCGACAGCCGGCCGTTGCAGCCGGCTGTCGTAGCTGATTTTCTTGGTGGGCTAGAACGCCATGCCGATACTCACCGTGCCGGTGAGGAAGTCGTCTTCCGGATTGCCCGGGATGACGTCTTCATCGGTGTGGTAGTAGGTGGTATTGAAAGCGACCGACCAATCGCCGTAGCCCGCCGGGATGAAGCCCAGCCCCATGCTCGCGGTTGCGCCGATCGAGGCATAGCCGAAGCCGCTGTCGCCGCCCTGGAAGTCGTCGGTCATGAAACCGATACTGGCCGGAATCGACAGGGTGACCGGTGTCCTCGGGCTGTCGACCAGATCGAAGGCGGGTTCGATCGCGCCGACGAATACGGCGCCGTCGTCCTGGCCTTCCTGGCCGTTGACCCGGATATGGGTCAAAAAGCTGGGGTTGAGCGCGAAATCGCCGCCCCAAAGGGCGCTGTCGTCGTAGCCGACGCTCAAATCGAGCACGCGCTCGGTATCGCCGCCGTAATACCACTGCTGGTAGATCGCGCCGAGTGTGACCGCACCCGTGGTATAGGTTAGACCGCCGTAGACGTCGATTTCCTGAATATTGCCGCCGATGGTGTCTTCGTCCGCGTTGTTGTTGATATCACTCCACGCGCCGAAGGTGAGCGCGAAGCCGTTGGGCAGATCGGCACCGAGATCGATATAGGCGAATTTGGTGGATTGCGAGCCATAGAAATCATGGCCGCCGCCCCAGACATCGCCGCCGTAGGATACGAAATGCGAGGCGAAGTCCAGGCCCACTGAGCCATGGATCTTGTCCGCAGGCCCCGCTGGCGTGGCGGCTTCGTACTGGGCCTGCGAGGGCGAATCGCTGTTGGGCGCAGTATGGGTGGTGTCTTCACCCATCTGTGCGAAGACGAGGGGGCTCACGCCGGATAGCAGCACGGCGACAGCGCAGCCCAGCGAGGTAGTGACTTTGGTGTTCATGTGTCTCCCTGAAAAATGTCCGATTAGAAACGACCCGAAACCGGGTTTCCCGGTCATTGAAAAGCACGAAGCGCGCCAATAATTGTTTTTGAATATGTGTCGGTAACACCCTGATATAAGTCAAATGACGCATACAGAAATCGGTTTAAGATTGGTCAGAAGGATCGTCGCTATAAAACTTCAGCTGATCCGCTTTATAGGCGCGGCCGTAGCAAGTCTGTAGCCGGGTGGCGTCGCGTTTTTGCAGGTCGGCGTCAGCCAAGACTTCGGCCAACGGCAGTTCGACATGGCGGCGAAAGGCCCGGCGCATCTCGCGGGCGCCGTAGCGTCGGTCGAAGCCTCGCTTTCGAAGCAGCGCACGGGCCGAGGCGTCGAGTTCGGCCTGTTGACCGATACGGGCCAGACGGCTGTTGAGCTTGCGCAGTTCGATATCGATGAGCGTATCGAGCGTGTCGTATTCCAGCGCGTCGAACCGGCTGACGGTATCGATACGATTGACGAACTCGGGGTCGAATCGTTGCGTGAGCGCATGATCGACGATGTCGTGCAGGCGCCGGCGTGAAAAAGATGGCAATAATCGTCGCCAGCCCTTTTGCATGCGATGAAGATGCGCGGCGACCTCACGGGCGCCCAGGTTGCTGGTCATGAAGATCAGCGCGTTGCGAAAATCGATCCGCTTTGCACCGGATGTCAGTGTCAGCCAGCCGGTGTCGAACACGTTGAGCAATGCCCGCAGCACATAGTCATCGGCTTTCTCGATCTCGTCGAAGAGCACGATACCGGGGGCGCTGAAATGGCCGGCGATCCGGTCGGCATCGAGCAGGGTGGTGCCTTCCTTGCTGCCGACATAGCCCGGTGGCGCGCCGGTCAGCGCGGCGGCATAGTGCGCCTGGGCCAGTGTGTTCATGTCGATACGGCAGATCGCATCGCGCCGGCCATGGATGGCTTCGGCGAGCACGCGTACCAGTTCGGTCTTGCCGACCCCGGTCGGGCCCAGCAACAGGCCGACGTGCAGTGGACGTTCCGGATCACCAATATCGGCCTTGATGATTTTCAGTGTGGCCTCGATCGTCTCCAGGGTCGATTCCTGACCGACGATGCGTTCGCGCAGCAGGCCCATGACCGCCGCGGGCTCGAATTTAAAACGCGAACTGCGATTGGGTGGCGTCTGCGCAGGGCGTGGCCTGCGTTCGCCGTCGGTGAGCATGTCATTGATGAACGGCATGACAGCGGCGGCCTGGTGCTGCTGCCCGTGCCCGCGTTGTCACGCAGTACGGGCACGGGCAGCGAACAGGGCGCTTCGGCTCAGGCGCCGGCCTCTTTTTCCACCTCGGGATGCGAGAGCGTGCCGACCGGGCAATCCGCCGTGGTCGCGGTGCTACGGGTCATGGCTTCGACATTTGCCTGGGTCTGTTTTGCATCGAGCACCCAGCTGCGATAGAACTCGAATGGGCAATCCGCGACGCCCTTGTCGCCTTCGCCGGAATCGTTCGTGCCGCTGTAGCCACGGTGCAGCAGTTTGAACAGATGATTCTGCGACTGGTCGTTGGCGCGGGCATCGCGAATGGCCGAAACCGACAGCTGGGCATACTGAATGCCGTTTTCCTCGGTGCCGCATTCGCCCAGCGTCCGGCCGTCGAAGCCGATCACCGACGAATGGCCGAAATAGGAGTAGACGCCGTCGAAGCCGGCGGCGTTGGCCACGGCCACATAGCAGTTGTTGGCCCAGGCCATGCACTTGGACATCATGATCTGCTGTTCCTTGGCCGGGTACATATAGCCCTGGCAGCGCACGATCAGCTCGGCACCTTTCATGGCACAGTCGCGCCAGATTTCCGGGTAGTTGCCGTCGTCGCAGATGATCAGGCTGATCTTGAGGCCCTTGGGCCCCTCGACCACATAAGTGCGGTCGCCCGGATACCAGCCCTCGATCGGGCACCAGGGAATGCACTTGCGGTATTTCTGGACGATCTCGCCGTGGTTGTCGATCATAATCAGCGTGTTGTAGGGCACCTTGTTGGGATGCTCCTCGTGGCGCTCGCCGGTGATCGAGAACACGCCCCAGGTGTTGGCCTGGCGGCAGGCTTCGGAAAAGACGGCCGTTTCGTCGCCGGGAATGGTGGCGGCCGTGTCCATCATTTCGTCGGGGTCGTACATGATCCCCATCGTGCTGTACTCGGGGAACACGACCAGATCCATGCCGGGCAGGCCGACCTTCATGCCCTGGATCATGTCCGCGATCTTGCGGGCGTTGTCGAGCACGTCGGCACGAGTGTGCAGACGCGGCATCTTGTAGTTGACCACGGCCACGCCGACAGTATCGGCGCTGCTGGAAATATCTCCGTGTCGCATGGTGTCTCCGGCTGTCGTACCGGCAGCGCCGGTACGCGGTGATAGGTGGCGACGCCGCCGTTCGAAAAAGGTCGACGCCGCCGGGAGCAAACGTTAGTGGCTGATCATCCAGGGCCGCGGGCCGGTCTTGGTCTTGATCGCCGGTGGGGCGCCCGTGCTGCTGGCCTTGCGGCTGCTGCTCGAACAGCAGCCACAGCCCACCGGATGGCGCTTGTCGTAGGTCTTGGACGTATGCGGCCGGTCGGCGCTGCGTTCGTTGGTCTCGTGAGCTACACGGGCATGGCTGGAGATCAGCGAAAGACGCGGCGCCGAAATGATGCGGGCCGACGCCGCCCCGCAGTCGGGGCAGTCGGTCGGCTGGTTGCATTCGGCCATGCGGCGCATGGCGCTGAAGGTGCCGCAGTCGTTACAGGCGTATTCGTACATCGGCATGACGAATCTCCTACTGGTCGTAGGCGATGGGCATATCGACGCTGCCGTCGAGGAATTTCGTCGGTCCATCGGCGCCGGGCATGATGTCGAAGTCGAAGATTTCCGACGGAATCCACAGCGTTGCGCAGGAGTTCGGAATATCCACCACGCCGCTCAGATGACCCTGGACCGGGGCTACGCCCAGAATCGAGTAGGCCTGGGCACCGGAATAACCGAATTTCTTGAGGTATTCGATCGCGTTCAGACAGGCCTGGCGATAGGCCACGTTGGCATCCAGATAATGCTGCTTGCCGGATTCGTCGACCGAGATGCCTTCGAAGATGAGGTAATCGTTGTAGGTCGGCACGATCGGGCTGGGTTTGAAGATCGGGTTCTTGATCCCGTATTTCTTCATGCCGTCCTTGATCAGCTCGACTTTCATGTGCACCCAGCCGCCGGCCATTTCGATGGCGCCGCAGAAGGTGATTTCGCCGTCGCCCTGGCTGAAGTGCAGATCGCCCACCGACAGGCCCGCGCCATCGACATAGACCGGGAAATACACTTTCGAGCCGCGCGACAGATCCTTGATATCGCAGTTGCCACCGTGCTCGCGCGGCGGCACGGTACGCGCGCCTTCGGCCGCAGCCTTGTCGCGGGCGTCACCGCTGAGCGCACCCATATGGGCGGTATCGGCCACCGGCGGGTTGGCCAGCGGCGGCACGCGATCGGGATCGGTGGCGATCAGATCGGCCTCGCGGCTGTTCCAGGTATCGAGCAGGTCCTGGCTGGGCAGGCAGCCGATCAGGCCGGGATGGATGAGCCCGGCGAAATTCACGCCCGGTACGTGCCGTGAGGTGGTGTACAGACCGTGAAAATCCCAGATGGATTTCTGGGCATGCGGGAAATGCTCGGTGAGAAAGCCGCCGCCGTTCTGCTTGGAGAAGAAGCCGTTGAAGCCCCATTCCGCGCCGGGCAGGGCGCCGATATCGAGAATATCGACCACCAGCAGATCGCCGGCCTCGGCGCCCTTCACGCCCACCGGGCCCGACAGGTAGTGCACCGTCGACAGATCCACGTCGCGCACGTCCGAGGCGTCGTCGTCGTTGGCGATCGCGCCCGCCGTCCAGTCGTAGGTTTCGAGGATGAAATCGTCGCCCGGGTTCACCCAGCAGGCCATGGGGATATCCGGATGCCAGCGGTTGTGCACCTTTTCGTTCTGGGTGGCCGGGGTGTCGAGATCGACCTTGATGAGCGTATCGGTCATGGCGTTGTTCTCCTGCGAACGGTTTCAACGGTGCGAGCGCGGCTCGCGTGGGTCGGGAATCAGTCTTGAATGCGGTCGGGTTCGCGGCAATACGTTGGATGACGTAACGCCGTGTTGGTCGCAAGGCAGCACATCAGACGGTCAGGTAGCGGCTGATCTGCTGGGCGTCGATCTCGTCGCCCGCCGCTTCGTGGGCAATCTTGCCTTTGTCGAGCACCAGCATCCGGTCGGCGATCGCGGTGGCAAAGCTCAACACCTGTTCGGACACCACGATGCTGATCTGGCGCGTGCGCTTGATCTCGTTGAGCGTCTTGGCGAGGTCCTTGATGATCGACGGCTGGATACCTTCGGTGGGTTCGTCGAGCAACAGCACTTTCGGGTCGGCCGCCAGCGCCCGGGCGATGGCCAGCTGCTGTTGTTGGCCGCCGGAAAGGTTGCCGGCCTTGCGGCGGCGCATGTCGCGCAATACCGGGAACAGGTCGTAGATATCGCCGGGGATCTTGCGCCGGCCTGTGGCTTCCAGACCCGCGGCGATATTCTCTTCGACCGTCAGGGTGCCGAATACCAGCCGCCCCTGGGGCACGTAGGCGAGCCCGCGTTGCACGCGTTCGTAGGGCTGGCGCTTGCCGACGTCCTCGTCGCCGATACGAATGCTGCCCTTGGCGGGCATGATGCCGATAAGCGATTTGAACAGCGTGGTCTTGCCCATGCCGTTGCGGCCCATGATGGCCACGGTTTCTGTTTCGCCCACGTCGAACGAGATGCCGTGGATGACCTCGCTCATGCCGTAGCTGACGCGCAGATCCTGTGTGCTGAGCATGATGATGTCCTCAGTGGCCTAGATAGACTTCGATGACGCGTTCGTCGGCCTGCACCTTCTCCATAGGGCCCTCGGCAAGGATCTTGCCCTGATGCAGCACGGTGACCTTGCGGCCGATGTCCTTGACGAAATCCATGTCGTGTTCGATCACGATGACGGCCCGGTTTTCCTTGATGCGATTGAGCAGGGCGGCCGTGGCTTCGCGTTCGGGCACGCTCATGCCGGCCACGGGTTCGTCGAGCATGAGCAGCTCCGGGTCCTGGATGAGCAACATGCCGATTTCCAGCCACTGCTTCTGGCCGTGGCTGAGCAGGCCGGCGCTCATATCGAGTTCGTCGACCAGATAGATGGTCTCGGCAATTTCCTGAATACGGGCGACGAGCTTGGGCGTGCGCCGAAAGAACAGGCTGGAAAGCACGGTGCGCCCGCCGGGCGAGGACAGCTCCAGGTTCTGGCGGACGGTCAGGTTTTCGTAGATCGACGGCGTCTGGAACTTGCGGCCCACGCCGGCATGCACGATCTGGTGCTCCGAGAGCTTGGTCAGGTCCTTGTTCTTGAACTTGATCTTGCCGCTGGTTGCACGGGTCTTGCCGCAGATCAGATCGAGCAGGGTGGTCTTGCCGGCGCCATTCGGGCCGATGACCACGCGCAGCTCGTTGCGTTCGACATAGAAGTTCAGCGCATCGATGGCCTTGAAGCCGTCGAAGGACACGCCGAGGTCCTCGACCTCGAGAATCATGGCGTTGTTCATCAGGCTTGCTCCTGGGCGGTGGCGCCGGTGGATGACGGTTTGGCGGTGTCTTGCGCACTGGTCGATGGCTTGACCGGGCGTTGGGATTTACGCCCCGGCATGAGCTTCGTGCCGTAGTCGGACACGAGGCCCGCGAGTCCGCGCGGAAAGAACATGACCACGCCGATGAACAACGCCCCCATGACCACCGGCCAGATCTGCGGGAAGCTGTCGGATAGCGAGGTCTTGGCCCAGCTGACGATGAAGGCGCCGCAGGCGGCACCCACGATCGACAGACGCCCGCCGACGGCACAGAACACCACCATTTCGATCGAGGCCACCGCGCCAATGAAGGTGGGCGACATGAAACCCACCTGCAGGGTGAAGAACGCCCCGCCAATGGCTGCGAACACCGACGCCATGACGAACACGAACACCTTCATGTTGGCCACGTCGTAGCCGGAGAAACGCACCCGGTCTTCCTGGTCGCGCATGGCGATGAGCAGGCGCCCGAAGCGACTGTTGATGATGAAGTTGCCCACCAGTAGACACAGCAGCAGGGCAATACAGCAGGCGTAGTAGAGGATGTATTTCGCGCCGTCGGTACGAATGTCCCAACCCAGCAGGGTGCGCAGGTCGGTAATGCCGTTGATGCCGCCGGTATAGCCCTGCTGACCGACGATGAGAATGGTCAGAATCACCGCGATCGCCTGGGTGATGATGGCGAAATACACACCGCCCACCCGGCGCTTGAACATGGCATAGCCGATCAGCCAGGCGAAGAAGGCGGGCACCGCGATCACCGCGAAAACGGTAAACGCGAAGCTGTGGAAGGGCTCCCAGAACCAGGGCAGCTCGGTGAGCTGGTTCCAGTCCATGAAGTCGGGAATGCCCGGCGTGGTCTGGATCTTGGTGGCTTCGGGCGTGGAGGCTTCCAGCTTGAGGAACATGGCCATGCAATAGCCGCCCAGGCCGAAGAACACGCCCTGGCCGAGACTCAGGATGCCGCCATAGCCCCAGCACAGCACCAGACCGACGGCCACGAAGGCATAGGTCAGATACTTGCCAAACAGATTCAGACGAAAGATTTCGGTGGTAGCGGGCAGCAGCACCATCAGAATCGCGGCGATGACCGCGATCTGGATCAGTGCCGATGTGCCGCCGAATGCCTTGATGAGACGTTGCACGATGACTCTCCCGGGCCGCCTAGCGGCGCACCTTGCTGGCGAACAGGCCCTGCGGACGCAGCATGAGGATCACGACCACGGTGAGCAGGGTGAAGACCTTGGCCATCGAACCCGACCAGAAGAACGACAGGATCGACTGCGACTGGGCGATGCCGAACGCCGACACCACGGTGCCCAGCAGACTGGCCGCGCCGCCGAACACGACCACCAGGAAGGTATCGACGATATACAGCGAGCCGGTGGTCGGCCCGGTGGAGGCGATGGTGGTGAACGCCGCGCCGGCCACGCCTGCGATGCCGCAGCCCAGCGCGAAGGTCATGCGATCGACGCGGTCGGTATTGATGCCGGCGGCATTCGCCATGCTGCGGTTCTGGGTGGTCGCCCGGACCTTGATGCCCCAGCGCGAGCGATAAAGCAGGGCAAACAGGGCGATCGTCAGCACGAGCGTGATCGCCAGAATGAACAACCCGTTGAGCGGGATATCGATCATGTCGGTGGCGCGGTAGGAGCCCAGCAGCCAGTCCGGCATGGTCACGGTCTTTTCGCGCGGGCCGAAGACCGAGCGAAACACCTGCTGGAGAATCAGGCCCAGGCCCCAGGTGGCCAGCAGCGTATCCAGGGGTCGGTTGTAGAGATAACGGATCATGAACCGCTCGACCAGATAGCCGAGCGCGAACGTGCCGATAAAGGCCGCGACGATGGCGACCGGGAAGTACCAGGTAAGCGCGGTCGCGCCCCATTCGGCAGCCTGGTACGACACGAGATAGGTGATATAGGCGCCCAGCGTCAGGAATTCGCCGTGGGCCATGTTGATCACGCCCATCTGGCCGAAGATGATCGCCAGCCCCAGGGCCATGAGAAGAAAGACGCAGAACAGGCTCAGGCCTGAAAACCCCTGCATCACAAAGATTGCGGTCAATTCCTGTGCGGTGAAGTCGCCCATGGTTGCTCCCTTGGGCGTCTGCCGAGGCGCTGAGATGCCCCGGCAGACGCGTGTTGCTCAAGCGGTCAGGGGTTGGCCTAGTAGCCTTCCGGGAACGGGTTCGGCTCGATCACGTCGGATTCCCAGACCACCTTGGCCTGGCCGTCGCTGCCCCACTGGCCGATACGGGTACGCATCCACAGATGATGGTTGGGGTCGACCTTGGTATAGCCGTGCGGCATGCCGGTCTTCCATTCCATGTTGTCGGAGGCGGCGACCACCTTGTCGACATCGAAGCTGCCGGCTTTTTCCACCGCGCGCTTCCACAGCCACGGGCCGAGATAGGCGGATTCGGTCACGTCGCCGATGACCGCGTCCTCGCCGTACTCTTTCTTGAATGCGGCGACAAAGTCCTTGTTCGCCGGGATATCCAGGCTCTGGAAATACTTCATCGACGAGTAAAAGCCTTCGACGTTCTGCTTGCCGATACCCAGCACTTCGTCTTCGGTGACGGAAATGGTGAGCATGGGCTGGCGCTTGGCGGTCATGCCGGCCGCCTTGAGCTGCTTGAACCACGCCACGTTGGAGCCGCCGACCACGGCCGCGAAGACCAGGTCCGGACGCTTGAGCTTGATCTTGTTGATCAGCGAACCGAACTGGGTATTGCCCAGCGGGTAGTAGTCCTCACCGACCACGCGCCCGCCGAGATGCTTCTCGATATGGGTGCGTGCGATCTTCATGGACGTACGCGGCCAGATATAGTCGGAGCCGACCAGATAGAACGTCTTGGCGCCCAGTTCCTTGTTGGCCCAGTTCAGGGCTGCCAGGATCTGCTGGGTGGCCTCCTGGCCGGTGTAGAACACGTTATGCGACTGCTCCAGGCCTTCGTAGAAGGTCGGGTAGTAGAGCAGGCCGTTGTTCTGTTCGAACACCGGCAGCACGGCCTTGCGCGAGGCCGAGGTCCAGCAGCCGAACACGGTGGCGACCTTGTCGCCCTGGAGCAGTTTGCGGGCCTTTTCGGCAAAGGTCGGCCAGTCGCTGGCGCCGTCTTCGACCGTGTACTTGATCTGACGGCCCAGCACGCCGCCCTGTTCGTTGATCTGCTTGATGGCGAGCTTTTCGGCCTGGATCGAGCCGGTTTCGCTGATCGCCATGGTGCCGGTCAGCGAATGCAGAATGCCCACATTCACGGTGTCGTCGGTCACGGCCAGACCCGTGGTCATGACCTCGTCGGTGGCCGGTGCCGCGGCCTGGGCGGCGCCGAACAGCGTGGACGCGCCCAGCGTCACGGCGGTCAGGCCGGCGAGCCATGATCGGCTCAGGGTATGCAAATTCATCGATAGTCTCCCTTTGGGTAACGAAACAGACCGCGCTCGCCGCCATCGGGTAAAGCCGGATCGGCGCCGGCGGCCTCGCTCGTCATTCAGACTGGCCTGTCTCATCCGAGCCGCCCATACGCCGATCAACGCACCGGCCTACGTCATTTGACGCATTCGCCTGCTGCAGCCACGCGGCCGATGCTGGGTGGCCGTGGCCCGCGCCATGCGCGCGTAATGGCGCGTTTCCTGCAGGCGGGCTATCGGCCTTTTGCTGTGCCCGTTGCGGGCTTTAGAACGACTTGTTTCATGGACAACGCACCCCAACGCATCGTCAAGATCCGGCGTGCCTATAACCGCTGGGTCGGCGACGAAACGCTCGAGGACTACGCGCTGCGCTTTACCGCGCGCACGTTTCGTAAATGGTCCGAGCTGCGGATCGCCAATACCGCGCTGGGCGGTATTTCGTTTCTGGCGCTGGAAGCGATCGGTGCGGTGCTGATGATGAGCTACGGCTTCGTCAACGCGGCCTGGGCGATCGCTGCCGTATGTACCGCCATATTCCTGGTCGGGTTGCCGATCAGCTACTACGCTGCGCGCTACGGTGTGGATATCGACCTGCTTACCCGCGGCGCGGGCTTTGGCTATCTCGGCTCGACATTCACGTCGCTGATCTATGCCAGCTTCACGTTTCTATTCTTCGCGCTCGAAGCCGCGATCATGGGTCAGGCGATCTCGATGTATTTCGGGGTCTCGTTGCCGGTGGCCTATCTGGTCAGCGCGCTGGCGGTCATTCCGCTGGTGACCTTCGGCATTACCGCAATCAACCGCCTGCAATGGTTCACCCAGCCGATCTGGCTGGTGCTGCTGGTGTTGCCCTATATCTGCGTGGCCCTCAAACGGCCGGAAACCTTTACCGATTTCGTCGGTTTCGTCGGCCGCCAGCATGACGGCAGTTTCAGCTGGGGCGCATTCGGTGCGGCCTGCGGGGTGGCGCTGGCGCTGATTGGGCAGATCGGCGAACAGGTGGATTACCTGCGTTTCCTGCCCGAGAAAAAACACGCCAACCGGCTGCGCTGGTGGTCGGCAGTCATCGTCGCCGGGCCGGGCTGGGTAATCATGGGCGGCCTGAAGATGTTCGGCGGGGCGTTGTTAGCGTTTCTCGCACTTCAGCATGAGTTGCCCTTCGAACAGGCCACCGAACCCACGCATATGTACCAGGTGGCCTTTGGCTATGTGTTCGATTCGCCCGGCGTGGTGCTGGCTGCGACCGTAGCGTTCGTGATCGTCTCCCAGGTCAAGATCAACGTCACCAATGCCTATGCCGGTTCGCTGGCCTGGTCGAATTTCTTCGCCCGGGTCACGCGTAGCCATCCCGGGCGGGTCGTATGGCTGGTATTCAATGTGCTGATTGCACTCATCCTGCTCGAAGTCGGCGTTTTCTCCGCGATCGAACGGGTGCTGGGGCTGTATGCCAATGTCGCCGCCGCCTGGATCGGGGCGTTGGCGGCCGATCTGGTGATCAACAAGCCGCTCGGCCTTTCGCCCAAGGGCATCGAGTTCAAGCGTGCGCATCTCTACGACATCAACCCGGTCGGCATCGGCGCCCTCGCGATTGCCAGTGCATTATCGCTGGCGGCCTATACCGGCCTGTTCGGCCATGCCCTGCGCGCGGCCGCGCCGCTGCTGGCCCTGGGCGGGGCCTTCACCATCGCACCGCTGATTGCCTGGGCGACCGGCGGGCGCTTCTATCGCGCCCGACGCCCGGCCAGCCCCCTGCAGCTGGCCCCCGATGGCGCCGCCCAGGCGCGTTGTGTGCTGTGTCGCAACCGCTTCGAAGTGGAGGACATGGCGCTGTGTCCGGCCTATCGCGGCACGATCTGTTCGTTGTGCTGCAGCCTGGATATGCGTTGTGGCGATCGGTGCCGGCCGCAGGCCACGGTGTCGGCCCAGGCCGCGAGTGTCGTGCGCCGTGTACTGCCGAAGTCGGTCTTGCCGCATCTTTATACGCGGCTTGTGCGCTATGGGCTGGTGCTGGGATTGCTCAGCGTCGTCGTATTCGGTGCGCTGGTCGCAATCTATGCGCAGGTCGCGCCGCTGGTATCGGCCAGCGATACGGCGCTTTTGTTCGATATCTTCATCCGCACATTTTTGCTGATGACCGCGCTGACCGGCGTGCTGGCCTGGTGGCTGGTGCTTACCCGCGAAGCACGCACCGTCGCCCAGCAGGAAACCTCGCGTCAGACCCAGCTACTCATGCGCGAAATCCGCGCCCATGAAGAAACCGATGCCAAGCTGCAGAAAGCGACCCAGGAAGCCAAGGCCGCCAACCGGGCCAAGAGCCGCTATGTATCCGGCCTGAGCCACGAACTGCGTACGCCTTTGAACAACGTGCTCGGTTATACCCAGTTGCTGCTGCGTGATCATCGCCTGGCAAGCGACCAGTCGGCTAAGCTGGCCACCATTCAGCGCAGCGGCGAACATCTGCTCGCGCTGGTTGACGGTCTGCTGGATATCGCGCGTATCGAGGCCGGACGCATCAGCCTGAATATCGGTGAGATCCATACGGCGGCACTGCTCGATCAGATCGATGCCATGTTCGCTCCGCAGGCCCATGCCAAGGGCCTGGATTTTCGGATCGAGCGAATCGGGCGTATCCCGCCCGTCGTGCGTGGCGACGAACAACGGCTACGCCAGATTCTGATCAATCTGGTCGGCAATGCGATTCGCTTTACCCGCACCGGTTTGGTGCGTTTGCGGATCGGCTATGCCTGGGAAGTCGCCACATTCGAGGTCATCGACACCGGTCCCGGGATCGACGAGGACAAGCTCGAACAGATATTCCTACCGTTCGAACGGCTGGACGCCGATCTGAGCGGTCTGACCAGTGGCACCGGCCTGGGTTTGACCATCTGCCGGCTACTGACCCAGTTCATGGGCGGCGAACTGGCGGTCAAGCACGCCGACGGCGGCGGCAGCCATTTCACCCTCCGCCTGTTTCTAGCCCGCAGCAAACAGCGCCTGGCCGGCGCCGACTCAGGCGAGAATGCGTCGACCACCGGCTATAGCGGCCCACGGCGGCATGTATTGCTGGTCGATGATCTGGCCGATCAACGCGCGATTCTGCGCGATTTTCTGGAACCGCTGGGTTTTGCCATCGACGAATGCAGCGATGGCGCGAGCGCGTTGCACTGGCTGGCCACCGAACAGACCGATGCCATCGTCATGGATGTCGCCATGCCCGGCCTGGATGGTTTCGAAACCGCCCGGCTCATCCGCGCGCGCAACCTGTGTAGCGCGCCGATCGTGGTGGTTTCGGCCAACGCCTACGGCGAGGATGTCGCGCGTAGCCAGGCTGCCGGTTGCGATGCGTTCCTGCCCAAACCCGTCGATATCACCCGCCTGCAATCCACGCTGGCAACGTTATTGCATCTGGAATGGATACCGGCGTCGCCGGCGCGCCTGCCACCGGCCGTGGGCGGGGCCGAGGATGGCGAAACCCTGGCCGGGGCGGGGCTGCCGCCAAGGCTTTTGCAGCGGCTATCCGCTGCGCTCGAAACCGGGGTCATGAACGGGGTGCAGGCAGTGATCGACGATATCGAACGCGCCGTGCCGGACGGCGAGGCGCAAACGCGCGTCTTGAGAGAGGCCGCACGCCGGTTCGAGTTCGATCGCCTGCGTCGGCTGGTGGCCTCGGCATCGAGCGCGACGAGCGAGGGAGACAGCCTATGAGCGTGGCTTACGACAATACGACGGACTGGCCGACGACATCTGCGCCGGCGCTCGTGCGCGGCGTGGTGCTCGTGGTCGACGATCAGCCGGAAACGCTGGCACTGCTATCGGAAGTGCTCGATCACGAAGGCTATACCGTGATCGTTGCCACCGATGGCGCGACCGCGCTCGAGCGGGCCCGCATGATCACCCCGGATGTGGTTCTGCTGGATGCGCTGATGCCGGGCATGGACGGCTTCGAAGTATGTCTGCGCATGAGTGCGGATGCCGTACTTGCCAGCGTGCCGGTGATCTTCATGACCGGACTCACCGAAAGCGAACATATCGTCAAGGGTTTTCGGGCCGGCGGCGCCGACTATGTAACCAAGCCGGTCAAGCCGGATGAAGTGTGTGTGCGCGTGGAAGCACACCTCAAGCGCGCCCAGGCCCAGCGCCGGGCGGATATGGTCGTCAATGCGGGCGGGCGTGCGGCGATCATCGCCGATCACGAAGGCCGGGTCCGTTGGCACAGCTCGCGTGCGGCGGCTTTTCTGCAACGCTATCTCGGTGTCGACCGGCAGGGCCTATTGCCGGGCGCGCTGGTGCGCTGGATGCGCCAGGCCGAGCCGTCGTCCCGGCCCTATGAAGTCGCCGACGGCCAGGCGCGGTTGTCGATCCGGCTGGCCGGGCCCGCGGGTGGCGATGGCTGGATACTCACGCTCATCGAATTCGACGACGAAGCCTCGATCAACGATTTCGTCGAGCGCTTCGGGCTCACCCCGCGTCAGGCCGAGGTGCTGCTCTGGGTATCGCGGGGCAAGACCAATCGCGATATCGGTGAAATCCTGGCGATGAAGCCGCGCACGGTGAACAAACACCTCGAGCATATCTTTCCCAAGCTGGGCGTGGAGACGCGCGCGGCCGCGGCGGCCACGGCTTTGCAGGTGATCGGGCCTTAGCGCGAACCCGCGCCTAGGCCGGGCGTCGATCCGCCCAGCGTAACCAGCGCCGAACCAGGCGGATACTCAGCCAGAGCGTGACCAGCAGCCAGCCGGCGGTGGCAATGAACACGGCCAGCATGAGCGTGCCGATGCCCAGTTCCGGCCAGGCTGCGGCCAGCGTCTCTGCCGGATGGGGCGCATAGGCCAGGGTGTTGAGTACGGTCATGGCGCTGGTGAAAAGCGTCGGCAGGGCGGCCAGCGGTGCGACAAGCACGAACAGCAACGTCAGTACCGACAGGGCATGATGGCGGCCCAGCCAGCGATGATGCGAGGCCACGAGCGCCTCCTGGCCGGCTGCCGCCCACCAGTGCAGCAGGGCGATGACTGCCATGACCGGCAGCAGCAGAATACCGACCCCGAGCCAGAGTGCGGCCACGATGGCCGCGGCGACGATATAGCCGATCGTCACCAGCGTGGCGTCTGCGTTGACGGGCGTGTTCACGGCGTCATGCCCGGCATGGCGCGGTGTTCGGCAAAGGCGAGCACGCCCCGAATGAAGCGATACACGCCCCAGACCCAGAGAATCGCGTAGCCGATAAAGCCGATCATCACGAAGCTCAGCACGAAACAGATCAGCGACCACGCCAGCGTGAACCAGAAGGTGCGCATCAGCCAGCGGTGGTGGCTATAGGCCACGCGATCCCGACAGTCGCCCATCTTGACGTGGTTGATGATGACGCCGGCAATCGCGGTAATGCCGTTGAAAAAGCCCAGCCCGTAGAGGATATAGGTCACCAGCAGCACATTGCGCTCGAGCTCGCGGCGGGATACGCCGGTATCGTCGATTGGCTTGTCGATTAGCTTGTCGCCTGGCTGGCTCATCGGCTGGACCTGTTCGAATGCGTGGGCGGCAACATGGGGTACGTACGTCGCGGTTTGCTAGACTCGTGATTCGTCTGGATGCTCAACATTCTCGGAACCGGCATGCTTCAACTGTTCACGCACCATCGCAGTGTCTCCGCGCATCGCGTGCGTATCGCGCTCAATTACAAGGGTGTGTCCTACAAGTCGATATTCACCGACATGGACCATACCCGTGGCGATCGGTTGAGCTATCTCAATGTCAATCCGCAGGGACTCATTCCGGCCCTCTGGGCCGAAGACGACCTGGTGATTTCCCAGTCGTCGGCCATTCTAGAGTACCTGGAGGAGCGCTATCCTGAACGACCGCTGCTGCATGGCGATATTGCCGAACGCGCGCGTATTCGCTCGTTTGCCCAGATCGCCATTGCGGATACCCATCCGCTGAATAATCTGCGCGTGCTGCGCTATCTGCGCGATGCCATGAACGTGCCCTACGAAAAACGGCGCGAATGGTTCGAACACTGGATTCACAAGGCCTTCGCGCCGATGGAATCGATTCTGGCCGCGCATGCGCGCGAGCACGACGAACAAAGCTACTGCTTTACCGAAAAGCCGAGTCTGGCTGATGTGTGCCTGGTGCCCCAGGTATCCATGGCTGCCCGCTACGACGTCAACCTCAGCGATTACCCGACCATCCGCCGGGTTTATCGTGCCTGCATGACACTTGCCGCATTCCAGGCCGCCGACCCGGAAACCCAGCCTGATACCGGCCGCTAGGGTAGCGTCTTAGACTATTGTCGCAGTCCGTGCGCGGTGTTTTGCGCGAACGGCGAAGCCCTGGTTGGCTCAAGCGTATGTTGCGTCATGTAAGGCGCGGGACAGGGTTTGATCGTAGTGCTTGTGAATGACGCACACCCCGGTCTAGGGTGGCGGCATCGACCACCCAGATGTGTAGGCGGCGGGTAATGAGCACGATAGCCACGATAGTTGCAGATGTGCGGGCAAGGGCGAACGGTTTCGAGCCGGCCGAGCGCCGCGACCTGTTGTTGCGCTTTGTCGATGCCTGGTTCGAAGGCATCACCCTCGACGAACTCGCCGCGCGATCGGTGGAGGCGCTTTACACCGCGGTCTGCGACCAGTTCGAGCTGCTTTGCCAGCCGCGCCAGAAGCAGGACATCGCCGTGCTCACCCGCGCGCTCGACGCCAGCGAAGGCGCCTGTGATACGGCCTTGCTGGTGCTCGCCGATGACATGAGCTTCATCGTGGATACTGTGAGCATGGCCGTGCGCGAGGCCGGGGCCGATATCGACTGGATGATGCATCCGATTCTGCGCGTTACGCGCGATTCGGCCGGCGTGCCCACCGATATTCGCAGCGCCTCGGACAGCGCCGAACACGGCGACGAGGAATCGTTGCTGCGTTTGGAATTCGCCGCCCCCGCCGGTCTGGATCGCGACGCGCTGGTCGAACGCGTGCATCGCAACCTGGGCGATCTGGCGCGCGTGGTCGGCGACTGGCAGGCGATGCGGCGGCAGTTGCAAAAGGTTGTGGCCGAGCTGGATACCGTGCCCAGCGGCATGGATATCGACGAATGCGAACAGACCCAGGCGTTTCTGCGCTGGCTGGCGGACGACCACTTCACGCTGCTGGGCTATCGTCAGCGCGAAGTGCAGATCGGCGAAGACGATACCGACACCATGGTCGACATGCCCGGCACCAGTCTCGGGCTGCTGCGTGAGGATCGTGAGGATATCGACCCGGACGGCTATGTGGCGCCGGCCGCGGCACTGGATAAGTACAGCCAGTCGCCGCGTATCCTGGTAGTGGCCAAGGCCAACCGACGCTCGTGGATTCATCACGCCGAAACCATGGACGTGATCGCCATCAAGCGTATGGACGACATGGGCAACGTGATCGGCGCCCATCGTTTTCTGGGGCTGTTTTCGGGCGAGGCCTATGCCATGAGTCCGCGTCAGATCCCGTTGCTGCGCCAGAAGGTGCGTGACGTGGCGGCCCGGGCGGCGCTGCGTCCGCGCTCGCACAGCGCCAAGAGCCTGCGCTACATCCTCGAAACCTTCCCTCGCGACGAGCTGTTCCAGTCCTCGGAGGACGAGCTCTACAACACCGTCATGGGCATACTCGGCATGCGGGAAACCGAGCGCCTGCGCCTGTTCATGCGCCGCGATCGTTATGCCCGGTTTCATTCCTGTCTGGTGTATGTACCACGCGAGCGCTACACGGTCCGTCTGCGTGCACAGATTCAGGCCGAACTCGAACGCAGTCTGCGCGGGCGCGCCCAGGAATCGGATGCCCAGTTTCTGCGCGGCGCGCTGGTGCGTATTCATTATCAGATCGCCATCGAGGCCGAGACGGTCGATACGCCCGACGCCCGCACGCTTGAACAGACGTTGATCGCGGCCACACGCGCCTGGCCGGACCGCTTTGCCGCCGTGGCCGAGGCGCGCGGGCAGGTCATGCCGGCCTATGCGCGGGCGTTCGACAGCGCCTATCGCGGGCGGTTTACTGCCCAGACCGCGGTCGACGATGCCACGCTGCTGTCCACGGTCCAGGCCGGCGGCGCGCCCGTGCTGCGGGTGGTCGGCGTGGACGGTAATACCGTGCAGCTCAAGCTCTATGGCAGCGGCGAGGAGACGCCGCTGTCGGCGACCATGCCGATTCTCGAGAATTTCGGCTTGTCGGTGCATACGCAGCGGCCATACCGGGTCGAACGCGCCGGCCAGGATCGCCAGTGGATCCACGAATACGAAGCCGATCACCCGGATGCCCAGGCGCTGGCGGAAAATGGCTGCGGCGAGAATGTGGCCGAGGCCTTTACCGACGTCATGTCGGGCGCGGCCGAAAACGATGGCCTCAATCGGCTGATCGTGGCTGCCGGCTTCACCCCGCGTCAGGTCGTGCTGGTGCGCACGATCACCCGTTATCTGTTGCAGACCGAGCTGCCGTTCTCGCCCGACTATATCCAGCAACAGCTGGCCGGCCATGCGGATCTGGTGGAGCGCTTCGTGCGCCTGTTCGAGGCGCGATTCGAGCCGGGCCAGGCAGGCGCCGACGATGCCCAGCAGCAGACTGAGATCGATCAGCTGCTCGACGATGTCGCCAGTCTCGATGCCGATCGCGTGCTGCGCGCTTTCCATGGCGTGGTGCAGGCCACTCTGCGTACCAACTACTACCAGCGCGACACCCAGGGCGCATTCAAGCCCTATGTCAGTATCAAGCTGGACCCGGCGGTGATGCCCGAACTGCCGCGGCCGTTGCCGATGTTCGAGACCTTCGTCTACGCGCCGGAAGTGGAAGGCGTGCATCTGCGCGGCGGCAAGGTCGCCCGCGGCGGGTTGCGCTGGTCCGATCGACGCGAGGATTTTCGCACCGAAGTGCTGGGTCTGATGAAGGCCCAGATGGTCAAGAACGCGGTCATCGTGCCGGTAGGGGCCAAGGGCGGTTTCGTGGTCAAGAACGCGCCCGCCGACGAATCGCGCGAGCTGCGCCAGGCCCGTGGCATCGCCTGCTACAAGATATTCATTCGCGGGCTGCTGGATATCACCGACAATCGCGTCGGTCAGGCGATCGAGGCGCCCAAGGATGTAGTGCGCCGCGACGGCGACGACCCCTATCTGGTGGTCGCGGCCGACAAGGGCACGGCCACGTTCTCGGATATCGCCAACGGCCTGTCGCAGGCCTATGGTTTCTGGCTTGACGATGCCTTTGCCTCGGGCGGCTCGGCCGGTTACGACCACAAGGCCATGGGTATAACCGCGCGCGGCGCCTGGGAGGGCGTCAAACGTCATTTTCGGGAAATGGGCCGCGATATTCAGCGCGAGCCGTTCACGGTGGTGGGGATCGGCGATATGGCCGGCGATGTGTTCGGCAACGGCATGCTGCTTTCCGAGCAGATCAAGCTGGTCGCCGCCTTCAACCATATGCATATCTTCATCGATCCGAACCCGGATCCAGCGGTAAGTTTTGCCGAACGCAAGCGCCTGTTCGAGTTGCCGCGCTCGGCCTGGAGCGACTACGACAGCACGCTCATTTCGCCCGGCGGTGGCGTGTTCGATCGCAGCGCCAAGACCATCGAACTCTCCGAGGAGGCGCGTGCGGCCCTGGATATCGATGCAGCGCGCCTGAGTCCGCTGGAACTGATCAACCGCATCCTCAAGGCGCCGGTGGATCTGCTCTGGAACGGCGGCATCGGTACCTATGTGAAGGCGCGCACCGAATCCCATGCCAAGGTCGGCGATCGGGCCAACGATGGCCTGCGCGTGAACGGGCGCGATTTGCGTTGTGCCGCGGTCGGCGAGGGCGGCAATCTGGGCCTGACCCAGGCCGGGCGTATTGAATATGCGCTGGCTGGCGGGCGGCTGAATACCGACGCCATCGACAATTCCGGCGGTGTGGATTCCTCCGATCTGGAAGTCAATATCAAGATCGCGCTCGGCACGGTCGAGGCCGGCGGCGCGCTCACCCGTGAGGATCGCAATACATTACTGGCCTCGATGACGCCCGACGTGATCGATCTGGTGCTGACCACCAACTATCTGCAGACCCAGCAGATCAGCCTCATGGAAGCCGAGGGGCTCACCCGCTTCGACGAGCAGGTCAGCTTCATGCGTGCGCTCGAGCGCGAAGGCCGTCTTGACCGGCGCCTGGAACGCCTGCCTGACGACGAAACCATCGAAGAGCGTGCCCGCAATCGTCAGGGGCTGACGCGCCCGGAACTGGCCGTGCTCATTTCCTATAGCAAGATCGCGCTGGCTGATGGCGTGCTCGCCAGCGAATTGCCGGACGATCCCTGGTTCGCCCATCTGCTGGAAGCTGGCTTCCCGTCGGCCATGGTCGAACAGTTCCCGGACGCGGTGTTGAACCACCGCCTCAAGCGCGAACTCATCACCACGCTGATCACCAACCAGATGGTCGATCGCCTGGGTATCGCCACGGCCCACCGGCTGCCGGCCGGGTTCGGCGCACGTATGGATGCAGCCGTGCGTGCCTATGTGCTGGCCGATGCCTGGCTGGGCGGCGAAGCGCTGTTTACCGATATCGAGGCGCTGGACAACCAGTTGCCCACCGAGCATCAGTACGCGTTGCACAAGATCGTGATCGGCCTGCTCAAGCACGCGATGAGCTGGTGGCTGGGCACGCCCGGCATCCAGGGCGATCTGTCGTCATTGGTCGAACGCTATCAGCAGGACGCCCAGCGGCTGTTGGCGCGTCTGCCCGACTATCTGGTCGGCGGCTATGCCCAGCGTTGGCAGGCCGATCGCAGCGCCTGGGTCGAAGCCGGCCTGGACGACGACTTTGCTTGCCGGATCGCCAGCGCGGATGCCGGCGGCGGCATCATGGACGTGGTATCGCTGGCCGATGAGCGCGGGCGCGATGTCGAATCGGTTGCCGCGCTGTATTTCGCGGTGGGCGATGCGCTGTCGGTGCACTGGCTGCAGGGCGCGATCCATGCCTTGCCGGCAGACGGGCGTTGGGCCGCGCTGGCGCGAACCAGCCTGCGTGGCGACAGCTACCGCATTCATCAGCAGATCGTCGCCCAGGTGCTCGATTTCGCCGGCGACGATCCGCTCACCGAATGGCGTGAAACCCATGCCCGTACGCTGGCCTTTATCGCGGCGCGCATGGACGAGCTCAAGGCCATCGATCAGCCGGCGCATGCCCATCTGACCGTGGCCGTACGCGACATGGCCCGGCTGGCCACCGCGCAGCCCACCAGTCTGGGCGGCGCGGCCTGAACGACAACGCGCCGCCGGTGCACGGCTCACCGGCGGGTACGCGATCGCGCTTGGCCGGTGCGTTGATGCCGGGTGCAATGCTCCTGTTCGCCGCGGTGGGCTTTGGTGTGCAGTTTGTGCTGTCGCCCTCGGCCCCGGGTTTCAGCAGCTTCAATGCCCTGCATTTCGAGATCAACTATCTCGAGCACGGCTTTGTCCGACGCGCGCTCGTGGGCACGCTCTTTCACGGCGTACCCGAGGCCGCGCGCACGCCCGCGATCGTGGTTTTCGGCTGGGTGGTCATCGCCGTGCTGGCCGGGCTCGTGACCCGGCTGCTGTACGTGCTGCGCAGACGTATGGATCGTGACCAGTTCCGCCTGCTGGCCGTTTTGTGGATCGCCGCGCCGTGGACGTTCATGAACCTCGGCTACGATTTCGCCCGCCTCGATCAGCTCAATCTGTTGTTGCTCGCGCTGAGTCTGTATCTGGTCTATCGAAACCGCATCGTCTGGCTCACGGTCGTGAGCGTGGCCGGCCTGCTCATCCACGAGGCCTATCTGTTTTATGGTCTGATACCGGTCCTGGCCTATGCCTGGGTGCGTTATCGGCCCGTCTCGTTAGCCACGGCCGTGGTCCGATTGGCATGGCCGGTCGCCGCGGGGCTTGCAACGCTTGTCACGATTGCGCTGGCCGGGCGCTATGAACCCGGCCGCGCAGCGCTGATCGACACCCTGGGTACGCGCCTGGCCGATCCGAACCACAACGCCCTCAATGTCTGGCTACGTAGCGGGCTCGACAATCCGCACTATGTGCTCGCTCGACTCGACCAGGGCCTGTTCGGCGCGGCCGAGCTGCTGGTGATGGCCGCCCTGGTGTTAGCCGCCGTAGCCGTGGTGATCGGCTTTGCCCGTACCAACGGGCGCAGCGCCGACCCGTTCATCCTGTCGCCGCTGGCCGTGTTGCCCCTGTTCTGTTTCGGTATCGACTATGCGCGCTGGATGGGACTGATCGCCATTCTGAGCCTGACGGTCGTGACCACACGTCTGCTCGATGGCGGGTTCGGCCAATCCCGGCCGCTGAGCGCGCGTCATACCGGGCTCGCGTTGCTGGGGATGGCGCTTGCCGGGCCGCTGGGCAGCGTCCATCTGTTGCCGTTATGGGGCGATTAATTGCGTATCTAGACGGTTTTCACGGGTTAGGCGAGCCGTCGCGGGTCGCGCTAAGCAGGATCTGAATGACGATAGCGCTGTCGCCGCCAGGCCAGCGGCGTGGTCGCGGTCCAGCGTTTGAAGGCACGTTGAAACGCGCTTTGTTCGGAAAAACCGAGCCGGTGGCTGATATCGCCGACCGACAGTCCGGCATCGCCGAGATAGCGCAGGGCCAGCGTATGGCGGGCCGCGTCGAGGCTTTTGCGAAAGCTGGTGTCGCGGCTGTTGAGCCTTTGCTGGAGCGTACGTTCGTTGATCTGCAGGGCTGCGGCGGCATCGGCCAGGGTAGGGGCGGGCATGCCGAGGCTGGCCAGTAGCCAGTTCTGTAGTTGGTCGACGATGTCCTGCGATGCGACCCGGCGCGCGCTCTGGTCGATTTCGGCGCTCATATAAGCGGTCAGCTGGGCATCGGCGCCGCGCAGGGGCAATGCCAGCAGCGCGGCATCGAAACAGATACGTGAAGCGCTACAGCCAAAGTGCACGTCGCAGCCGAAGAAGTGGCGATAAATCGCCGGATCGCCCTGGGCGCGATGTTCGAATTCGACCCGCAGGGGCGAGGCGTCGTGCCCGCTTGCCCAGCGTGCGAAATTGAGCCAGGCCGCAAACGCTTCTTCGAGCACGGCGGGCATGACCGGGCGCGGGCCGTGCCATTCGATCGCCACGTCGTCTGTGCGTTCGACGAAGCGCCCCTCGCCGATGGCATTGACCAGATGCGCAAAACGCGCCTGATAGGCCAATGCTTCGCCCAGGGTTGCGCAATGACGCAACAAAAATCCCAGCCGCCCCCAGCGGCCTGGCTGGGCGTCCATACCGAATTCCAGTCCGATCAATGGATTATGCAGCCGGGCGATGCCTGCCCATAACAGCTGTTCGTAATACGCGGCATCGATACAACGCTGGGGCAGCACCAGCGCGGCCGGCTCCAGGCCGCAGGCATGCAGCAACGCGGCCCGTTCGAGCCCCGCGTTTTCCAAATGATCGAGCAGAGCGCTGACCAGTGAAACCGCGACGGTGGCGTGCATCGGCGAACTAGGGGCTATACGCAAAGCCTATTATTCAACCAGGATGGCGTCTGGGGTCAATTTTTTTGACTCCAAGATTCGCTAATTTCGTCCTATCAACAGCATAGGAATACCAAGCGCATGCGGCGATGGAACGGCTGGGGCGACGATACGATCGACAGGAAGCTGCCGGCCACGGCGCGCGCGTTTCTGGAGTCGCGGCTGGGCCGGGGCGATGCGCTGCCCGATGAAAGTCTGGCGAACGCCTGTGCCCAGGTGCCCGAGTCGCGCGTCGATGCGTTGCCGGGGTTCGATCGGTCCGCCGAGGCCCGGCTACGCCATGCGCATGGCCAGAGTTTTGCCGATTGGGCTGCGCTTCGGCATGGACATGTCGGCCCCTTTCCGGATGCGGTGGCGTCGCCTGCAACCCATGAACAGACCCGGGCAGCGCTGGATGCCGCGCGCAGGGCCGGGGCCGTGGTCATTCCTTATGGCGGTGGCACCAGCGTGGTCGGCCATTTGAAGGTGGTCGACGACGGCCGGCCGGTAGTCAGCGTGGATATGAGTGCTTGTGCACGTCTGCTAGATCTCGATGTGCACGATCGTATTGCGCGTATTGGCGCGGGTGCTGCCGGGCCGGTGGTCGAAGCCCAGTTGCGTGCGCAGGGTTTCGTGCTCGGCCACTATCCGCAGTCGTTCGACTATTCCACGCTCGGCGGGTGGGTCGTCACCCGTTCGGCCGGCCAGCAGTCGCGTCGTTACGGGCGTATCGAGCGTTTGTTGCACGGCGCACGCCTGGCCTGCCCGAATACGGATTTCGAGGTCGGCGGCCAGGTGGCTTCATCGGCCGGGCCGGATCTTCGCGAACTGGTGCTCGGTAGCGAAGGCCGGCTGGGTATCGTGACCGAGGCGACAGTGCATATCACCCCGATCGCCGAGCGCGAATCCTTTCATGCCGTGTTCTTTGCCGACTGGCAGGCCGCGTTCGCGGCAGCCCGCGCGATGACG
Organism: Salinisphaera sp. S4-8; assembly: GCF_040361235.1. Taxonomy (NCBI): domain Bacteria; kingdom Pseudomonadati; phylum Pseudomonadota; class Gammaproteobacteria; order Salinisphaerales; family Salinisphaeraceae; genus Salinisphaera; species Salinisphaera sp. S4-8. The sequence continues at coordinate 63,210 of NZ_APNF01000001.1, read as the reverse complement.
CAGGCCGGGTTGCCCGTATCGATGCTGCGCGTATCCAACGAAGAGGAAACCGATACCCAGCTGCGTATTGCGGGCCACGAATCGGCCATCGCCTGGCTGCGCCGTTATTTGAACGTGCGTCGTATCGGCGATCGTCCGGCCGTGATGATGATTGGCATCACCGGCAGCCGGCGCGACACGCGCCGCCTACGCGCGGATGCGCTGGCCCTGGCCCGGGATGCGGGTGGGGTGCACGTGGGCACGGCCATGGGCCGCGTCTGGGCGAAAAACCGATTTGCCGGGGCCTATCTGCGTAATGGGCTGTGGGATGCCGGTTTTGCGGTCGACACCATGGAAACAGCCGTGCCCTGGTCGCAGGCGACTGCGACCATGACCGCGATGCAGCAGGCGGCCCATCTGGCGCTGCAGGGTTTCGATGAGCGCGCGCTCGCCTTCGCCCATCTGTCGCATGTCTATGGGGCGGGCTGCAGTATCTACATGACCGTGGTCTGGCGGCGTGGGCGCGATTACGCGACCGACATGGCGCGCTGGCGCGCACTCAAGCAAGCTGTGAGCGAGGCGATCGTCGCCTGTGGCGGCACCATCAGCCATCAGCATGGTGTGGGATTCGACCACGCGCGGTATCTGGGCGCCGAGAAGGGCGAGGCTGGCCTGGGCCTGATCCGCGCTGCGCTCGCCGAGCTCGACCCACAGGGCATGATGAACCCGCACAAACTCGTTTCGAGGTAGGCAGGCCTATGTGGAGCCAGCACTGGCGATCGGATTTCGAAACCGCCGCCGAGCAGTCATTCGATGTACTCGTGATCGGCGGCGGTATCACCGGCGCCGGGGTGGCGCTGGAAGCCGCTAGGGCCGGCCTGCGCGTGGCGCTGATCGAGCAGAACGACTTTGCGTCCGGCACGTCGAGCTGGTCGTCCAAGCTCGTGCACGGCGGGCTGCGCTATCTGGCCAGCGGCGACTGGCGGCTCACCCGTGAATCGGTGCAGGAACGCCAGCGCCTGATGCACGATCTGCCGGGGCTCGTGTCGCCGCTGGATTTCATGCTGCCAGTCTATGCGCATGACAAGCCGGGCCGCTGGGCGCTGTATGCCGCGCTGGGCGTCTACGATCTGATGGCGCACAAGCGCTATTCGCACTACATGAAGCCGGCTGCGTTCTGTGGCCATATGCCGTATCTGAACAGCGACGGCCTCAAGGGCGGCTTCGTGTATCGGGACGCGCTCACCGACGACGTACGCCTGACCCTGCGCGTGCTCATCGAAGCACGCGCGCATGGCGCGCTGGCGGCCAACTATGTGCGCGCCGACGAATTGCTGTTCGAGGCCGATACCGTGGTCGGCGCGCGGGTTAGTGATCGCGAAACCGGGCACGGCTTCGATATTCGTGCCGGCGTGGTAGTCAATGCGACCGGGCCCTGGAGCGATCGCCTGCGTGCCCAGGTCGATGGCCCGGCCCAGCTGCGGCCGCTGCGCGGTTCGCATTTTGTCTTCCCGTTTCATGTGCTGCCGGTGGCACGCGCGATCACGCTGTTTCACCCCACCGATCGGCGGCCGTTGTTCGCCATTCCCTGGCAGGGGGCGACCGTGTTCGGTACCACCGATCTCGATCACGACCAGTCGATGGACGAGGCGCCGCGCATGAGCGCGGCCGAGTCCGATTATCTGATCGAAGCGGCACGCCATTATTTTCCCGGCCGCGATATAAAGGCAGCCGATGCGCTCTCCGGCTTCGCGGGTGTGCGCCCGATCGTGCGCGGCGCGCCGGGCGCCTCGGCGTCCGAGGAATCGCGCGAATCGGCGATCGAGCGCGAGAAAGGGTTGATCACCGTCACCGGCGGCAAACTCACCACTTTTCGCGTAACCGCCAACGATGTGCTCGAACAGGTAGGCGTCGCACTCGGCCGGCGCTTCGTGCGTAATGAAAAGGCACCCATCATTCACGGCGTGCAGGGTGGCGAACACGCTCGTGGCGCGGTGCGGCACGGGCCGGAATTTGCGCAGATGGCCTCTCGGCCCGACGACGACACGCGCCTGGGGGCGACCGACTACCGCTGGCGCGAACTGCGCTATGCGCTGGCGCACGAAGCGGTGGTTCATCTCGATGACCTGTTGCTGCGTCGCACCCGGGCCGGGCTGTTGCTCGCGGAGGGCGGGCTGGCCGAACTGCCGGCTCTGGAATCGCTGGTGCGCGACACGCTCGGCTGGGACGCAACGCGCTGGAATACGGAAGTCGAGCGCTATCTTGCGCACTGGCAGCAGGTGCACGCGCCAGCATGAGCACGCGCGACCGGCTGCTGGCGATCGATGTCGGCACCCAGAGCGTGCGCGCGCTGGTATTCGATCGCCACGGCACACTGCATGCCCGCATACAGAGTCCCATCGAGCCCCCGTATCATGCCCCCGAGCCGGGCTATGCCGAACAACAGGCGTCGGTGTTCTGGGATGCGATCGTGGCGACGTGCAAGGCCCTGCACCGCGAACATCCCGACATAGGCGCGCGCATTGCCGGCATGGCGTTGACCGCACAACGTGCGACCAGCGTATTTCTGGATGCCGATGACCAGCCCATCGGTCCGGCGATTTCCTGGCTCGACCAGCGACGCGCGACGCAAGTGCCGGCCCTGCCGCGGCTGTGGCGAACCTTGTTTGCCGTGCTGGGGCTGACCCGCACCATCGATCGTTTTCAGCGTGCTGCCCCCGCGAACTGGCGCGCCGCCCACACGCCCGAGGCGCATCGACGAACCCGCCGCGCCGTGCTGCTATCAGGTTATCTGGTGCACCGACTGACTGGCCTCTGGCGCGACAGCGTGAGTGCCCAGGTCGGCTATCTGCCGTTCGACTACAAACGCCGGCGTTGGGCATCGCGCTTCGACTGGAAATGGCGGGCGGTGGCGATCGCACGCGATCAATTGCCGGAACTGGTCGAGCCGGGCGAACCGCTGGGCATGCTCACCGACGGAGCGGCACGTGCGTTGGGCCTGGCGCCGGGGCTGGGCGTATTCAGCGCTGGTGCCGACAAGGCCTGCGAGGTGCTCGGCTGTGGCGCAATCGATGCGCAGACAGCCTGCGTATCGCTGGGCACCACGGCCACGATCAATACCTGCCGCTCTGTCTATCGGGAGGTCACACGCTTCGTGCCGGCCTACCCGGCAGCAGTGCCGGGCTATTTCACCGACGAGATCCAGATCTATCGCGGTTTCTGGCTGGTGTCGTGGTTCAAGCAGGAATTCGCGCTGGACACCGTGGATGCCGCCGCGCGCGAACAGCGCGCCGCCGAGGCCCTGCTCGACGAGCGCATCGCGCCGATCGGCCCCGGCAGCGACGGCCTGGTGGTATTGCCGACCTGGTCGCCCGGCGTGCGCATACCCGGCCCGGAAGCACGGGGCGCGATTATCGGCTTTACCGATACCCACACCCGGGCCCATGTCTATCGCGCCATCCTCGAAGGCCTGGCATTCGCCCTGCGCGAAGGCCGCGAGCGTATCGAAAAACGTACCCACAGTCCGATCACCTGCCTGCGTGTGTCCGGCGGTGGCTCCCAGTCCGATCAGGCGATGCAGATTCTGGCCGATGTATTCGGCCTGCCGGCCGAGCGTGCGCATACGCATGAAACCAGTGGGCTGGGTGCGGCGATCAATACGGCCGTGGGCCTGGGCTGGTATACCGACCATGCGGCCGCGGTCCAGGCGATGGTGCATGCGGGCGCGCATTTCGTGCCCAATCCGCTCGCGATCGCGGCCTACGACACGATCTATCGTGATGTCTTTCGCGGGCTGTACATGCGTTTGAAACCGGTTTTCTGTCGGATTCGAACGACTTTCGGTACGCAGGCGGATTGAAAGCCCGCAAGCGCTGGGGCGGGTCAGCTGCGCCTGCGCAGCGTGGCAACGATCCGGCTGGCCAGCACCGCCAGTGTGGCCGCGATAAACGGGTTCACCGCAAAACGAAAGCGCTGGTTTTCGTCCACTTCGAAGGCGTTGCCGATCACGCTGACGTACATGATGTTGAGACACAGAAAGATCAGCGTGGCATCGACTGCGCTCACCCGGCGCCTGATCGCACAGCGAACGAGCACGAACAGACCGTAGAGCACGGCCAGCGCATAGCCGATCGTAATCAGAATACCGATCTGGCCGTCTTCGAGATCAAATTTCGGTTCGGTGGGATAGGCCGGCTGGCCGGCCAGCAACAGCGAAAACGCGCGGCTGTAGGGCTCGATCGCTGCCCGGTTGTCCTGCAGGAACGGATAATCGCTGGAGGGGCGCATGAACATCAGCCACGCCGTGCCCATCGATTGCAGATAGACCTCGGGATGGATGCGCACCGCAGTGATGGCATCGGCCAGCGCCTGTTCCGACACATCCGCATAGGCCAGATGGTTGTAGTTCACGTGTCCGGTGGACTTGCGCTTCTGATCGAGCACGGTGATGCCGGTGGGTTCGACCTTGTCGAAGATGTCGGCATACGCCTCGGGCGTGTTGAAGGGGAAATCCATTAGCGCCATGTCAGTGAGCGTACCGGCGGCGACCATGCGCTCGCGCTCGGGTTTGTCGATGGCCAGGGTCGTGAGCTTGGACAGACTCATGCCCATCCAGTCGGAGGTGGCGAAATGGCCGGTGACCATCAGATTCTTGCCGTACAGGGCGAACACCAGCACAAGCGGCACGAGCGCTGCTGCGAACACGGCCTTGCGATAGCCTGGCAGCACCAGCGCACAGAACAAGGCCAGCACCACGAACCACTGCCACTGGAACATGGAGCGCGTATAGATCAACGCGGCCATGGCGAAAAACAGTGCCAGCGCGCGCACGAAGGTGAAGCGTTCCATGCACAGATGAAACAGCCAGGCGATGGCGCCCAGCAGCGCCAGAATCATCAGCGTGTAATAGGGAATCGCCTCGTAGAGTACGAGCGCGGGGGTGAGCATGAACAGCGTCGCTACGCCGAAGGCCAGCTTCGCGTTGTCCGTGAGCTTGCGCACCAACGAATACAGCAGTAGCACGCTGGCAATGGCCAGCGCGCTGTAGAGCGCACGAAACGCAATGGTCAACGTGAGCGGATCGTCGCCGAGTTTGAGCACGAGGCCGATGACGAGGTTGTACAGCGGCGGCTGGCCCGGCATATAGAACAGGCTTTCGGCCAGGTTTTCGCGCAGCAGTATCGGATCGAGTAGCTGCCAGGAGGTCGCGATCGGCTCCAGGTCGAACCGTACGCCCGCGGCGAAGAAACACAGCCGCGATATCACATAAATACCGATCAGCCAGAGTGCCGGATGGTCCGACGGATAATGAAACGCGTCTTTCTTCATGGACCGTTGATCCCTAAAGCCCGGTGCGATGAAAGATCGCCCGCGGCAGCGCGGTGATGATGGTCATGATCAAACGCCAGAAGCCGGGTGTGTAGCACACCGCCGTGCCTTTCTCGATGGCCTTGTGAATATCGCTGCCTACTTTCTCGGGGCTGGCGAACAGCGGGCCCTTGTCGAAGTCGGCGGTCATGGGCGTGTCGACCATGCCGGGGCGAATGGTCACCACCTGCACGCCGGCCTTGAACAGGCGATGACGCAGGCCGTCCATGAACGCATTCAGACCGGCCTTGGCGCTGCCGTAGACATAGTTGCTCGCGCGGCCGCGATCGCCGGCCACCGACGAAATCGCGGCGATCGTGCCGTGGCCCTGGCGTTCGAAGCGGTTGGCGATATCGGTGAGTAGGGCAATCACGCTGACGGCATTGGTATGCCACGCGGCCACGGCTGCGGCCGGATCGGCCGCGCAGGCCTGCTGGTCGGGCAGGGTGCCATAGGCCACCAGCACCGTATCCAGGCCGCCGAGGGCGGCCTCGGCGGCATCGATCATCGGCGCGTGGGCAGACAGATCGTCGGCATCCATGACCTGTGTGGCGACGTTGGATGCGCCGCGCACTTTCAGGTCGTCGGCGATGGCTTTCAGCCGGGCTTCATTGCGCCCGGTCAGAAACAGCGCATCGCCGCTGGCGGCGAAACGACGGGCGGTCTGTTCGGCGATGGTCGAGGTCGCGCCGACGATCAGAATTTTTCGCATATCACTCGCTCGACTTTTAAGACGAAGATGTTCGTGCATTGGGTGAGACACTCAGCTGGCTGAGTCCAAGGAAGCGTTTTGTCCGCAAATAAACGCGAATACGCGCAAATAAGGCAAAAGAAAATGCTTTACAGCCGCAGGCTTTTAGCCACAGGCGCAATCAAGCCATCAACTGAGATTTCTACATAAAAAGACGATGATCCGCAGATGCCGCGGATGGGCGTCGATGAGTAAGTAAAAGGTACGTATTTGCGCTCATTGGCGTTCATTTGCGGACTTTTCATTTTCCATGATTGTGCTGATCCGTTACGCGTCGCCAGAAATTCGAGGAAAACGCCGGGTCCACAAAGGTCTTGAAACGTTCCAGATTGGGGAAATACTCGTCGAACGCGGCTGCGCTCATGCGCGCATCCTTGGCCGGATACACCGCACCGCCCGCTGCGCGCACGATGTCGTCGAGCGCGTCGAGCAGCGCGAACGTCTCGCGCCCGCGGTTGGGAAAATCCAGCGCCAGTGTCACGCCCGGGCGCGGAAACGACATCAGCCCGGGCGATGGCACATCGCCGAATACCTTGAGCACCGACAGGAACGACCCCGCGCCTGCGGCGGCGATGCGTTCCAGCAGCTCCGCAACGGCATCGCGCGCATTGGCATGCGGCACCACGCACTGATACTGCAGGAAACCGTTCGGCCCGTAGGCACGGTTCCAGTGCTTGATACCGTCCAGCGGATAGAAATAGGGCTGATAGTGCTGGGTGTCGCGGCTGCGCGCCTTGAACTTGCGCCGGAAATAGAGCGTGTTGAGCGGGCGCAGGGTGAACGGGTTGATCATCGACACCGGGGTGACGAAAGGAAACGTCGGCCCGCCGCGCTTGCGCGGGTCCGGCTGCTGGCCAAGCGCCGGCTTGTGGTTGGCCCGCATGAACCAGCCGCGGCCGAGATTCGCACCGCGCGCGCTGCAGTCCACCCACGCGACCGTATATTCGTAGTCGCGATCCGAGGCTGCGGACAGGTGGAAGAACTCATCCAGGTTGGCAAAGCGCAGCGTGTCCACGTCCATGTAAGGGCCTTCGATACGCTTGAGCGCGATCGTGGCACGGGTGAGCAGGCCGGTCAGACCCAGCCCGCCCACGGTGGCCGCGAACCACTCGGGATTGTTGTCCGGCGTGCATACGAGCGTGCTGCCGTCCGAGCGCAGCAGCTCCAGTTCGCGTACATGACAGCCGAAGGTGCCGGCCATGTGATGATTCTTGCCGTGGACATCGTTGGCGATCGCGCCCCCTACCGATACGAACTGGGTGCCCGGTGTGACCGGTAGAAACCAGCCCTGCGGGACCACGAGTTCGAGAATATCGGCCAGCAGTACGCCCGCCTCGCATTCGATGACGCCCGTGGCCGGATCGAAGGCGATGAACCGGTCGAGGTTGCCCATATCCAGCAGCGTGCCGTCGTTGTTCAGACAGCTGTCGCCGTAGCTGCGGCCATTGCCATAGGCCAGTAGCGGCGTATCCGAGGCGGGCAATACGCTCGGCCGCGCGCCCGGGCGCTGAACGCGGGCCGGGTGGCTGGCCGGATAGCGGCCCCAGGATGGATGGCTCGATGCGCTCATGGCCGTAGCCTATCGATTACCGCGGCACCCATCGATCAGATCGCCGAGAACATGATCAGCGCCCCGAGCAGCACGCATACACGGCTGCCGTTGTCCTTGGCAGCGAACACGATCGGATCGTCATGCATCTGCCCGCGTAGTGTCTTGAGCCAGATCCGGCTGATCCAGTACAGCACGACTGGACACAGCAGCCAGATACGGGCCGGATGTTCGTAGTGGTTGGTGATATCCGGGCTGTTGATATACAGCGCCAGAATCACCACCGCGGTATAGCCGGCCGCCGTGCCCAGACTGCGCAGCGGGGCCAGGTCGTCGGCAATATAACCGCGCCCGAGCGGCGCATCACCGCTGTGTTTTTCCATGACCAGCAGCTCGGTGCAGCGCTTGGCCATGGCCAGGCTCAAAAAGATCGACATCGACAGCGCCAGCAGCCAGAACGACAACGGAATGCCGGTGGCCGCGCCGCCGGCAATGATGCGCAGCGTATACAGCGCGGCGAGCGTGAGCACGTCGATCAGCGCGAGCTGTTTCAGGCCCAGCGAGTAGGCGAGTGTGACCAGGTAATAACAGGCCAGTACCAGCCAGAAGAAGGGCGGCAGGAATGCAGCGATCATGATGGCCGCGCCCAGCAGCACAGGAATGGCCATCACGCCCTGGGCGATGGGGATACGCCCCGAGGCGAACGGGCGCTCGCGCTTGCGCGGGTGCTGGCGATCGTCGCCGAGATCGACCAGATCGTTGAGGATATACACGCTCGAGGCGAGCAGGCTGTAGGCGATGAAGGCCAGCACGGCCATGCTGATCATGCCGAAATCCGCATACTGATGCGCGGCCAGCAGTGGCACGAAAATCAACACGTTCTTGGCCCACTGGTGCACGCGCAGGGCCTTGGTCCAGGTCCGCCAGGTGGTCTTTTCCGGCGGAAAGCTCGCGCCGACGTCGTAGGTTGCGTTCGCGCTGCGCTCGAGCTTGTCGCTGGCATTGACCAGCACCGCCTTGCGCGCATGCTTCCAGATCGCGTGGTCGACGTCGTGATCGCCGGCATAGTCGAAGGGCACATCGCCGACTTCGTTACGGATCGCGGCCAGTTTGTCGGCCCCGGAGAGGTTGGTATGGGCGTCGCTGGCGAGCACCACGTCGAAAAGCTGCAGGTGTTCGGCGACCTGATGGGCGTATTTCTCGTTGGCGGCCGTCGCCAGAATCAGTTGCCGGCCCTTGGCTTTTTCTTCTTTCAGATAGTCGATCAACGCCTGGTTATAGGGCAGGTGTTCGATGCCCAGGTCGGCGCGGTCGGCAATTCTGGCCTTCAGTGTGGCGCGCCCGGCGCGCAGCCACCCGGGCAGCTTCACCAGACTCTGCGGCGAGCTTTTGGCCAGCACGAATGCCGATTCCACCAGCAGGTCGGAATGCACCAGCGTGCCGTCGATATCGACGACCAGCGGAATATCGGCAATCGGAATGTCGGTGGATGATTCGGAAAAAGCCTGGGAACTCATTCGCAAGAACCTATGTAAAGTGGAGCGCTTTGCACGTCAGCTAGCCAGGCAAGACCGCGCGCCGGCGGTCGAGTTCGATCGCGGCGAGACTGAGCAGCCCGAGCACGACCGCAAACCACAGCGTGGCCACGCGGGCGATCAGGGTGATGGCAAGGGCGGTGGTCGCATCCACGCCCGAGAGCTTGAGCAGCAGCACCATCACGGCTTCGGTACTGCCCAGCCCGCCGGGAATGAACGACAGCGCGCCCACGAGCATGCTCACGGCATAGATGCCGATGGCAGTGAAAAACGCCAGCTCGATATCCAGGCCGTGGGCGATGACATATAGCGATACGCCTTCGGCCGCCCAGGCGACCAGGCCGACCGCGAGTCCGGCATAGAGTGGTTTGCGTCCCAGCAGGGCAAATGCCTGATCCCACGCCGAAACCGCGCCGTGGATCACATTCTGGAGTTTGCTCTGCGGGTTGGCGCTGCGCTGCTGCATATAAACGAGCAAACGGCGCTGGCGAATGGCGACCAGCAGACCCGCGAGCACGGCCAGCGGCACGATCACCCACCAGATATAGTTGGAAAACGCGATCAGCACGAGCGTGGCCAGCAATGCGATCGCAAGCAGGTCGATGAAGCGTTCGGCAAAGAAGGCCGCCAGGCTATGGGCATAGGGCACGCCGTGGCGGGCCAGATAAAGCGATCGCATGCCTTCGCCGGCCTTGCCGGGTGTGGTGGTCAGCGCAAAGCCGGCGATATAGATCACGCCGTCGCGCAGCAGTCCCACGCGATCGCCCAGCCAGTACAGATAGCCGTGCCAGCGCCCGAAACGCAGCGCATAGTTGAACAGCGACAGCGCCAGAATCGCCAGCCACCAGTGCAGCGCGAGCTGGCGCATGGCCGCGAACGTGCGTTGGGCGTCGATGCCCGCCACCAGGGTGACGTAGAGCAGCAACGCAAGGCCAAGCGAGAAAATGATGGTTCTTTTACGGGGCAAGGCACGGCCTCATGGCAACACCGCCGATCAACCGGCGGGCAAGGATACTGGTAGCGACAGGCCGAGCGAGATGTGTTCCCGCACAGCCGAACACGCGCTCCACGCGCGCGTTGTCTTCATCCCCGTTCGTGCCTCGAACCAGACGTTCGAATACGTATAGCTTAGCGCAAACCGACCAGCCGGCATCAAGTCGTGCACAAGATCGCGCCGATACAAAACACCCGACAGGCTGCCCGTAATGGCGCTTTCCCCTTAGGGAAGCTCTGCAGAACCTCTCGCGGATCGCGTTCGAGTCCTCACAGACGGTGCGGCAAGGCGCCCAAGCGCAGCGCCTGCCTTATTGGCAGGTCAAGCTTGGCAACGCAGCCGCGGCGTCTGTGAGGCCGAACCCCTTGCGGGCCGGGGCTTTGTGCGCGCTTGATCGGCGTCAGTGTTCGCTACCGTGCAACGAGCACGCTACGCTCTCACTTCCTTGTCAATCACGCGCAAAGCACGCCGGCGCGACCGTGACAGGTTGTGCAGAGCTTCCCTAGAATGCCCCTCCGGGTCGACGGCTTGCGCGTCGTACCTTTTCGTTTCAACCGCGAGATCCAACATGGCCGAATACCGTGCGCCCACCCGCGATATGCTCTTCGTACTCAACGAAGTGCTCGACGACCAACGTATCCGTGATCTACCCGGTTACGACGATTACGAGCCGGAAACCGTCTCTGCCGTACTCGACGAGGCCGCGCGCTTTGCCTCGGATGTCCTCTCGCCGCTCAACTGGTCGGGCGACCGGGAAGGTGTGCACTGGAGCGAAGACGGCATCGTCGCGGCCGAGGGCTTTGGTGCGGCCTATAGCCAGTATGTCGAAGGCGGCTGGAATGGCCTGACCGGCTCGGCCGATCATGGCGGCATGGGCATGCCACGGGTGCTGGGTGCGGCGGCCATGGAAATGTGGAACGCGGCCAACATGTCGTTCGCGCTGTGCCCGCTGCTGACGGCCAGTGCCGTCGAAGCCCTGGAAAACCACGGCAACGACGAACTCAAGCAGACCTATCTCGACAAGCTCGTGACCGGCGAATGGACGGGCTGCATGGATCTGACCGAGCCCCAGGCCGGTTCCGATCTCGCCCAGGTGCGTACCAAGGCGCAACCCGATGGCGACGCCTATCGTCTGTTCGGCCAGAAGATATATATCACCTGGGGCGAGCACGACATGGCGGATAACATCATCCATTTCGTGCTCGCGCGCCTGCCGGATGCGCCCGCCGGTGTGAAAGGCATCTCACTGTTTCTGGTGCCCAAATTCATTCTCGATGAAAACGGCCAGCCCGGTGAGCGCAACGACATGCGCTGTGCCTCGGTCGAGCACAAACTCGGCATTCATGCCTGCCCGACCTGCACCATGAGCTTTGGCGAGGATGGCAAGGGCGCGCTCGGCTATCTCGTGGGCGAGGAAAACAAGGGCCTGGCGCATATGTTCACGATGATGAACGCGGCCCGTCATGCCATGGGTGTACAGGGCCTGGGCATCGCCGATCGCGCCTATCAGCGCGCGCTCGAATATGCCCGCGATCGCCAGCAGGGCGGGCGCGCCATCGTCGAACATGCCGACGTCAAACGCATGCTGCTATCCATGCGCGCGCAGACCGATGTACTGCGTGCCATGTGTCTGGATTCGGCCAGTGCCCTGGATATCGCCGAACGCAGCGATAACGAAGAAGAACGCGCCGCCGCCCAGGCCCGTGCCGATGTCATGATCCCGGTGGTCAAGGCCTGGGGCACGGAACTGGGTGTGGATATCGCCAATACCGGTATTCAGGTGCATGGCGGCATGGGCTTCGTGGAAGAAACCGGCGCGGCGCAGTATCTGCGCGATGCGCGTATCGCGCCCATCTATGAAGGCACCAACGGCATTCAGGCCATCGACCTGGTCGGGCGCAAGCTCATTCGCGACGAAGGTCGCGGCATGCGCGCACTCATCGCCGATATTCGGGCCACTGCCGATGGCAGCGCCGAGGGTGCGAACGAACACCCGGCACTGTCCGATGCGCTGGAGCTGCTCGAAACCGCCACCGATACGCTGCTGGAAGCCGGTCGCGATGCGGCCATGGCCAATGCCTTCAACTACCTCATGCTCTGCGGGACCGTGTTCGGTGGCTGGTATGCCGCGCGTATCGCGGACGTGGCGAAAAACGCACTGGACAACGGCACCGACGAGTCCGATTTCTACGAAGCCCGTCAGGCCTGTGCCCGTTTCTATGTGCACCAGATCCTGCCCAAGGCACGCGGGTATGCCGCGATGATTCAGGCCGGGCCGGCGGTTGTCGATTCGGTGGATGCGCAGCGGCACCTGTAGCGGTTTACCCGCGCCAGCCTGCGAATACGGTGGCCATGCCGTATCCGCGGTGACGGTCGTATGTTTCGATGGGCGTGGCCGGTAGCGGCCACGCCCGTCGACGCCCTGCCGCCCGCTGCCGCGGTCACGACGCGGGGGGCTATCGCGCCGGCCGTTGTACTTCGCTACCCCGCGGTCAATGCAGCCAGTGAGACAGATCCCGATCGATCAGCTTCGCGGTTGTCCGTATATCGGTCTCATAGCCTTCAAGCAGACGCTGGCGCAGGGGGCTGGTCAGTTGCGGTGGGGCCATGCCGCAGATACGACCGGTAGGTTGTACGCCGAGTTTTTTCATCAAGCGGCCCATCCCGCGATGTTGATGTGACAGCCGCGCCTGCCAGGCGAATCGTGCTACACGCTGCATGCCGGATGCCGCATTCGTTTGCTTACCGGGATCCGGCCAGCTGTTGCAGCGCGCGCCGATAAAATCACACGTCTGCTGTAGAACATCCTGCGGCTGCTGGATCAGGTCGTCGAACAGAACGACTTTGATCTGGCTACGGGGGAAGAGGTCGAAAAACTCTTTCAACCGCTCGGCATAAAAGCCGCCCGTGCGGTAGTGATAGCCCCACCAGACGTCATTTTCGATGCGCTCGTTTTCTACTTCCAACGCGGCTGCGAAGTCTCGGAACGTTTCATAGCCGTCGCGTACGTGATGCATGAACTGCGAAAAGGCCCGGTCCACCGGGTTTCGCAGCATGCAGATAATCCTGGTCTGCGGGTTGAAATCATGAATCTCCCGCGCCACGCCGGGGAAGTAGAGATAGCCCGGCGAGGCTTCCCCGGTGACTTGGCCGGCTGCGGCGTTGGCGTAGAGCCGCTCGTATGCCTGCGGGTCGAAGGCCATTTGTGCCGCGTATTGGGCATCCACACCGTGGCCGATCGAGTCGGCACTCAGGCCCTTGAAGCAGAAGTAGTGGGGCTCCTTGACGACCGGGAAGAACACGTCGTTCTGAAGGCCAAGCCATTCGTGCAGAATGGTTGTGCCCGACTTGGCAGCGCCTGCGATAAGGAAATCCGGCCGGTGGTTCATTTGTACGCCCTCTGGGTGTTGTATGGTTACAACCAGAGCAAACATCGCGCCATGTTCTGGGTGTCATTTGGGGCGGTTTTGGGCGCAATTCTTTGCAATTGGCCAAGTGACTTTTGAAAAAATGCGAATCGTCTTCGCGTTTTGCAAAATCATCCGGTTATCGCCGTGGCATGGATCGGTCGCACGGGCGCATGCTCGATTGGCCTGGTGGGCGAGCAGGGCCGCCGTAATGGATTAGGCGAATCCCCGGCAGCCCTTGATCGTTCCCCGAACAGCGCCCGTGCTCCGCTGTTTTCAACGCCATCAGAAACAACAGCGGCGCCTGACCGCCGTTTTTTGAACTTCGCGGCCGCTCAGTGCGGCGCGCGAACTCGTGCGGTGGTTTATTGCGTCAGCTCGGATAACGCACGCGGATGCGGCCGGCGCCAGTCATGGCCGCGCAGCATCATCTGCCAGTACATGATGGGAAAGACGTGACGCTTGAACAGCCAGTGCAGGCGCCGTGGCTGGCGCGGATCCAGCGGAAAGCTCGATACCACTTCCTGGTCGTAGCGAAATTCCGCAAGCAGTACGCGGCCATGTTCGACGGTCAGCGGACAGGCACCGTAGCCGTCGTAGCGCGGCGCATCGGCGCCCATGTCGAGCTTATGCAGCACACCGTCGACCACCGTGGGTACCTGGCGGCGCACCGCAGCCATGGTCTTGGCATTGGGTGTATCGGTGCAGTCGCCCAGCGCGAAGACATTGGCGTAGCTGTTGTGGCACAGGCTATGGCGATCCACGCTCACCCAGCCGGCCGCGCCGGCGAGCGGGCTGCTGCGTACGACGTCCGGCGCCGACTGCGGTGGCACGACATGGAGCATATCGAAATCCCGTGTGACTTCGCCCTCGGCGGTCGCGAAGGTGGCCTGGCGACGCTCGCCATCGACAGCAATCAGGTCGTGACCGAAATAAGGCGTCGCTCCGTAGCCGGCGATGACCTTGTCGAGTTCGCGTGCATAGACCGGCACGCCAAACATGCTCGCGCCCTGATTGTAGAACTCGAGGGTGGCATTCACGCCGCGGCGGCGCAGCGTGTCGGCCGTCAGGTAGAGCGCCTTCTGCGGCGCGCCGGCGCACTTGATGGGCATGGCCGGTTGGGTAAACAGCGCCCGGCCCCCGGCGAGTGTCATCGCCAGTTCATGGGTATAGGGCGCGTGGTCGTAATGATAATTCGAGGTCACGCCGTTGCGCCCCAGCGTTTCCGCAAGCCCGTCGATCGCATCCCAGTTCAGTTGCAGGCCGAGCGCAACCACCAGCACGTCGTAGCTGTGCTGTGCGCCGCTGGCCAGCACCACCCGATTCTGATCCGGTTCGAAACGCGCGATCTTGTCGTGTATCCACTCGGCGCCTTCGGGCATGACGTCGGCCTGGGCACGCCGGGTGTGTTGTCGGGGCATATCGCCACCGCCGACCAGTGTCCAGCCCGGCTGGTAGTAATGATCGGTACTGGGCTCGATAACGCTGACATCGAGTTCGGGATGCCGCCGCAGCAACGCCGAGGCTACGGACAAGCCGGCAGTTCCGCCGCCGGCAACGAGGACGCGGTGGTGGCTGGCCGGGGCATTCGAGGATTCGGTCATGGCAGATATCTTCTGGTAAGCGGGTGACGCGGGGCGGTCATTCCTGTGATTTGGTTATTTAATAATTCAAAAAAGTTATTAAAAATAGCGTTAAAGCGCCGGAATGTTATCAGGGAAATCGGCCCTGCAATGGATATAGATCAATTTGCGGTCTCGAATTCTGCGTTTGGCACCGCTATGAGACTGTCGATGTCACGCGAGCCACGAAACCGCCGGCCGCGCCGCATTCGCCGTAGCGGCAGAAAAGCCGGCGGCGAGCGCTCGTCGATCCGCGTGCTATCGCGGCGTGGCTGTGTGGCGTGTTATCGGCCGGTGCGTAGTCGATATCCAACGCGCAAACCGTGAAAACGCTGCGGGCCGGAACGTCGAAATAGTCAATGCGGTTCTCGAGGATGTGCGCCGTTCAGCTTGCGTCGCGAATATCAGCCCCCGGCTTCGGGCGATCGATCGTTCGTCTTATTCGCGTGTCTTCGCGTTCATTGGCGGACAAACTACCTGCTTGCGAACCGCCCGCTTCGTTTCATACATACGCAAGACGCGCCTATAATCTCGTTAAAGAATAAAGATAGATGCTAAAGTTATAAAGCTCTTTACGAACAAACGATTGGAGCGCCTGTTGTGAGCGTGTTATTCGGTGTGTTCATCGGCCTGGCGCTGGGGCTGACCGGCGGTGGTGGGTCGATATTCGCCGTACCGCTGCTCATTTATGGGCTGGGTCTGGCCGCGCCCGCGGCGATTGCCGTGTCGTTGGCCGCAGTGGCGTTCACGGCTGCCTTCGGGGCGATCGAGGCGGGCTGGCGCGGGCTCATCGAATTGCGTGCCGGGTTGATCTTTGCGATCGCCGGCATGGTAAGTGCGCCGCTGGGTGTCCATCTGGGCGACCGGGTCAGCGAAACAGTGATCGTGGCGTTGTTCGCGGCGGTCATGTTCGTCGTGGCCATGCGCATGTTCATGAGTGCGCGCCGTGCGGGCGATGATACGCGCGTCGTGCGCGCCCGCCCGGCGGCCGATGCCGATGACGACCCCGGTACGGTCTGTCGCTACAGCCGCGACGGCCGGCTGCGCCTGAATGCACCCTGTAGTGCGGCGCTGGTCGCGGTCGGACTGGTGGTCGGTGTGATGTCGGGTTTTTTCGGCGTGGGCGGCGGCTTTCTCATCGTGCCGGCGTTAATGCTCATCACCACCATGGGCATTCACCGCGCGGTATCCACATCGCTGCTGGTGATCACACTCGTGGGCCTGTCGGGGCTTGCCTCGGCTATCGTGTCCGGACGTGTGATCGACTGGCCATTGACCGCGTTGTTCGTCCTTGGCGGCTTGATCGGCATGGTCGGTGGCCGCAGTCTCTCGCGCTATCTGGCCGGGCCCGCGCTGCAGTTCGTCTTTGCGTTGGCGATGATCTGTATTGCCGTATTCATGCTGCTGAAAACGATTGTTTGAGGGGGCGTTCACCCGGGGCGATCAGCCGGCGATCAGCGCCAGCCAGCCGGCCAGCGCGCTGAGCGTGATCAACAGCACGGGCACGGTCAGTACGATGCCGATCCGAAAATACTGGCCCCAGCCGATGGTCAGCCCCTTGCGCGCGAGTACATGCAGCCAGAGCAGGGTGGCCAGGCTGCCGATCGGGGTGATCTTGGGCCCGAGGTCGCTGCCGACCACGTTGGCATAGATCATGGCTTGCTGGGCCAGGCCGGATACATGGCTGGCATCGATTGAAAGTGCGACTACCAGCACGGTCGGCATATTGTTCATCACCGACGACAGGAAAGCGGCGAGAAAGCCGGTGCCGACGCTCGCTACCCATAGTGACTGTCCGCCGAGCCTATCGAGAATAGCCGCCAGATGGGCGGTCAGACCGACGTTCTGCAGCCCGTAGATGACCAGATACATGCCCAGCGAGAACACGACGATATCCCAGGGGGCGCCGCGGATCACTTTCATGTTGTCGACCACGGGGCCGCGCTGGGCAAGCCCGAGCAGGACGGCCGCACCGAGCGCGGCGACCGCACACACCGGCACGCCGATGAGCTCGGCCGCGAACAGGCCCACCAGCAGCAGCCCGAGTACCCACCAGCCGGCTTTGAATACGGTCGCGTCCTTGATCGCCTCACGCGGCTCGCGTAATTGGCCGGGGTCGAAGCGCGCCGGGATATCACGTCGGAAATACCAGAACACGATCCCGATCGAAGCCGCGACGGAGACGATATAGACCGGCGCCATCACCGCGGCATAGCTGCCAAAATCCAGGTCGAAGAAATCGGCCGAGACGATATTCACCAGGTTGGAAATCACCAGCGGCAGGCTTGCCGTGTCGGCGATGAAACCGGCCGCCATGACGAAGGCCAGGGTCGCACCGGCGGAAAACCCCAGCGCCAGCAGCATTTCGAATACGATTGGCGTGAGGATGAGCGCAGCCCCGTCATTGGCAAAAATGGCGGAAACCAGCGCGCCCAGCAGCATCACCAGCACCAGCAGGCGCGGGCCGCGACCGTCGCCGCGCCGGGCGACATGCAGTGCGGCCCATTCAAAGAAGCCGGCTTCGTCGAGCACCAGACTGATCAGGATGATGGCCACAAAGGTGAAGGTGGCATTCCAGACGATGCCCCAGACGGTGGCGATATCGCCGATATCGACCACGCCAGTCGCCAGGGCCACCAGCGCGCCGGCCGACGCGCTCCAGCCGATGCCCAGACCGCGTGGCTGCCAGATGACCAGCGTGAGCGTGGCAATAAAGATAAGAACGGCAAGAATCGTCATGACAGTCCTGGATCGCAGGCAGGCGCGTCACGCCCGGGGCATGCATCGTTGAAAAGGGGCCGGGCGGCTCAGTCGGTCAGCTCCGCGAGCAGACCTGCGACGCGCTGTTGGATAGCGTCGCGGCTGGCCGCGAAGATCGCGGCGATCTGCGCGCGGCTGCCCTGGGCTTTGGCTGGATCTTCCAGGCCCCAGTGGTGCTTGTGTGTGCCGGCTGGCAGCAGCGGGCAATGCTCGTCGGCATGGCCACAGACCGTGACCACGATATCGGCCCAGTCGATATCCGCGCTGGCGAGAATCGACGATGTCTGCGCTGATATGTCGACGCCGGCTGCCTGCATCGCCGCCACCGCGTTCGGATTGAGCCCATGCGCCTCGAGACCGGCCGAGCGTACGGCAATTTCATTGCCGCCCAGATGACGGGTCCAGCCTTCGGCCATTTGCGAGCGGCAGCTGTTGCCGGTGCATACATAGAGAATATTCATGCGGGGTCGGTCACGGGCGGGGTGCTACAACGTTCGCCGGGTCGATCGGCCATGGTGGCCAGCCGTTGTGTATCGCGCATGAAAGGTTCGCTTCGGGTGTTGGCCTGGGCAGTGGCCGCAATGACCTCGCGTGCCCAGCCGGGCAGTTGTTTGCCGATGCGGTAATACACCCAGACCCGTTCGCGCCGATCATCGACTACGCCGGCGTCGCGCAGCAGTTTCAGGTGCCGCGAAATCTTGGGTTGGGACAGATCGAGCGCATGTACCAGCTCGCAAACGCACAATTCGCCGTGCTGGGCGATAAGCATCACGCAACGTAGCCGGGTGTTATCGGCGAGGGCCTGAAAGAAGTCCTCGGCCGCGATTTGATCCCGCGGGACATCGGTGGGTATAGCCATCGTATTCGAAAATTCGTATATATGGAAAATAGAATATACGAAGTAGCGAATACGTCAATCTCATACACCGTTGTCCCGGCGCTGACGGCGAGCGCGCCAACACAGCGCCGCCGTGCTAGGCGCTTAGAGCCCCTGCGCGCCGCGGCGCAGCCAGCCGTGTACGAACGCGAGCTTGCGCCGTGCTGCCTCGGAAAGGGCGAACGGATACAGATCCGACAGCCCCATCGAGCGATTGACATGATTCACGCCGATGGCAAGCGAGGCGGCGATATGAATCAGACGCTCGGAATCCGGCTCTGCATAGGGATCCCAGCCGCGGTCGGGCAGCTCGGGCGCGGACAGCCCGGCGGCCATGAAGCTGTCGGTGATGTCGGTCAAGTGCAGTAGATGGGCAGTGGTTTCGGCCCAGTCTTCATGCGGATGCGCCGATGCATAGCTGGTCAGAAAACGCAGCGACCAATCCGGCGGCGGGCCGTTTTCGTAGTGGCGTTGCAGCGCGGTGGGATAATCCGCGCGTTCGTCGCCGAACATGTCGCGAAATGCATCCAGGAAATCATCGCGCAGACTCAGCCGCCACCACAGCATATGCGCGATCTCGTGGCGCATATGTCCGATCATGGTCCGATAGCGCTCCTGGAGCGCCTGGCTACGGGTCGCACGGACCACCGGGTCGGCCTCGGTCACGCTGATCGTCACCACGCCCTGGGCATGGCCCATGGGCACCGGGGCGGTGTCTTCGGCGAGCATGTGGAACACCGGGCGTGTGCCCGGGTCCTCGGGGCGAAACCAGTGCCAGCGACCGAGATTATCCAGTGTCCAGCGCTTGGCGGCTTCGGTTTCGGCCCAGTTCGCCATCGCACCGTCGATCGCTGGGTCGGGCGCGAGCGCGGTCATCGCACAGGAGCGACAGAACGCCCCTTGCTCGGGCGCGATCCAGTTACAGCCGATGACTTCGCGGTTGATACAGAACGGCGGCATCGGCACGAAGGCACGGGCCTGCGGGTCGTAGGCGACCGGCGTGCCCTCGGCGGTGGTGAGATTATCGAACCAGAGTGAACCGGAACCGACGGGGTTGGCGAATACACGCATTGCGCTAGGGCTCCAGAACGAGGCCAGAAAAAACGAACATACAGCCCACGTTCGGCCGTTCGGCTGCGTGGGTCAACCGTCATGCGGGCAAACACCTTGGCCGCCAGCGCCCGCCCCGGGCCGGCGTACATGGCGGTGATGCGCTGATTGCGCTGGGACGCAGCGCAAGACGATCATAAAAAAGCCCGGCCTGTAACACAGGCCGGGCATGAATGACGGCAAAGCGGTCGATCAGGCGTTTTCGAGCAATTGCCGACGCAGGTCCAGCTTGCTGAATTTGCCCGTGGACGTGCGCGGAATCTCGTCCACGAAGACATAGTTTTCCGGCACCATCCATTTTTCCATGCGCTCGCGCAGGAAAGCGGACAGGTCTTCGGCCGAGAGTTCGCGGCCTTCGCGCACCACCACCGCAGCCAGCGGGCGTTCGCCCCATTTTTCATCGGGTTGGGCCACGACGGCCGCTTCGGCCACGTCTTCATGGCCCATGATGGCGTTTTCCAGCTGGACCGAGGAAATCCACTCGCCACCGGACTTGATTACGTCCTTGGTGCGGTCGGTGATGTTGATATAGCCGTCTTCGTCGATGGTGGCGATATCGCCGGTGCGCAGCCAGCCGTCGGCGGTGAATTTCTCGTCGCTGTTTTCGAGCCGGTAATAGCTGCCCGTGATCCACGGCCCACGGACCTGGATTTCGCCCATTTCCTTGCCGTTCCAGGGCAGCGGTTGGCCCTCATCGCCCACGATACGCGTATCCACGAACGGCACCGGTGCGCCGGCGGTCGCACGAATCGCGTATTGCTCGTCTTCGGAGCGCTGCTGGATTTTGGGTTTCAGGCGCGCGGCCGAGGCCAGCGGCGAGGTTTCGGTCATGCCCCAGGCCTGGATCACGGTGAGCCCGTATTTGTCGAAGCGCCGGATCATGGCTTCCGGCACGGCCGAGCCGCCCACGGTCATGCGCATTTCCGGATGCAGCTTCCAACGATTCGGCTCGGCATCCAGCGCGTTGATGATGCCCATCCAGATCGTCGGCACGCCGGCCGTGACGTTGACCTGTTCGGATTCATAGACCTTGAGCAGGCTTTCCGCATCCATGTGCGGACCCGGAAAGACCTGCTTGGCGCCCGTCATCGTCGATACATAGGGCAGGCCCCAGGCGTTGACGTGGAACATCGGTACCACCGGCAGAATCACGTCGTTGTACGATAGATTCAGCGTATCCGGCGTGGCGGAGGCCATGGCATGCAGCACGCTGGAGCGGTGCGAATAGACGACGCCCTTGGGCTTGCCGGTGGTGCCCGAGGTGTAGCACATGCCGCAGGCGTCGTATTCGCTTTTTTCCGGATATTCGAATTCGCCCTGGGCGCCGGCCAGGAAATCTTCGTAGCCGATCATGCCGTCGGGCACCGGCTTGCCGGCCAGCGGCACGACGATAATCTTTTCGAAATTCACCTGATCGGCGAATTTTTCGTAGAGCGGCAGCAATACGTCGTCGATGATCAGAATGCGATCTTCGGCATGGTTGACGATCCAGGCCACATCGTCCGGTGGCAGGCGCAGGTTGAGCGTATGCAGGACCGCGCCGGTAATCGGAATACCGAAATAGGCTTCCAGATGGGCGTGTGTGTTCCAGGAGAAGGTCGCGACCCGGTCGCCGTTCTTGATGCCGGCTTCGATCAGTGCCTGGGCCAGCTGCTTGGCGCGCTTGACCATATCGGCATAGGTATAGCGAAACAGGCTCTTGTCCGGCATGTGGGTCACGATTTCCACATCGCCGAACTGGGTGCCCGCGCGCTCGAGAATGTCGTCGAGCAGCAGCGGGCGGTCCATCATCGTGGATTGCATGGGATCTCCTCTAGCCATGTCTGTTTGTTGTAAGTCGCCGGTGACGAGCATCGCATTGGCATGCCCGGATCGTCCATATTTGTTGGCTTATACCAGCAAACCGTCTGCGCCGATCCGGGTAATGCGGCGTACCGGGCGGCCTCGCGTACCGCTTGAAACAGCGTTTTAACGCAGGCGTTACGGAACACGCACTGCTGTTCAGCTGACATACGCATACCGGCGTAGCCTTGTGTATGCGTCGATGGTGCGCGCGAAAACGCGTTGCATCTTTAGCCCACGAACAGAGGTAGGGCCATGAGTAAACGACTGCTGTCCATATTGTTTTCCGCAGCCCTGGTAATCGGGCATGCCGGCGGTGTCATGGCCGGCGAATTGACGGTCGACGAGATGCAGGCCGAGCTGGACGCGGCCACGCCCGAGCAGCCGGCCGATTTTTCCGGCCATGATCTGAGCTATCTGGACCTGTCCGGCATGGATCTGTCGGGCGCCAATCTGGCGGCCGCGGATCTGAGCAACGCCCGGCTGGAAAACACGCGCCTGGAAGGGGCGTCGCTGATCGGCGCCAAACTGAATGGGGCATGGTTGGCCGGGGCCGATCTGTCCAATACAAATCTGCGCGATGCGGTGTTCGTGGATGCCATGCTCACGGGCGCGCGCTTTACCGGGGCCGACTTGCAGGGCACCGATTTCTCTGGCGCCGAGCTGAACGGCGCGACCGGCCTGTACGGCGAGCTGGCACGCCAGCGGGTCTAGCGCATCGCCGCCCGCGTCGCCGGATGCGGGCGGCTTGGTTATAGTGCGGCGATCCTTATCGACGGATATCGAACGTATGCGCTACTGGGAAGATTTCGAGGTTGGCGAGACCGAACGCTACGGCGCCTATCAGGTGACCGAGGCTGAGATCATCGAATTCGCCACGGCCTATGATCCGCTGCCGTTTCATACCGACCCCGAAGCGGCCAAGGACAGCCCCTACGGCGCGCTGACCGCGCCCGGGCTTTTGACCTGTGCGATTTTCATGCGTCTGCTGGTCGATCACCTGCTGCTGGATGCGGCCTCGTTGGGCTCGCCGGGCGTGGATGAAGTGCGCTGGCTCAAACCCGTCTATGCCGGCGATACGTTGTCGGTGCGCCAGCAGGCGCTATCCAAGCGCGTGCTCGAAAGCCGGCCGGAAATGGGCCTGGTGAAGAATCGCTTCGAAGTGCTCAATCAGCACGACGAGGTCGTCTGTGAGATCGCCTCGAACGGCCTGTTCGGCCGCCGCGATACCAGTGGAGCCACGGCATGATTCACTACGAAGACCTCGCGGTCGGCGACACGGTGGAACTGGGCCCGACCAGCGCCAGCGCCGACGAGATGATCGCCTTTGCCAAACGCTACGATCCGCAACCGTTTCATTTGAGCGACGAAGGCGCGGCGAATACCTATTTCGGACGGCTGGCGGCCTCCGGCTGGCATACCGCAGCGCTGACCATGCGGCTGATGATGACCGGCCGCGACGAGCCGCTGGCCAGTCTCGGCTCACCCGGTTTCGAAAACCTGCGCTGGCGCAAGCCAGTCTATCCCGATGATCAACTCATCGCGCAGGTGCGTGTGGCCAGCAAGCGCGTATCCGAATCGCGGCCCGAAATGGGGCTGGTGCAGTTCGAGGTCGAAACGCGTAATCAGGACGATGTCGTGGTAATGAGCTTTGTGTCGACCTCGATGATCGCCCGGCGCGAGCCCGGCTGACACACCGTCGTAGCTGGCCGCGCCTCAGGTGCGATGCGGCTCGCCGAGATATTCGCTGGAACTCATTTCGTGCAGGCGACTGGCCGTGCGTTCGAACTCGAATTCCAGGCGGGTGCCCTGGTAGAGATCGTCCGGCTCGGCCTCGGCGGTACAGAACAGGTTCACGCGTCGGTCGTAGAATTCGTCCACGGCGTTGATGAAGCGCCGGGCGGCGTTGTTTTCGTTGTCATCGAATACGGGCACGTTCGACACCATGATGGTCGAGTATTCGCGCGCCATCTCGATGTAGTCGTTGGCCGAGCGATTGCCGCGACACAGATCCTCGAAGTCGAACCACACCGCGCTGTCGGCGCGTCGGCGCACGGGAATCTTGCGGCCCAGGATCTTGACGTTGCCGCCCTCGGTATCGCGCCCGGTCGCCAGGCGTTCGAAATGGCTGGCGAGCACCGCATCGGCGGCTTCGCCGGTGGGGGTCTGATAGGTGGCCGCCGCGTCGATACGATCCAGACGGTAGTCGGTGCCGTCGTCGAGATGCATGACCGTGCAGTATTGCTTGATGCGCTCGATGGCCGGTTTGAAGCGCTCGCGCTGCAGGCCGTCCTTGTAGAGATCGTCGGGCGCGACGTTGGAGGTGGTCACGAGCGTCACGCCGCGCTCGAACAGTTCTTCGGTCAAACGCGCCAGAATCATGGCATCGGCCACGTCGGAGACAAAGAACTCGTCGAAGCACAACACGCGGTCGCTGGCCCATTCCTTGGCGATGAGCTTGAGCGGGTCGGACTTGTGTGCATATTTCTTGCGCGCTTCGTGCACCTTCTGCATGAAGCGATGAAAATGCAGCCGCGATTTTTCCTCGAAGGGCAGGTTTTCGAAGAAACTGTCCATCAGGTAGGTTTTGCCACGACCGACGCCGCCCCACAGATAGAGCCCGGTGACCGGCTTGCGCTTGGGCTTGCCGAACAGCGGTTTGGTGGTCGGGTTTTCGAGCAGGGCGTCGTGGATCGACTGCAGCGCGTCGACCGCTTTCTCCTGGGCAGGGTCACGCAGAAAATCGTCGCGCGCCAGATCGGCGTCGTAGCGCGCGCGTGGGCCCGCGGCGCTGTCAGCGGTGTCGGCCATGCAAACTCTCGTACGGTAAAATCCGTTTATTATACGCGGCATGGCTGCTATCGACGCCCTCGACGACGACACCGCCCGGGTGATCGAATCCTTTATCGACGGCCTCTGGGCCGAGCGGGGTCTGTCGGATGCCACGCTGGGCGCCTATCGCAACGATCTGGCGCATTTCGCGAAATGGCTGGATCGGCGCGTAGCGCTCGTCGACGTCCAGCGCGCCGATCTGCAGGCCTATCTGGCCGCGCGCAACACGCCCGGCTCGAGCCCGCGCAGCGCGGCCCGGCTGTTGTCGAGCCTGCGCCAGTTCTATCGCTACCAGCTACGCGCCAACGTGATCGCCGAAGACCCGAGCGCACTGATCGATATGCCGGCCCAGGGCCGGCGCCTGCCCAAGACCCTCACCGAAGCGGATGTCGAAGCGCTACTGGCGGCCCCCGATACCGATAGCGATATCGGTCTGCGCGATCGCGCCATGCTCGAACTCATGTATGCCGCCGGGCTACGTGTGTCGGAACTGGTCGGGGCCACGCGTGCGCAGGTCAACACGCGTCAGGGCGTGATTCGGGTGACCGGCAAGGGCGGGCGCGAACGCCTGGTGCCGCTGGGCCTGGCAGCGATCGAATGGCTGGAACACTATATGCGCGAAGCACGCGGCATCCTGCTCGGCGCCAGACAAAGCGACGCCCTGTTCGTCACCGGGCGCGGCGGGGGCATGACCCGCCAGAACGTCTGGTATCGCATTCGCGGCTATGCCGAGCAGGCCGGCATTCGAAACGACATATCGCCGCATGCCCTGCGTCATGCCTTTGCCACCCACCTGCTCAACCACGGCGCCGATCTGCGCGCGGTCCAGATGCTGCTCGGCCATTCCGATCTGTCCACCACCCAGATCTATACCCACGTCGCGCGGGCCCGTCTGGCCGCGCTGCATGCCGAACATCATCCACGCGGCTGATGGCACGCAATATCGAAATCAAGGCCGCGGTCGCCGATCTCGATGCGCTGAAAACACGCGTGGCCGAAATCGCCGATGCCGGGCCGTGGCGGATCGAGCAGCACGATATCTTCTTCAACTGCGCGAACGGTCGGCTCAAACTGAGATGTTTTGCCGACGCCTCGGCGGAGCTGATCGTCTACCGCCGACCGGATGCGACGGGGCCGAAAGCCTGCGACTACGAACGCAGCCCGGTCAGCGACCCGCAGAGCATGCGCCGCCTGCTGGCAAGGTCAAATGGCGTACGTGGCGAGGTAATCAAGACCCGCACACTGTTCATGGCCGGGCGCACGCGTATTCACCTGGACCACGTGACCGGGTTGGGTGACTACATGGAACTGGAGGTCGTGCTCGGTGCCGAGGAATCAATCGCGCAGGGGCGCGCCGAAGCCGAACAACTGATGCGGCGTCTGGCCATTGACGACGAAGCGCTCGTCGACGGCGCCTATATCGATCTCATCGAGGCCGGCGAGGGCGCCACCGGAGGATAACTAGCGCTCCAGCAGCTTGAGCTTGTCCGGCTTGTCGGCCCATTCATCGGCATCGGCCGGCGGGTCCTTGATCTCGGTGATCACGGGCCACTTGGCGGCGAGCTCGGCATTGAGTTCGAGGAAGTGGGCCTGATCGGCAGGCAGATCGTCTTCCGACAGAATCGCCTCCACCGGGCATTCCGGCTCGCAAAGCGTGCAGTCGATGCACTCTTCCGGATCGATGGCCAGAAAGTTCGGCCCCTCGTGAAAACAGTCGACCGGGCAGACTTCCACGCAGTCGGTGTACTTGCACTTGATGCAGTTCTCGGTGACAACGAACGTCATCGCGGTCGGGCCTCGTAACAAAAAACTTCAGATGCGCGACAGTTTACCAGCTGTCCGATGTCGCGTTGTGCCCACGCGTGGTACGTGGGTATCGCCGTCGCGCGGCCATTAGACTGCGAATCACCGCGCGGCTACTTGATCTGGGTCAGCCGCCAGAGGCCGCGGTTCGCGCAACCCGGTCGAGATTCATCTGGCGCCAGTCGTCGCTGCCCAGATCGTCGGTATGCAGTTCGAATCGCCCGCGCGCGCGATCGGCGAAATAGTGGCTCAGCGCACGATGGATGGTGGGAAAGGCCAGCTGAGACCATTCGATCTCGTCTTCGCTTTGCAGGGTCACGAACTGGCTTTCCGGGCCGGCGCCGTAGTGGCTGCCCGCCAGTTGCGCGCGGTAGAAGATATGTACCTGACCGATATGGGTGACATCGATCATCGCGAACAGCTCGGCGTCGCGCACCTCGGCCTGGGCTTCTTCGCGGGTTTCGCGGGCCGCGCCCTGATAGATGGTCTCGCCGAGTTCGAGAAAGCCGGCCGGCAGCGTCCAGAAACCCAGCCGCGGTTCGATCGCGCGGCGGCACATGAGGATCTTGTCCTCGTGCTCGACAATACAGCCGACCACATTGCGCGGGTTGTCGTAGAAGATCTCGCCGGTCGCCGTGCAGATATTGCGCTTGCGATCGTCGCCCGGCGGAATCTTGTATTCGGTCGGCGCGCCGCAGTTGGGGCAGTAGGTCATGGGCTTGGGCATCGCGCAAGATTAGCAGACAACGAGGCGCAATCGATGCGCTGCTATTCTGCGAATCGGCACGAACCATGCAACGGCTTGAGACATGAATCCGTCGATCAATGAAAAACACCCGGCCATGAGCGCGACCGACGTGGCCGCCCACGATGAAGCCCTGCGAGCGCAGGTACGCGCGGCCGGCGTGCTGCTGGGCGATGTGCTGCGCTCGCAGGCGCGCGAAGGCGTGTTCGATACCGTGGAAACGCTGCGGCGCGGCTATATCGCGCTGCGCGAAAATGAGGATGCGCAAAAACGCGCCGAACTGCAGGCGCTCGTGGCCGAGTTGCCCGCCGAAACCATGACCGAGGTCACGCGCGCGTTCGCGATCTATTTCAATCTCGCCAACCTGCTCGAAGAACTGCATGCCCACCGCACCCGGCGTGCGCTGGCGGCCGACGGCAATCCGCAATGGATCGGTTCGTTCAATCGCAGTTTTACCGATCTGGCCGCCGAAGGCGTGGGGCTGGACGAAGCGTTGTCGCGCCTCGAGCGGCTGTCGTTCATGCCGGTGTTCACCGCCCATCCCACCGAGGCCAAGCCACGGGCGGTGCTGGATGCGCTGCGCCGACTGTTCGAATGGTTTCGGGAGCTGGCCTTCGACGAGCCGGACGAACGCCGCTACGCCGAAGTCGAAGAACATATCCGCCAGAACATTCAGGTGCTCTGGAAAACCGAGGAACTGCGCGGCTCGCGCCCGACGGTCGCCGACGAAATTCGCAACGGCCTGTACTACTTTCGGGCCTCGCTGTTTGCCAGCGTGCCGGTGATCTATCGCAACCTCGAACGCGCGCTGTCCAATGCCTACGGCGAACGCGTCGAGCCGCCGACGGTGCTGGATTTCGGCTCCTGGATCGGCGGCGACCGCGACGGCAACCCCTATGTCACTGCGCGCGAAACCCGCTATGCGCTGCGTATGCAGGCCCGCGAAGTGCTCTCCGAATATCTGCGCCGGATCGATCATCTGGCCAGCCGGCTGTCGTTCTCGGCGCGCTGGTGCAACCCCAGTGATGCCTTCTGGCAACGCCTGGCCGACGACGAACAGCGTATCGCCGCGCATACCGGCGTACGCGCCGAGCGCTTCGCGGCCGAGCCCTATCGGCGCAAGCTCTATCTCATGCGCCAGCGTATCGCGGCCATGGTCGACCAGTTGCAGACCGAGTTGCGCCTGCGTGCCGAACGCAGCGAGCGCAGCCCGGTGGCTTATGCCAGCGCGGCCGAGCTGGTCGACGAAATCCGGGTCATGCGCGAATCGTTGGCCGGCCATGGCGACGAGGCGATCGCCGATGACGAAATCAAGGACTTGCAGCGTCTGGTCCAGACCTTCGGTTTCCATCTCGCACGGCTGGATCTGCGCGAAGAATCCACCCGCCATACCCAGTGCCTGCACGAGCTGTTTGCCGCGCTGGATATCTGCGAAGACTACGAATCGCTCGACGACGCCTCCCGCAGCGAACTGCTGGCTGCGGAACTGGCGCGCGAGGATGTGCCCGATATCGCCCGGGTCGATGTCTCGGGCGAGGTGGGCGATACGCTCGACAGCCTGGCCGTGGTACGCGAATTCACCCGCACGCTGGGCGTGGATGCCTTTGGCAGCTACGTGATTTCGATGACGCACAACGTCTCGGATATGCTCGCTCTGCTGTGGCTCATGCGCGCCAGTGGCGTCTATGAGCCGGGCGGGGCCACGCCGCCGCTGGCGATCGCGCCGTTGTTCGAAACGGTGGCCGATCTCGAACATATCGAACCGGTACTCGATGGCCTGCTCGGCCAGCCGGCCTATCGTGCGTTTCTCGAAGCCCAGGGCGACGATGGCAAGCGGCGCCAGGAAGTCATGCTCGGCTATTCCGACTCCTGCAAGGACGGCGGCATCATGGCCTCGCGCTGGCAGCTCTATAAGGCCCAGCAGCTGGCAGTGGCGGTGTGCGACAAGCACGACGTCGACAGTCTGCTGTTTCATGGCCGTGGCGGCACGGTCGGGCGCGGCGGCGGGCCCACCCATCAGGCAATCGTTTCGCAGCCCCCGGGCACGGTGCGTTCGCGCATCAAGTTCACCGAGCAGGGCGAAATGATCTTCGCCAAGTACAGCAATCCGGAAACCGCGATTCACGAACTCACGCTCGGCATCACCGGTACGCTCAAGGCCAGCGGCTTTGCCACCGACGATACCGACCATTCGCGGGTGGCTGGCGCGTTGTCGGATACCGGCGAGGCCTTTTATCGACGCCTGACCGAGGATACCGATGGTTTTTTCGATTACTTCTATGCGGCCACGCCCACAGCCGAAATCGGTGCGCTGAATATCGGCTCGCGCCCCGGCCATCGCAAGGCGGTGCGTGGCAAATCCTCGATTCGCGCCATTTCCTGGGTATTTGCCTGGGCCCAGTCGCGCCACACCCTGCCGGGCTGGCTCGGCGTAGGCACCGCGCTTGCCGAGGCCGGCATCGACAACGACGAACTGGTGGCCCTGTATCGCGACTGGCCGTATTTCCGCACCATCATCGATAGCGTGCAGATGTCGCTGTCCAAGGCCGATATGCGCATCGCCGCAGCCTATGCCGAGCTGGCGCCGGAACATAACGCCATATTCGATGCCATCAAGGCCGAATACGAGCGTGCGGTCGCGCGTATACTCGCGATTACGGGCGAGACGGCATTGCTCGACGACGACGTGGTGCTCAAGCGCTCGCTGGATCGGCGGCGGCCTTATCTCGACCCGCTCAACCATATTCAGATCACCGCGCTCACGCGTTATCGTGAAGGCGGCGATCGGATCTGGCTGGACCCGGTATTGCGCTCGATCAACGCGATCGCCGCCGGCATGCGCAATACCGGCTGACGTTTTTTCGCGTTATCGATAGTGAGATCAAGACCATGAATCTTCGGTTTTTGCTTGCCCGGCGCGGGCTGGTCGGTGTGGCGCTGTGTGTGTTTGCCTTTGCCACGAGCGCATTCGCCCAGGCGCAGACACAGGATGCGACCCCCAAGACTAGCGCCGAACGTCCGCCGCGCCCGGTCTATCTCGATATCGTGCCGGTGGCCGATGCGCGTTATTCCATGCTGCCCGAGGAGCTGGTCACCTCGCTCGCCCGCGAGGCCCTGGCCGATGCCCGCCAGGCCACGATTCGCATGGCCGGCGAGGACTTGCCGGCCGGCGTACGCGTGCTGCGCATCATGTATATCGTGCATCAGCAGGAAGAAGACGATGGCGTGACCGCGGCGGTGGCTGCTTCCACGGAACTGCTGCGCACCGCCAATGAAGGCGATGGCGGGCTGCAGACGTTTTCTATCTACAACGGCCTGCAGCAGACCCTGGTCCAGGGTCGGGACGTCACCCGCGCGCGTGAGCAGCTGCGCGATGCCTTCAAGAAGGAGCTGCAGGCACGCATCAGCTCGGCTTTCCAGAACGCCGAGGCGCTCAAGTAGCCGAGCAGTTCGGCCCGGCGCTTAGCCTTCTAGCTGCACGCTGTTATCCTTGTCGTCATTGTTTTTGACGTTCAAGGAAACCGTCATGGCCGAAAACGAAATGCCCGAGATCAAGGTCGATGCCGACAGCATGTATCGCGAAGAGTCCTTTACGGACCTCAAGGTCGGCAGTATTCGTCGTCTGATTCCGGTCACCAAGGACGGCGACGACGACAGCTCACGCGCTGTGCGCTATGAAGGCTCGGCCAGCCTGATGACCCCGGCCGGCAGTCTGCCGCTGTCGTTCGAGCTGGAAGCCGATTCTCTGGGCGCTGCGATCGATCAGTTCCCGGACGCGGTCAATGCCGCGGCCGAACGCGCCATCGAAGAACTCAAGGAAATGCAGCGCCAGCAAAGCCAGCAGATCCAGGTGCCGGGCCAGGGCGGCTACGGCGGTGGTCAGGGCGGCTTTGGCGGCGGCCAGCAGGGCGGCGGCGGCCGTATCCAGTTCTAGCGCCCCAGGGCGTGTCGTCATAAGATACGGCGTCGCATCGGCAGCCAAGCGCCGGCAAGACAAGGCATCGCGAGCGTCGCGTGGCCATGCCACGTGAGCGAGCCCCTGAAAATCGACTATGGCGCCGGATTGCCGGGGCTTGGCCGCCGACCCCCGGGTTGCCCGCGTCGGACGCGCGATGCGGCGTTGCGGACCTTGACCGTGGCGGGCCACGCTCGGCGGCCCGCGCCTTGCCTGACACGCCCGATGCGGGCAATGCGACGTCATATCTTATGACGACACGCCCTAGCTTCCCTGACTAATAGTGAGGCGGCGTTTCGTCCAGGTTCTGGACGGCGCCGCCTTCGGATTCCGCCAGCGCGCCAATACGTGATTCGAGCTGCTGGTAGCGCTCGTGCAGGCGGTCGATTTCGCGGCTCTGGGCATAGACCAGATCGCTGAGCTGTTCGATGGTCGCGTCCTGGTAGGCGATGCGCATTTCCAGGGTTTCGATACTCGATTCGCTCATGCTAGCCCCGCAGTCTCGAGGCCGAGTTCGCCGACTAGGCGATCGCGCAGCGTGGTGATCATGGTCGCGCTGTAATCGCGGGATTCGTCAAGATTACCCCAGACCGGGCGCGGCCAGCAGGGGTCGTTTTGATGGCGGGCGATGATGTGGATATGCATCTGGGCGACCTGATTGCCGAGGGTGGCCACGTTGAGCTTGTCCGCTTCGAATTCGTGAGCCACGAAACGCGACAAGGCGCGTACCTGGGCACTGACCCGCGCATGTTCCGCATCGTCGAGCTGGTGCCAGTCGATTGCGTCGGTATCGACGACCAGAATCAGCCAGCCGACGGCCGCGTTGCGATGCAATAGCACGCTGGCATGGTCGAGTTGGCCGAGGACATGGCAATCGGCAAGTAGTTGATCGTCAATCTGCATCGCGGCGGTCAGGTCGTTACGGCATGGCGCCTATCGGCGGCGAGCCCGTCATTGTATAAGATCGGCGAAAGACCTCGGCCTTCGCCGGGGTGGATTTCACTCGGGGGAAGCGATGGACGCAATCAGAGGCTGGATCGATGTCATTCAAGGCGGCGGCTGGTCAGGCCTGCTCATGGCCGGTTTTGCCGTCGTGGTCGTGATGTTCATTTTCGCGTTCGTTTCGAACAAGTATTTCTGGATTGTGCTGGCGCTGGTCGCGGCCGGTTTTGGCGGCTATTACCTGTTGTATTTGCACTAATTCTGCGTGGCACGCAAAGCGGGCTAGCGCGCATTCGTCGTTTGTGATCAATTATCGGCGTTCGCTTGCTTGAGTGACTCGTTTCCTTGCAAATCTTGCCTTTACGTCTTTCCGGGTTTTTGCGTCGCCGTCGTCCGGTAACGCTGGTTTTGTGGGGCTACGCCTTCTACGTCGCCTGCGGCTTCGCCCTGCTGTGTCTGCCGCAGGCCCATGCGCAGGCGGGCCTGGACTGGCTTGATCATCTGTTCATCGCGACCTCGGCGGTGTCGACTACCGGGCTGGTGTCGATCAGCCCGTCGGGTAGCTACAGCTTTTTCGGCGAACTGGTCATTCTCGGCCTGATCCAGCTCGGCGGCATCGGCTACATGACGCTGGGTTCGTTCGTAATGCTCGCGCTGCGCCACCGCCTGGATCCTGTGCACCGGGGCGTGGCGCGCACGGCCTTCATTCTGCCGCGGGATATGAATGTGGGCGCGTTTATCCGCGCGGTGGTCATATTCACCCTGACCATCGAATGTGTGGGCGCGGTGTTGCTGAGCCTGCTTTTCGCCGCCGCCGGCACGCCGGATGCGATCTGGAACGGTGTCTTTCATTCGGTTTCCGCCTTCTGTACCGCCGGCTTCAGCCTGTTCGATACCAGCCTGGAAGCCTATAGCGACAATACCGGCATTGTGCTGGTCGTCGCGGCCCTGAGTTATCTCGGCGCGATCGGCTTCATCGTGATGAGCGACTGGTGGCGCTGGGTCAGCCGGCGGCGTGGGCCGTCGCTGACCTCGCGCATCATTCTGCGCGTGACGTTCTGGCTGGCCTTGATCGGTACGGTGTCGATCGCGCTCACCGATGCCCATCTGGCGGAACTGGGGCTCAAGGAACGGCTGCTGGCGGCGTTTTTCCAGGTCATGACGGCCATGACCACGGTGGGTTTCGATACCGTGCCCATCGCCAATCTGGGCTCGGCTTCGATTCTGTTGATACTGGTGGCCATGATCATGGGCGCGTCGCCCTCGGGCACCGGCGGTGGTATCAAATCGACCACGGTCGCCATCTTCTACGGCGCGGTACGCGGTGCACTGGCCGGGCGCGAGTCCATCCGCCTGCTCGGCGAGACGATCAGCGCGCGGCGTATCCATATGGCGGTGGCCGCGGCGGGGTTCTATATCGGCGCCTTCGTGGTGGGCATGGCCGCGCTCATGCTCGTCGAGGACCAGGATTTTCTCGTGCTCATGTTCGAGTCGGCCTCGGCCATCGGCACGGTCGGCCTGAGTCTGGGGGCGACCGGCGAGCTCGGTACCGCGGGCAAGTGGATCGTGATCGGCATGATGTTCATCGGCCGTCTTGGCCCGATTACCGTCGGCGTGGCGTTATTCCCGCGGCCCGACAGCGATGAAGGTCGAGGTCGCCCGGTTGCTGATCTGGCGGTATAGCCCCGCCCGCGCGCGTTGCGAAAACCTGGCCGCGCTCAACGCGTCGGTGACAGCGCCAGCCGCAGGCCGAAACCCACCAGCACCGCGCCCGCGATGCCGTCGAGCATGCGCGTGACGCGCTGGCTTGCCAGGGCGCGGGCGAACGGTCGGGTCGCGGCGATCAGCAGCACGAACCAGGCCAGGGTCAGCGCCACGTGAATGAGCGCCAACACGCTGCTGAAGGCGATCACATTGGCGCCATCCGGAATGAACTGGGGCAGAAAGCTTACGTAGAACACGCCGACCTTGGGGTTGAGCAGATTCGAACCCAGTCCGCGTAGCAGCCAGCTACGAGCTTGGCGCGCCGGCGCGCGCCCGGCTGTCGCCGCCGGTTCGGGCGACGCGTTTGTGCCGTTGAACGCGCGCCGTAGCATGCCGGCGCCGAGCCATAGCAGATAGGCCGCGCCCACGAACTGCAGCGTGCGATAGGCGAGTTCGGAAACCGCCAGCAACGCGCCCAGACCGAAGGCCGTCACGAGGCCCCAGACGAATAGCCCGGTGACGATGCCAAACGCCGCACACAGTGCCCGGCGCGGTGTTTCCACCGCGGCGGTACGCAGGACCAGCGCGGTGTCGATGCCGGGCGTGAGGGTCATCAACCCGGCAGCCAGTGCAAAGCCTGCGATCGCGGTGGGTATGTCCATGCCGGGTATCGCCCGATATGCCGTGTGTGCCCGGCGCGCCGAAAAATCGGAATGCATTGGCCCGGCCAGGCGTGATGCCGGCTCGAGGCCAGCGCGTCGATTGCCGCGCAAAAGCTGCCAATCGGGGCGGCACACATCGAAGACGTGTGTGCGTAAGCGATGGTGCCCGGGGCGAGAATCGAACTCGCACTCTGTTGCCAGAACCGGATTTTGAGTCCGGCGCGTCTACCAGTTCCGCCACCCGGGCAGGTGATCGGCGCGCAGTATACCGCTGTCGCTGCCTGTGACCAATGCGCAGCGGTGCGAGCGCGCTCAGTAATCGGCCAGAATCGACTCCATATCGGTCTGATACGCGGTCACGGTCTGGCGATAACTCAGCGACGGGCGCGAGGACGTACCGTTGATCACGAAGGCAAAGGCGCCGTAGCCGCCACTTTGCCGCCGGAAATAACCCGCCAGCGCGCGCACCGTGACCGGTTCGCTCAAGGTGCCGGTCTTGGCGTTGATTCGGGTGAGCCAGTCGAAATTGCCCTGCTTGAGCGTGCGCGAGGGCGCCGAGAGCGGGACCGGAATGCTGCCGTAGAAAGCCGGAAACAGCGACGGCTGGCGATACATATACGACAGCAGCGCCACCAGATCGCGCGCCGAGAGCTTGTTGCTCACCGCCAGGCCGCTGCCGCTATCCAGCACCGCACCGCTGCCGGCCCCGGCCTGCATGGGGAAGTTTTCACGCAACGCCCGATCGGCCAGGGCTTCCAGCGCCTGGGAGGCCAGCGGCAGGGTCAGCGGACGGTTGTAGCCGCTGTCGGCCGCCAGATCGAGGGTGAGCGTATCCGCCATGTAATTGTTCGAATAGGCCATCAGCGGAATCAGCTGCTCGGCGAGCGTGTCGCTTTCCACGTGGGCGAGCGTGGTGGTGCCGCCGATGTTGCCCTGCACGCGCACATTGCCGGTCACCGTGATGCCCATGTCGTGGAGCATGGCCGCGATCACGCGCGCGGTGTCCTGGGCCGGGCCGGTGACCGCGCGATGAATCTTGTAGGGCCCGGTGCCCATGGGCAACGAACCACGCAGATGCAGCGTGGACTGGCCGCCGTCATAGGTGCGCCACACACTCAGACTCGGGCGCGTGCCGGGCAGGCCGGTGCTCACATCGTTGGCGATGCGATAGCCCGACAGCCCGCGCGGCAGCAACTCGACCCGGGCTGGGTCGCCGGCGCGCTCGCCGGCATAGACATTGGTCTGAATCGTGGCGAAATTCACGCCGGCCGAGGACAGCGGCGCACTGTAGGCATGCGAGGCCACGCGCTGGGCCTTGCAGCGGTCCTTGGTCAGGCAGGGCACGCTGCCGAATAGCCCGTCATCGACGACCAGATCGCCATTCACGCGCGAGATGCCGCGTTCGCGCAGGCCATTAATCAGGCTCCACAGGCGCGCGTTGTCGAGCGCCGGATCGCCGCCGCCCACGAATATCAGATTGCCGTTCAAGGCGTTGCCGGACACGCTGCCGTTGGTGGTAAAACGGCTGGTAAAGCGATGCGCCGGGCCGAACTGTTCGAGCGCGGCGGCGGCCGCGTAGAGCTTGCTGACAGAGGCTGGCGTAAGCCGCTGATCGGCATTGATTTCGTCGATGACCGACATGTCATCCAGGCGAATGACCATGGCACTGACATCGGCCTGACGCGATAGTGCGCGCAAGGAGTCGAGATAGGACGCGGCCTGGCCGGGAACGGCGGCGAGGAGCAACGACACGGCAAGCGCGGTTGCGATCACCCTGCCGGACAAGGCCCGGCGTGGGGCCGATTTACGAACGATGAACATCTGATCCCTGGCGGGCGCGGCGAAAGGCGTCAGTGTAGAGCCAGCGCGGGTACGGACTCAATTTCACGATTACCGTGGCGCTGGCCGTCGACGCCGTGGCCTGGCGTGTCTAAACTGCGCCGCCATGTCCCTAGAACATCTCAATCAATCCGGTGCGGCGCGTCGCGCGCGCCTGACCCTGCCGCACGGCGTGGTGGATACGCCGACCTTCATGCCCGTGGGCACCTACGGCACGGTCAAGGGCATGACGCCGGAGGAGCTCGAAAGCCTGGGCGCACAGATCGTGCTGGGTAATACCTATCATCTGATGCTGCGCCCGGGTACCGAGATTATCGAGGCGCACGGCGGCCTGCATGGCTTCATGCACTGGGACAAACCGATTCTCACCGACTCCGGCGGCTTTCAGGTCTGGAGTCTGGCCGAGATGCGAAAGCTCACCGAGGACGGCGTCGCGTTTCGTTCGCCGCTCGACGGATCGCGCCAGTATCTGTCGCCCGAGCGCTCGATCGAAGTCCAGCATGCGCTGAACTCCGATATCGTCATGTGTCTGGACGAATGCACCGATTACCCGGTGCCCAAGCAGGATGCGGCGGCGTCGATGCAGCTGTCCATGCGCTGGGCAGCACGCTGTCGAGGCGCCCACGGCGATAGCCGCAACCTGTTGTTCGGTATCAACCAGGGCAGTGTGTTTGCCGATCTGCGCGCCGAATCGATGGCCGCGCTCGTGGATATCGGCTTCGACGGCTATGCCATCGGCGGCGTATCGGTCGGCGAGGCCTGGGCCGACAAGGCCGCGGTGCTCGAAGGCGTGTTGCCGGTCACCCCGGCCGATTATCCGCGTTATCTCATGGGCGTCGGCACGCCTTCGGACCTGGTGGCGGCAGTATCGTTCGGCATCGACATGTTCGATTGTGTGATGCCCACGCGCAACGCCCGCAACGGCTATCTGTTTACCTCCGAGGGCGTGGTCAAGATAAAGAACGCGGTGCACAAGCACGATACCGGACCGCTGGATGCGAACTGTGGCTGTCCGACCTGCCGCAACTACAGCCGGGCCTATCTGCACCATCTGTATCGCTGCGGCGAAATTCTAGCCGCGCGGCTCAATACCTGGCACAACCTGTATTACTACCAGCAACTCATGCAGCGTATCCGCACCGCGATCGAGGCCGATCGTTACGATGCCTTCATGCGCGAGTTCTTTACCGGCCCCGAGGGCGCGGGGACTGCGCAGGCGGCCTATTTCGGTTACGGCAGCTAGCCTGGGCCGCTGTGGCGCGCGTGTGTCCTGAAACCGGCGAATGCTGTGGCATACTACGCCGCTCGAACGGGCGCGCCCACGCGCCAGACCCCGTTTTCAATCGAGGTAAACTATGGATTTTCTGATTTCGCCGGCCTATGCGCAGTCCGGCGGCCAGGCCGGCGGTATTCTTCCCACGCTGATCATGGTCGGTCTGTTCTTCGTGTTCATGTATTTCATGATCATCCGGCCGCAGATGAAGCGCCAGAAAGAGCACAAGAAACTGCTCGAAAGCCTGGACAAAGGCGTCGAAGTGGTGACCTCGGGCGGCGTGGCCGGCAAGATTCGCCAGGTCGGCGAAAACTTCATCGTCGTCGAAGTGTCCGAAGGCGTCGAGATCCGTATTCAGAAGAACGCCGTGGCGAGTGTGGTGCCCAAGGGCACGCTGGACTCGCTGTAACGCGTATCTTCGCGGCTGCACCGGTGTGACGAGGCACCGGTGCCATGAGTAGACCGTCCATCGGGGCCCTATGAATCGCTATCCACTATGGAAATATCTCCTGCTGCTGTTCGTGCTGGCGGCGGGTGTGCTGTATGCGCTGCCCAATATCTACGGCGAACAGCCGGCGGTTCAGGTTTCAGACGCCGACGGTGAGGCCGCGACCCCGGCGCTGGTGCAGCGGGTAAAGACCACGCTCACCGATGCCGATGTCGCGCCTGAAGAAATCACCCTGGAAGAAGGGCGTCTACTCGCGCTCTACAAGAACACCGAAGCCCAGCTGCGTGCAGCCGGGGTGCTCAAGCGCAAACTCGGCGACGACTACACCATCGCGCTCAACCTCGCGCCCAGCACGCCGGACTGGCTGCGTGCGCTTGGCGCCGAGCCGATGGCGCTGGGCCTGGATCTGCGCGGCGGCGTGCATTTCCTGCTCGAAGTGGATATGGAAGCGGTCTTCAATGAGACCTACGACCGCTACGCACGCGATATTCCGCGTTTCCTGCGCGACGAATCGATTCGCTACAGTCGCGCCTCGCGCGATGGCGATGCGGTGCGCCTGCAGTTTCCCAATGCCCAGGCCATGGACAAGGCCCGGGATGCGCTGGGCAGCGAGTTCAGCGTTCTGAACTTCAATCAGGCGCCCAATAGCGACAACACGCTTGTTGCCACGCTCACGGAAACCGAACAAAAGCGCATTACCGACTTCGCGCTCCAGCAGAACCTCACCACGCTGCGTAATCGTGTCAACGAGCTGGGTGTGGCCGAGCCCCTGGTTCAGCGCCAGGGCGATTCGCGCATCGTCGTGGAGTTGCCCGGCGTTCAGGACACCGCCGAAGCCAAGCGGTTGCTCGGCAAGACGGCAACACTGGAATATCGTCTGGTCGCCCAAGGCCAGGATGCCCAGGCCGCCGAGCGTACCGGCAATATTCCGCCGGGCACCGAGCTGTATCACACCCGCGACGGCCGGCCGATCCTGCTCGATGACGACGTGATTGCCTCGGGCGACCAGCTGGTGGATGCCTCCTCGGGTTTCGATCAGCAGACCGGTAGCCCGGCGGTGTTCGTCACCCTGGACGGTCAGGCCGCCAGCAAGATGTTCGATACCACCTCGGCGCATGTCGGCGACCCGATGGCGGTGCTGTTCATCGAAAACCGGATCGACACGCACTACGAGAACGGCGAGGAAGTCCGCGAGCGCAAGAAGGTCGAAGAAGTCATCAGCGTGGCCAATATCCGCAGCGCCTTCGGCAAGCGTTTCCAGACCACCGGCCTGGAACGCGGCGAAGCCCACGATCTGGCCCTGCTGCTGCGCGCCGGCGCGCTCGCCGCGCCGGTGAACATCGTCGAAGAACGCACCATCGGCCCGAGCCTGGGTGCCGACAATATCGCCCAGGGCCGGCTGGCGGTCATCGTGGGCTTTCTGCTCGTGATCGTGTTCATGGCGGTCTATTACCGCGGTTTCGGTCTGTTCGCCAACGCAGCCCTTTTGATGAATCTCGTACTCATCGTCGCGCTGCTGTCGTTGTTGCAGGCCACGCTTACGCTGCCGGGTATTGCCGGCATCGTGCTGACCGTGGGTATGGCGGTCGACGCCAACGTACTGATCTTCGAGCGAATACGTGAGGAACTCGATGCCGGCAATACGCCGCAGTCGGCGATCAAGTCCGGCTACGACAAGGCGTTTTCATCGATTGCCGACGCCAACGTCACCACGCTGATCGCCGCCATCGTGCTGTTCGGTTTCGGCACCGGCCCGATCAAGGGCTTTGCCGTGACCCTGTCGCTGGGCATCCTCACTTCGATGTTCACCGCGATCGTCGGCACCCGTGCGATGGCCAATCTCGTCTACGGTCGTCGGCGTCGGTTACAGAAACTGTCGATCTAGCATGCGTGAGCCACGCCTGCGTTTTGCTCTCAAGTCGAGTCTCGAATGCGCCTGATCAAATCCAATACCTCGATCGACTTCATCAGCTACGGCAAGTACGCCATCGTTTTTTCAGCGTTGCTGATTCTGGTGTCGTTCGTATCGTTCTCGATGGAAAAACTCTCGTTCGGCGTGGATTTCACCGGCGGCGTGGTGATCGAGGTCGGTTATCCGCAGGCGGTCGGCCTCGATGAGGTTCGCGGCGCGCTCGACGACGGTGGCTATCCGGGCGCCACGGTCCAGCATTTCGGTTCATCCGATGCAGTGATGATCCGTCTGGCTAGCGAAGAGGGCGCCGATAGCTCGGATGTGAGCACCCGCGTCATGCAATCGCTACAGGCCGAAAACAGCGCGGCGGAGCTACGACGGGTGGAATTCGTTGGCCCGCAGGTCGGCGACGAACTGATTAACAAGGGCGGCCTGGCGCTGCTGTATACGGTGATCGCGATCCTCATCTACGTGATCGTGCGTTTCCACTGGAAACTGGCCACCGGCGCGGTAGTGGCGCTCGTGCACGACGTGCTGATCACGCTGGGCGTATTCTCGCTGTTCCATCTGGATTTCGATCTCACCGTACTGGCTGCGTTGCTCGCGGTCATCGGTTACTCGCTCAACGACACGATCGTCGTGTTCGATCGTATTCGCGAGAATTTCCGGCGCATGCGCAAGGCCACGCCCGTGGAAGTGGTCAATGCCTCCATCAACCAGACCCTGTCGCGTACGTTGATGACCTCCGGCACGACCATTCTGACCCTGCTGGCGCTGTTCTTCCTGGGCGGCGAGGTCATCCACGGCTTCGCCACTGCGCTGCTGATCGGCATCTTCATCGGTACCTATTCCTCGATCTTCGTGGCCAGCGCGCTCGCCCTGCGTCTCAAGATCACCAGCCAGGACCTGTTCCCGCCCAAGGAAGAGGATGCCGAGAAGGCGTCGCGGGTGACGCGCTAGGTTGCGCGTCGAGTCGCGGCCGGGCCGCGCGTCTCTTCGTTCTTCCAAGACACGTCCGCAAATAAACGCCAACAGCGCAAATGAAGGCGCCCGATTACGACCGCCACCACACGGCGCGAACGCAGCTCTTGCAGCTTTTGTAGGTCGGCTTAGCGAAGCGTAAGCCGACAAGAACGCAGCCACAGCCCCGGTATCAAGTACATAGTCGTATGGGCGACGCGCTACGGGCTAGCCGCCTGTATTCGCACCCCGTGTGGAGCGAACGAGAAGCACAGGGCCGAAGGGTTTCCGGCGCACCGCGCCGGGGCGGCAAGGTGTTTGAGGGCGGTCAAAGCCGCCCGAGTTTTTGCCGCACCCTTCGGCCTGAGCATCGCAGTGGTTCGGCGCGTAGCGCCGACGCGTAACCTGGGCGCCTTTTCCTTTGCTTCCTTTCGTTTGGACGAGCAAACGAAAGGGAGTCGCACAGCAGTGCGAAACCTCGGTTTCGATGAACTCGTGAGTGCCCAGCGACTCGTGGCTCGGACCGTTAGATTTAGGGCTTTACGCCCGATGTACATTTCGCCACGAGTTGCCGTAAACCGCTGCCTCCCCAACCGAAACACGTCCTGAATACGCGTGTAGCTCATCGTGACGAAAATGGATATAGAGGTCTTTCACCCGGGCAAAGAGCACCAGTCGGCGTTCCTGGCTGCTGTCCGGCGCAGCCAACCCGGCCTGAAGCGCTGGGTTTCGCCGCCCGACACGCCAGAGAAATACGCGAAGCACCTGGAGCGCTACGCAGGCGATACGCATCGCAGTTATCTGGCCATGGCCAGCAACGGCACGCTGGTGGGCTGTATCAACCTGAACGAAATTGTGCGCGGCGCATTGCAATCTGCGTACCTCGGGTACTACGCATCCAGCCCGAACGAAGGCAAGGGTCTTATGAAAAACGCCTTGACCGTCGTGGTGTCGCGCAGTTTTGGCGTCCACGCCTTGCATCGACTGGAGGCTAATATCCAACCCGCCAACGAGCGCTCTGTCGGTCTGGTCAAGTCACTGGGTTTTCGATTGGAAGGCTATTCGCCGCGCTATCTGAAGAT
The DNA here is from genome assembly GCF_040361235.1 of Salinisphaera sp. S4-8. Lineage (NCBI taxonomy): Bacteria > Pseudomonadati > Pseudomonadota > Gammaproteobacteria > Salinisphaerales > Salinisphaeraceae > Salinisphaera > Salinisphaera sp. S4-8. The sequence continues at coordinate 21,260 of NZ_APNF01000001.1, read as the reverse complement.
CGACGGCGAGTGGCGCGACCACGAGCGCTATGCGATTACGTCGGAAGAGTGGTCCTAGAATGGCGGTGCGTCCCGAGAACATATGCAGCCTGGTTCGGGATCCTGGCCGCGGCGATATCGCGCAGCGACCGTTGGGAACTATTTGATGACGGTTTGCCGCGCAAACGAACCTGCGCAGCGCTTGATTCACTCGCCGTCTTCGAAATCCTTGATATAAGCGGGCAATTCGTTGGCCCGATGCGCATCCCCGTAACGCCGATCGTCCGGATAATACTCGGCCCAGCGCTGGACTTCGCCGGCCGTGCGTTCGCCAGCGATGTCGGCGATGAAGGCCAGCGTCATGTCCATGCCGGCCGACACCCCGGCGGAAGTCCAGATGTGTCCTGTGTGGGTGAACCGTGTTTCCTGAACAGCCACGTCCCCGAGCGCGCGCAGGCGATCGAGCGATGCCCAATGCGTGGTTGCGGGTTAGCCGGTGAGCACGCCGGCCCGGTGGAGCAGGAAGGCGCCGGTACACACCGACAGCAGCGCCTGGCATTGGCTCGCACATTCGCTGATGAAGGCGATGGTCGCGGCTTCGTCGACCACCCGGCGCGTACCGCGTCCGCCGGGCACCAGCAGTACGTCGAGCACCGGGCAATCTGCGAAGCCGACGTCGGCTGTGAGCGTCAGACCCTTGGCGCAACGAACCGGGCCGGGTTGGGTGGCCACGAGCAGACGTTCGCCCGGGCCGTCGAAGTACTCGGCCCATACGCCCACGAGTTCCCACGGGCCGAGCAGGTCCAGTTCTTCCACGCCATCGAAGATGAGAAAGCCGAAACGCATGGCCCGCCTCGTGTTGTTCAACGACGTTCGATCATGCGCTCGTCGAGACTATCGAGCTAGCTGCCACCCTGCGGGGTGCGTTCGATCTTTTCGATCAGCTGCGGATAGAGCTTGGGATTGGCGGCGATCACATTGCCCGTTTTGAGTGGGTCCTGATCCTTGATATCACCGGCAATACCGCCCGCGCCGCGTACCAGCAGCAGACCCGCGGCCATGTCCCATGGGGCAAGGCCCATTTCCCAGAAGCCATCCAGGCGCCCGGCGGCGACATAGGCCAGATCGAGTGCCGCGGAGCCGGCGCGGCGAATATCCGCGCTCGACGACAGCAGTCGGTTGAACACGGGCATGTGGGTGGCGATGTCCTGCTTCTTGCGATAGGCAAAACCGGTGGCCAGCAGCGCCTGGCGCAGGCGCGTGGTGCGGGTCACGCGAATACGCTTGCCGTCCAGGCTGGCGCCGGCGCCGCGATCGGCGGTGAACAACTCGTCCTTGACCGGATCGTAGACCACGGCATGTTCGATCACGCCGTTGATCTGACAGGCGATCGAGACACAGAAATGCGGAATGCCGGCCATGAAGTTGGCGGTGCCGTCGATCGGGTCGATGATCCACACGGTATCGGACTCGCCGCTTTCGCCGGACTCCTCGGCCATGAAGGCATGGTCGGGATAGGCGCGACTGATGGTATCGATGATCGTGTTCTCGGCGCGCTGATCGGCCTCGGTCACGAAATCGTTGCGACCGCTCTTGGCGGTAACCTCGCCGGTATCGCCGCGCCGGTAGTACTCCAGAATCACGCCACCGGCCCGGCGGGCGGCGGTGACGGCGATGTTGGTCAACGGTTGCATCGAAAAATCCTTGATCGAACCCGGCGTACGTACGCGCGGGCGAGTCATGAAAAGCCGGGTAGCGTACCATCTGCACGCCGTATTGATACGAGAGTCGAACATGAGCGAGCCGGCTGCCCCGGACGAAACCGCGGTATTTGACGAATCCCGCCTGGCGCGTCTGCGTATCGTGCTCGTAGGGGCTCAGCATCCCGGCAATATCGGTGCGGCCGCGCGGGCGATGAAAGTCATGGGTCTACATGACCTTGCGCTGGTGGCCCCCGAACGCTATCCCGACCCCGAGGCGCAGGCGCGTGCGTCGGGCGCAGACGACGTGCTCGAGGCGGCGCGTGTGTACGACACGCTGGAACAGGCCATCGGCGACTGTACGCTGGCGATCGGCGCGAGCGCGCGTCGGCGCCATATGCACTGGCCGCTCGTGGATGCGCGCCGCGCGGCGGTGAAAGCCATCGAACTCGCGCGGGATCAGAACGTGGCGCTGGTATTCGGGCGTGAGCGCAGCGGGCTGGAAAACGCGGAGCTGGATCTGTGCCAGCTGCACCTGCAGGTGCCCACCAATCCCGCCTATCGCTCGCTCAATCTCGCGGCGGCGGTACAGGTAGTGGCCTACGAGCTGCGCATGGCCGCCGGCGACACCCCCGAGGCCGAGCCCGCGCACGAACCGGTCACCACTGCGGATATGGAAGGCCTGTACGGCCACTGGCAGGAGGTACTCGGGGCCAGCGGTTTTCTGGATACCGACAATCCGGGGCATCTCATGCGCCGGCTGCGGCGGCTGTTCAATCGGGCCGCGCCGGATCGTATCGAGGTCAATATCCTGCGCGGTGCACTGCGTTCGCTGGACCCGCGTCGACAACCGCTGCGCGGGGCCGTGCGTAACAACAACGAGTCAACCGACGAGCGGGGACTTGATCCTTAGCGGATAAACCCGAAATAGTGCATATCGCAGGAACAATGCCCGACCGGCACGAGGATATCGGCATGCACCCACATCGACCCATCGACGGGCGCTTCGAGGCGCGGAGCATCTCATGATCTCGCGCATGCGTGAGGACATCCACACCATTTTCGAGCGCGATCCGGCTGCGCGCAGCGTCTGGGAAGTGATTTTTTCATACCCGGGCCTGCACGCCCTGTGGTGGCATCGCGTGGCGCACTGGTGCTGGACCCACCGGCTGACCTGGCTGGGGCGCTTTGTGTCGCATATCTCGCGCTGGCTGACCGGCATCGAGATTCACCCCGGTGTGACCATTGGCCGGCGGTTTTTCATCGACCACGGCTTTGGCGTGGTCATCGGCGAAACCACGGTCATCGGCGACGATGTCACGCTCTATCAGGGGGTGACCCTGGGCGGGACCAGCTGGAACCCCGGCAAGCGCCACCCCACGCTGGAAAACGACGTGGTGGTCGGTGCCGGGGCGAAGGTGCTGGGCCCGTTCACCGTGGGCAGCGGGGCACGCATCGGCTCGAATGCCGTGGTGGTCAAGGAAGTACCGCCCGGCTGCACTGCCGTGGGTGTGCCGGCGAAACTGGTCAAGTGCAAGAACGCCACGCCCGCCGACCGGCGCCGCGAGACGGCGGATCGAATCGGCTTTTCCACCTACGGCGTATCCCAGGATATGCCGGACCCGGTGGCCACGGGCATCGATGCCATGCTCGACCATATCGATTCGCTCGAACGCCGCCAGGACGAACTGGAAGCGCTGACCAAGCGCTTGTCCGAACAGCTGGCCGAATCCCAGACCGATAAGGCCTGACCAGCGGCGCGCTGGATGACGGCGCGCACGAGCTTCGTTATGACGATCTATTTCGACCACAACGCGACCACGCCGCTACACCCCGAGGTATTCGAGGCAATGCGGCCGTGGCTGACCGAGCGCCACGGCAATGCCTCATCACTGCATCGGGCCGGGCGCGAAGCGCGGGCGGCCGTCGACGCTGCCCGTGCGCAGGTAGCCGAGTGCGTGAACGCGCATCCGTCGCAGGTGATTTTCACCGCGGGCGGCACCGAGGCCGACAACATGGCGCTCAAGGGCGTCGCGGCGGCCCGCAAGCCCGCCCGCATGCTTATTTCGCCGATCGAACATCCGGCGATTACCGATGCCGCCGAGTCGCTCGAACTTAGCGGATGGCAGATTGATCGCATTGCGGTCGACGACCAGGGCCGTATCGATATCGTCGATCTCGAGCGCCAGCTCGACGCCGGCGACGTGGCGCTGGTGTCGATCATGGTTGCCAACAATGAAACCGGCGTGCTTCAGGATATGACCGCGATCGCCGCCGTCGTGCGCGCCGCGGGCGTTTGGCTGCATACCGATGCCGTCCAGGCGATGGGCAAGCTGGATTTCGATTTCCAAGCCAGCGGCGCGCACTGCGCCAGCCTGTCATCACACAAGATTCAGGGCCCGCAGGGCGTGGGCGCGCTGATTGTCGATAAACATATGGATATGGCGCCGCTCGTGCATGGCGGCGGCCACGAGCAGGGGCTGCGTTCGGGTAGCTACAACGTAGCGGGCATTGTCGGCTTCGGCGCGGCCGCGGCACGCCTTAAGGCCCACCGCGCCGGCGAAATCGCGCATATGCGCGAACTGCGCGATCAGCTGGAAATCGGGCTCGATGCCATGCCGGGTATTACCCGATTCTCGGCCGCGGCCGATCGGCTGCCCAATACCAGCCAGTTCGCGGTGGCCGGCTACGACGGTGAAGGCCTGCTCATGCTCCTCGATCGCGAGGGCATCGCCGTATCCTCCGGGTCGGCCTGTGCTGCCGGCACCGGCGAGCCGAGCCCGGTGCTGCTGGCGATGGGTATCGAGCCGGAGGTCGCACGCGGTGCGATCCGGGTCAGTCTCGGGCCCCAGAATACGCTGGAAGACATTCAGCAGTTTTTGCTTGTCCTGGGCCGTCTGTCCGACGGAGGCGGCGTGATGCCGGGCAATATCAGCGCCTCTGTCTTGGGATGAACGCGTCAGGCGAAGCGATCTATCTCGACTATGCGGCAACGGCGCCGCTGGCGCCGGGCGTAATCGAGGCCATGCAGCATGCGCTGTTGCACGCCGATGCCAATCCCGCCTCGCCCCACGGGCCGGGCCGTGTCGCCGCGCAGTGCATCGAAACCGCCGCGAACCAGCTCGCCGCGTTGATCAACGCCCGTCCCAAGGATCTGGTCTGGACTTCGGGGGCGACCGAGTCGATCAACCTCGCGCTCAAGGGAGTTAGCGCCTTCGCCGGCGCACCGGCGCATATCGTGAGCGTGGTCACCGAACACAGCGCCACACTCGATACGCTGGCCTGGCTGGAAAAGCAGGGCACACGGGTTACACGGCTTGCGGTCGATGCCGAGGGACGTATCGATCTCGATGCGCTGGCCAGCGCGCTCGACGATGCGGCGACCCTGGTTTCGGTCATGCATGTGAACAACGAAACCGGCGTGATTCAGGATATCGCCGCCATCGGCTCACTGTGTGCCGAGCGAGGCGTGTACCTGCATGTCGATGCCGCCCAGAGTCTGGGTCGGCTTGAGATCGACGTTGCGGCGATGTCTATCGACCTGCTGTCGCTGTCGGCTCACAAGATCGGCGGGCCGAAAGGTGTCGGTGCGCTGTATGTGCGTCCGCGCACCGGACTCGCTGCGCAGCTGCATGGCGGCGGCCATCAGCGCGGGCTGCGTTCCGGTACGTTGGCCACGCACCAGATCGCCGGCTTTGGCGCGGCGGCCGCCCATGTCGCGGCAACGCGCCGCCCGGAACAGCAACGCCTGGGCGAACTGCGCGATCGGCTATGGGACGCGCTTGCCGAACTCGATAGCGTGGTACGCAATGGCGCGCCTGCCTATACCGCCGCCCCGTTTCTGAATGTGAGCGTGGCCGGTATCCACGGCGACGCGCTCTTGCTGGGCCTGACCGAGGGCACGCCCGCGCTGGCGATTTCCTCGGGCGCGGCCTGTAGCGCCGCCAAGGGCCAGTCGTCCTACGTCTTGCGGGCGATGGGCCGCACGCCGCGCGAGGCGGGCGCGAGTATCCGCTTTTCGCTGGGCGGGGCGACCACGCCCGAACAGATCGATCAGGCCGCGCGGCGTTTTATCGACGAGGTGACGCGTCTGCGCGCGATCGCGGAGGCCGCATGAGCGCTACGCCAACGCCTGCCTGGCAGGCGCGGTTTCTCGCGCCGCGACACGCGCTTGCCGATTGTGTCATTATGCAATGGCAAGGTATGGGTCGCGCGGATACGCCCGGCGCCGATGCGCGCTGTGCCATCTACCTCGCGGTCGATGGCCAGGCCTCAGCCGCGCGTATCGCCACGGCCGCGTTTGCCGCATTCGGCCCGCCGGTGGCAATTGCCAGTGCGGACTGGCTCTGCGAGCAGCTCACCGGGCGCACGATCGCGCAGGCGCGTTGCCTGGACGGGCGCGATCTGGAACAGGCGCTGGGGCTGGCCCCGGCCGAGCGCTACGCCGCGCTGCTGGTGCTCGATGCACTGGCCGATGCGTTGCGTGCACTGGAATAACGCTTCGTTTATCTGGGATGATGACGCCATGAGTGAAACGCTAGTCGAACCCGAGCAGATAACCCTGACCGCGGCTGCGGCCGAACGGATCAAAAGCCAGCTCGCCAAGCGTGGCAGTGGCCTCGGCTTGCGGGTGGGTGTACGCAAGTCCGGTTGTAGCGGGTATATGTACACCATGGACTATGCCGACGATATTGGCGCCGAGGACGAGGTCTTCGAAGCCCATGGCGCCAAGGTGGTAGTCGATCGCAAGCATATGCCGGTCTTGCAGGGCACCACGCTGGATTTTCGCTCGGAAGGACTTAACCGCATGTTCCGGTTCGAAAATCCCCATGCCAAGAACGCCTGCGGCTGCGGCGAGTCGTTTACCGTCTAGTCGTGCGCTGCGGCGCGCGCCTGACAAGCCGCGCTTCGAAACGCTACAATGGGAGGTTAGCTATCGCGCCAGCCTGTTGCTGGTGTGAATCAATCTTCTACGCGATTTCGAAGTTTTTAATTGGGAGACCCCATGGCCGTTGAGCGCACCCTGTCCATCATCAAGCCCGATGCCGTTGCCAAGAACGTGATCGGCGAGATTCTTTCTCGCTTCGAAAAAGCGGATCTGCGCATCATCGGCGCGCGCATGGTTCAGCTGTCCCGCGAGGACGCGGAAAAGTTCTATGCCGTGCACTCGGAGCGTGGCTTTTTCAACGACCTGGTGTCGTTCATGATTTCCGGCCCGGTCATGGTGCAGGTGCTGGAAGGCGAAAACGCCATCGCCAAGAACCGCGACCTGATGGGCGCGACCAACCCCAAGGAAGCCGAAGCCGGCACCATCCGTGGCGACTTTGCCGATTCCATCGACGCCAACGCCGTGCACGGCTCGGACGCGCCGGAAACCGCCGAGCAGGAAATCGCTTTCTTCTTCGGGCAGGACGGCCTCTGCCCGCGCTAGTTCGCAACCGCGCTATTCGCTCATGAGTACGATCGTCAGCGACACCACCGACACTGCCACAACGCCGGCGAAAACCGCGCGCGTGAACCTGTTCGGCCTGGATCGCGAGGCCATGTCGGCCTTTTTTCGTGAACATGGCGAATCGGCGTTTCGGGCCAAGCAGGTCATGCAGTGGATCTATGCCCGCGGCGTGACCGATTTCTCGGCGATGACGGATTTGTCCAAGGCGCTGCGTGAGCGTCTGCCCGACATCGCCGAGATTCGCCCGCCGGCCAAGATCCGCGAACAGAAAGCCAGCGATGGCACTCGCAAGTGGCTGCTCGCGGTCACCGAGGATCTGGATCCGGACAACGCCATCGAGGCGGTGTACATCCCGGAAGCTGATCGGGCGACGCTGTGTATCTCGTCGCAAATCGGCTGTGCGCTGGATTGTTCCTTCTGTGCCACCGGCAAGCAGGGGCTCAATCGCAACCTGACCACCGCCGAGATCGTCGGCCAGGTCTGGATGGCCGAGCACGATCTGCGCGCCCAGGGGCTGGTCCACGGCGAACGGGCGTTATCCAATATCGTGTTCATGGGCATGGGTGAGCCGCTGGCCAACTACCGCGCGGTGGTGCCGGCGATTCGTATCCTGCTCGACGATTACGGCTTTGGCCTGTCGAAACGACGGGTTACGGTCTCGACTTCGGGTATGGTGCCGTTCATGGATCGTCTGCGCGAAGAAGTCGACGTGGCTCTGGCGGTATCGCTGCATGCGCCAACCGACGAACTGCGCGACGAACTCGTGCCGATCAATCGCAAGTACCCGCTGGCCGAGCTCATGGGCGCCTGCGATCGCTATGTTCAGGACAAGCAGCGCCGGGCGCACGTGGTTTATGAATACGTACTGCTCAACGGCGTAAACGACAACCCCGAACAGGCGCGTGCGCTGGTACGCCTGTTGGCGGATCGGCCGGCCAAGATCAATCTGATTCCGTTCAATGCCTTCGATGGCAGCGGCTATACTCGGCCCGACGAGGCTCGAATTCGCCGTTTTCAGGACATGTTGCACAACAAGGGTCTGCGTACCACGGTCCGACGCACCCGCGGCGACGATATCGACGCCGCCTGCGGTCAGCTGGTGGGCCGCGTACGCAGCAAGCAGAAACGCCATTTTCGTGATGTGCCGATCCGGGTCGAGAGCAAGCGGGCGACACCGGTATGAGCAGGCTGCGTTGGGGAGCGGTTGTCGTGCTCCTGTCCATGCTCGTCGCGCTGGCTGGCTGTGCCGGTGGCGCCAACGCAGTGGACAATCAGCGCGCGGCCGAGGCCAACGCGAACCTCGGTGCCGATTTCCTGCGCAAGCAAGATAACGAAAACGCCTTGTCGCGTTTTCAGCGCGCACTCAAGTATGACAGTAGCAACACCACGGCGAACTGGGGCATGGCCGTGGTCAACGATCGCCTCGGTGAGACCGAGGATGCGCGTCGCTACTACGAAAAGACGCTGGCGCTACAACCCAACGCGGCCATCTATAACAGCTATGCCGCGTTTCTGTGCAAGGAGGGCGACGTCGACCGCGCGGTGCGCTATTTCGAACGCGCCGCCGGCAACGAACGCTACCCCGGCCGGGCCGATGCCATGGCCAACGCCGGGCTGTGCCTGCACCGTGCGGGCCGTGCCGAGGCCGCCGAGCAGCATTATCGTCAAGCGCTGGCGCTGGATCCCGATCAACTGACCGCGCTGACCGGCATGGCCCGGCTGATGTTCGAACAGGGCGACTTTTTACGTGCCCGCGCGTTCAACGAGCGCGCCGATTCCGTGGCCCAGCTCGATGCCGAGCAGCTGTTGCTGGCGGCACGCATCGAACTCGCCCTGGGCGATCGTGACGCTGCTGCGGTCTATGTCGAGCGCCATAACGCCCGCGACCCGAGTGCGACGTTGTCGCTGCGCCAACTGGAGCAATCGCGCTGATGAACGAATCGACAGAGTCTTCCGAAGAACGCATTGGCGAACGCGCCGGTCGGAGCCGTTCGGACATGCAGTCGCCGGGTGGAATGCTGCGCGAAGCGCGTCTCGCCCACGACTGGTCCGTCGAGGATCTGTGCGCAGAGACGAAGCTTTCCGAGAAGGCCGTCCATGCACTGGAAAACAACCAGTTCGACGAGCTCTCGCAGCCCATTTTCGCTGGCGGGTACTATCGCCAGTGCGCCAAGGTGCTGGATATCGACACCGAGCGCATGATGGCTGCCTACGCTGCCTGGGGCGGCAAGAAGACATCCTCGCCCACGGCCCAGCCGGCGGCGGTGGAAGTCGTGCCCCAGGACGTGACGCCGCCCAACTGGCGCGCGTTCGGTGCGATCGGTCTGGTCGTGCTGCTGGCGGTGATCGGCGCGATCTTCATCTTCATGCCTGATGCCGAAATGCCCGACGAAAACGGCGCGGCCAGCGGCAGCGTTACCGCCGGCATTTCCGAAGGCGGCGAACGGCCCACTATCGGCAGCGGCAACAGCAGCGCCACCGGCGGTGGGGTGAGCTCGACGCGCAGTTCGCGCGATTCGGGCACCAGCCTGCGTGTTTCGCCCGGGCCGGGCAGCAGTGGTTCGAGCAATAGCGCCAGCGGTCAGAGCGGCGCGGCCGCCGCCGGGGCGAGCACGGGCCAGCGCATGGGCGGACGTAACGTCAATGACACGCTCGGCATCGACCGCGAGGCCGAGCGGCGCCAGCGCGAACAGGCCGCGGCACCCGAGCCGCAGGTGGCCGCCAATCATCTGGTGGTGACCTTTACCGATCGCTCCTGGGTGGACATCCGCGATGCCAATGGCTCGCGTTTGCTCACCGGCATCTACGACGCCGGCGACAGCCGCGAATTCGATGGCCAGGCGCCGTACCGGATCACGCTCGGTTATGCGCCGGGGGTCTCCATGACCATCGGCGGCGAGGATGTCGATATCAAGTCGCAGACCACCAGCAACAGCACCGCCCGACTGACCGTCGAAGCCCGCGACAGCTAAGAAGTTCGTTCGATTCATGAGCCAGCGTATCCAGTCCATCCGCGGGATGAACGACATCCTCCCGGCCGACAACGCCGCCTGGGCCACGCTCGAGCGGGTCGCCGCGCGTGTGTTCGCCGGCTACGGCTACGAACAGATCCGCCTGCCGATCATGGAGCGTACGGGTCTGTTCAAGCGTGCCGTAGGCGAAGTCACCGATATCGTCGAAAAAGAGATGTATACCTTCGAGGACCGCGGCGGCGAGTCGTTGTCGTTGCGTCCGGAAGGCACGGCGGGTGCGGTGCGTGCCGGTATCGAACACGGGCTGCTGCACAACGCCACACAACGGCTGTGGTACACCGGGCCGATGTTTCGCTACGAGCGCCCGCAAAAGGGGCGCTATCGCCAGTTCCACCAGTTCGGTGTCGAGGCCTTCGGCCAGACCGGCCCCGATGTGGATATCGAACAGATCGCCATGGCCGCACGCTTGTTCGCGGCTTTGGGCGTGACCGGCATGCGCCTGGAAATCAACACCCTTGGTACGCCCGACGAGCGCGCCGATTATCGTGATGCGCTACATGCCTATTTCAGCGCCCACTTCGATACGCTCGACGAAGACAGCAAGCGCCGCCTGGATCGCAACCCGTTGCGTATTCTCGATACCAAGAACCCGGCCATGGCCGATCTGGTGGCCAATGCGCCCACGCTGCGCGAATATCTGGGCGCCGAGTCGGCCGAGCATTTTGATGGACTGTGCCAGGGCCTGGAAGCGCTCGGCATCGAGTACACCATCAACCCGCGGCTCGTACGCGGGCTGGATTACTACACCCGTACCGTGTTCGAGTGGATCACCCCCGATCTGGGCGCGCAGGATGCGGTCTGCTCGGGCGGGCGTTTCGACGGTCTGGTCGAACAGCTGGGTGGCAGTGCCACGCCGGCCATGGGCTTTGCCCTCGGGGTGGAACGTCTGATCGCGCTCATGCTCGATCAGAACGTGGCGCTGGACGATCTCAAGCCGCAGGTCTATCTCATTCACACCGGCGAAACGAGCGCGGCGCGGGTGCCGGCATTGGCTGAGGCGCTCCGTGATGCGCTGCCCGATCTGCGCCTGCGTGTGCATGCCGGCGGCGGCAGCATGAAGTCGCAGTTCAAGCGTGCCGACAAGAGCGGGGCTCAGCTGGCGCTGATTTTCGGCGACGATGAAGCCGCCGCCGACGAAATCCAGATCAAGCCGCTCACCGATGCCCGTGAACAGGAACGCGTGGCCATCGATGGCGCGGCCGCGCGGATCGCCGCGCTGCTCGCGGGCTAGCCGGGAACGACACGGGCGATCCGGAGTCTGTAGTTTTTCGTGTTCTTCGACCAATAACAAAGCAAAGCGCAACGCATGTCCGAATTCGACAACGACGAGATGAACGGCCTCAAACGCTTCTGGGAGAGCAACGGCTCGGCGCTGGTGATCGGGGTGGTGCTCGGCCTGGCGGTGATCGTTGGCTGGCAGGGCTGGCAGTGGTATCAGCAGCGCCAGGCCACCCAGGCCGCCGATGTCTATCAGCAGGTCGAACAAGGCCTGGCTGGCGATAGTGTCGACGACAGCACGCTCGACGCCGTGGCACGGCTTAAAGCCGATTATGCCGGTACACCCTATGCCGCCGACGCGGCCTTGCGCCTGGCCGGCATCTACGTCGAGCAGCAGGACTACGACAAGGCCCGCGAACAGCTGGGCTGGGCCAGCGAAAATGCCGCCAACGAAGGCGTGGCGCATATCGCGCGGGTACGCATGGCGCGCCTGCTATGGACCCAGGACAAGCCCGACGATGCCCTGGCACTGCTCGATCAAGCGCATCCGGATGCGTTCAACGCGCTTTATGCCGAAGCACGCGGCGATATTCTAGCTGCCCGCGGTGATCGCGAAGGCGCCTACAAGGCGTATCAGATCGCGCTCGAAAGCCTGCCGGCGGATATCGCCAGCCGTGCGCTCGAAACCAAGATTGCCGACAACGCGCCGGCCGATGCCGCCGACGCGCCGACCGACTCGAACAGCGCTTCATCATGAAACAACGACACAACCGTTTCTTTCGTAGCACGGGGGCCGCGATTGTGCTGGCCGCCAGCAGCGCGGTGCTTACCGCCTGTGGTGGATCCGCCAATGTGGCCGAGCCGACGCCGCTGACCACGCTCGAGGCGCCGGCCTATCGCATGGACACGCTCTGGAAGACCGATGCAGGCGAGGGCGCGGGCGATTATGTCAGCGGTTTCGTGCCGGTCGTCGATGGCGATCGGGTCTATGTGGGCAACCAGGACGGCTACGTCATGGCCCTGGATCTGGCCACCGGGCGCAAGATCTGGCGCTCGCGTACCGGCGACCGTCTGATCTCCGGGCCGTCGCTGGCCCGCGGTCTGTTGTTGCTGGGCTCGCGCGACGGCCAGGTGGTCGCGTTGTCGGCGGCTACCGGTGAACGCGAATGGACGGCCTCGCTGGATAGCGAAATCCTGTCTGCCCCGGCCGCCAACGACCAGGTGGCGATCGTGCGTACGCTCGACGGACGCCTGATCGCCCTCGACATGGCCAATGGCCAGCGCCGTTGGACGATCGAGCGCAACGTGCCCACGCTGACCCTGCGCGGTACCTCCTCGCCCGTGTTAGTGGGCGATACCGTGTATGCCGGTCTGGACAACGGCAACGTGATCGCACTGGATGTCGCCACGGGCGAAGAGCGTTGGTCGCAGACAGTGGCGTTCCCCAGCGGTCGCTCCGAGCTGGAGCGCATCGTCGATATCGATGCCAATCCGCTGGTGGTCGATAACGAACTCTATGCGGTGAGCGCCGGCGGGCAGCTGGCGTCGCTGTCGACCACCTCGGGTCGTGTGCGCTGGCGCCATGAAGTGGCCTCCGAAGATGCGCTGGCCCTGGATGAACGCAATATCTATACGGTCGACCGCAACAGCGTGGTCTGGGCAATCAATCGTCTGACCGGCGGCGAGCGCTGGCAGCAGGACGGGCTCAAGTACCGCAAGCTCAGCGGCCCGGCGCTGCTGGCCGGTGATCTGGTGGTTGGCGACTACGATGGCTATGTGCACTGGCTGTCGTCGGATGACGGCCGCGTGATTGCGCGCGGACGCCCTTTCGATGAGCCGATTCGTTCGCAGCCGCTGGTGGTGGGCGATCGCGTGCTCGTGGTGGGCGCCTACGGCGAAGTCGCCTTGCTTTCCTTTACGCCCCGCGACGAGCGCTAGTCATCGCTACCGACGAACCCGATTTCGAACAGATCAGCGAAACACCGACGCCGACGGTGCTGCCGGTGCTTGCGCTGGTCGGCCGGCCCAACGTGGGCAAGTCGACGTTGTTCAATCGGCTCACGCGCAGCCGCGATGCGCTGGTGGCCGATCAGCCGGGCGTGACCCGCGATCGCCACTACGGCTTCGCCAACTATGACGGTCGGCGGTATATCGTGGTGGATACCGGCGGTATCGGCCAAGATGACGAGGATATCGACAGCCAGGCGCTGGCCCAGACCCGCGCCGCGCTCGAAGAGGCGGATGTGGTGCTGTTCGTGGTCGACGCGCGCCAGGGCCTGATGGCCGGCGACGAAACCATTGCCGAACAGTTGCGCCGTATCGATCGGCCCGTGCATGTGGTCGTCAACAAAAGTGAAGGCCAGGTGGGTGCGACCGCGGTGGCCGAATTCCATGCGCTGGCGTTTGGCGACCCGTGGGCGGTGTCGGCCACCCATGGCGATCGCATATCGCTGCTGCTGGCTTATGTATTCGATCATCTGCCGGCACCGCGCGCCCAGGTGCTGCCCCATCATCGCGATGCCATTCGTCTGGCCCTGCTGGGCCGGCCGAATGCGGGCAAGTCGACGCTGGTTAACCGGCTGCTGGGCGAAACGCGCATGCTCACCCAGAACGCGCCGGGCACCACCCGCGATGCCGTGGCCAGCGAGTTCAGTTTCGACGACAAGCCCTATGTGATCGTCGATACCGCCGGTATCCGACGCCGCGCGCGCATCGACGACGATGTAGAGAAAGTCAGCGTGGTCAAGGCCATGCAGGCCATGGAGGCCGCGCAGATCGTCATCGTCATGCTCGATGCCGCCAGCGGCCTGTCGACCCAGGATATTCGTTTGTTGAACATGGCGGTCGAGCGCGGCCGGGCGGCGGTGATCGCGGTCAATAAATGGGATGGGCTCGAAGCCAAGCAGCGCGAAAAACTGCACGCCGAACTGGTCAAACGTATCGGTGCTTTCGATTATCTGCCGTTGCTGTTCATCTCTGCACTGCACGGCTCCGGCCTGCGGGATCTGATGGACGCCATCCAGGCCTCGCACAAGGCAGCGTTTGCCGAACTGAGTACGAACGCGCTGTCACGCACGCTCGAAGACGCGGTGGAAGCGCATTCGCCGCCGGCGATCCACGGGCGACGCATCAAACTGCGCTATGCCCATCAGGGCGGGCGCAACCCGCCGACGATCGTCATCCACGGCAACCAGACCCAGCGCTTGTCCGACGAATACAAGCGCTATCTCATGCGCCGTTTCCGGGAAAAGTTCGACCTGTTCGGCACGCCGATCCATCTGGTGTTCAAGAACAGCGACAATCCCTACGTACAACGCGGCAGCAAACGAAAACGCTCCTGACGGGCGCTTCAAGCGCGCGTGAATCATGTGCGCGACCGGCCCGCGGCAGCACGCCTAGCTATTTCTGCCGACGCAAACCAGACAGTAAACCGCTCGTGCATACGGCGCATGCCGCGGCGGGCACGTTTGAGCTAACAGGGCTCTTCGCGCTGCGCAGCTTGGGCATGGTGTGGGCCTGTCGCTGCGTGCAGTCGCGGCCTGCGGATCGACGACAAGCCTCAGTCGAAAGGCGCTGTTGATGCGCCTGATGCGTTGGTATAACGCGCGCGGCTGCTAAGACTGCTAAGTGCACCAGCGCCCGCTGGGCGTCGGCTCATCGCACGACGCATTCGAATCGCCCATTCACGCACGATTCGACCCGCAGATCATTGGCAAAAAAAACCCGCGTCATGCGACGCGGGTTTTTCTGCCAGCCAGGCTGATGCGCTGGCGGCGGTGCGATGACTTTCTGGCTATTTCTTGAGCAGGAAGTCAGCCACCCAGCCTTTACGGTCGTCTTCGAATTTCACGTAACGCCAGCCTTTATCCGCTTTCAGGATTTCAACCGCGTCGCCTTCCTTGGCCTGGAACAGCACCTTGGAATTCGTGCTCGATCCCGCGCGGATATTGACCGTCTTACCGCTGATCGTCGCCGACGGATACTCGGGCGGCGGCGGGGTTTTCGCGTCGGCCGCCGCAGCGCGCTCGGCTTCGGCTGCCGCCTCGGCCTCGGCTTTTGCTTTTGCCTCGGCTTCGGCCTGGGCTTTTGCTTTCGCCGCCGCTTCAGCTCGCTCACTGCAATCGGTAAAGGTGCGCTGGAACCAATTACAGGAGATGGCCGCCGTACTGGCCGTACTGGCTGTGCGCTCGGCGCGGGCGCCGGAATGCTTGGCCGCGGTTTCGGTGGTATAGGGCTCGGTATGGCCGTCCGAGAACACCAGATGGGGTGTCATCTTCTGGGGCACCACTTCGACCGGCCCGAGGGCGATCCGGCTGTCTTCGGCGCCTGGCAGACTGGTGGGCTTCTTGCCGTCGATATAAAACTGCCAGAGTTCGACCTCCAGCGTATCGCCATTGGGTTTCCAGCCGACGACCAGACCGTCGTTGGTATAGCTGTAGCGCAGGCGCCGGATCTGCATCCAGATCATGGCATCGTCGACATTTTCGAAGCGGCGCTGGCCTTCTTCGAGATCGACCTTGGTAATTCCGTCGGCTGGCGCCCACACGGGGGGCGTGCCTTCGAAATGGATGCCCATGCTGCCGGCAAAGCGTTCTTCGCGCGGCTCGAGCACTACGCCACGGCGATTGCCGCGCCAGGTATAGACACGACGCAGGCCCGGACCGGCCTCGATCTTGATACGGCCCCAGGGCGCGTCGGCAACGAGTTGCGTGCCGTCGGTGAGCACGATTTCATTCTGTTCGGGCACGGCCGCGCCGCCGTCGGGAATCGGCGGTGGTTCGGGCGTGACAATACGCGGGCCGGCACAGCCGCCCAGTAGCAGCAATGCCGCCGCGAACGCGGCGACGACGGTGGAGCGGCCGCGAATCGCGGCCTGCGAAGGTAGCAGCATAAATCGAGAACCCCTTTATCTAGTGTGTCGGGTTGTGGTGGTCGTACGGCCGGCTTGCGTACCCCTCGCGTCACGCGCCGCCGGCCCTGCGGCATGGCTCAGGGTGCGTGTTCCTCCGAGCCGGTATGGATTTCGCGCACCTCGCAGTCCAGCCGGCCTTTGGCCAGAACCACGTGGACGGCATCGCCCGTGGTGAGTGTATCGGCCGATCGCAGCACATGGTTATGGTCGTCGCGAGCGATAGCATACCCGCGTTCGAGCGTTTGTAACGGGCTGACCGCGTGCAGGCCGCGGGCGGCATTGCGCAGGCGTAAATCCGCCTGTTCGAGCTGTCTTTGCATGGCACGCTGCAGGCGGTTGACACGCGCTTCGTGCGCGCTCTGCAGGTTGGAAAGCTGGCGCTGCGGCGAAGCGCGCTGCAAGCGCTGGGTCAGTGCAACGAGCCGCTCACGCGCCCGCCCCAGGCGCTGGTGCAGGGCGCGCTGCAGCCGCTGGTCGGCCACGTCCAGACGCTGCATCGGCACTTCTAAACGCCGGCGTGGGTGCTGGCGGGCCAGGCGCGCCTGCAGCGTCGCCAGTGTCTGATGCGATTGTGATAGCCGCAGGCCCATACGGCGCTCGAGCTGCGCGGCCAGGCGCGGCAGTGTCTGTTGCCAGGCGCTCAGATCCGGACAGACAAGCTCGGCCGCGGCCGACGGCGTGGCGGCACGGACATCGGCTGCGAAGTCGGCGATGGTCACATCCACTTCGTGGCCCACACCCGAAATCACCGGAATTCGGCTGGCCACGATCGCGCGGGCGACGTTTTCGTCGTTAAAGGCCCACAGGTCCTCGAGCGAACCGCCGCCGCGCACCA
Organism: Salinisphaera sp. S4-8; assembly: GCF_040361235.1. Lineage (NCBI taxonomy): Bacteria > Pseudomonadati > Pseudomonadota > Gammaproteobacteria > Salinisphaerales > Salinisphaeraceae > Salinisphaera > Salinisphaera sp. S4-8. Next base: position 4,132 of record NZ_APNF01000001.1, on the reverse strand, counting down.
GCAGCAACACGTCGCAATCGGCGCGTGCGCTGGCACGGGTCAGCGCATCAACGATAGCCGGCGGCGCCGCGTCGCCCTGTACCGGCACCGGGTAGACACGTACCGCGCCGAGCGGAAAGCGCCGTGCGATCACGCTCAGCACGTCACGAATCGCCGCCCCGGTGGCGGAGGTGATGACACCGATACGCGCGGGCGTGGCGGGCAGGGCGCGCTTGCGCTCGGCCGCGAACAGCCCTTCGGCATCCAGTTTGGCCTTGAGCTGTTCGAAGGCGCGACGCAGCGCGCCGTCGCCGGCGGGTTCGACATGTTCGACGATGAGCTGATAATCGCCACGCGCCGCATACAGGCTGACACGCGCGCGTACACGCACCAGATCGCCATCGGCCAGCGGCGTACGCATCAGCCGTGCCTTGTTGCGAAACAGCGCTGCGCGTACCTGCGCATCGCCGTCCTTGAGGCTGAAATACATATGCCCCGAGCGCGGGCGCGCGAGATTGGAGATTTCGCCTTCCACCCAGAGCAGGCCGTAGCTGTGTTCGAGCAGTTGACGCACGGAAGCGTTCAGCTCGCTGACGCTGAAAACGATGCGCGAATCGGAGGCTGGGCGGCTCATGAAATATCGTTCATCCCGGTTGGTGCATGGACCGCGCAGGGCGGCGCCAGTTCATTGTGCGCAAGCCAATCGCGCAAAATCGCTGCAGCAGACCCGCGCAGACGGTACGCCATGCCACCCGGCGCGAAAGCATGGCCCGGCCTGTGCCTGGCGTGTATGAAAGGCGCGGGTCTTGCTTTATAATCCGCGGTCTTTGCGGCGGCGATACGGCTCACGTAAAGCCGCCCACTGCCGGCGAGCCTATGTCCCTGAGAATCAGCGAGCAAGCCCTCACGTTCGACGACGTCCTGCTCCAGCCCGCCTATTCCGACGTTCTGCCGCGCCACGTCGACCTGTCCACGCGTCTGACCCGCACCATCACGCTCAACCTGCCGCTGGTGTCGGCGGCGATGGATACGGTCACCGAGGCAGGTCTGGCGATCGCGCTGGCCCAGGAAGGCGGTATTGGCATCATCCATAAATCGATGCCCCCGGAAGTGCAGGCCCAGCACGTACGAACGGTCAAGAAATACGAATCCGGCGTGATCTCGGACCCGATCACGGTCGGTCCCGATGCCACCATCCGCGAAGTACTCGAACTCACCCGTCGCAGCCGGATTTCCGGCGTGCCGGTGGTCGACGCGGGCGTGCCGGTGGGTATTGTCACCAGCCGGGATCTTCGCTTCGAGACCCGTTTCGATGCGCCGGTCACCAGCGTGATGACGCCCAAGGAAAAACTCGTCACCGTGCGCGAAGGCGCGGACCGCGAGGAAATCCTCGGGCTGTTCCATCAGCACCGCATCGAGAAGGTGCTCGTGGTCAACGACGACTTCGAGCTGCGCGGCATGATCACCGTCAAGGACATCCAGAAGTCCTCCGACTTCCCCAACGCCTGCAAGGATGCCCAGGGCAGCCTGCGCGTAGGCGCGGCGGTCGGCCCCGGCCCGGAAACCTTTGCCCGTGTTCAGGCACTGGCCGAAGCCGGTGTGGACGTCGTGGTGGTGGATACCGCCCACGGCCATTCCTCCGGCGTGCTGGATACCGTGCGCCAGCTCAAGCAGCGCTTTGGTGACCTGCAGATCATTGGCGGCAATGTGGGCACGGCCGAGGGCGCCAAAGCGCTGGTCGAAGCCGGCGTGGATGCGGTCAAGGTGGGTATCGGCCCCGGTTCGATCTGTACCACGCGTATCGTGGCCGGTATCGGCGTGCCGCAGATTTCGGCGGTGGCCAATGTTGCGGCCGCGCTCGAAGGCACGGATGTGCCGTTGATCGCCGATGGCGGTATTCGCTATTCGGGCGATCTGGCCAAGGCGATCGCCGCCGGCGCCTATGCGGTGATGATCGGCGGTATGTTCGCCGGCACCGAAGAAGCGCCGGGCGATATCGAGCTCTACCAGGGCCGCTCGTACAAGGCCTATCGCGGCATGGGCTCGCTGGGCGCGATGAGCGGTGATTCCGGCTCGGCCGATCGCTACTTCCAGGACCCGTCCGAAGAAATTCAGAAGCTCGTGCCCGAAGGCATCGAAGGCCGCGTGCCCTACAAGGGCCCGGTGGGCGGCATCGTCCACCAGCTGATTGGCGGGCTGCGCGCCGCCATGGGCTATACCGGCTGCCACAACATCAGCGAGATGCGCACCCAGCCGAGTTTCGTACAGATCACCGCGGCGGGCGTGAAGGAATCGCACGTCCACGACGTGCATATCGTCAAGGAAGCGCCCAACTACCGCGTGGACTAAGGCGGCTTCACGCCTGTCGTGAGGCCGCCTTCATGGCGCCATGCATGCAGGCCGGGCAGGCGCCCGGCATGGCCCGGGCCAGATCGGCCTGGCGACGCAGGATATTCAGCCGGCCCAGCGGTTCGGGCAGATCGCGTAACGCCACGCCCCAGTCGCGATACAGGGTGAAGGCGTTGGTCACGATGCGCTCCGGCGAGTCCCAACCGGCGAACGGCTGGCGCTTGAAGGTGTCGCTTGCGGCCACGGCCTGAGCCGCTTCGAGCGGCGACCGGCCCCGTTGCTTCTCCGCGTACAGCGCGTTCTGAATGAAATCCCAGTAATCGAGTGCCTGCTGCACGTCGGCCCGGTCCGCGATTGCCCCGTGGCCCGGCACGAACACATCGGCCTCGAGTGCCAGCAGGCGTTCGAGGCCGGCCGTCACGTTCGCGATCGGCCCTGCCCAGGCCAGCGGCGTAGCGCCCACGAACAGCACATCGGCGGCATACACCACGCGCTCGTCGGGCACGAATACGGCATAGTCGCCTTCGGTATGGGCCGGGCCGAGTTCGATGAGTTCGAGCGTTACCCCGCTCACCGTGAGCGTATGACGCCCGCTGAACGAGTCGTTGGGGTAGGTCAGCCGTATGCCGGCAAAATCGTAGGGCGCGAACATCCCGCGCATGTAGCGGGAAAACGGCCCCAGGCCGGGCACGAATTCGAGTCCATGGCTGGCTGCGGACAGAGCACGCAAGCTGTTCGGCTTGAGCTCGTCCATTTGAGAGATACAGGCATCGGTGGCGATGATATGGCGGCCCGCCAGCAGCTGATTGCCCCACCAGTGGTCGCCATCGGCATGGCTGTTGATCACGTGCTCGATGGGCGCATCGCGCAGCAGATCCGAAGCGCCGTCGAGCATGGCCTGGGTCGTGCGGACGTCCCAGCAGGTATCGATGAGCACGGTCTGGTTGCCGCAGACCACCAGCCCGGTGTTCGTCTCGCCCCAGGACCCGTTGGGCACCATCCAGGCGTGGCTGTGCGAACCCAGCGCATACAGGCCTTTGCGAAAGACGGGCGTCTCGCAGAAGCGGGTGCGCTGCCGCGCCGGCCCGGTCAGCCAGCGGGGTGTCTGTTTGCCGCGTCGAGCACTGGTGTTCATCGCCTGCGCCGCCCGCGGGCCGGCTCGGCAGGAAAAGCGCGTCGAAACCGCATGGCAACCTTTTGCGAAAAGCCTTTGGCACCATAAGGCCCAAGCGAACGGGCTTTGTCAAAGCATGGGGACGGCCGCCGCGCTGAACCGGCTGCGAGGTCGATCGCCGCTAAGGTGGAATCGGCCGCGCGTCATCTGGAAGAGCGGGCGCGTCGACGCCGAAAAGGTCGCCTCGACGCAGGGCCAAGCGTTCGAACGGTAGGCGTGTCGGCTTACGGCCTAAGCCGTATATGGATCCGCTCCGGTAAGCAACCACGATCATCAACAGAGCAGGCGGCGTCCGTATATTCGGCCTCGGTGTTGGCACATCCTTGGGTGCCGGGCCTTGATGAGTATTCGTACGCCCGAGCGCACAATCGACCTATCGGCCTCGCAGGCCTGTGGCTTAGTCGGCGTTTCAAGGGCGTCGGTTTGACCTGTTGTTCATCAGTCGCGATTGCCGACACGTGGCGGTGACCGATTCAGAGCACCGCGTGATCGGGTGTCAGTGCATACACAGACCTTGGCTATTGCTGTGTGTGGCTTTGATGATCGTGTGCACACGCATGGCTCAGCCCGCGCGATAGCGGTCGCCGCTGTACATCAGCGCCCAGAGAATGCGGGCGTTCTTGTTCGCCA